>JBBPIL010000006.1:0-89658 GCA_038040365.1 Actinomycetota bacterium
ATCATCATCGCGTGGTTTCGCTCCTCGACCGCCTGGCGGTAGAAGAAGGCGGCGAGGCGGGGCAGGGTCTCGGACTCGTAGTACACGGCTGCGCCGATGTACTGCTGGTGGGCGGCGAACTCGTTGGCGATCTGCTCGTTGAGCGCGTCGGCGAAGGGCTTCTTTGGCATCGGTCCTCCTCGTCTCGTTCCCGCCCCAGGCTATCCACGCCGCCTCTCGGACGACGGCCCGACTAGCGCTCCGCCCACTCGCCCCAGCGAAAGCCGGTCGCCGAGGGCGCCGGGTCGAGCGGGCTCGAGGGGAGCCCGTCGGGTACCGCCGGGTCGTTGTAGCCGGAGGGGGCGATGTCGTTCGGGGTGTCGGGGTGGAAGAGCGAGGCCAGGTACTGGATCTGGCCTCGCCCGGGGCCGAGCTCTCCCTGACCGCCGCCGTAGACCGCGATGCCCTCCCGCTCGCAGTGCTCGTAGACGGCGAACAGCTCGCCCAATGAGCCGAAGCGCGACGGCTTCGAGTTGATCGCCAGCGGCCTTCGCTCCAGCGCCTCGATGTCGGCCACGGAGTGCAGCGGCGCGTCCCAGGTGATCCGGTCGGCGTGCGGCTCGAGCACCGGCCGGGTCTCGTCGTTCAGATCGGGGTCCTCGAGGTATGCCTCCGGGAACGCTTCGGCGACGGCGCGGTAGAGCTCAGGGTCGGTCTCGACGTCGACCGGGGTACCGCTGTACAGCCCCTTCAGATCGAGGATGTCGACGCCCGCGATTGCGGCCAGCTCCGTGATCAGCTCGGCGTCCCAGTCGTTTTCGGGATCGAGCTTGAAACGCAGGGTCGGATACTTGTCGAGCCGTCGGCGAACCGGCTCGGTGGTGGAGCGAGCGTCGTCGTCCCCGAAGCTGGAGAGGCGCGTGGAGCAGACGAAGGTGACGGGCTTCGGGTCGCGCCCCACGGCCTCGTGCATCGAGACGCCACTCTGGCGCAGCGCGAGGTCGAGCGCGGCGCTCTCGTACGCCCAGCGGCGGTAGTGCCGCGAGGACTCGCGCACCGGCGACGCGGAGCTGAACAGGTCGAGCTCCGCCAGCAGCTCGCAGAGCCCGCCCAGGGCCCTCGGGCCGGTGAGGTCGTGAACCGGCCCGGCGTCGCGGTGGGCGACGTGGTCGAGGACGTCGTAGACGACGTCCTCCCCGATGCCCTCGTGACCACCGCCGCGCAGCCGGACGATCGTCGAGGGGCGGGTGAAGGAGCCGTACTCACGGTCCCGGCCCTCGAGCTCATACGAGGAGACTTCGATCGGCAGGTCCATCAGCTTCTCGAACGCGCTCACCGCTCGAAGGCTATTGACACGAACGCGAAACGATTCCGCTGCCCGCGGGACTCCGGATATGTTGCGGTTACGACTGGCGACCCGGATTGGCCGTGGAGCTGGAGGAAAGGAGAGGAAGTTGGCGGAGCTGGACGCGGACGCTGGCGCCGGCCTCACGGCGCTTGGAATCAACTGCACCCTGAAGAAGTCGCCGGAGACCTCACACACGGAGGCGCTGATGCGCCGCGTGCTCGGGCTGCTCGAGGAACATGGGGCAGAGACGGAGATCCTCCGTCCCGTGGACTACGCGATCGCCTTCGGGGTCACCTCGGACGAGGGCGATGGCGACGAGTGGCCGCCGGTTCTCGACAAGATCAAGGCGGCGGACATCCTGCTGATCGGGATGTCGATCTGGTTCGGCCACCGCTCGTCCATCGCGCAGCTGGTGATCGAGCGCCTCGACGGCACGTACAACGAGCGCAACGAGGTCGGCCAGTACCCGCTCTACAACAAGGTCGCCGGCGTGGTCGTGACCGGCAACGAGGATGGCGCCCACGCCTGCGCCGAGTCGACCCTCTTCAACATGACCCACCTGGGCTGCGTGGTGCCGCCCAACGCCGACACCTACTGGGTCGGCGAAGCCGGGCCCGGTCCCTCCTACCTCGATGCCGGTGGCCCCGACCATCCGTACACGCAGCGGACCAGCTCCTGGTGTGCGCACAACCTCCTGCACATGGCTCGAATCATTCGCGACAACCCGATCCCGCCGATCGGCAACACGCTGGAGGAGTACGGGGGCGACGCCGTACATGGTGGATAGTCGGGCTGTGTGACCCCGACGATCGCACTGCTCGGCGATGTGATGTTGGGGCGTGCCGTCGGTGAGCGGCTCGCCGAGGTGCCCCCGGAGGAGGTGTGGGCGCCCGAGGTTCGGGAGCTGTGCCGCTCCTGCGATCTGGTGATCTGCAACCTCGAGTGCTGCATCTCGGCGCGCGGGGAACCCACGGGGCGCGTCCGGCACAAACCGTTCTTCTTCCGCGGACCGCCCCAGGCGGTGCAATCGCTCCAGGCCATCGGCGTTGGGGTCGCCGGCCTCGCCAACAACCATGCGCTCGACTTCGAGGCCGAAGCGCTGATCGAGACGCTCGAGCTGCTCGGTGGGGCCGGGATCGCCGTCGCCGGGTCGGGCAGCAGCGAGTCCGAGGCGCGCCGCGGCGCGATCGTCGAGGCCGGGGGCCGCCGGCTCGGGCTGGTGGCCGTCTCCGACCACCCGCGCGAGTTCGCAGCCGGCCGGGACTCGCCGGGGATCGCCCACGGCGACCTGCGGCGCGCCATTCCCGACTGGCTCGCCGAGGAGCTGGCCCGGCTCGACAGGGAGTGCGACCAGGTGGTGGCCTTCCCCCACTGGGGCCCCAACATGACCACCGAGCCGGCGGGCTGGCAGCGCCGGGTGGCCGCCGAGCTACAGGAGGCGGGCGCCGATCTGGTCGCCGGCCACTCGGCGCACGTCTTCCACGGCGCCGGGTGGGACCGGCGCGGCCCGCTGCTCTACGACCTCGGCGACGCGCTCGACGACTACGCGGTCGACTCCAGGCTGCGGAACGACCTCGGCGTGCTGGCGATCTGGCGGCCCGGCGATCCTGAGGTCGAGCTGGAGCTGGTCGGGCTGGCCCTCGACCATTGCCGCACCCGGCTCGCCGCTGGCCACGATGCGGAATGGATCGCGCAGCGGCTGGCCGAGGCGTGCGAGCCGCTCGGGACCCACGTGGAGCGAACCGCGGAGCAGCGTTTCCGGGTCGCGCCGCTCAGACCGGCGCAGCCGTGACGGCGGAGCCGCACGCGCCTCGTGGCGCTACGGCTGGGCGAGGACACGGTTCGCGAGCAGGCCGAAGGCCTCGATCCCGGCGGCCAGGTCGGGCTCGGGGGTGTCCTCCTGCTTGGCGTGGCTGATGCCGCCCGCCGAGGGACAGAAGATCATTGCCGTCGGCAGCACGCGGGCGACCTCGGCGGCGTCGTGGAGCGCGCCGCTGGTCAGCTCCCGGTCCGAGCCCGCCGCCTCGCGGCAGGCCTCGCGGGCCGCCGCGACCAGCAGCGGGTTGAACGGGATCGGCTCGATCCGCCAGACCGGCTCCGATCCGAGCTCGCAGCCGCGCTCGGATGCCACCGCCTCGGCCGCGGCGTGGGTCTCGTCGAGCATGGTGGCGAGCTCGTCCGCCTCGGGGTGCCGCAGGTCGACGAGCAGCTCGGCCTCACCTGCCACCGCGGTGGGGATCCCGGGCCGCAGAGTGAGCGCGCCGGCGGTTGCGACGCCCGCGTGGCGGCGTGCGATCTCCTCCACCTCCAGGGCCAGCTCGGCCGCGGCAAGGCCGGCGTCGCGCCGGCGGTCCATCGGCGTCGTCCCGGCGTGTGAGGCCTGGCCGCTGAACCGGAAGCGGTGGCGCTCCACCCCGGCGCAGCCGCTGACCGCGGCGGCCCGGAGGCCCTCCGCCTCGAGCACCGGCCCCTGCTCGATGTGCAGCTCGAGGTAGGCGGCGAGCCGCCCCTCGCGGCTCGCCGCCTCCGGCGCGAGATCCAGATCGACGTTGTTCTCCGCCAGCACGTCGGCGAGCCGGCGGCCCTCGCGATCGCGCAGGTCACGCACCTCCGCGGGGTCGAGGGTCCCCGAGAACGCGGAGCTGCCGAACAGGCTGCGCCCGAAGCGCGCCCCCTCCTCGTCGGCCCAGTCGACCAGCGTCAGGGTCCGAGGCGGGGGGACGCCCGCCTCGGACCAGGTCCTGAGCAGGTCGAGCGCCGCCATCACCCCAAGCGCGCCGTCCAGCCAGCCGCCGTCCGGCACCGAGTCGAGGTGCGAGCCCAGCGCCAGCGCGGGCTCCTGCTCGCCCTCGATTGAGGCCCAGAGGTTTCCGGCCGCGTCGGGCTTGGCCGTCAGGCCGATCTCGCCGAGCAGGTCGGCGAGCAGCGAGCGCGCGTCGCGCCACCCGTCGCCCCAGCAGAGCCGCTGGGCCCCGTCCGGCCCGCCGGTGCGGCGATCGAGCTCGCGCAGGTCGGCGATCACCCGGCGGGCGTCGATCGCCGGCAGGACGCTCACGCGCCCGCCAGGCGCTCGCGGCGAAGCGCCTGCGCGAGGCAATGGGCGCCGCCGCCGCCCAGGGTGAACATCGACAGGTCCAGCTCGTGGACGGTCAGCCCGCGAGCGCGCATGGCCGCGTTCAGGGCATCGGCTCCGGCGACCGAGAGCACGCGCTCGTCGCCGAGCGAGATCGCGTTGGCGCCGAGCTCGAAGGCATCGGCCGCCGAGACCTCGATCAGCTCGAAGCCCCGACCGCGAAGCCAGCTCACGAAGCCGCCCGAGAGCACGTCGGCGCAGGCCGCCGCCAGCCGCTCCGCGAGCACTGCGAGGAGCACGTCGATGTGCACGAAGCGCTCCGGGATCGGCTCCACTCGGACCTCCCAGCCGTCCTCCGCGAGCCAGCCGGCGAGCTGCCGGGCCGCCGGCTCCTGGGTGCGGCCCTCGCCGGCGCCGATCACGGCGCAGCCGGGCTCGAGGATCATCAGGTCGCCGCCCTCCAGCGCGCCGGCGGTGATCATGCCGCGGATCGGGATCTGGTTGCCTTGATAGAAGCGGATCGCGGCCGCGTACTCGCCGCGGCGCCACCACTGGTGGAGCTGCGTGATCACCGCCCCCCTCGGGGTCATGGCGCTCGAGTCGCGAGTGAAGACCTGATATGGCAGCGCCGCATCCGGCTCCAGGAAGTGGACCCTGACCCCCGCCTCCTCGTACTGCGCGACCATCGCGGCGTGCTGGCGGCGCGCCAGGTCGCCGTCGAAGCGCCGCCCGCTCTCCAGGGTCGCGCGGGAGATCGCGCTGGTCGGCAGCCAGCGGAAGTTGTCCGGGCGGCAGACGAGGACGTCCAGCAACCGTCCGTGCTCGGAGTCGGCGCCCCAGGCAGCCTCGGGCTGCGAGGCCACCGTCGGGCCCTCGCTCACTCGCTGACCACCCGAATGGTTCGCAGGCTTCGGTCCACGGCTCCTCTGACCCAGCCGCCGTGCTCGACCACCTCGCGGATGTAGTCGACTGTCTCCTGGGTCAGGCGCTCGCCGGGCAGCACGTTCGGGATCCCTGGCGGATAGGCGGCCAGCGACTCCGCGGCGACGCGCCCCACGGCCTCATCGAACGGCACCACCTCCTGCGGCCCGAAGAAGGCCTCGCGCGGCGGCGCCTCCAGGCTCCCCCAGGGCGGCGGCGGCGTGAACGGCCGCTTCGGGAGCTCGGCCTCGGCCCCGAGGGCCTCGACCGCCCTGCCCATGGCGGCGACGAACCGCGCCGCGCTAAGGGCCGCGTCCTCTCCCATCCCGAAGACGGCGACCACCACGTTCTCGGAGACGAGCTCCAGGTTGACGTCATCCAGCTCCCGCATCAGCGATGCGAGCCGCGTGCCCGTGCTGCCCGTGGCGCGGACGTCGACCGAGAGGCGCAGCGGATCCCAGCCGTGCACCCCCGGGCGACCGACCAGCCGCTCGTCGAGGACGTCGAGCCCTCCTATCCGCTGGACCTCGGCCCGGGCGCGTTCGACTCCGGCCAGGGTCTCGGCGAGCAGCTCAGCCCCATGCACCGCGGCATATCGGCGGGTGGCGTCCAGCGACGCGGTGAGCAGCCCGCTCGGACTGGTCGACTCGGTCAGGGTCACGCAGCGGTCGACCACGTCCTCGTCGATCACGCCGCCCGGGCCGAGGTGGAGGATTGCGGACTGGGTCAGGCTGCCGAGCAGCTTGTGCACGGAGGAGAGGACGAGGTCGGCACCGCACTCCAGGGCGCTTGCGGGCAGAAGCGGCGAGAACCGCAGGTGTGAGCCCCAGGCTTCGTCGACGACCAGCGGCACGTCCCGGTCGTGACAGACCTCCGTCAGCCCGGTGACGTCGGTGACCGCGCCGAAATAGGTCGGAGACACGGTCAACGCCGCGACGGCGTCCGGGGAGCGGTCGAGCGCCTCGGCGAGCGCCTCCGGGGTCAGGCAGTGGGCGATGCCGAGCTCGGCATCGAGCTCGGGGGCGACGAAGGTCGGCTCCAGCCCGGCGAGGATGATCCCGTCGATGGTGCTCGAATGGGCGTTGCGCTGGACGACGACGCTGCGGCCGTCGTGGCGAAGCGCGAGGCAGGTGGCGTGATTGCCCTGCGAGGCGCCGTTGATCAGAAACCAGCTGCGCCGTGCACCCCACGCGCTCGCGGCGAGCCGCTGAGCCCGTTGAAAGGGGGAGTCGGGACCGACGTCGATGCCCTCGATCCCCGCCGGGATGTCACGGTCGAATGCGGCCTGGCCCAGCGCCTCGATTGCCGCCGGGTCCGCTCCGTGTCCCCCCTTGTGCCCGGGAACGTGGAAGCGACCGGGCCTGCGTTCCGCGTACTCCACGATCGCGTCGAGATAGGGAGTCTGGTCCTGCTCGGTGCGCCCCGCCGCCGGGCGCCCGGCGCCCGTCGCCGATTGCAGAGCGTCCCCAGACATCGGCCTTGGACTCTAGTGGGGCCGCGATTACGTCCCCAGAGCCCTGGTACCTTTCGACCGTCCTGCGATGGACGATGACCGCCCTCCTCGAAGTACCAAGGACATAGGCGACGCCCGTAGCTCGGGCGAGCGTGCCTCGCGACGACCGTGAGGGTTCTGCTCCTCAGCCTCCTGCTGCTGCTCGTGGCGCTCAACGGGGTGTTCGTCGCCGCCGAGTTCGCGCTGGTGAGGGCCAGGCGATCGCGGCTCGAGGCGATGGTCGGCGAGGGCACGCGCGGCGCCGAGCAGGCGCTGGTGCAGCTCGACCGCATCGACGAGTACCTGTCCGCATGTCAGGTGGGGATAACGATGGCCTCGATCGGGATCGGCTTCCTGGGCGAGCCGTCCCTGGCCCGCCTGATCGAGCCGATCTTCGGCGGCCTCTCGCACGGCGTCGCGGTGGCGATCTCGGTGGCGATCGCCTTCACCTTGGTGACGTCGATCCACATCGCGCTCGGCGAGCAGGTGCCGAAGATACTGGCGATCACCCGGGCGGAGGGCACGGCCCGCCTCCTGGCCCGGCCGCTGGCGGCGTTCCGCGCGCTCAGCGGCCCGTTCACGGTCGGCCTGACCAAGATCGCGAACGCGGTCGTGCGCCTGTTCGGCGTTAGCCCCGGAGAGCTGGAGGAGCAGCACACCGAGGAGGACGTGAAGGCGATCATCCGCCAATCGGCCACCGGCGGCTCGCTGGACCAGGGCGAGGCGGGGATGCTGTCCGGCGTCTTCCACCTGCACGAGCAGCAAGCGCGCGAGGTGATGACCCCGATCCCCGCCGTGATCACCGTCAACGCCTCGGAAACGGTCGAGGAGGCGCTGCAGCGCTGCGTCTCCTCGGGCCATACCCGGCTGATCGCGATCGAGGATGACAACCCGGACCGAGTTCGCGGCGTCGTCCACAACAACAGCCTCGCGCGCCTGTACATGAACGCGGGGCCCGATACCTCGATCGAGCCGGCGATCCGCGAGGTGCCGATCTTCCCCGAGACCAAGCCGCTCGACGACCTGCTCGCCGAGCTACAGCGCCAGCGCAGCTCGATCGCGGTGGTCTCGGACGAGTACGGCCGCACCGTCGGGATCGTCACCGTCGAGGACATCCTCGAGGAGGTCGTGGGGGAGATCGAGGACGAGACCGACCCGCGCGCCGCCTCGATGAGGCGGCTCACCGACGGTGACTGGTACGTGCGGGGCCACGTTTCGCTGGGGGACCTCGAGGACGTGGGGATCCAGCTCCCGGTCTCCTCGGATGCCTTCAACTCGATCGGCGGCTACGTCTTCTCGGAGCTTGGCCGCCTGCCGAAGCGGGGCGACAGGATCCTGGCCAACGGCTACGAGGTCAGGGTCGAGTCGGTGCGCGACAACCGCATCGTGGCGGTTCGCATCCACCCGTCAGCGACCGGCGAATTTCCCCGGCAGGCCGGCACCGGCGAGCCTCAGACCCGCAATTAGCGGTTTTCGGGCCCCCTGCTTCCGTCCGCGAACGGCTCTAGCTTGCGAGCCGTCAGCTCATCTACCTAAGGGGCAACCATGTGGGTGGTGAAGCTCACCGACAAGCAGCTCGAGGTCCTGAAGGCCGTTCTTCGCGCCGAGGAGCATCTGGGGCCCGCGCTCCGCGGGGCGCTGGAATCGCTCGACCTGGCCCGGTGGGATGAGCTCCCCGACGCGCAGCTTCCGTGGGAGGACGTCACCGAGACGGCTCACCGTCAGGGGATCTCGGAGGCCGACGTGATCTGGGACCTCGCCGGGAAGCGCAAGCGAACCGCCGCGTAGCCGCTCAGTCGTACTCGTAGAACCCGGCGTGGCTCTTGCGGCCGAGCTTGCCCTCGCCGATCAGCTCCTCGATCAGCCCGGGGGCGCGATACCGGCCCTCCTCGGTGTCGGAGAACAGGCTCTTGCCGATCGAAGCCGCTACATCGAGCCCGATGAAGTCGAGCAGGCGCAGCGGCCCCATCGGATAGCGCGCACCCAGCCGCATGCACGAGTCGACATCGGCGGCTTCCATGCCGGTGCGTTCCATCAGACGCACGGCGTCGAACAGGTAGGGGAAGAGCAAGCGGTTGACGACGAAGCCGGGTTGGTCGGGAACCTCGATCACGGTCTTGCCGAGCGCCCTGGCCCAGCCGCGGGCACGCTCGCGCACACCGTCGCGGACCCGATCCGGGACGCAGAGCTCCACCAGCTCCATGCGCTGCACGGGGTTGAAGACGTGAAAGCCGAACACTCTGTCCGGATGGCCGCTCCGCGTCGCCAGCTCGGCCACCGGCAGCGACGAGGTGGTGCTCGCCAGGTCGGCCTGGGGACAGGAGTCGCCGAGCTCGCGGAGCAGCTCGGCCTTCGCGTCGAGGTCCTCGATCACCGCCTCGACCACGAGGTCGGAGTTGGACAGGGCCGCTGGGTCGGTGGTCACCCGGATCCGACCCGGCATCGCTCCCTCGACCTTCGAGCAGTCCGCCTGGGCGCGCTCCTCGGCCCGCCAGGCCGAGACGTCGCTTCTGGCCAGCAGCCGGACCTCGCCGAGCGCCGTCGCGCAGGCGGCGAGGGCGCAGCCGATCACCCCGCTGCCGACCACCGCCGGACGTCTGTATCCATCCGAGCCGCTCACCCCACGGTGGTTACTATCACGCCCCGTCCCGACCGGGCTGGTCAGGCTGGCTTCTTACGCCGAGGGCCGCGGCGGCGTACCCTGCGCACATGGCGCAGCATGCGAGGGGACACGTTCCGGCTGCAGGCGCCAGCCTGGCCGCCACCTTCGTGGTGGCGGTGATGGTGCTCGGCGCCTTCTCGATGTGGACGGTGATCCCGTTCGGCTGGATCTGGATCGCGTCGATGATCGCGGACACCCAGCAGCCCTCGGGCGGCCCGTACATGCTGGTCTTCTTCGGCATCGTCTGCTCGATCCTGGCCATGGCGTGGGTGTTGTCGCGGCTGAACCGCCTCTACGTGCGGATCACGGGCACTACCCAGTTGTCGGGGCGCTATCTGCCGGCGTGGCGGAAGAGCCTCAGCGACGAGCGTTCGGGCCCCCACGGCGTGAACGTGCTCGAGGCAGTCATCCTCGCCTCCGTGCTGTTGGCCGGGGCCGCGCTGGCGATCTGGTTCTTCATCGCCGCCGGCTCTCCGCTCCCCAGCCAGTAGCGGCCGGCGCAATCCCACGCGGCTAACGGTCGCCTCGGTTATCCTGGCCCTATGGAGGGACGTTCACTAGTACAGCGTGGCGCCCTTCGGGGGCGGTGGGCTGTCGCCGTCGCGGCGCTCGGCATCGTCGCGACCCTGGGGTTCACCGCCGACGCGTTCGCCGCACCGCCGCAGCCGTTCGGGCACTCGTGTCAGGCCCAGAACGGGGTGCGCTTTTGCCCCACCACGAGCCGCGCCGAACGGGTCCCGACTTTCGACGGGGTTCCCCTCGACGTCGACGTGACCCTCCCGGCTCAGGGGAGCGGGCCATTTCCGACCATCGTGATGCTGCACGGCTGGGGCGGCAGCAAGACAGCTTTTGAGTCGACCTCCCCGACCGACAGGTACAGCAACAACTTCTTCGCCCGTCAGGGATATGCCGTCCTCAACTACACCGCTCGCGGCTTCGGCGACTCCTGCGGAGGAGCGCCGCCGCCAGACCATTCCGGTCCCTGCGGCAAGGGCTACATCCACCTCGCCGACACGCGCTTCGAGGCGCGCGACACCCAGTACCTGCTCGGCCTGCTCGCCGACCAGGGCATCGTCAGGCCGGGGAGGATCGGCGTCACTGGCGTCTCCTACGGAGGGGGGCAGAGCATGGAGCTCGCCTTCCTGCGCGACAAGATCCGCAGGCGAGACGGCGCCCTGGCGCCCTGGCGCACCCCGAACGGGAAGCCCCTCAGGATCGCCGCCGCGTACCCCCGCTGGCCGTGGTCCGACCTCGTGGACGCCCTGATCCCCAACGGCCGCTTCCTCGACACCCAGGTCGCGCCCCTGGGGCAGAGCCTGAACCCGGTCGGGGTTCCGATCCAGAGCTACATCAGCGGGCTCTACGCCCTCGGGTCTGCCACCGGCTACTACTGCGGGACGGCGCCGGCCTCCACCCCATGCACCGACCGGGACGCCAATATCCCTCTGGACTTCGCCGAGATCCAAGCGGGCAAGCCGTTCTCCGCAGACGCCATGGCCGCAATCCGCGGCGTCTACGACCACAACAGCGCCTACAGCCTGGCGTTCCTCCCCGGCGCCTCGACGCCGGCGCCCCTGCTGATCCAGAACGGCTGGACGGACGACCTGTTCCCGCCCCTGCACGCCCTCCGCTCGTACAACCTCCTTCGCTCGCGATATCCAGACTTCCCCGTCAGCCTGCAGCTCGGGGACCTCGGCCACAGCCGGGGCTCGAACAAGGCGGCCACGAACAAGGTCCTCTTCGGCCAGGCGGCGCGGTTCTTCGACGCCTACCTGAACCATGACGGCAGCCCCCCGCCCCGGGGTTCGGTGACCGCATTCACCCAGACCTGTCCCCGGAGCGCCCCCGATGGAGGCCCGTTCAGGGCCGCGAGCTGGAGGGCGATCCACGACGGGAACCTGGTATTCGGCTCCGATCCCGCAAAGACCTTCACCTCCAGCGGCGGTAATCAGAACGTGGCGGCGCAGTTCGATCCGATCGGCGGCACCACCGACGCCTGCAAGACGGTCAGCACCCAGAATGAGCCCAACACCGCCACCTACAGGCACGGCGTCAATCGTGCCTTCACCATGCTCGGCCTGCCGACCGTGCGGGCAGACATCGAGACGACGGGGCAGTTCGGCGAGATCGCGGCGAGGCTGTGGGACCTGATGCCGAACGGACAGCAGCGCCTCGTCGACCGCGGCGTCTACAGCCTCCGCAACGACCAAGGCGGGCGGATCGCCTTCCAGCTGCACGGCAACGGCTACCGGTTCGGCGAGGGCCACACGGTCGCGCTCCAGCTTCTCGGACGCGACGCGCCCTACTACCAGGCCAGCAACGGGGTCTTCTCGGTCCAGGTCTCGAACCTCTCGGTCACGCTGCCGCTCTTGAAGTAGCGCGCTGGGGCCAAAGCTCCGGCGCGGCGCTCGAGCGCCCTGGTTGACTGGTCAGTCAACTGATCGGCTATCGTCCATCGAGGCATCTCAAACGACCGAACGGAGGCATTCCCGGATGGCGAGCAATGGCAAGTTCCAGGGTCGCGAGGTGGTGATCGTCGAGGCCGTTCGCACCCCGATCGGCCGCGGTCACGAGGAGAAGGGCTACTACAAGGACGTCCACGCATCCAACCTGCTCTCGACGACGTTCAAGGAGCTCGTCGAACGCACCGGGATCGACGCCTCCGAGGTCGAGGACGTGGTGGCTGGCTGCGTACAGCAGTTCGGCGAGCAGGGCCTGAACATCGGTCGCAATGCCTGGCTCGAGGCGGGCCTCCCGATCGAGACCCCGGCGACGACGATCGACCGCCAGTGCGGTTCTGCGCAGCAGGCGGTCAACTTCGCCGCCGCGCTGATCGCCTCCGGCGTGCATGACGCCGTGATCGGCGGCGGCGTCGAGCACATGGGCCACCTCTCGTTCGCCGACGGGATGTCCGTCCAGCAGGAGCACGGCTTCGCCTTCTCGCCGCAGCTGCTCGAGCGCTATAACCTCGTCCCGCAGGGGATCTCGGCGGAGATGATCGCCGACAAGTGGGAGATCCCCCGCTCAGAGCTCGATGAGATCGGCCTGCGCTCCCACCAGCACGCCGCCCAGGCAACCGAGGAGGGGCGCTTCGAGCGGGAGGTGATCCCGTACTCGGTCAACGGCGACACGCACGTCACTGACCAGGGCATCCGCCCCGACACCAGCATCGAGAAGCTCGCGGAGCTGAAGCCAGCCTTCAAGGAGGACGGCAAGATCACCGCCGGCAACTCGTCACAGATCTCCGACGGCGCGGCCGCCGTGCTGCTGATGGCGCGCGAGAAGGCTGACGAGCTGGGGCTGAAGCCGCGGGCCAGGATCGCCGACGAGACGACGGTCGGCGTCGACCCCGTGATGATGCTGACCGGTCCGATCCCCGCCACCAAGAAGCTGCTCGACCGCAACGGGATGCAGATCGGAGATCTCGACCTGATCGAGATCAACGAGGCGTTCGCCTCGGTGGTCGCGGCGTGGCGGCGCGAGCTCGAGCCGGACATGGAGCGCGTGAACGTGAACGGCGGCGCGATCGCGCTCGGACACCCGCTGGGGTCGACCGGCGCCCGCCTGGTGACGACCCTGCTGCACGAGCTGGAGCGCTCCGACAAGGAGTGGGGCCTGGTGACGATGTGCTGCGGCGGCGGCCTGGGCACCGGGACGCTCATCCAGCGGGTCTGAGCCCGCGCACCCCCACCCGGCCGGCCGGCGCCCACGCGCGTCGCGCGGCCGCGCGGTTGAGCGCGGGCGACGAGCATCTGCGCTCCGTCGATCACGTGATCCGAGGGCTGATCGACGAGCGTGGCCCGATCGACCCCGACAGCGACCGGCGCGGCAGCCGCCCGGATGCCTACGAGGCGCTCGCCCGGGCGATCGTCGGCCAGCAGCTCTCGACCAAGGCCGCCCGCGCGATCTGGGAGCGCCTCGTCGCTCCCTTCGACGGCTCCTTTCCGCCGCCCGCGGAGCTGATCGCGACCGACCCGGAGTCCCTTCGCGAAGCCGGCCTCTCGTGGTCCAAGGTTGGCTTCCTTCGCGACCTGGCCGAGCGCATCGAGGACGGCACCGTGGATCTGGGGCGGTTGGCCCGGCTCCCGGACGAGGACGTGGTCGCGGAGCTGATCCAGATCAAGGGCGTCGGCGCCTGGACGGCCGAGATGTTCCTGATCTTCCATCTCGCCCGCCCCGACGTGGTCTCGACCGGCGACCTCGGGATCCGCCGCGCGGTGCAGATCGCCTACGGACTCGACGACCTGCCGGGCCCGCATGACCTCGAGCGGATCGCCGAGCCTTGGCGTCCCCACCGGACGCTCGCCTGTCTGTATCTATGGCGATCGCTCGACAACGCGCCCGGCTAGCGTGTGAGCGCCCTGGACCGAATCTCGATCGCGGCGCTCGGCGTCACTGCCGACGACCTGGTCACACAGGCGCGCGAGGCGGAGCAGGCTGGAATCGAATGCGTTTGGGCGCCGGAGCTGTTTCGCAGCTCAGTCACGCAGGCGACCTGGATCGCGGCCGCGACGGAGCGGATCGGCGTCGGCACGGGGATCGCCTGGGCGTTCACCCGCAGCCCGTTCATCCTCGCCGTCACCGCGCTCGACGTCGACGAGATGTCCGGCGGGCGGTTTCGGCTGGGCCTCGGCGCCGGGGTGAAACGCCTCAACGAGACCTGGCACGGAGTCGAGTACGGGCGCCCGGCGCCGCATCTGCGCGAGACGGTCGAGGCGGTACGGCTGATCATGCGGAAGGCCCGGGCGGGGGAGCCGATCCGGTTCGAGGGCGACTACCACGAGCTCGAGATCAAGGGCTGGGTGCGCCCGCATCCGTCGCCTCGCGAATCGGTGCCGATCTACACCGCCGCTGTGCGGGAGGGGATGGCGCGGATGGCGGGCGACTGCGCCGACGGCCTGATCGGCCATCCGATCTGCTCGCTGCGCTGGCTCGACGAGGTGCTGGTCGCCAACTTCGAGCAGGGGCTGGCGCGTTCCGGTCGCGACCGCACGGACTTCGACTTCATCCCCACAGTCAGCTGCGCGATCTCCGACGACGAGCAGGCCGCCTACGAGGCGGCCCGCCGGACGATCTGTTTCTACGCCACCGTCCGCACCTACGCCCCTTTGTGGGAGATGCACGGCTTCGGCGAGGCGGCCGCCGCGGTGGGCGAGGCGTTCCGGGCCGGCGACTTCGCCGCGATGCCCTCTCACGTCCCCGACGAGATGGTCGATGCCTACTGCGCGGCGGGCCCGCTCGACAAGGTCCGAGCGCGGGTGGCCGAGGTGGCGGAGCGCGGCGACGGCGTCTTCCTGACGCCGCCGTCCTACTTCATCTCGCCCGCCGAGATCGCCGAGTATCAGCGCCTGATCGTGGAAGCCTTCGCCCCCGGCGGCGCCACCACCTAGCCCAACAGGGTGCGCAGCGTTGCGGCGACGGCGGAAGCGCCGTCGCCGATCTGGCGCCACGTGAACCGAACCACGTCGTAGCCCATGAGCTTCAGGCGCGTATCCCGGGCCCGGTCGGCTTCAAAGGCGAAGCGGGTGCCGTGAGTACCGAAGCCGTCTACCTCGATTACCAGGCGCCGGGAACGCCAGAGGAAGTCGACGAGAAATGGGCCCACACGCACGTTCGCCTCGGGTTTCGGTAGGCGGTGTCGGCGGCAGAGGGCGAGGAACCGGCTCTCCAGCTCGCTGCGGGTGTGATCCGGCTCGAGCTGCTCGCCAATCGGGAGGCGCAGGAACTCCGCCTGCCGCAGCGCGGCCGCGAACTGGTCGCTTGGGAGCGCGCGCTTCAGGTCTTCGAGCGTGCGGGAGGGCTTCGTGACCGGGATGCCGGCTCGTCGCGTGGTTTGGCTGGGTAGGAGGGTGAGCGAGCGGTGGATCCTGATCCCGTTGCGTGGCCTGCGCCCCGCGTCGCCGTGGACCATGACTTCGATGACGCTGGGTAGGGGCGCGATCGTCCACAGCGCAGCGGCGCTTCGGTGGCTGAGCACGGCGCCCTCGCCACACGCCAGCACCGCCGCCATCCACCTCCCCTCGTTGCTCAGGCCGGCGTGACCGACCGCATAGACGCCGCGGTGGATGCGGTGGAACAGTCCCTTCCGCGTCCGACGCACGATCACGCTCCTGTGGAGGCCGGCCGCATTCAGCTGGGCAAGGGAGACCACGCCGTGCTGCCGCGAGGCAAGCCGCGCAATCGCCGCCTCAACGGAGGCATTGGCGCTTTTGTTGCTCATCTGGCAACAAAAGCGCCAAGGGCGGCGATTTTGCCCCCTACCCAGCGCCTGAACGCCTGAGCCCGGGACGGGCTAGGCGTCCGCTGCCAGCCGGCCGCCGACGAACTGCACCATGCCGGCGAGGCGCTGGCGGACGTTCTCGAATCCCCGCTCCTGGAGCGCTGCCACGATCTCGTCCGACTCGAACACGCGCATGCCGCTGGCTCGCTCGATCAGCGGCTTCAGCGGCGGCAGGGTCAGCTGACGGCGCACCGAGGTCATGATCGCGATCCGCCCGCCGGGGCCGAGCACCCGCCGCATCTCGTCGAGCGCCGCAAACGGATCGGCGAACAGGTGCAGGGCCGCGAAGCAGCAGAGGCCGTCGAAGACGCCGTCTGCGAACGGGAGCTGAGTCGCGTCGCCGCGGATCAGGGCCAGGTTGGCGAGGCCGGTGGCCTCGAGCTCGGCCACGCCGCGGGCGAGCATCGTCCTCGAGGCGTCGATCCCCACCGCGAGGCCGCCGTCGCCCACCGCTCGCGCGAACTCCCGGGTGAAGTTCCCGGGCCCGCAGGCGACGTCGAGCACCCGGTCGCCGGGCCCGAGGCCCAGCAAGAGCCGCGCGATCCGCACCTCCTCGGCCATTCCCGGGCCGGTCACCCCCTTGAGGGCCCGCGCCAGCGCGGGGCGCCAGTAGCGCTCGTAGATGGCCGGCACCAGCCGGGTGGTCATCAGGTCCTGGACGGCGCCCGTCGACTCCAGCTCGCCGCCGAGCAGGTCGAGATAGCCGGCGGCAGTCGCCTCCGGGTCCGAGGCCCTCGCGGCCGCCTCGGCCGTGAGCAGCTCTCGCGCTCGGCGAATCCCCTCGGCGCTGGTTCGTTGGGCGGTTGCCACGCAAGCCCCGCCGGTCTCAGTGGGCCGCCGGCGTGCCCGGCCCGAGGCCACGCGGCTCGCCCGAGTGCCGTGCCAGCTCGGTGAGGCGCTCGATCTGACGTTCGCCCTCGATCCGCACCGGATCGTCGGCGGGGAGCCGCTCGATCAGGCGCCGGATGCGGTTGCGGATCTGGAGCGCGAAGTGCGGCGTGGCGGGACCGGCCAACGCGCGGATCTCCTCGCCGGTGACCCGGCGTCCGCCAGCCAGCCGGTCGGGTCGCTCCGCCTCGCTCACGGGTTGTCGCTCCTCGTCGCTCTCACGGCCTTCCCCGCTCGTGCTCCGGCGTTCCGGGCAGCGGGCCCAGTCGGGCTCCGCGGCCGGACCTTATCTGTACGACCTCGGCGAGATCGTCGACCTGCGACTGGAAGCCGACCGAGATCGCGTCCTGGTCGCCGATCACCCAGACGTGGTTGTAGACCGCACGGGTCGGATCGCCTACGTAGCCGGGCTTGACGTCGAGCAGGTACCCCTGCAACGCGGGGGGGACCTGGGCTGCGTCCTCGGTGATCAGCAGCGGTCCCCAGGCGCCGCTGGCGGACAGTGGCGCGGCGGCGGCCGCGTCCAGCGGCCGGGAGGCGCTCGCGATCACGAATCCGTGGCCGGGGTCGTTGATGTCCCAGCCGAAGCTTCCACTGGCGTAGCGCGCGAAGGCGATCGCATTCTCGACCGGATCCTTGATCGGACCCTCGGCATCGATCCGCTTCGCGCTCGGGGCCGCCTTCCGCACCGCCTCGAGCGCCTTGTCGGCGATCACCGAAGGCGGGCCGAGCACGTAGACGGGGATGCCCTTGTGGCGACGGAGCGCGTCGAGCGTGGGCTTGGGCGCCGCCCGCTTCCTGAGGAACAGCACCGGGTCGCCCGAGCGCGCCGCCCAGGCAGCGGCGGGCATCGCAAACGCCGGCTGGTCGGAGCTTGCCAGCAGGATGTGCCGCGGGCTGGTGCCGGTCAGCTTCTGGCGGAGCCGGTCGATCTCGGCGGCGATCTCGGCGGGCTTCGACCCGGTGACCGGCTGCGTCAGAAGACCGCCCGGAGCGGTCGCCGAACCGATCGTGAAGACCTGCTTTCCGTCGGTCTTGGCCGAGCCGGCGGGGGCGAGCGCCCTCAGCGCGTCCGCGGTGAAGTCGGGGATCTCGTCACTGCCCGTGATCAGGATCGGGGCACCGATGGGCTGCGCCACCAGGCTCGCCGCGGCGAGCCCGGCGGGCCAATCGTCCTCCTCGACGAGGCTGACCGCGACGGGGCGCTCGACGCCGCCAGTCGAGGGGAACACGGCAAGGGCGACGCCGGCGGCGTCCGCGACCGGGTCGAGGCCGGCGACGCGGGTGGTGTTCTTGGTCGCGAAGGCGGGGAAGCCGAGGTCCTGTGCCGCCGCCGGCTCCTGCTCGTGGATGACGATGCTCGGCGCCGGAGCCGGCTGATCCTCGTTGCCACGCAGCGAGTCGATCAGGAAGTAGGCGCCGACGCCGACCCCGCCGAGCGCCACCAGGATCCCTGCCACCACGGCGAGGCGTCTCCAGTGGACGGCCACCGCATGAACATACCGGCGCCTCGGGGCCGCCGCCGACTGCGTCGCGGGACACGAGCGAACCGACGCATTCCGGGTTGGCTGGGGGGTAGACTCCGTATTGGCTGACTGACCAGTCAATCGAATAAACGGAGCTTCGGTGCCGCCGGGTCTTGGCGGCGAGGACGGAGGGCAGATGGACTTCGGATTGAGCGACGAGCAGCGGGAGTTCCAGACTCTGTGCCGCAGGTTCGCGGCCGAGGTGATCCGCCCCGTGGCGGCCAAGCACGACGCCGAGGAATCGACCCCGTGGGAGGTCATGACCGCGGCTCGCGAGTGGGGCCTGCACGGGATCGAGCACCTACAGCGGATGGCCAACGACCCCGACGGCCAGTTCTCCGTCATCTACGCCGAAGAGCTGCACTGGGGCTGCGCCGGGATCGCCCTGGCGATCTCGGGCTCAGCCCTGGCCGCCGCCGGCCTCGCCGCGTCGGGCACTCCCGAGCAGATCGCCAGATGGGTGCCCGAGTGCTTCGGGTCGGACGGCGAGCTCAAGCTCGGCGCCTACGCCGTCACCGAGCCGCAGGCCGGCTCCGACGTCAAGAGCCTCCGGACGACGGCGAAGCTCGACGGCGACGAGTGGGTGCTCAACGGCACCAAGGTCTTTATCACCAACGGTGGCATCGCAGACGTCCACGTGGTCGTCGCCACGGTGGACCCGGATCTGGGCCACCGAGGCCAGGCCTCGTTTGTGATCCCCAAGGGCACGCCGGGCCTCGAGCAGGGGAAGAAGGAATCGAAGCTGGGCATCCGCGCCTCTCACACCGGCGAGGTGATCCTCGAGGACTGCCGCGTCCCGGTCGAGAACCTGCTCGGCGGCATGGAGAAGCTGGAGCGAAAGCTCGAGCGCGCCCGCTCTGGCGAGTCCACCGGCCGCGCCTCCAACGCGCTCGCCACCTTCGAGCTGACCAGGCCTGTGGTGGGCGCGTCGGCGCTCGGGATCGCCCAGGCCGCGTACGAGTGGACGCTCTCCTACCTCGACAACGGTGGCTCCCAAGACCCGATCGGCGAGTACCTCGACGAGAGCTCCACCGCGGGCCGGCCGCCGCTTGAGCGCCAGGCGATCCAGCAGCGCCTCGGCGACCTGGCCACGGAGATCGAGGCAGCGCGCCTGCTCGTGCAGCGTGCCTCGTGGATGGGCCGCAACGGTATCCCGATGACCGGGGGGCAGGGATCGATGTCGAAGCTGAAGGGCGGCGATGTCGCCATGTGGGCGACCGGCGCCTGCATGGACCTGGTCGGCCCGTACGCGCAGACCACGGATTGCCCGCTGGAGAAGTTCTTCCGCGACGCGAAGATCTACCAGTTGTTCGAGGGCACCGCCGAGATCCAGCGCATGGTGATCTCGCGGATGCAGGTGGCCGAGTACCGCGAGCGCTTCAAGCAAGGCGTCGAGGTCGCCGCGGAGGCGATCGAATCCGCCTCGAGCTCCAGCAACGGCGCCCGCGCATCGGGCGACGGGGCGGTCGCCGTGGCCGGGTCCGAGAACGGCGCCAGCCGGCCGGCTGAGGAGCGGACCACCAGCGCGGCCTGACCGGCCGGTCGTTACGCGCTCTAAAGTGCTCGCCGCCGCAAGTACCGCCGCGTTGGGCGGCTGCAAACCTTCGCCAGCCTTCGTCCTCGCTCGCTCGCGTGCCATTCAGGCACGCCACGCTCGCTGCGTCCTCGGCTAACTCGGTTTTCGCTCGCCCAGCCGCGACGGAACTTACGACGGAGAGCACTAAGCTCGGGGTGATGGCGCGGGCCCATGCCCAGGGCCGGGAAATCGAGCGCGGCGCCGGGCCGGGTGGGCCGGACGCGCTCGCCTCGCGCCGGGAGGGAAATCGGCGGCGGATGCTGGTCGCCGCGGCGATCAACGCGGCGCTGCTCGCAGCCGGGGTGGTCGGCGGCATCCTCACCGGCTCGCTTGCCCTGCTCGCGGACGCCGGCCACGTCCTCTCCGACCTCGGCGCGATCGGGCTCGCTTTGGTGGCGACGGCCCTCGCGGCGCGGTCCGGCGGACCCCGCCGCACCTTCGGCTACCAGCGCAGCGAGGTGATTGTCGCCTTGCTCAACGGCGTCACCTTGGTGGCGATCGCGGTGCTGATCGTGGTCGCGGCCATCGACCGGTTGGGCGATCCTCCGGAGGTGAAGGGCACCGGGGTGCTCGTCCTGGGGGTGGTGGGGCTCGCGGGAAACGCGGCGGCCACCTGGGTGCTCGCCAGGGGGCAGCGGGAGGACCTCAACCTGGAGGCGGTCCTCCGTCACTCCGTCGCGGACGCGCTCGGCTCGCTCGGGGTGATCGTCTCGGGAGCCGTGATCCTGGCCACCGACTGGAAGCCGATTGACCCGCTGGTCGGGATCGCGATCGCGGTGCTGATCCTCGCCTCGTCGGTCCGCCTGGTGCGCGAGCCGCTGGACGTCCTGATGGAGGCCGCGCCCCCGGGAGTAGACGTCGAAGCGGTGGCCCAGGCGATGTGCTCGGTGGACGGGGTGCGCGCGGTACACGACCTCCACGTCTGGTCGTTGACGCCGGGATTCGAGGCGCTTGCCGCCCACGTCGTCGCCGCCCGTGGGGCGGACCGCGATCGCGCCCGGCGCGAGGTCGAGTTCGTGCTTCGGGATCGCTACGGGATCGAGCACACGACGCTCCAGATGGAGGAGGAGGCCGACGAGGACGCCCTGCTCGAGGTTCAGACAAAGCCTCCCCCGAGCTAGCCACGAAGCCGGCGGTCGATGCGGTGAAAATCCGCTTGCAGCAGGCATAACGGCTGTTAACGACTGCTCACAGTCCCTCCGCGGCTGCTACTCTGCCGCTCCACATTTGTGCCGAATCCGCCCGTGCCTGAGCGGGCGGAGCGGGGGAACCAAAATCCCCAGGGGCGAAAGGTCCAAGGGCCAGGTCGGTTCAACGGGCCAAGCGCGACTCCTCCGCGCGAGCCCGTCAGCTAACCCCGCAGGCCAGCGAGGAAGACATGAGAGCCAGCCGAGTACGCCCCGACGCCCGCGTGGCGGTGACCGCCATCACCGCCCTGGCGACCGTGGCCGTGCTCACGCTCACGGCTGGGGCCCCCGCCCAGGACCTCCAGTCTCAGCTCGACTCCAAGCGGGCGCAGCTCGAGCACGCCAACTCGCGGGAGGGCGTGCTGTCGAGCACCATTCAGCGCTTGGGCGAGCGGCTCGACCAGCTGCGCGGCGAGGTGGCGACGCTTCGCAACCGCGAGGCGATCGTCCAAGCCGAGCTGAACAAGAAGGAGGCGGAGCTGGCGCGGGCAAAGGATCGGCTCGCCGTTCTCCGCGTCCGCCTCAAGCGCTCGCTCAAGGTGCTGAAGCAGCGGCTGGTCGCGATCTACGAGTCGAGCCGTCCCGACACGCTCACGGTGATCCTGAACTCGAACGGGTTCGACGATCTGCTGAGCCGCTACGAGTACCTGAAGCGGATCCAGTCCCAGGACACTTCGATCGCCGAGCGCGTCCGCAACCTTCGCGATGAGACCAAGGACACCGTCGAGCGGGTGCGGGCGGCGCGCAACGAGATCGCCGCCAAGCGCGCCGAGCTCGCCCGAACGCGGAGCGAGCTCGAGAGTCGCGAGGGCGACCTGGCAACGGCCCGCCAGCAGGACCAGCAGGCTTTGACGCAGGTCCAGGGCGCCCAGCAGGAACTCGAAGGCGAGATCGGCGACCTGGAGGGTCAGATCCAGGCGCAGCTTCAGGCCGCCCAGTCGTCGGTGCCGGCCCAGCCCGCCGGGCCCATCCAGGGCGAGAGCTCCTCGGGGTTCATCTGGCCCGTGAACGGCCCCGTCGTCTCCGGCTACGGGATGCGGTGGGGGCAGCTGCACGCCGGGATCGACGTCGCGGTGCCGGCTGGTACCGCGATACGCGCTGCCGCTGCGGGGACCGTCGTCCTCGCCGCTTACACAGGCGGCTACGGCAACTACACGTGCATCGACCACGGCGGTGGCATCTCGACCTGCTACGCCCACCAGTCCTCGTACGCGGTGTCGTCGGGTCAATCCGTTGGCCAGGGCCAGGTGATCGGCTCGGTGGGCTGCACGGGTCACTGTTTCGGCGACCACCTGCACTTCGAAGTGCGGGTCAACGGGTCGCCCGTCGACCCGCTGGGCTACCTCTAGCGTTGGGCTGATTGGAGGCCGGGAGATCGGCCAACTCATTGAAGCCTCCAAAAGGCTCATTGAAGTCTCTACGGCTTCTCGGTAGACACCGATTTGACTGGCGTACGGCTCGGGTGTTGGGTGTACGGTCGGCCCGAGGTGGCCACCTACACGCCCACCGCATCGCGTCCGCGCTTCGCTCATCTGCGCGCCTACTTGGTGGGCGTTGGCGTGACCGCCGCGCTGACCGCCGGCGCCCTCGTGGTCTTTCTCTCGCTGGCGACCTTCCTCGCCTTCCACGGCCTTCCGTTCGGAGGGTCGAGCGACGACGCCGGGGCGGCCTACCTCGACTCGAGCACCAGCGCTGCGCCCACGGCGGCGGGGGTCGCCCTCGGGGCGGCCCGCGGCGCGGTGGCGAAGAACGCGGCCCCCGGCTCCCACGAGGCCGGCCCGGCCGCCAGGTCCGCCGCCGCCGCCGGCTCCGGCTCCGGCGGCGGTGATCCGTCCGGCAAGGTCCGCTCCGCCAGTGGTCCCAGCGAACCCGGCGTCCCCACCTCTCCGGGGGGCATCACTCCGCCCGCAGTCGCCATCCCGTCGCTGCCCTCGACTTCCGGGCCCGCCACCGACGCGGTCCAGGGCGTCGACAACGCCGCGGGCACCAACCTGTCCGGATCGACCGGTGGCGTCACCGGCGCGGCCGACGGCGGCGTCAGCGGCGCCCTCAACCGGGCCGGCCGGGCCGCGGGCCGCGCGGGCGGCGCCGTGAGCGGCGCCACGGACAGAGCGCTCGGCTTCTGAGAAGCCGTCATAAACCTGACCCGGAAGGCGGCGCCAGCCGGGAACTCCCTGGAGCTGACTAAGGCCCTTGGGTAGGCGCCCGACCATGACGGGTTAGCGCCGATTGAGCTGGGTAGCTTCGATCCAGTCGAGTGACCACCCTCGTCCACGCCATTCCGCGTCTCTCGCACGTGCGGGCTCATCTGGGCGCGTACCTGGTCGGCGTTGGCGCCACCAGCGCGCTGACCGCCGGAGCCGTCGTGGTCTTTCTCTCGCTGGCGACCTTCGTGGCCTTCAACGGGCTCCCGTCGCTCGGCGGCTCGAGCCACGACGCCGGGGCCGCCTATCTCAGCTCGAACGCCAGCACGCCGCCCACGGTGGCGGCGGCCGCCATCGGGGCGGCGCGCGGGGCGGTGGCGAAGGCTCCGGTCCCCGGCGCCCACCTGGGCAGCGGTTCCTTCGACGGTAGCTCCGGCGGCGGCAAGTCCTCGGGCGGCGGCAGCTCCTCCGGCAGGGGGCCGACCGACCCCAGCGGCGGCGGTTCCACCAATCCGGGAGGCCCCGGCGTCACCCCGCCGTCCGGGCACGCGCCGTCGATTCCCACCGGGCCTGCTCCGCCGACCGACGTCCCGTCCGTGCCCAACCTGCCCAACCTGCCTTCGACCTCCGGTCCAGTCGCCGGCGCCGTCCAGGGCGTCGACAACGCCGCGGGCACCAGCCTGTCCGGGCCGACCAGCGGGGTCACCAGCGCGGTCGATGCCGCCACCGGGGCTCTCGACTAGCTAGGCGGGCCGCGGGCCGCGAGCGGCGTCAAGGGCCGGGCCGCTCGGCGGCTAACCCAGGTTTCGCTCCAGCCACCTGAGCGCCACCCCGTGGAGCTCCGCGTCGTGCTGGGCAGAGCGGTGATGGCCACCCGGCAGGAGGATCAGCTTGCGTGGCTCGCGGGCACGGGCATAGAGCTGCTCCGACCAATCCGACGGAATCTGTTCGTCGCCACTGGCGTGGATCAGCAGCAGGGGCTTGGAGCCCATCAGCTCGACCGCCTGGCGCAGGTCGTGCTCGGTGAGCCATGCCTCCAGCGCCGTCGCCGCGTCGGGATCGATCCGCATCTCGAGGGTGCCGGCGCGAAGCCCACGCCGCAGGTGGTCCGCCCCCGCCGGGCAGATCGCGATCGCCGCCGCGATCGGCTCCGCGGTCGCCGCGGCCTGGATCGCCATGAAGCCGCCCATGCTCGAGCCGCGGACGCAGACCCGTGCCGCGTCCACCCCCTCGACCCCGGCCAGAAAGCGCGCCATCTTGCCGACGTCGCCCAGGGCGGCGGGGCTCATCCCGTCCACTGAGGTCCCATGCCCGCGCTGGTCGAATCCCAGCGCCGCCCAGCCGTTCGCGGCGCAGGCGCGGCCGAAGTCACCGTGGTTCTCCTTGCGCGACCCCGCGCCGTGAACGATCACCATCGCTGGCCACGGGGGAGGCGAGTCGGGGAGCCAGAGCATGTACGGGCGCCCCTCGTGCGCCCCGATCTCGCTTGGCCCGGAAACCGTCCGCCTCATCGCCTTGACGCTAGCTGGCCCGGGCTAGCGACGAAGTCGCGGTACCGGCGAGTTGATGCCCCAGCACGTTCGCGCCCGAACCCGGCGCATCCGGCTGCGCCGGATGACCGGTCGCTTCGGCTCCCTCCGAGGCGTAGCCGAGGGGCCGCCGGAATAATGCAGTTATGAGCGCTACAACCGAGAGGTCGCTGGTCGAGGGCTCGCGCGTCTACCCGCTTGGGAGCCGTGTCAACGAGCGCCGCCACCTCGAGGTGGGCGGCTGCGACGTGGTCGAGGTGGCGGCCGAGTTCGGCACGCCCGTCTACATCTACGCCGAGGATGACATTCGCGCCAGGGCCCGCGCCTACCTCGACGCCTTCCGCGCCCGCACCGACGACTTCGAGGTCCTGTACGCGAGCAAGGCGGCCCCGGTCACCGCCGTCTACCGGCTCTGCGCCGAGCAGGGGCTGTCGGTCGACGTCGCCTCGGGCGGGGAGCTCCACATGGCGCTTGGCGCCGGCCTCGATCCCGCCCGCATCTATATGCACGGGAACAACAAGACCGAGGCCGAGCTTCGCTTCGCGGTCGAGGCCGGCGTCGGTCACCTGATCGTCGACTCGTTCGACGAGATCGCGCGCCTCGGCGCGGTCCTGGATCGCTCTCAGGACGTCCTGATCCGCGTCACCCCTGGGGTCCTGCCCTCGACTCATTCCTACGTGCAGACGGGCGGCCTCGACTCGAAGTTCGGCTTCGGGCTCGAGGATGGCCTGGCGGCTCGGGCGATCGCCGAGGTGCGGGCCTCCCGCCACCTGCGGCTGGTCGGTCTGCACGCCCACATCGGCTCGCAGATCTTCGAGCTGGAGCCCTACACGGCCGCGATCGAGGCGCTGGCCGGGCTCGCCGACGGCGAATGGGAGTGCCGCATCCTCAACGTCGGCGGCGGCCTGGGGATCGCCTATACCTCCGCCGATCAGCCGCCCTCGATCGCCAGCTACGTCGACGTCAAGGTCCGCGGCGTGCAGCGCGTGTTCGACCCGGTGCCGCGAATCCTGATCGAGCCGGGGCGCTCGCTGGTCGGCAACGCCGGCGTCACCGCCTACGAGATCGGCACCGTGAAGGAGATTCCGGGTGTTCGAACCTATCTCTCGGTCGACGGAGGGATGTCCGACAACCTGCGCCCGATGCTCTACGGCTCGCGCTACGAGGCGATCGTCGCCAACCGCGCCGGCGACGCGCCAAACACCCTGGCGACGGTCGCCGGCATGCACTGCGAGTCGGGCGATATCCTGATCGCCGACGCGATGCTCGCCGACCCGCGCCCCGGCGACCTCCTCGTCACCCCCGCGACCGGTGCCTACGGGTACGCGATGGCGAGCAACTACAACGGCGTTCCCCGCCCCCCGGTGGTGTTCTGCAAGGACGGCAACGCGAGGCTGGTGGTCCGTCGCGAGACGTATGAGGATCTGATCGCGCGGGACGTCGAGTGAGCGATCCGGTTCGCATCGGGCTCCTCGGGCGTGGCACGGTGGGGGATGCGTTCCACGAGCTGCTCGGCCAGCGCGCCGACGCGATCGCCGCCGTCGCCGGACGGCGGCCGGAGATCGCCGGCGTGCTGCGCCGCTCCGAGGGCGACTTCGACGCCATCCTCGAGGACTCGGAGATCGTCGTCGAGCTGATCGGCGGCACCGAGCCGGCGCGCGAGTACGTGCTGCGGGCGCTGCGGGCGGGCCGCGATGTGGTGACGGCCAACAAGCAGCTGATCGCGCAGTTCGGCGACGAGCTGTTCGAGGCCGCCCGAAAGGCCGGCGTTCAGCTGCGCTTCGAGGCGGCGGTGGCGGGGGTGGTGCCCGTGATCCGGGTGATCCAGGAGAGCCTCGCGGCGACCGAGATCACCAGGGTCTTCGGGATCGTCAACGGGACCACCAACTTCATCCTCTCCGAGATGGCCAGCACCGGAGCCTCCTACGCCGACGCCCTGCGGCGCGCCCAGGAGCTGGGCTACGCCGAAGCGGATCCCGCCGAGGACGTGGGCGGGGCCGACGCGGCGGCGAAGATGGCGATCCTCGCGCGGCTCGCCTTCGGTGCGCCGGTGGCGCTCGCCGACGTCTCCTATGAGGGGATCACCGAGATCCAGCCCGACGACATCGCCTACGCAAAGGAGCTCGGGCTGTCGCTGAAGCTGCTCGGGGTCGCCGAGCGCCGCGACGGCGGGATCAGCGTTCGGGTGTTTCCCTGCTTCTTGTACTCCCATCATCCCCTGGCGCCAATCGAGGGGCCGTTCAACGCGGTGATGGTCGAGGCGCCCACGATCACCGAGATCACCATGTCGGGGCCGGGGGCGGGTGGGGTCGAGACCGCGTCAGCGGTGCTCGGCGACGTGGTCTCGATCCTCTCGGGCAGGGCTCCCGTGCACGTGGCTGGCGAGTCGCTCGAGATCGTGCGCGACATCAACTCCTCCTTCTATCTCCACCTCGAGGTCGCCGACCGGCCCGGGGTGCTGGCCCGGATCGCGGACGTCCTGGGGCGCAACGAGGTCTCGGTGCAGAGCGTCGTTCAGCGCGGGCTCGGGGACGAGGCGCGACTGGTGATGGTCATGCACGAGTGTCCGGAGTCGTCGTTCTTCAAGGCGCTCGCCGAGATTGCGAGCCTGGAGTTCATCCGCGCCCAGCCGCGCGCCATCCGGGTGATCGAGGAAGAGTTCGTATGAAGCACCACTCCGCCGAAAGCCTCGGCTTCGCCTACGGGAATCACTCCGCCGACATCCTCGGCTTCGCCTCTTGGAATCACTCCGCCGACATCCTCGGCTTCGCCTCCGGTGCCGGCGGGTTTGGGCGCAATCGGGGCGGCAGGTCCACACGTCCCTACCGGGACTTCGTCCCTAGTCCCAACGGGTGACGCCCCCTCCGCTCATTGAGAGGTATCGGGAGCGGCTGCCGCTTGAGCCGGGCGATCCCGTCGTCAGCCTGAACGAGGGCTCGACGCCGCTGATCGAGGCTCCGGAGATCTCCGACCGGGTCGGTGTGAGCGTCTACCTGAAGCTCGAGGGCACCAACCCCACCGGGAGCTTCAAGGACCGGGGGATGACGGTCGCCGTGTCGCGGGCGAAGGGAGCGGGCGCCGAGGCGATCATCTGCGCCTCCACCGGGAACACCGCGGCGAGCGCCGCGGCGTACGCGGCGCGGGCCGGCCTGCGCGGGGCCGTGATCGTCCCGGAGGGGAAGATCGCGATCGGCAAGCTCGCCCAGGCGCTGATGCACGGGGCGCGGGTGATCGCGCTGCGCGGCAACTTCGACCAGGCGCTCGAGATCGTGCGCGAGCTGGCAAGGCGCCACCCGGTGGAGCTGGTCAATTCGATCAACCCGTACCGGATCGAGGGTCAGAAGACGGCCGCCTTCGAGGCCTGCGACGAGCTCGGCGGGCCACCAGACGCCCTTGCGATCCCAGTTGGCAACGCCGGCAACATCACCGCCTGGTGGCAAGGCTTCCAGGAGTACGGGGTGTCGCCGGTCCTGTACGGCTTCCAGGCGGAAGGGGCTGCCCCCTTGGTCCACGGCAAGCCGGTCGCCGAGCCGGAGACGATCGCCTCGGCGATCCGAATCGGCAACCCGGCGCGCTGGGAGGAGGCGATGGAAGCCGTCACCGGTTCGCGGGGGCGGATCGCGGCGGTCTCCGACGAGCAGATCCTCGACGCCTACCGGTTGCTCGCCACGCGCGAGGGCGTCTTCTGCGAGCCCGCCTCGGCGGCGTCCGTGGCCGGGATCCTGGCTCACGGGCTGCCGGCGCCGGAGGGTGGCGAACGGCCGACCTCGGTCCTCTGCGTGCTCACCGGCCACGGCCTCAAGGACCCGGATACGGCGCTCAGCAAGGCCCCCGGGGTGGTCGGATGCGAGGCGGAGGTCGGGGCGGTGGAGCGCGCCGTCTTCGAATAGACAAACGCCGATGGCCGAGTTGCGATTCATATGGGAGCGCAAGTCGGCCATCGGCGGCTGCCGCGTCTCGGTCGAGCACCTGCCGGGCGCCACTGTGGTCGTTGCGACTCACTGACGGGCGGGATCCGTAACGGTTTGCGCGCCACGCGCTCCAGGCCAGGATCGACGATCGTCGCCGATGCTCGCGGAGCTTCTTGGCCTGGTCGTGCCGCCGCGCTGCGCATTGTGCGGGCGGGAGTGTGGCTTGCGGGAGCAGCTCTGCGAGGGATGCGAGTCCGGGCTGGGTGGGCTCGCGCCGTGCTCGACGGCGGTTCCGGGGGTCGACGCCACCTGGTCGGCCGCCCCCTATGAGGGGATTGCCCGGGACCTGGTGGTGTCGCTCAAGTTCGGTGCGCGGCTGCCGCTCGCCAGGCGGGCGGCCGCGGTCATCGCCGAGCGAGCGCCGACCGGTCTGCTCGAAGGGGTGATCGTCCCCGTCCCGGCCGCCCCGGGGCGCCGGCGATGGCGCGGGTTCGACGCGGCGGAGAGGATCGCGGCGGCGCTCAGTGTCGAGACGGGACTGCCGCTCGGGCTCTGCCTGCGGCGCTCGCAGGGGAGGCGGCAGGTCGGCCGGCCGCGGTCGGAGCGACTGGGCGCCCCGCCCCAAGTGCGCCTCGCGGGACCGCCGCCCGCCGCCGCCGTCTTGGTGGACGACGTGGTCACGACCGGAGCGACGATTGGCGCCTGCGCGCGGGCGCTGCGCTCCGGGGGCTCCGACCGCATCGTGTCTCTGACCTTCGCCCGCTCGTGATTGGCGCCCCGAGGTCCCGGGCGCCCGGATATGCCGCGCGTAAGGAGGCCTGGCAGTACTTGCTTTTCGCTCCCGGAAGCGCGACCCTACCCGTACGCGGCATATGCAATGCCTCCCGAGGCCCGCACCCAGAATGAGAAGGAGAGAGCATGCGGATCGAGGTCAGGGGACGGAACACCGACGTCACCGATGAGCTTCGCGGCCATGTCGAGAAGCGGTTCGCTCGGATCGGCCGGCAGGTGTCCGACCTCGCGGTACTAGAGGTCGAGCTGAGCGAGGAGCGCAATCCATCGATCGCCGACAGCCAGGTGGCCGAGGCCACATTGCACCTGAAGCGGGTGACGCTGCGCGCCCGCGAGGCTTCGCCTGAAATGCTGCACTCCATCCACGCGCTGGCCGAGGACCTGCGCCGGCAGGTGAAGCGACACCGCGACAAGCGCCGCAAGCGCGCCCAGACCCGCCGACTGATGGCCCGCGTCCGGGGCCGCCCCGCCTAGCGCTGGTGTGTACTAGCGACGAAGTCGCGGGAGCTACGAGTGAACCTGCCGCCCGGTCTGCGCCGTAACCCGCCGGAAACGTAGGCCGAAGGCCGAGGCTTCCGGCGGAGTGGTTCTGGGAGGCGAAGCCGAGGAGTCGGCGGAGTTATTCCCGGCGGAGTTATGCAAGGTCGGTACCCTCAGGATTCGTGGCTAAGGGCCTGATAGATCGCGCGTTGCGCCTCGGCGAGGCGCGCCAGTTCAAGGATTACGAGCGGCGCGTGGCCTCGATCAATCGGATCGAGCCCGAGATGGAGCTGCTCGGCGACGGCGAGGTCCGCACCGAGGCGGACGCGCTCCGGGAGCGGGCTCGCAACGGCGAGCCGCTCGACGACCTGCTGCCGGAGGCGTTCGCGCTCTGTCGCGAGGCGGCGCGGCGGAACCTCGGCCAGCGTCACTTCGATGTCCAGCTGATCGGCGGCATGGTGCTGCACGACGGCGCAATCGCCGAGATGAAGACCGGCGAGGGCAAGACCCTGACCGCCACCCTGACGGTGTTCCTGAACACGCTCGCCGGCACGCCGGTTCACCTGGTCACCGTCAACGACTACCTGGCCCGTCGCGACGCCGATTGGATGCGGCCGATCTACGACGCGCTGGGGGTCAGCGTCGGCGTGATCCAGTCGCAGTACGATCCCGCCGTCCGCCAGCAGGCCTACGCCTGCGACGTCGTCTATGGCACCAACTCGGAGTTCGGCTTCGACTACCTGCGCGACAACATGGCGGCCTCGCTGGAGCACTGCGTCCAGCGCGAGCACGCCTACGCGATCGTCGACGAGGTCGACAACATCCTGATCGACGAGGCGCGCACGCCGCTGATCATCTCTGGCGCCCCCGAGGCCGCGGCCGACCTGTACTACACCTTCGCCCGACTCGCGAAGCAGCTGGTCGGGGTGCCCGCGAAGCAGAAGCTGAAGTCGCTCGGCGAGGACCGCGACACTCGCGACGCCGACTACGACTACGAGTACGACGAGAAGCACAAGACCGTCGCCCCGACCGAGCCGGGGGTCGCCAAGGCGGAGCGGTTTTTGGGCGTCGACAACCTCTACATCTCCGAGCACGGCACCCTGGTCAACCACCTGATCCAGTCGCTGAAGGCGGAGTCGCTGTACCACCGCGACGACGACTACGCGGTGATCGACGGAGAGGTGAAGATCGTCGACGAGTTCACGGGCCGCATCCTCGAGGGGCGCCGCTGGTCGGAGGGGCTGCATCAGGCGATCGAGGCCAAGGAGGGCGTCTCGATCCGGGAGGAGAACCAGACCCTGGCGACGATCACGCTCCAGAACTACTTCCGCCTCTACGACAAGCTCGCCGGGATGACCGGCACCGCGCTGACCGAGGCGCAGGAGTTCATGAAGATCTACGAGATGCCGGTGGTCGACATCCCGACCAACGTGCCGATGGTCCGCGATGACCACAACGACCAGATCTACAAGACCAAGAACGGGAAGTGGAAGGCGGTCGCCTCCGAGATCGCCGAGCGCAACGAGGCCGGCCAGCCGATCCTCGTCGGGACGATCTCGGTGGAGGTCTCGGAGATGCTCGCCGGCGAGCTGACCCGCCAGGGCATCGACCACGTCGTGCTCAACGCGAAGCCCGAGCACGCCCAGCGCGAGGGCGAGACGATCGCCCAGGCGGGGCGGGTGGGGGCGGTGACGATCGCCACCAACATGGCGGGCCGCGGCGTCGACATCAAGCTCGGCGGCGACCCCGAGATGATGGCCAAGGCGGAGCTGCGCAAGCTCGGCCTCTCCCCCGAGGACGAGAGCTACGAGCCGGAGCTGGCCGAGGTCGAGCCCAGGTTCCGGGAGCAGTGCGAGGCCGAGGGCGAGAAGGTCATCGAGGCGGGCGGTCTGTTCATCTGCGGCACCGAGCGCCACGAGTCGCGCCGGATCGACAACCAGCTCCGCGGCCGCTCCGGTCGCCAGGGAGACCCGGGCGAGTCGCGTTTCTACCTCTCCGCGGAGGACGAGCTGATCCGCCTCTTCGCCGGCGACCGGATCTACAAGATCCTCGACCGGCTCGGCCCCGTCGATGAGCATGGCGAGGAGTACCCCCTGGAGGCGAAGATGCTCAGCCGCACGGTCGAGAACGCCCAGAAGAAGGTCGAGCAGCAGAACTTCCTGATCCGCAAGCGGGTGCTCGAATACGACGATGTGATGAACGAGCAGCGCCGGGTGATCTACAAGTACCGGCGCGAGATCCTCGAGGGGCGCGACATGTCCGACGTCTCCCGCGAGGAGATCGGCGAGGTGGTGGCGCGGCTGGTCGAGGAGTACACGCCGGGCGATGTGTTCGAGGACTGGGACCTCGCAGGCCTCCAGACCCAGGCGGCCCAGCTGTGGCCGCTCGGCGTCGACCTCGGACAGCTCGACGCGACGAGCTCGGACCGCGAGGAGATCGCCCGCGTCTTGACCGAGGACGCTCTCGGCGCCTACGAGCGCCGCGAGCAGGAGCTGGGCTCCGAGCTGATGCGCCACCTGGAGCGCCAGGTCCTGCTCCAGATCATCGACTACCGCTGGCGCGAGCACCTCTTCGAGATGGACTACCTGCGCGAGGGCATCCATCTGCGCGGCTTCGCCCAGATCGACCCGCTGGTCGCCTACAAGAACGAGGGCTTCACGATGTTCCGCGAGCTGATGAACTCGATCTGGGGAGAGTTCGCGCGGATCATCTACCACCTCGAGGTGAACGTTGAGCCGGCGGACTTCGAGCCAGAGCCCGAGGCCCGGCGGCAGGAGCTCCAGTACGCCGGTGGGGGACCGGAGCAGCCCTCCGCCCTACAGCAGGCGGCAGGGTCGGCGACCGCCGCCGCCGCGACCGGGGGCGTCACCGCAGGGGCCGATCCCTCCGGGATCGGGGGCGATGGAGTCGGGGACGGGCGGCCTCGCGACGAGAACCCGGCGACCGTGGTCAAGTCCGACCGGGACAAGATCGGCCGCAACGATCCCTGCTGGTGCGGCTCCGGCAAGAAGTACAAGAAGTGCCACGGGGCCTGAGCGGCGACCTCCGCGCCTGACGCCGTGCCGGATCGCGACCTCGAGGCCGTCCGCGCATTCATCGACGGCTTCAACGACCAGGACTTCGACCTCTTCCTATCGGTCCTCGATCCAGAGGTCGAGCTACACACGCTGAAGCTCGGCCGGATCACGGGTCACGAGGAGGCGCGGCGTTGGGCGACCAAGCAGCCCGGCGGCCTACAGCAGCACCTGGTGGTCGAGGACCTGCTGCGAAGCGGCGATCAGGTGGTGGCGCTGCTTCGCCAGCAGTGGCGCTGGGAGGACGGTGACCAGGTCGCGGAGGAGAACGATGCGGCGGCCCTGTTCACGCTGTGCGAGGGGCGAATCGTGCGCTGGCGGCCCTACGCCGACCGCGCCGAGGCCCTACGCGCGGCCGGGATAGAAGCCGCCGAGGAGGGTCGCTGAGCGCTGGAGCTGAGGCGTCGTTGGTGCCCGGCGTCGACGGGCGTCCGGTTTGCTGGTGGGCAACCGCCTCGCCCGAGTACGCCGGCTACCACGACCGCGAATGGGGCCGTCCGGTCATCGATGACCGAGGCCTCTATGAGCGTCTCTGTCTGGAGGCGTTCCAGTCCGGCCTCTCGTGGCTGACGATTCTTCGCAAGCGCGAGGCGTTCCGGGCCGCATTCGCCGAGTTCCAGATCGGGCGGGTCGCGGCCTTCGGCGAGGCAGACCTGAAGCGGCTGCTGGCCGACGAGGCGATCATTCGCAATCGCGCCAAGATCCAGGCGACGATCGAGAATGCCCGCGCCACGCTGCGCCTCCGCGAGTCGGGCGAGCCGCTGTCGGAGCTGATCTGGTCCTTCCGTTCCCAGCGGAAGGCCACGCCACGCTCCCGCTCGGATCTGCCCGCGACGACCCGCGAGTCGGCCGCCCTGGCCGGAGAGCTGAAACGGCGTGGCTTTCGCTTCGTCGGGCCGATCACCGCCTACGCGCTGATGCAGGCCTGCGGGCTCGTCAACGACCATCTCGCGGGCTGCGCGGTGCGGGACCAGGTAGAGGCGGAGCGCCGGCAGCTCACCCGCCCGGCGGGCGACTAAGCTCTGGGAGATGGCTGAGGCGGTCTCCCGAGAGAGCCTGTCAGCGCGGCTCGCGGAGGTCCGCGAGGGCCTGGTGCTGCTCCGGGACTACCTTTGACCCCGCCAAGCTCGCGTCCGAACTAGAGCATCTCGAGGCCGAGATGCAGCGGCCAGGCTTCTGGGACGATTCCGAGCAGGCTGCCCGGACCTCGGCTGCGCACGCCGCGGCCCAGCGCAGGCTTCAGACCTTCCGCTCGCTGGAGGCGGACCTGTCCGACCTCGAGGAGCTGGCCGAGCTGGCCGCCGACGACGCCCAACTGGCCGGCGAGCTCGACCCCCAGCTTCAGTCGCTCGAGCAGCAGTTGGGGACGCTCGAGGAGGCGCGCCTGTTCAACGGCCGCTACGACGCCGGCGACGCCGTGGTCACGGTGCGCTCGGGGGCCGGCGGCACCGACTCCCAGGACTGGGCCGAGATGCTCCTGCGCATGTACCTGCGCTGGGCCGAGAGGCGCGGCTTCCAGGTCGAGATGAAGGAGGCCTCTCCAGGCGACGAGGCCGGCCTCAAGTCGGCCGCCTTCATCGCCCGTGGCGAGAACGCCTACGGCCTGTTCGCCGCCGAGCGCGGCGTCCACCGCCTCGTGCGCCTGTCGCCGTACGACGCCGCCCACCGCCGCCACACGAGCTTCGCCGAGGTGGACGTGGGGCCGCTCGTCGACGATGCGGTGGAGGTGGACCTCGACGAGGAGGACCTGCGCGTCGACACGTACCGCGCCTCGGGCGCCGGTGGGCAGCACGTCAACAAGACCGACTCGGCGGTGCGGATCACCCACGTGCCGACCGGGATCGTCGTCCAGTGCCAGAACGAGCGCTCCCAGGCGCAGAACAAGGCGACGGCCATGCGCCTGTTGCGCGCCCGGCTGTTGGAGCTCGAGGAGCGAAAGAGGGCCGAGGAGCTGGCGGCCGAGCGTGGCGAGCAGAAGGACGTCGGCTGGGGCTCGCAGATCCGCAGCTACGTGCTGCATCCCTCCCAGCGGGTCAAGGACCACCGAACCGGCCACGAGGTCGGCGACGCGCAGCGCGTCCTCGACGGCGACCTGGACGGGTTCGTGAGGGAGTACCTGCTGAAGAGCGCCACTGACGGCTAGCAAGAGGTCGTCGCGACCTCCGGGCGGACCCACCCGCGCGCTACGTTTCATGCGTGACCGTCACGATCGCCGTGGGACTCTCCGAGAGCTTCGATGCAGTCGAGGCGTTCTCGGAGGCGTCCCGGGATGCGGCCCGGAAGCTGGATGCTCCATGCGATCTCTGCGTGCTGTTCGCCGGCGCCCCGCACCTCGGCCACGGCAAGTGGATCCTGTCCACCGTCCACGAGCATCTCGAGCCGCGTCATTTGATCGGCTGCGGGGCCGGCGGCGTGGTCGGCGCCGGCCGTGAGATCGAGGAGGGGCCGGCCGCCGTCGTCTGGGCGGCGTCGATGCCGGGCGCCGAGATCTCGACCCATCACTTCGAGGTCGAGCAGGATGACGAGGGCTTTCGGGTCCTGGGTCTCGAGTCGCTGAGCCCAGAGCGCTCGGGCCCCAACCCGGCGGCTGCGCAGGCAGAGCCCAGTAGCCGCCCCAGTGATTGCATGCTTGTGCTCGCCGACCCCTACAGCTTCGCGACCGAGGCGCTGCTCGACCGGCTCAACGCGCTGCGGCCGAGCATGCCGGTGCTCGGCGGCCTCGCGAGCGCCTCGGCGGTCGGCTCCGCCTCGCTGTTCCGGAACGGCGACGTCCTCAACGGCGGAGCCGTGGCCTGCTCGCTGTCCGGCGTGTCGATCCTGCCGTGCGTCTCTCAGGGAGCCGCTCCCGTCGGTCCCGAGATGACGATCACCGCCGCGCACGGCAACGTGATCGAGGAGCTGGCATCGAGGCCGGCGATCGAGCGGCTCCGCGCGGGGCTCGGCGGCCTCGATGAGCGCGAGCAGCAGCTTGCCGCCTCCGGCCTGATGCTCGGCATCGTGATCGACGAGAACAAACCTGAGTACGAGCGCGGCGACTTCTTGGTGCGTCCGATCATCGCCGCCGATGGCGAGGCGGGCACGATCGCCCTCGGCGAGCGGATCCGGGTCGGGCAGACGGTCCGCATGCACATCCGCGACGGCGTCTCGGCCGACGAGGACCTGCGCGCCGCGCTCGGCGCGCAAGCCGAGGCGCTCGGCTCCGCCCGGGCGGCTGGCGCGCTGCTGTTCACCTGCAATGGCCGCGGCTCGCACATGTTCGAGATCCCCGATCACGACGCGATGGCGGTTGAGGATGTCCTCGGCGTCCCGGCCGGCGGCTTCTTCTGCGCCGGCGAGATCGGCCCGGTCGGCGGCCGCAACTTCCTCCACGGCTTCACGGCGACCATGGCCGTGTTTGCGGCCGAGTAGGCGCGCGGCTGCGCACCGGCCTCATGCGGGTCAGCGATGGGCTCAAGGGCCACGGCTTGCCTGTGACGGTCGGCGCTACCGTTGCGCTCGATGGCGGACCCGAACGAGCTGCGCGACCTGGTCGCCCGGGCGCTGGCCGAGGACCTGGGGGCGGGCGACATCACCTCCCAGGCGGTGGTGCCTGCGGACGCGGGTGCGACGGCGCGGATCGTGCAGAAGCAGCCCGGCGTCGTGTTCGGGCTCGAGGTCGCCGCCGAGGCCTTTGCCCAAGCGGGGGCGGAGCGTTTCGAGGGGCTCCAGGCGGAGGGCGAGTGGCGCGAGTCGGTGCCCGCCGACGTCGCGCTGGCCAGCGGGCCGGCCCGGGCGCTGCTGGCCGCCGAGCGCACGGCGCTCAACCTGCTCTGCCACCTGTCCGGGGTGGCGACGCTCACCGCCCGTATCGTGGACGCCGTCCGCGGGACCGAGGCCATGATCCTCGACACGCGCAAGACGACCCCCGGGCTGCGGTCGCTCGAGAAGGCCGCGGTCGCGGCCGGCGGCGGGCGGAACCACCGCCAGGGCCTGTACGACGCGGTCCTGATCAAGGAGAACCACATCGCTCTCTCCGGCGGGCTCGCCGAGGCGGTGCGCCGCGCCCGCAAGGCTGAGCCGGAGCGCGAGGTCGAGGTCGAGTGCCGCAGCGCTGAGCAGGTCGAGGTGGCGCTCGGCACGGGCGCCGACCGCCTGCTGCTCGACAACATGACCCCCGAGGAGCTGCGGGCGGCGGTCGCGGCCCGCGATGCGGCCGGAAGGGCGCACGGCCCCGTGGTGACGCTCGAGGCCTCCGGCGGGATCGGCCTCGACAACGTCGCCGAGGTCGCCGCCACCGGGGTCGACTTCATCTCGGTTGGCGCGCTAACCCACTCCGCGTCCGCGCTCGACCTCAGCATGCTGCTGGAGCCGGCCTGATCTCTGCGGAGCGATGAGCGGCGACAGCGAGAGACAGCGGAACATCGATGCCCTTCGGCCGGTGTACGAGGCATGGGCTCGCGGGGACGACTGGCGCGCTGGGTTCGACGTCTACGGGCCGCAGATGACCTGGGGATGGTCGGAGGAGTTCCCGGACATCCACGGGACGTTCGACGATCCCCAAGAGGCGGCCGAGCGCATGGGCATATGGCTGAGCCAGTGGGACAACTGGCGCTGCGAGGCCGAGGAATACATCCCCGCGGGCGACCGAATCGTGGTCATCGCGCGATACCGGGGCACGGGTAGCGGCAGCGGTGTCGAGGTCGATACGCCCGGCGCCCACGTTTGGACGATGCGGGAGGGACGGGCGATCGGCGTGATGGTGTTCAGCGACCGCGCTAAGGCGCTTAAGTGGGCGGGGCTCGCGGTCGGATGAGCGACGCGACTCCCCCCGGCGCCAACGGCGACAGCCCCCTGACGCCGGGCACGACCTTCGCCGGCCACCGGATCGAGGAGGTGATCGGAAGTGGGGGGATGGGCGTCGTCTACCGCGCCCGCCATCTGGCGCTCGAGCGCGAGCGCGCGTTGAAGGTGGTCGCGCCGAAGCTGTCGGCCGACCAGCGCTTCCGCGAGCGCTTCAAGCGCGAGTCCAGGCTTGCGGCAAAGGTCGAGCACCCGAACGTGATCCCGGTCCACCACGCAGGCGAGGAGAGCGGCCAGCTCTACCTGGCGATGCGGCTCGTCGACGGGGTCGACCTGCGCAGCCTGGTGGAGGCGTCCGGCCCGCTCGATCCCGCCCATGCCGTCCGGGTGCTGACCGGTATCGCCGCCGGCCTCGACGCGGCGCACGCGGGGGGCCTCGTCCACCGCGACGTCAAGCCCGCCAACGTCCTGATCGAGCGGGATGGCGATGCCGAGCGCGTCTTCTTGACCGACTTCGGGATCAGTCGGCTCGCCGGCAGCGGAGAGAGCCTGACGACCACGGGGGAGTTCTTCGGCAGCGTCGACTTCGTGGCGCCCGAGCAGATCGAGGGCGAACCGCTCGACCGCCGCACCGACGTCTACGCGCTCGGCGGTGTCCTCCACTTCGTCCTCACCGCGCAGCCGCCCTTCCCGCGCGACACCGAGCTCGCGAAGCTGTTCGCGCACGCGAACGCTCCGCCGCCCCGACCCTCCGAGGTCGTTCCCGATTTGCCACCGGCGATCGACGACGTGGTCGCGAAGGCGATGGCGAAGCGCCCCGAGGACCGCTACGCGTCGACGGGAGAGCTGGCCGTGGCGGCCGCGGCTGCGCTCGGGGAGCCCGCGCCCGACCTGGCCCCGGCGTCGGCGGCCGCGCGACAGCCACCCAGCGCCGATGCGGCACCGACCCGAAGCCTGCGCCGAGCCGCCCGCCACCGCCTGCCGCTCGCGATCGGAGCGCTGGCGGCGGTCGCTGCGGCCGCCGTGGCGGTGGCCTTGGTGCTCTCCGACGGAGGGGGGTCCGACAGTCAGGCACCAGCCGGGCCACAGCCGGAGGCGATCGCCCCGATCAAGGTCGGAAAGAGCCCCACCGGCATCACCGTCGGTGGGGTCAATGTCTGGGTGGCGAGCACCGGTGCGCAAGCCGTGGACGCCATCGATCCCGCCAAGGACCAGCTCGCCGGCAATCCGATCCCGGTCGGGGGCGAGCCGATCTCGGTCGCCGTCGGCTTCGGCTCGATCTGGGTCGTCAATCACAGCGCGGACACGGTCATGCGGCTCGACCCCGGCGAGCGCCCGACGCCGATCAGCATCCCGGTCGGTGACCAGCCAACCGACGTCGCCCTTGACGACAGCTGGGTCTGGGTCACCAACGGCGGCGCGGACACCGTGTCGCGGGTGGATCCCGAGACCAACGGGGTCGACGAAACGGTCCAGGTCGCCGCCAGCCCCCGGTCCGTCGCGACCGGGGAGGGTGCGGTCTGGGTCGCCAACATCGACGGCAAGTCGGTCTCGAAGATCGATCCCCAGGAGGCGATCACGATTGGCCACCCGATCCCGGTCGGCCAGCGGCCGAACGACCTGGCGGTCGGCTACGGCTCGGTCTGGGTGATCGACAACGTCAACGGCACGCTCACCCGTATCGATCCCGATACCCGCGTGGCTGGCGACCCGATCGGCGTCGGCTCGCATCCGCGCGGCGTCAAGACGGGCTTCGGCTACGTCTGGGTGGCCAACGGCGGCGACGGGACCGTGACCCGCATCGATCCCAAAGCCGCCGCTCCGGCCGGAACGCCGATCCGGGTTGGCGAGAACCCGGCCGACATCGCGGTCGGCAAGGGCGCCGTCTGGACCGCCAACTTCGACTCCTCGACGGTGACCAAGATCAGGCCCTAACGCGGTGAGCCCGGATCACCCTCCAGGTCCCGCGGCGAGATGACGCCGCTGCGTAAGGCCAGCTCCGCGAGGCGGATGCGCTTCTGGTTCTGGGGCAGGTCGCTGACCTCGAAGGTCTCGAACAGGGCGCGAAGGTTCGCCTTCACCGCGTCGACGCTGAGGAAGACCTCGTCCGCCACCTGCTTGTTGGTGGCCGGGCTTGCGAACTCGCTCCCCTCGCGAAACGGCCGGCAGAGCGCGACGAGCACGCGCCGCTGAGCTTCGGTGACGCGGCTTACGTCGGGGCGGTCGGTCGCCGGGACCGTTTCCTCGCCGCCCGCCTGGGCGGGCGATCGGAACAAGACCAGCGTGTCGCCGAAGCGCAGCGCGTCGCCGTCACGCAGCCGTCGCCGCCCCACGACCCGCTCGCCGTTCACGAACGACCCGTTTCGCGACAGGCCATCGTCGGCAACCGTCCAGTCGTCGCCCAACCGCTCGAGCTCGGCGTGGACGCGGGAGACCTCGGGGTCGAAGTCAAGGCTGAGCTCGGCTGCCCCGCTCCTCCCGACCGTGAGCCGGTCGCGGCCACCCTCGAGGTCGCTGATCAGCTGCTGCCCCTCGGCGTCTCGGTAGACGAGGAACGGCGCCCCTCGGCGCTCGGCCTCGATCCGCGCTTTGAGCTCGCGTGCCGTCTCGGCTGGAACCGCGCCCAGTGACACCAGAGCCAGGATAGGCCGCATCCCGGCGAGCCCGACCGGTCCTGCCTCAACCGTGCAACGAGCGCCTCAGCCCCGCGGCGAGGGCTCAGATGAGCGCACCCACGGCACAGGCACGCGCCATCGTCCGCGACTACGCCGAGTCGCCGGTGTACTCGCCGAACGGCAGGCGGATCGCCTTCGATGGATCCCCCAATGGCGCGCACGGCGTTCTATCGCCCCAGCCCGTCGGCGAGCACCTTCGACCGCTCCATCAGCACCTGGTGCCCAGCCACGTCTGGGTAACGGATCCGAACCGGGCGGGATGACCGATACCTGCGCAAGATGAATGAAGGAGCCAGCCCGCGCTGCTCGACGAGCCTGAATCCTCGCCGGGGGGGTGAGACGGTGAACGCCTTGCTGAGCACGTCGATCTCCCTGACGGGGAGGCCCGGCCGGAAGCGTCGCCGGTGAAACTCCCGCGCGTGCAGGTAGTAGACGAGGCCATCGTCGCCGTTCTTCGGGACCACCAGCACGCGCGGCCCGCTGGGTGGTCCGATTGCCTCGGCCGCGCCCCGCCAGTCGTCTCGTTGCATCTGCCCGGTCACGTACACGGCCACCAGCACCGCGGCGAACAACGAAGCGGCGACGGCGGCACCGGCGACGCCCAGTGGTCTGGCCCTCCGCACCCCAAAAGCGATTCCACCGGCAACCAAGAGCGGGATCAGTGAGCCAATCAGGTTTCGGGGGTCGATGAAGTCGATGCCGACGAGGGCAAGCGCAAACGGAATCGCGACGGCCACGCCTCCAATGCCGGCTGCCAGGGCGGCTCCAAGCCTCTCCACCGGAAGGCCCCAGCGAACGAGGAGCACCACCGCCCCGATAACCAACGCGACACCGAGCAACGCTGCCGCCCTCTGGAGGTCATCGACCGACGGACTGCCCGCCAACCAGCCTGGCTCTTCGCTGGCGACGAAGTTGAGGCCCGCTTCGCGGGCGCGCCCGAAGAGGGACTGGTCGGTGAACGTATTGCTCCGGCCGCTGCCCTCTTGCGCCAACGCTAGCGGTAGCAGCGCCAGCCCGACCGCGGCGGTGCCGGCCACAGCCAGGATCGCCCGACGCCGACCCGCGGTGGCGACAATCAGCCATAGGCCTTCGGGGATGATCACGAACGCGGCGAAGTAGTGGGAGCACACGGCGAGCGCGGAAGAGCCCGCCCACAGGGCGAGGTTCCGAGGCGAGGAGTCGCGAAGCACGCGGGCGAGGAAGTAGAGCGACCACGCCGCAAAGAAGACGAAGAGGGCATAGGACCGTGCTTCCTGGGAGTACCAGACCAGGTACGGGTTGAGCGCCACCAGGGCCGCGGTGATCACGCCGGCCCGGCTGGACGCAAGTTCTCTCGCCGCCAAGTACCCGGCGGGGACGGTGAACGCCCCGATCAGCGCCGACATCGAGCGCAGGCCGGCCTCGCCGGTGCCGAACACCTTCGACCAGAGCCAGGCGAGGATGTAGTAGAGCGGTGGACTGCGTTCGAGGCGACCGACCACGGAGAGCATGTCGCCGAAGTCGGGTTGCAGCACCCTGACCGCGGTCACCGCCTCATCGTGGTCGAAGCTCTGGTGGTCCAGGGTGGCGAAGCGGATCAGCGCGGCGGCGAGGGTGATCCCGGCGACGATCCAGAGTTCGCGGCGATTCATGAGGCGATGGTGACGCGCGATGCGCCTGAGAGAAGTCGAGCCTCCACCATAAGCAAAGCGTCTCGCGGGGCGCCCTTCCGGTACTACCCGTTCTTTCTGCTCTGGCGCTACCGCGCTCGACGGCCGCAGCCGATGCGTCTGCGGGACCTGGCCGGCCGGCGCGTGCTCAGAACGCTCCTCCGTGCTGATCAGGCGTTGACGGCGAGCCTCCGGACCGGCCTGTCGTCTTCCCGCGCAACGCATTCGAGGTCCGGATAGAGTCGGCAGATGGCCGTCACCTCGGAGCTTCGTCGCCAGCGCGAGCAGCTCGTGATCGAGCACATGGAGTCCGAGAACCGGCACGAGTACGAGGCCACAATCGCCACCTTCGACCATCCGCGCTACGAGCTGATCGGCACCGGCGACGTCTTCGACGGGCCAGAGGAGGTGGCGCGCTACTTCGAGGAGACACGCACCGCCTTCCCAGACCAGCGCAACGAGCTGATCTCCCTCCACCACGCCGACGAGACGGTGATCGTCGAGGCCAATCTCTACGGAACCCACGATGGCCCGTTCCGCGGCCTCCCCCCGACGGGACGGAAGTTCGAGATGCGCTTCTGTGCGCTGTTTGTGTTCGAGGAGGACCGGCTCGTCTGCGAGCGCGTCTACTTCGACTCCAACACGGTGCTGCGCCAGCTCGGCATCGCCCGCGACCCACTCTCGCTCGGAGGCCGGCTGGCGACGGTGATCAACCATCCGCTGACGGTAGGCCGGGCCGTGATTGGCCAGATCACCCGTCGCTAGGGGCGATGGAGCGCCCGGTGGTCCGTGTCCACCCGCTCGCCGGCGGACAGGGCGCCACCGGCGAGTGGAGGGTTCTGTGTCGTATGGACACAGGATCTTCCCGTCGCGGAACTGACCGGCTAGCGTTGGGAGTCGCCCATTACGCGGAACTGGCCGGCTAGCGTTGGGAGTCGCCCATTGCGGCGGCGCGGCCCGTTACTTCAACAGCCGCGACAGGCGCCGGTCCTTGAGCACACGGCCGCCGGTTTGCTCCTCGGGGCAGTAGGTGGTTACGTGCTCCGCGAAGTGGACCGCGGCCAGGGTGGCGCCGCAGCGCGGGCAGGGCTCGCCCTGTCGCCGGTGGACCTGGAGCGGCATCGGCAGCTTGTCGGGTACCTGCTCCGGGATCACCTGCTCGTAGCGGGCGATCGCGTCGCCGAGCACGTGGAGGGCGGCGTGCAGACGCTCCACCTCCTCGCCGCCGAGCTCCGATCCCTGCTTGAAGGGTGACAGGCCCGCCTCCCAGAGGATCTCGTCCACCCAGGAGCGGCCGATGCCGGCGATCACCCGCTGGTCGCGGAGCATCGGGTGCAGGTGGCGGGATTCGTCTATGCGCCGCGCGAGCTCCTCCAGCGGCGGCGCCGGCCAGGCCTCGGGGCCGAGCGTGGCGACCAGCTCGTCGCCGGCCAGCTCACCAGCCCTCAGCAGCTTCGCCCAGGCTCGCTGCTTGGTGCCGAACTCGCGCAGGCGAAGCTCGCGGCCGTCGGCGAGCCGGATCAGCACCCGTGCGGTGCGATCGCGAAGCGAGGCGCGCTTCTCGAACACCTGGAGGCGGCCAGCCGACATCAGGTGGACGAGGAGGGAAAGCGGCTCGGGGGAACGGGCGCCGTCCTCCGCCTCCGGGGCGCGTTCGGGGGGATCGAAGTCGACCACCGGCATCTTCCCGATCCGCCGCACGGCGGCGATCCGCTGGCCTGCGAGGACGCTCAACGGGGGATCGACGCTCTTCAGCGCCACCATCCCCGGCGCCAGCGCCGACTCCACCTCCGTCCCCGCCAGCGACGCGCTCAACCGGCGCGCCGTGATCTCGACCTCGGGCAGCTCGGGCATCTGGATAAGCCTAGGGACGACCGCCAGCTAGACTTGTAGCGCCGTTCATTCGCCTGGTTCGAGGCTGGCCGCGGAGTCAGCCGAGCCGGCGAACATAGGACAAGCTCCGGGGTTGCCGGGGCGATTGGAGCACCCCGATGCAGGATCTCCAGGTAGTCCAGCCCAACCCGCTCGCCGATCTGTCGCCGGCCGAGGTCGAACGGCTTTCGGCCGAGGTCCGGGCGCTGGCCGCGGAACGAAACGCTGTCATCCTCGCTCACAACTACCAGCTACCCGAGGTTCAGGACGTCGCCGACCATATGGGCGACTCGCTCGGGCTCTCGCGCGAGGCGGCCGCCACCGACGCCGACGTGATCGCCTTCTGCGGCGTCCACTTCATGGCCGAGACGGCCTCGATTCTCTCCCCGGAGAAGACCGTGCTGATCCCCGACCCCGACGCGGGCTGCTCGCTCTCGGAGTCGATCAACGCCGCCCAGCTCCGTGAGTGGAAGGGGGACCACCCGGGGGCCGTGGTGGTCATGTACGTCAACACATCGGCCGAGGTGAAGGCCGAGACCGACTACTGCTGCACCTCTTCGAACGCCGTCCAGGTCGTTGAGCACATCTGGCGCGAGCACGGGCCGGACACGGAGATCCTCTTCGGTCCCGACATGTGGCTGGGCTCGTTCGTCGCCCGGGAGACGGGGCTCACCGACGACCCCGAGCGCTACGCGCGGTTTCACGTCTGGGACGGCGAGTGCCACGTCCACGCCGGGATCCGCCCCGAGGACATCGACCGCACCCGCGCCGAGCACCCCGGCGCCGAGTTCCTGATCCACCCCGAGTGCGGCTGTTCGACGCAGGCGATGGAGTTCGTCGCCTCGGGCGACGTCGATGCCGAGGGCGTCCACATGCTGTCCACGTCGGGAATGCTTCGCCACGTCACCGATCACCCCGAGGGCGAGTTCATCGTCGCCACCGAGACGGGGATGCTGTACCCGCTCCAGCAGGCGGCGCCACGGGCGCGCCTGGTCGAGGCCAACCGGATGGCCTTCTGCAAGTACATGAAGATGATCACCCTGCCCAAGCTCCGCGACTCGCTCCGCGACCTGAAGGTCCAGGTCAAGGTTCCGCCCCAGGTCGCCGAGCGCGCCAAGGTGCCGATCGAGCGCATGGTTCAGATCGGATAGCCGACCGCCCGCTCCGTCCCGCGTCCGCCGCGGCCGATCTATGGAGTACCGAGAGGCTCCCTGCTAGCTTGGGGGCGTGCTCGGGCTCGTTGCCCGTTTCGGGCTAGCTCTCGTGCTGGCGGGGTCAGCGGTGCTGAAGCTGGCGAGCCCCGGCTCCAGCCGCGCTTCCCTGGGCACCTTCGGGATCGAGGGCGAGATCACCCGCTGGGTCGCATGGGGGCTGCTGGTCGCGACCGAGCTCGGCCTGGCCGCCGGGATCGCCGCGGGCAGCGACCAGGCGGCGCTGCTCGCGGCCGTGCTGATGGCCATGTTCGCGGCGGCGCTCCTCGGGGCCCTGCTGCGGGGGCGCGCCGGCGCGCCCTGCGCCTGCTTCGGCTCGCGGTCGACCGTCGGCTGGCGCTCGGTGGCGCGCAACCTGGCCCTCGCCGGCTGCTTCGCCGCCCTCCCGTTGCTGCCCGAGCGAAGCCTGTCCACCGATGAGTGGCTCGGGCTCGGGCTCGCGGTCGCGCTGCTCTTGAGCCTCGGCCTCGCGGTCGCCGTCCTCGCACTGGCCCGCGAGGTCGGGATGCTGCGGCTGCGCTTGGGCCCGGCCGCTGCGCTGGAGATTCCCGAGGAGGGCCCCGAGCTCGGCGCCCGGGTCGGTCTGATCGACCGCTTCCAGCGCCGGGCCGATAGCGAGCTGGCGCTGGCCGTGTTCACCTCGGAGGGCTGCCACGTGTGCCGCGGGCTGGAGCCGGCGATCGCAACGCTGGCCGGCGATCCCGCCATCGCGGTGGAGATCTTCGACGAGGTCGCCGAGGCCGAGGTCTGGAGCGAACTGCGGATCCCGGGTAGCCCGTTCGCGATCGCCCTCGATCCGGACGGCGCCGTGCTGGCCAAGGGAACGTTCAACAACCTGGCCCAGCTCGAGAGCGTGCTGGCGACCGCCGAGCAGCGCCGGGCGGGCCTGGCGGCGGGGGCCTGAGGTGGCCGAGCGTGACCGGATCGGAGAGGCGCTGGACTCGCTCGCCGGAGAGAGCTCGCGCCGGGGCTTTCTGGCGCGAGTCGGCGCCGGCCTCTTGGCGGCGACGGCCGGGGGCGTGGTCGCGAAGGCGGTGAAGCCGGGGGAGGCCGACGCCTTCCATTTCTGCGGCCACATCTTCACCACCGGCTCCTGCATCCACCCTCTCGGGCTTCCCCGGCTCGATGCCCGCGGCTATCCGATCCGCCCCAGCGACGGCCGGCCGGTCGACAACATCGGCCGGCTGGTCAACGAAAAGGGCCAGCCGATCCACGAGGGAGGTGGCCTGAAGCGCGACCCGGACGGCCTGCCGCTGCCGCTGGCGCCGCGCACGAAGGTCTGCGACCAAACCGCCAAGATCCATGGCATCGAGGCGCACCTCCAGGGCGCCTGGTACCGCTGCTGCGGGGGAAGGGTCCGCAAGCTCTGGGATTGCTGCAGCCACCACGACCGGCGGGTCAACGGCGACGCCGCGCTTCACGGGTACTGCTACGGGAGTCGCAAGGTCTTCTGCGTCACCTACTACCAGACCAACGTCCCATGCTGAGTCCTCTCGAGCTCAGCCTCGCGGTTGCCGCGCTCCTGATCGGCCTCACGGGCGCCTGGTCGCCTTGCGGGTTCTCGATGGTGGAGACGATCGGGCTCTCCGGAGACGGCGCCAGGCGCTGGACCACGATCGCGTCCTGCGCCACCTTCGCCCCGGGAGCGGTCCTCGGCGGCATGGCTACCTTCGGCCTGCTTTCCGGGGTGGGGGAGGTCGTTCACGGCGTGGGCGGGCGGGTGGCGTATGCGGTGGCCGCGACGATCGCGGTCGCCGCCGCCGTGGCCGAGGCTCGCGGCACGCGAATCGTGCCGCAGATTCGCCGCCAGCTCCCCGAGCGCTGGAGGTGGACGATGCCGATGCCGCTCGCCGCCGCGCTGTACGGCGTCTTGCTGGGGCTCGGGTTCACCACCTTCGTGCTCAGCTTCGGCGTCTGGGCGCTGGCCGGGATCGGGTTCGCGCTCGGCGACCTGCACGCGGGCTTGGTGATCGGCGCAGCATTCGGGATCGGGCGAGCGATTCCGGTCATCCTGGTGGCCCCGGCGGTGGATAGCTCGCTTGGGGTCCGGTGCGTCGAGCTGATGGCCGAGCGGCCCGCCCTGTACCGGCTCTTCCGGCTTGGCGACGCCGTCACACTCGGCATCGTCGCCGTGGTGCTGACCACGACCGCCAGCGCCACTGCGGCCCGCACGGACGTTCCCACCGGAGCCGACCCCTCCGTGGTGGGCAAGGCGCTCGCCTACCAGCGTGCGGATCGGAGCGGGATCCTGCGAATGGGCGGCCAAAGCTCTGCCCTTCGCGGCCGAGACCCGGCGATCGGCGGCCCCTATGCAGCGGTGATCTCCGGTGGGAGCGAGATCAAGATCCTGGATCGCTTCACCCGGAACGAGGTCGGGTCCGTCGGCGCGTCGGATGCCGAGGCGGTGGCGATCTCGAAGGGATGGCTGGCGTACCTGACGGTCACGCGTGGACGCTACGCGCTGAAGGCAAGGCGGATCAGGCACCCCGCGAATCCCGGCGAGCCGAAGCGGATCGCCGCCGTCTCGAGCCCGGCTCAGATCGGCCATCCAAGCGTCGACGGCGGGCGCGTCTTCTATGCGGTCTCGAAGCGACGCGGGAGCTCGATCAAGCGGCTCAACCTGCGGTCCGGCAGGCGCGGCACGGTGGTTCGCTCCCGCACCGCCGCGCTCTCGAATCCGTCCGTGCTCGGAAAGCGCCTCCTCTACGTCCGGGCGAAACGCGCTCGGCAGGGGCCGCAGGTGACCAGGGCGCCCAAGCTCCGCCAGAGCCTGATGCTGAAGCGGATCGGCCGCAAGGGGCGCGGGCGCAGGATCTATTCACACGGCGAAGCTCGCCAGCTTTGGTCGACCTCGCTCTCCGCCAGGCGCGGCTTCGTCACCTTGCTCGGCCGCGGCGGACCGAAGATCGTCTCGGTCAAGCGCTGACCGTCACGGCGGCGCCAGGACCTGCGGTGGGATGTCTCCTACCCCGATGGCGCGATAGAGGCTTGCGCTCGGCTTGACGATCAGCCACCCCTCGTCCTCGTTTCGCAGGTAGACCAGGTCGTCCTCGACCGAGGGCTCGCGATTGCCGGCGAAGTGGGTCACGGTGGTGGCCACCACCCGGGCGCTGGCCGGGAGGTTGGTCGCCTCCGAGCCGCCGACGGTCACCGAGGGAATGCGCCCGATCCGCGAGCGGTCATAGACGGGGAACCCGCGCGGATCCCGGTATCCGATCGAGGCCGACAACGAGGTGGCGCAACTCCCCCGGTGGCGCGGGAAGTCGACCTCCGCCAGGGCGCCGGGGACGAACAGCCCGCAGGCGCGCTCGCCGTCGCCGGCGTTGAGCGCCGCCAGGTAGGCGCGGACGACCCGCGCCACCTCGCGCTGGCCGGGGTCGAGGCGCGGGGCCGGCGAGGAACGGACCGCCTCCTGAACGGCGGCGCGGGTCCCCTCCGGGTGCGCCCGCGACGTCTCGCCACGGGAGCCGTGCTGCTGGCGCGGAGTCGTGACGCCCGGCTCGGTGGGGACGCCCTGTTGCTCGGCGGGCTGCTGAGGGCCGCCGCCCTCCTCGTCCCCGGACAGGACGAGCACCCCGGCCGCCGTCGCCAGAGCAGCGGCGACCAGCCACACGAGGCGCGTCCGCGCGAACCTCCTCACACCGCGAAGGATCGCGCAGAACCCCGCTTACTGCGCGAATCCGGGCGAACGGTTCCGTCCACGTTCACCCATAGCCTCCAAACGGGATGGGATCCGCTGCTAGCCTCGCCGACGTGAGACACCTGAGGCCGGTTCCGGATTCCAAGCCGCCCCCGAAGCTCGCCGAGCGCGCGGAGGCGAAGCCCTCGATCGCCGAGCTCGAGCGCTGGGCGACGGTGCTTCGCCTCGACTGCGTGCGGATGCTCGCGGTGGCGAAGTCAGGGCACCTGGACTCCTCGCTATCGGCGGCCGACGTCGTCGCGGCCCTCTACTACCGCGTTCTCCGCCACGACACCGAGAGCCCCGAGTGGCCGGCGCGCGATCGCTTCGTGCTCTGCAAGGGCCACGCCGCGCCGATCCAGTACGCGGCGCTGGCCCAGCACGGCTACTTCCCGCTCGAGGACCTGATGGGGCTGCGCCAGATCGGCGCCCAGCTCCAGGGACACCCCGACATGCGCCGCACTCCCGGCGTCGAGGTCTCGACCGGCTCGCTCGGGCAGGGTCTCTCGATGTGCGTGGGCATCTGCTTGGCGCTGCGGCTCGACGGCCTCGACGACGCCGCACAGGTGTTCGGCCTGCTCTCCGACGGCGATTGCCAGGAGGGGCAGACCTGGGAGGCGGCGACCGCGGCGGTCCACTTCGGCGTCAACAACCTGACCGCGATCGTCGACTACAACCACCTCCAGACCGACGGCACCACCGAGGACGTCATGGACATCGGCGACGTGCGCGCCAAGTTCGAGGCCTTCGGCTGGGACGCGATCGAGATCGACGGCCATGACATGCAGCAGGTGATCGAGGCGCTGGAGCGCAGCCGCACTCTCCGAAGGCCGGCCGCGATCGTCGCTCAGACCAAGAAGGGCAAGGGCGTCTCCTCGATGGAGGATCGCTTCGGCTTCCACGGCAAGCCGCCCAGCCCGGAGCAGGCCGCCGAGGCGCTCGAGGAGCTGACGGCCCGTCTCGACCAGCAGACCAAGGCGCTTCAGGAGGCGGGGAGCGGCGACGGCCCCGGCGGCCAGGCCTAGTGCGCGGCGCGGCGGAGAGCACTTAGGGCGATGGCGGCTGAAGCGAAGACCGAGCCGATCGCGACGCGCCACGCGTACGGCGACGCGCTCGCCGAGCTCGGCGAGCTTCACGAGGATGTCGTGGCGCTGGACGCCGACCTCGCCGTCTCCACCCAGTCGATCAAGTTCGGCAAGCGTTTTCCGGAGCGCTTCTTCAATGTCGGTGCGGCGGAGGCGAACATGATGTCGATCGCCTGCGGGTTGGCGGCGACCGGCAAGGTGCCCTACTGCTCGACCTTCGCGATCTTCGCCGCCGGGCGCGCCTACGACCAGGTTCGGCTGGGCATCGCCCACAACGAGCTGAAGATTCGAGTTGGCGCCTCGCACGGCGGCGTCTCGCTCGGCGAGGACGGTGCCTCGCACCAGATGATCGAGGACATCGCCCTGATGCGGGCGATGCCCCGGATGACCGTGGTCGTCCCCGCCGACTACAACCAGGCCTACCGGGCGACGCTCGAGTCGTACGAGCGCGAGGAGCCGATGTACATGCGGTTCGGGCGTCCGGCGACCCCGATCGTCTACGAGGACATCCCCGAGAGTCTCGGTGGAGGTGTCGAGGTGCTGCGCGAGGGCAAGGACATCTCTCTGATCGCCACCGGCCACATGGTCTGGCGGGCGATGGAGGCGGCGGAGTCACTCGAGCACGAGGACGGGGTGGAGGCGGAGGTGCTCAACGTCTCGATCATCAAGCCGGTTCACTCGGAGACGATCCTCGAGTCGCTGAGCAAGACCGGCGTCGCCGTCACCGCTGAGGAGCACCGTGTCGTCGGCGGGCTCGCCGACGCGGTTCGCCAGCTGGCCGCCGAGCAGCACCCGGTGCCGATCTTCGCGGTCGGCATGGGCGACGAGTTCGGCCTCTCCGGTACCGGCGAAGCCTGCATGGAGCACTTCGGCCTCACCGCCCGCGGAATCGCCGATCGTGCTCGCGAGGCGCTCGTCCTGAAGCCGATCGTCTCGCGGCCCCCATTGTTCGGCCCGGAATGGACTTGACTGACTGGGCCGCGAGACTGCGCCCGCCGCTGTTCGGCCCCGAGTGGACCTGACGTAGCTCGCCCGTCGAGGGTCGAGTTGCGCTCCTATATGCAGCGCAAGTCGACCATCGGTGGCTCAGCGTCGCCGTTCACGTTCTTCGCTACGCTTGCGCGAACGCTCGCCGGCTCAACGGCTGCGGGGAGCCGGCGCAGGATTGCGGCGGGCGTCGAAGAAAAGGCTTGGTATGGCCCTGCTCAGGACACGCGCACGACGGCGTGACCGCGCCGTCCGAGACCAGCCGCCTCCCGTGGCGCGGCGCGTTGACGCGTCCTCCGACGGCGAGGGGCCGCGGCCGCCGATCGTCGAGCTGCGCGACGCCACCGTGGTCTACCCGGGCGGCCACGTCGGGGTCGAGCGCGTTTCCTTCGCGCTGGAGCGCGGCGAGTTCGCCTTCGTCGTCGGGCCCACCGGTTGCGGCAAGTCGACCCTGATCAAGATGCTGATCCGCGAGGTGGAGCCAGCGAGCGGCGAGGTGCGGATCGCGGGCCGCGACATCAACCGCCTACCGGCCGGCCGCCTTCCCCATCTGCGCCGGCGCATCGGCACCGTGTTCCAGGACTTCAAGCTGCTGCCCAACCGCAGCGTCTTCGACAACGTCGCCTATACCCTCCAGGTGACCGGCGGCAGTCGAGCGGACATCCGGCGGAAGGTTCCCGAGATCCTCCGCTTGGTCGGCCTTCAGGGCAAGGTCCACAGCTACCCGGACCAGCTGTCGGGGGGCGAGCAGCAGCGCGTCTCGATCGCGCGCGCCTTCGTCAATCACCCCCCGCTGCTGCTCGCCGACGAGCCCACCGGGAACCTCGATCCCGAGACCTCGATCGGGATCATGCAGCTCCTGTACCGGATCAACCGCACCGGCACGACCGTGCTCGTCGCCACCCACGACCGCGAGATGGTCGACAGGATGCGCCGCCGGGTGATGGCGCTCGACGAGGGAAGGCTGGTCCGCGACGAGGCCACCGCCGGCTACGCCGACGAGTCAACGAGCGAGTTCGCGCTCCGCGTGCGCGCCGAGATGGGGGTCGGCGCGGGCTACGTGACGGGGTCGTAGGAAGAGACCGAGGTGGGCCGAGTCTTCTTCTTCATCGCCGAGGCGTTGCGCGCTCTGCGCCGCAGCGCCGCACCCAGCCTGGCCGCGATCGTCACCGTCGTGCTGACGACGCTGCTGCTCGGTGTGTTCATCCCGGTGATCAAGGCCAGCTCGACCACGAACGAGAACGTCCGCTCGCAGCTCGCGCTCCGCGTCTTCCTGACCACGGATGCCAGCAAGAAGCGGGCGCTCGCCGTGCGAAAGAGGATCGACGCGATCCCGCACGTCGCCCGCACCGAGTACATCTCGAAGGCCGAGGCCCTCGATGTCCTTCGCAAGGATGTCGGCCACGGTTCGCTCAGGGAGGGCCTCGGGCAGCTCAAGGGCAACCCGCTGCCCCCTTCCATCAACGTCTATCCGGACGACCCGGACAACCTCGACTCGATCCAGGCCGCGGTCGTGCCGCCGGGCCCCAACGGCAAGCCGACGCCGATCAGCCCGGCGATCGACGATGTCGGCAACTCGGACCAGCTGTCGGGCGAGATTCGCACCGTGACCAACGCCGTGAAGATCATCCTCTTGGTGGTCGCGGTCCTGCTCCTGGTGGTATCGCTGATGCTGGTCGCGAACACGATCCGGCTCTCGATCTACGCCCGTCGCCGCGAGGTCGAGGTGATGAAGCTTGTCGGCGCGACCAACTGGTTCATTCGCTGGCCCTTCGTTCTCGAGGGCCTGATCGTCGGCGTGTCTGGCGCCGGGCTCGCTGTCGGGATCCTCTGGGTCGGGAAGTTGACCATCATCGACCCGTTGGTGGACAATTTCCTCCTCATCGACAACTTCTCGACCATCGGCTTCGTGCCGCTGATCGCCACGCTGATGGCCACGGCGGTCGTCGTCTCCGCACTCGGTAGCGGCGTCACGCTGCGCCGCTTCCTCCGCGTTTGAGGCCGGCACCCTGCCCACGATCGGACCGGCGCAGGTGAGCGCGGGGCCGCAGGCGCGGCGCCGCCGCGGCTTCATCACGGGGTTTGGCGTCGGCGCCGTGACGACGCTTGCCGTGGTGGCGCTGATCGCCGTGATCGCGGGGGACTTGAGCGACTCTGACCTCACCTCCCAGGCGAGCGAGGTGATCCGCGACGACTACTTCAAGCCGGTCAAGGGGTCGGCGCTCGACAATGCGTCGCTCGACGGGATCATCCGCGAGCTGCGTAAGCGCTACGACGACCGCTTCTCGCACTACCTCGACCCGCGCGAGCTGCGGCGGTTCGAGGTGGCGGCCTCGGGCCGTTTCTCGGGCGTCGGCCTCACCGTTACCGGCGTCAAGCGCGGGCTGCGCGTGGCGAGCGTCCTGCCGGACACGCCGGCTCAGCGTGCCCGGATCGAGGAGGGTGATCTGATCACCGCGGTGGACGGGCGTTCCCTGGCGGGCGTGCCCCCCGAGGTCTCCACGGCGCGGATCAAGGGCCCGCCAGGGACGGCGGTCGAGCTGCGGGTGGTCTCAGCTTCCGGCGGCGGAACCCGCAACGTCCAGCTCGAGCGCGCCTCGGTGGAGCTTCCGGTCGCCCGGGGGGAGATCCGGCGAGCGGGCACCAGCAAGGCCGCCCACGTCCAGTACGCGAGCTTCACGACCGGGGCGCACGGCGACCTGCGGTCGACGCTCGAGCGCCTCTACCGCCGCGGCGCCGAGGGCCTGGTCCTCGATCTGCGGGATAACGGCGGCGGGCTGCTGAACGAGGCCGTGCTGTCGGCGAGCGTGTTCCTCTCCAAGGGCGAGCTGGTCGTCTCCACCGACAGCCGCACGATGGGCCATCGGGACTATGAGGCAACCGGCGACCCGCTGTCGCAGCATCCGACCGTCGTCCTGATCAACCGTGACACCGCTTCGGCGGCCGAGATTCTTGCCTCGGCGCTCGGTGACCATCGCCTGGCGACGATCGTCGGCACCCGCTCATTCGGGAAGGGCACCTTCCAGGAGGTGATCCATCTGGCCGCGGGCGGGGCGCTGGATCTGACCGTGGGCGAGTACTTCACGGCGGACGGAACCTCGCTGGCCAACAAGGGGATCAAGCCCGAGATCAGGGCCGTAGACGATCCGGAGACGCCCCGGGACGAGGGCCTGCGCCGTGCACTGGCGGTGCTCGCCGAGAAGATGGCCGTCGAGAACAGATGAGCCGCCGGCGCGGCGGGGCACTCGGCAGGCGGGTGGCGACCTTCGAGCGGCGCGGCCGCTTCACGATCGCCGAGCCGCTGTTCGAGCGTGGGCCCCGGGTGGCGCTGGTACGGGGCTCGATCGAGATCGAGCCCGGCGAGATCGCGCTGGTCGACTTCGGCCCGGGCGGCGCTCGCGCCGTGCGCGCGCTTGGCTCCGCCGAGAGCGCGCGCGACGTGGTCGCCGCGCTGCTTTGGGATCGCGGCATGGATCGTGGCTTCGCGGCCGCGCTCGAGTCGGAGGCCGGCGAGGCCGCCGTCGCGGCGCGCGAGGCGCCGCTGGCGCGTCGCGACCTCGCTCACCTCCCCACGTTCACCGTCGACCCGGCGACGGCGCGCGACTTCGACGACGCCGTCTCGGCCGAGACTGAGGGAGACGGCGTGCGGCTCTGGGTCCACATAGCGGACGTCGCCGCCCACGTGCCCCCCGGCGGCGGCCTCGACTCCGAGGCGCTCCGCCGCGGCACGAGCACCTACGTTCCAGGGACCGTGGAGCCGATGCTTCCCGCGGCGCTGAGCGACGCGGCCTGTAGCCTTGCGCCCGGGGTGGACCGGCTCGCGGTAACCGCGGAGATCGAGCTGGACTCGGGCGGCGAGCCTCGGGCCGCGAGCTTCTACCGAAGCCGCATCCGCTCCGACGCGCGCCTCGACTACGACCAGCTGGATGAGTTCTTCGCCGGCCGTGCTCAGCCGCCGCCCGAGGTCGCGGAGCCGCTCGGCCTCGCCCGCCGCGCGGCCGCGGCGCTGGCCGCCCGGAGGCCGGTGGGGTCGCTGGAGATCGAGTCGTTCGAGCCCGAGTTCACCTTCGACGACGACGGCGCCGTGACCGGTGCCCGCTCGGTGCCCCAGACAGAGGCCCACAAGCTGATCGAGCATCTGATGATCCTCACCAACGAGCGCGTCGCCGGGCTGCTCGAGCAACGTGGCATCCCCACCCTGTACCGCGTCCACGAGCAGCCCGAGCCGCAGCGGATCGCCCTTCTCGTCGAGCAGCTGGCGGCGCTGGAGGTCCCGACGCCGCCGCTCCCCGAGCGGCTGTCCCCGAGCGAGGCCGGCGAGCTCGCCGGTGAGATCAGCCGCGCTGTGGCTCGCGAGACGGCGCGGCGCGGCCACGGCCGGGACGCGTATACATCCCTCGTGCTTCGCTCCTTGAAGCAGGCCTACTACTCAGAGCGCAACATCGGCCACGCCGGGCTCGGCAGCTCCGCCTACGCCCACTTCACCTCCCCGATCCGCCGCTACCCGGATCTCGTCGCCCACCGGGCGCTCCTGTCCGCGATCGGGGCGGGAGAGGACGAGCCCGAGCACCAGGCGGTGAGCGAGGCCGGCTGGCGCAGCTCCGAACGCGAGCGCGAGGCCGCGGCGATCGAGCGCGACGCCGATGGGGTTTGTGCGTCGTTCCTGCTCGGGCGCGAGCTGTTCGAGTCGGGCTGGAAGCGAAGCTTCGAGGGCGAAGTCTCCGGCGTGATCGGTGCGGGGGCATTCGTGCGCTTCGGCGGCAAGCTTGCGGATGTGTACGAGGGGCTGCTGCCGGTCCGGTTGTTGCGGGAGGAGCGATTCGACCTCAACCAGACCGAGACCGCGCTCGTCGGGCGACGCAGCGGCCGTGCCCTGCGGCTTGGCGATCCGATCACCGTGCGGGTGGACTCGATCGACGCTCCGCGAGGACGCGTGGACCTCGTGCCGGCGGAGGATGGCGATGAGTAAGCGCAAGCCGGCCTCCCAATCCCCGGACCGGTCCGCGGACGTCGCCACCAACCGCCGCGCCGGGCACAAGTTCGAGCTGCTCGACCAGTTCGAGTGCGGGATCGAGCTGCTCGGCACCGAGGTCAAGTCGTTGCGCGAGGGCAAGGCGCAGCTCGGCGATGCCTACGCCGTGATCGAGGGTGGCGAGGTGTGGCTGCGCAACGCCCACATCCCGCCGTACGCCCCGGCGAGCAGAGAGAACCACGATCCGGAGCGACCCCGCAAGCTGCTCCTTCACCGCTACGAGATCGAGCGCCTCGTCGGTCGCAGCCAGCGGCGCGGCCTGACCCTGATCCCGACCAGGATCTACTTCAAGGGGCCGCTGGCCAAGGTGGAGCTGGCCCTTGCTCGCGGCAAGGAGCAGCGTGACCGGCGTCGCGAGATCCGCGATCGCGATCAGCAGCGGGAGATGGAGCGCGAGCATCGTCGGCGTTTTCGCTGAGCGCAGTCTCGGGCGGTGACGTACTGCCCTCGGGGATTCGTGGCTGAACGAGCACTCGCATGCGGGGGGATCGACAACGTGCAGGGCTTTCGCATGCGACGATTACGGGGATGCGTTCATTCAAGCTCAGTCGCCGTAAGAACGGTGACGACGAGAAGGAGCAGGCTTCGGACGAAAGGGCGCAGGCTTCGAGGCCACAGCAGCCCGCCTTCAGGCTCAGTCGCCGCAAAGAAGGCGACAACGAGAAGGAGCAGGCCTCGGGGCTGCGGCAGCCCGCACCTGAGAGCTCGGCCGGGTCCGTGCCCGCGCCGGCCGGGCCGCCACCTCCGGTGACCCCCAGGGTGCCGCTTTCGGTGCCATCTCAGCCCGCTCCGGCCAAGCCCGAGAGCCGGCGCGAGCGCCGAAAGCGCGAGCGCGAGGAGCGCCGGCGCCTCGACGAGGAGGAGAAGGGCCGCAAGCGCGCCCAGCGCGAGTTGGCCAATAGCGAGCGCCAGAAACCCAAGGAGCAGCGGGAGGCCACGGAGCAGCAGCCGCAGGCCAAGAAGGAGGGTGATGGCGCTCCCCAGGCGCCGGCCGCTACGGCCGGGGCGCAGCCCGCGGCGCCGGCGCCCGCGCCGGCCCAGACGCCGGCCGAGAAAGAGTCGCGCTCGACGCGGCGCCGGCGCCGGCGACAGGAGCGGCGCGCTGCCCGCACCGAGGAACGCGAGCGCGCCAAGCAGGAGCGCGAGAGGGTGCTCGAAGCCCGGCACACGGCCCGCGAGGAGCGCCGGCACGCTGAAGAGGAGGAGCGCCGCGCGAAGCGCGAGGCCCGCAAGGGCAAAGGCGACAAGAAGGCCACCGAACCGCCGTCCGAGGAGTCGAAGCCGCCCCAGATCGTTTGGCGGGGGGCGGAAGAGCCAGCGCTCGCGAGGCCGGAAGCGCGGGCGCCGCTGGAAGTCAAGCGCGCCGGTGACGAGCGCGCGATCCGCGCTGCGACCGAGCGTGCGGCGCTGGCCCGTCTGGACCAGGTCGAGGAGCGAGGGGCCGTGAGCGCCGCGACGGGCGAGGAGGAGCGAGCCCGGGCTGAGGCCGAGCGGCGGATCCGCGAGGCCGAGGGGAGGCAGCGGGAGGCCGAGGAACGTGTGGAGCGGGTGGGGGCCGAGGAGCGCGTCCGGGAGGCTGCCGAGGCGGCCAAGCGCCTGGAGGCGGTCGAGGCGCGCCCGGCCGCCGTGGGGGAGGGTGAGGCTGAGCTGGCCCAAGAGCTCCAGCGGACCGAGGCGCGACTCGCGGATCGAAAGCAGCGGACAGCGGAGGCGCTGGAGCGGGCCGCCAAGCGGCTCGATGAGACCGAGGCGCGCGCCAGCGAGGCCGAGTCGCGAGCGGCGAGGGCCGAGCGACTCGCGAAGCTGAAGGCCGAGGAGACTGACCATGAGCAGCGCCTGCAGGAAATGCTTGATCGGATCGCAAAGGCCGAGCAACGTGCCTCCGAGGCCGAGCAGCGGGCCCGCGAGGCGGTCAACAGGATCGCCGAGCCGGCCGAGCCGCCGCAGCGCGAGCCGGAGCCCGAGCCCGCCCCGCCGGAGCCCGAGCCGACGCCCACAGAGCCGGAGCCCGAGCAGGCGCCCGCAGAGCCGGAACCCGGGCTCCAGCCGGGCCCACCCCAGGCCGACGTCCCAGCCCCATCCTCAGCGCCCGACTCCGAAGGGAAGCTGAACCTCAACGAGGCGACGTACGACGATTTGCGCCGCCTGAAGCTGTCGGTCACGCAGACCGGCCGGGTGCTTGACTACCGCGAGAGCTTGGGCGGCTTCAAGTCGCTCGACCAGCTGGACGACATCGCGGGCTTCCCACGTGACGCCATCACCGAGCTGAAACGGAAGCTGACGATCTGAACTCTCAGAGCCCGTAGCTCTCCATCAGCTTCAGCCAGATCTCGCTGCGGGTCGGAAAGGACGGCACCGCGTGCCAGAGCCGCTCCAGGGGCACCTGGCCCACCACCGCAATCGTCGCCGCGTGCAGGAAGTCGGCCGTCTCGGGGCCGACGAAGGTGGCGCCGACGAGCACCCGGCGCTCCTCGTCCACCACGATCCGGGTCGTCCCTGGCATGTTGCGCCCGTGGAAGCTCGCTCCCGCTGTCCCCGAGGTCGGGGCGTCGACCGCGCGCGCCTCGATTCCGGCCTGCTCGGCCGTGGCGAGGGTGTACCCGACGGCCGCCACCTGCGGATCGGTGAACGTCACCCGCGGTGAGCCGTGCTTGTCCGCGGTGGCCGCCACGTCCTTGCCGAGAACGTGGTCGCCGGCGATCCGCGCCTGGTACTTCCCCATGTGGGTCAGGAGCGCCCTGCCGTTGACGTCGCCGATCGCGTACAGCCAATCGGATCCGTCAACCCGAAGCTGGTCGTCGACCTCGAGCCAGCGTTGCGCCGCGATCCCCACGGTCTCCAGGCCGATTCCCTCGGTCCGACCCCGCCGGCCGATCGCCACCAGTAGCTCCTCACCGGCGACGCTCGCCCCGCCCTCCAGCTCGACCGTGACCTCGCCGTCGCCCCCGCGCACCGCCGTCGCCTCGGCACCGGTGTGGACATCCACCCCAGCCTCGCGCAGCGCGTCGGTCACCTGCTCGCTGGCGAACGGCTCCTCGTTCGGGAGCACGCGGTCCATCGCCTCGACCAGCGACACCTCGGAGCCGAGGCTCCGCCAGGCCTGCGCCAGCTCGACCCCGACCGGACCGCCGCCCAGCACCGCGAGGCTCTTCGGGACCCGCTTCGAGGTGGTGGCCTCGCGGTTGTCCCAGGGCTTCGCTTCGGCGAGACCCTCGATCGGCGGGATCGCCGCGGACGTGCCGGTGGCGATCACGATGGCCCGGCGGGCGACGAACGTGTCGTCGCCCACCTTGACCCGCCGCTCGCCGTCGAGCGCCCCGCTCCCGCGGTACAGCTCGATGCCCCGCTCCTCGAGCCAGGGAAGCTGCACGGAGTCGTCGAGGTCGTGGATCACCTCGTCGCGGCGGGCCAGCGCCGCCTTCGGGTCCAGCTCACCGGTCACCGCTTCTGCGGCGCCGGGAACACGTCGCACCTCGGCCAGCACCTCGGCGGGGCGCAGCAGCGCCTTCGAGGGCATGCACGCGTAGTAGGAGCACTCGCCGCCGACCAGGTGGTCCTCGACGATGGCGACCTCAAGCCCGCCCTCGGCAATTCGACCGGCGCAGACCTCTCCCGGAGGCCCGGCTCCAATCACCACGACGTCGAACTCACGCTCGCCCATCCCGTCCTCCTCAGTCGTCGCGTGCCGCGGAGCCTTTCAGCTGCTTCGGCTTCACGTAGGCGATCAGCTCCGCGCTTTGGTGCCCGAGCTCGCTCCACTCGCCGGCGAAGGTGAGAGTCGCCAGTGCCGCGGTCGGGAACTTCGCTCTCACCCGCTCGAGCTCCGAGCCCTCGCCGGCCAGATGGAGAGCGAGCTCCTGGATCGCCGGCTGGTGTCCGAGCACCATCACCGACTCCACCTCGTCCGGCACCTCGCGCAGCCGTTGAAGGAGATCCTCGGACGACGCTCCATACAGCTCCCGCTCGATCCGGACCTCCACCGGGTCGAGCGCCGGCATCACCCTTTCGAGCGTCTCGCGCGTTCGCCTTGCCGAGGAGCACAGCACCAGGACCGGCCCGATTCGCACCCGGCCTAGGTGCTCGGCGATCAGCGCCGATGCCCGGTGGCCGCGCGGGGCGAGGGGGCGGTCGTGATCGTCGAGGCCGGGGTCGTCCCAGCTCGACTTCGCGTGCCGCAGGAGGAAGAGGCGCTTCACGCCGAAGGGGTGCGAGTCGTACCTAACCGCTCGGGATTCCGCGCGACAGGAACGTTTCCGCGACCCCCACCGCGAGCAGCGCCGCCAGGCCGAGATAGGTGGCGGCAACGAGCGCCCGGGTACGGGCCGGGATCGCATGATAGGCGCGACCCTCCGGCGTCTTGCGGAGCTTCCACCGCCGCCAGGTTTCCATCCCACCGAAGAGGAGCACCAGGAACAGGATCGGGTTCGGGAAGAAGAAGGCGAGTGCGACCAGCCCGGCAAAGCCGACCAGCCAGATCCAGGGGCTGAGCGCGGCCATCGCGCGCCCGCCGTCGAGAGGCAGCACCGGAAGCAGGTTCAACAGGTTGAGGAAGAAGCCGATGTAGGCGAGGGCGCGCCAGAAGTCGCTCCCGGTCGCGAGCCAGATCGCGAGCGGTATCAGCGACGCGATGCTTCCCAGCACGGGGCCCGCGAGTCCGACCCGGGCCTCGGCGGCGGCGTCGCGTCCCATCGACTTGGCGGCGATCACGGCGCCGAGGAAGGGGATGAACATCGGTGCCGACGCCTTGATGCCCTCGCGCCGCAGCTGGATCACGTGTCCGAGCTCATGCAGGAAGAGGAGCGCCACGAAGCCGACCGCGAATGGAAAGCCCCAGATCAGCGCGTAGGCGGCGATCGAGACGAAGGCGGAGCCGAAGGACGTCAACAGCTTCAGCTTCGGGAGCAAGAGCAGCAGGGACTTCGCCTTCAGGGCCACCACCACAAGGCCGGCCAGCGCCGCGCCGATCCGCTTGCGCGCCCCGGGGCGATCCGGGCGCCCGGACCCCGGGTGGATCGGCTCGTAGGGGAGGCTCTCGGTTGCTGCTGTGTCGGCCATCTCGGTCGCGAATTCTCCAGTGCTTCAATAAATGTAGCTTGAGATCGAGACTACCCTGCGCGGCGGGTACCCTTATAGGAGACATAGCACGGGGACGACAGGCTTCGATCTGGTCGATCCGTGCGAACGGTTGCAGGCCGAGGTTCCCGGAGGCCTCGTTAAACACCGGGAAAACCAATACGTGCGAACCATGAGTTCGCCCTCGCCACTTAGCTCAAACTAAGTAGGTGAGAGTCGGCCCTCCTTCGGCCCGTGGGGAGGGGTTCCGGCTTCAGAAACGGGCTCGCCCGAAGCGGTCCGTCCTCACCGCCAGGGGACTTCTCAGGGGACTGGTCTTCCGGACTCACCCGCCGGCGCGGACCCGGAAGGCGAGACTAAAGCGCTGGCTAAGCCTGTAGAAGCCTTCGCATCGCGACCGGACACGGGGGTTCGATTCCCCCCGTCTCCACTGTTCCTTTGGGGAATGGCTCTGTGGAGCGTTTTTTTGTCACCGCTTCCCCGCTGTCGCCTTCATGGGGAAGGAGCACTATCGGGAGTCCAGGCTGCTGGCCTCGGGGGTGCTTGACCGAGTGGCGGTCAAGGCCGACAGCCCCCTCCGACTCGGTCTCGACGAGCTCGGGACAACCCGGCGTCAGGCCGTTGCCTTGGCCCGTTCGAAGGCCTCGGCGAACTCCCGCATGTCGTTGACCTTGCCCTCGAGCTTGAAGGTGTTCCCGCCAGCAGTGATCTCCATGACGCCGGCCATGCCCATGCGCTTCACCTCTACGGACTCCACGTCGGCCAAGGGGACCTTGCTCAGGATCTCGGTGATTTCCTTGATCTGGCCGCCGAAGCTCACCTTGACCCCCATCGTCAGGAGGCTGGTCGGCGTGACGGCGACCGCTCCCGGGTTGCCGAGGGCGATACCGGCGGCCTCGGCCCCCTTGCTCTGCTTGCCTGCCCACCGAGCGCCGATCTCGGTGCTGATCGGCCCTCCACCGGCGGCAGTAGTGGTGGAACCGCGGGGCTTGGCAAAAGCTGCGCCGAGGAGCGCTTCGTCGACCTTCCCTTTGGCCGCGGCGATGATCTGCTCCTGATGCTTGGACACCGGATCTCCTTGTCGTGCTTCGCTTGGCGCGCATGATTCCAGAGTGAGCTGGCCCGTTCCCATCAGGTCCACTTTCACCAGTTCCAACGGCGTGGCCGAATGGCTCGGACCGTGCGCTCTCACGAGCATCTCATCCCCGCCCGAGAGGGTGACCCCTCGATGAGAGCCAACGCCCTGATCGCGAGCGGGATCTCCCTACTCGTCGCGAGCGCGCTCGTGGCATGCGGCGGCGACAAGGGCTCCGCCGAGCACCTGAGCTCCACCACGATCCCGCAGCCCACGCAGGCGCAGCTCGATGCCTCGGGGCTGGCGAGATTCCCGTTCGCACCGGAGAGTAAGCGGATCGACCTCGTGGCGCCGTCGTTCTCGAACCCAACCGAGATCACCAATCCGCTCAACCCGATCTCCGAGGTGACCTCGGCGGTCGTGCTCGGCGAGGTCGACGGCGAAGCGCTGCGGATCGAGATCACCCTCCTTCCGGAGACCCGGATCGTCGAGTGGAACGGGCAGCCGGTGGAGTGCGTCGTCTCCCAGTTCGTCGGCTATCTCGAGGGGCGCATGAAGGAGGTCGCCCTCGACCTCTACGCTCAGGGCGACGACGGAGACGTCTGGTACTTCGGCGAGGACGTCTTCAACTACGGCGATGATGGACACATCGCCGACATGGAGGGCGCCTGGCTCGCCGGTAGGGACGGCCCGGCGGGAATCATCACGCCCGACGATCCCGAGGTCGGCGACGCGTACCGGTCCGAGAACATCCCCGGGCTCGTCTTCGAGGAGTCGACCGTGAAGTCCATCGATGTGACGGTGGATGGCCCCCGAGGCCGGATCGACGGGGCGTTTGAGATCGACGAGCACCACCAGGAGGGCCCCGAGATCAAGCAGTGGGCACCCGGGTATGGCGAGTTCTATACCCGTGACGGGAGCGACTACGAGCTGATGGCTCTCGCGGTGCCGCTCGACGCGCTTCCCGGCACGCCACCGGCAGAGCTGACGCGGATCTCGGGCGGCGCGGCCGAGATCTTCGGGGCAGGTGGCGTGATCGACTGGACGGAGGCCTCATCCGCTGTCGAGGAGATGGCCGCCGACTGGGCCTCCTTCCAGAGCGGCGAGGTGCCCGACCTCCTAGCCGGCCACATGAACGACGCCCTCGACGCTCTCGAGCGGGCGGTTCGGGTTCGCAAGCCGGTGGACAGCCGCCTCGCGGCGACTGACGTCGCCGTCGCCAGCCTCGACTTCCAGCTGCGGCATCGCCCTCCGGCGGAGATCGATCTGGCTCGCCTCGACCTCCAGGCCGCGATGCTCGGCATCGACGCTGCCGCCGAGGACCTGCCCGCGGTCCGCTCCGACGTCGCCAACCTCGACTGGATCCGCGACCGGATCGCTCACACACTCGATGACGCCGACCGGAGCCGGATCGACACCGAGATCGTCGATGCCATCGGCGCCGCCGGCGATGAGGACCTCGCCGCGGTGCGGGAGATCGCCGCGCAAATGCGCGGCCTTCTCGCGGGACTCACGCCGGCAAGCTGATGGGAGCCCCGGCTCCCGTCGCGAGCGGGACTTGCCTACTCGTCGCGACCGCCCTCGTGGCATGCGGCGACGAGAGCAATGGCCAGGGCGCGTCGACCGAAACCCAACCGGCGGCGGCGGCCGACTCAGGTCTGCCACAGGGGGCTGAGCGGGTGCATCTCGATCCCGCCAACTTCGCGACAGAGATCGACAACCCGTACTCGCCGATGACGCCGGGCGATCGGCGCGTCTACCGCGTCAGCGACCCCGAGGGGCCACAGCAGCGCGCCGTGGCGACCGTCACGTACGACAGCAAGCGGATCGCAAACGGCATCACGGCGCGGGTCGTCTACACCAAGGTATTCGAGAAGGGCGAGCTGATCGAGGACAACCATGCCTGGTACGCGCAGGACGAGCGCGGCGACGTCTGGTACCTCGGCGAGAAGGCAAGGGAGTTTGAGGACGGCGAGGTGACGACGACCGATGGCTCCTGGGAGGCGGGCAACGACGGCGCGCAGCCCGGGGTCATCATGGCCGCCCGCCCGAGGGTCGGCTTGGCCTACCGGGAGGAGCACTACAAGGGCGTCGCCGAGGACCGCGCCCTCGTATTCAGCCTCAGCGAGCGGGCCGAGGTGCCCTTTGGCAGGTTTCGCAACGTCCTCTTGATCAAGGAGACCGAGGGCATCGAGCGCACGCTCCTCGACTACAAGTTCTACGCAAGGGGCGTAGGCCAGGTCTTGGGCATCGAGGTGTCCGCCGGGAGCGGTCGCGAGGAGCTGGTCAGCTACTCACCGGGTCCGTAGCCGAAGCTGCAGCCCGCGTTCGGTCTCATCGCTCGCCGAACTCCGTTCGCGGTGGAGATGCTCCGTTTCGCCCATACATCAGCCAGGCGAAGAGTCCGGCGGGGATGAACATGAAGCTCGCGTAGACCGCGGCAGGGACGGTCAATACGGTCGCGATCGTCGCCCCGACGGCGATCGCAAGCACGGCATTGTGGATGCCGAGCTCGATCGCGATCGCAGTCGACTGCCGGCTGTCAAGCCGGACCAGGCGCGCGATCGAGAACGACGTGGTCATCGCGACGATGTTGAGCGTGACCGCCGCGACGGCCACAGCGCCGAGGTTGTCGAGGACGCGGTCGTGCTCCGCGACGATCACGCCGGCGACAGCCGAGATGAACACAACCGCTGTAAGCCGGCGCACGGTGCCGCCAATCTCCGCGACCCGCTCGGGGTACCGTGCCCGCAGCCACAGTCCGATCGCCAGCGGGACCACGGTGATCAACAGCACGCGTGCGACCACGCCGGGCATGCTGACGTGCTCGTCGAGGCGGGTCGCCCCGAAGTGGGCAGTGGCCAGTCCGAGGAACAGGGGGACGGTAAGGACCGCCGCCAGGCTCGAGACCGCCGTCATCGTGATCGAGAGGGCCGTGTCGCCCCGTGCAAAATGAGTCAGCAGATTCGCCAGGATGCCGCCTGGCGAGGCGCCGAGCAGGACCAGTCCCACAGCGAGCGCGGGCTCGAGCGAGAATGCGTGGGCGACCGCGAAGGCGAGCAGGGGCGAAAGCAGCACGAGGTTGAGGAGCCCGATCGAGACGCCCCTCGGTTTGACGAAGACCCGCTTGAAGTCCTCGGGGGTCAGCGACATGCCGAGGCTCACCATGATCACCGCCAATGCCAGCGGGAGCAGGACCGCTGCGAAGATCGAGTCTTCCATTCGCTGGCGTTACGGGGCTGCCGCGAAGAGCCGCCATTCGCCGGAGATTCCCTTGAGAGGCTTCGCGCCGCGGTCCGCGAACCCAATCCCCGATCCGGCAACGAGATCCTTGACGGTGCTGGAGACGAGCACTTCGCCCGCGGCGGCGAGGGCTCCAACGCGCGCCGCGATGTGTACCGCGATCCCGCCGACGTCCCCGTCCATCAGCTCGACCTCGCCGGAGTGCAGGCCGATGCGCACCTCCAGGCCAAGGGGGCGGGCCGCCTCCGTGATCGCGTGCCCGCACCGGATGGCCCGCGCCGGGCCGTCGAAGGTGGCGAGGGAGCCGTCGCCCAGCGTCTTCACCTCCCGTCCGCGGAACTGCGTCAGTTCGCGCCGCACCGCTGCCTGATGCGCTGAGAGGAGCTCGCGCCAGCGCGCGTCCCCGAGCTCCGCCGCTCGCTCCGTCGAGCCGACGATGTCCGTGAACATCACCGTGGCGAGCACGCGGTCGGGCTCGGGTACTGAGCGGGCGCCGGTTAGGAACTCCTCGATCTCCCCGAGCACGGCCTCCGAGTCGCCTGCCCAGGGCAGATGGTCGATCCCAGGAAGCTCCACGTACCGGGCGCCCGGGATCTGCGCGGCGAGCTCCTCGCCGGCGCGTCGATTGACGACCCGGTCGCCGCGCCGGTGGAGGACGAGCGTCGGAACGTGGATCGTGGGCAGGACGGCTCGCACATCGATGCCTAGAAACATCTCGAAGATCTGCTGGACCATCGCCGGGCTCGCGGCAGAGCGCTCCAAACGGGCGGTGAATTCCACCGCCTCGGGATCGTGCGCGAAGCTCGGAGCGAAGAGCTCGACCATCCCCTCTGCCTGTTGCCCCCAGTGAGGGGCGATGAACTCGGCGGCGGACTCGCGAAGCGCCTCCGCGGGCGAGGCCCAGGGGTAGTCGGGCGCCTCGGTGGTGCGCCCCATGGCGCCGTGGAGCACCAGCGCCGTTACGCGATCCGGGTGAGTGGCCGCGAACAGGATGCCCATCGGCCCGCCCTCGGAGATCCCGAAAAGCGCGGCCCGCTCCGACCCCACGGCGTCCATGACCGCCCGGACGTCGTCGATCCGCTCCTCGAGGGTCGGCACCTCGGTGACGGGGTCGGACAGCCCGGTGCCGCGCTTGTCGAAGATGATCAGGCGCGAGAACGAGCTGATCCGCTCGAAGAAGCGAGCGAACGGAGGCGACTCCCACTGGAGCTCGAGGTGGGTCGCGAAGCCGAGGACGAGGACCAAGTCCATCGGCCCGTCGCCGACGACCTGATAGGCGATCGAGGCGTCGCCGGACTTGGCGTACTGTGTCGGCGGAGTGCTCATCGGTTTTCGCGCGCCAAGCCGAGCCCTCGGCGAACGGACCCTCGGACAGCGCGATCCTGAGCAGGATCGTATCCGGGGCAGCGATGAAGAGCCCGCGGCTGCACAAGTGCGCGGACAACCGCAAGGTCAAGCTCTACAAGCAGAAGGGTCCGGAGCAGAATCCGAGGACCGAAGAGGTCGTCGCCTCCGACATCTCGGAGCTGAACGGCGATCAGGGCGAGTGGTCGACGGGAAACACGGGGCGGTCCGGCAAGTTCTACGCCCGCGCAGGCAGGAAGCCCGGGTGCAAGGCGGACGCCAGCAGGACCCTCCACACGGAGCCATAGGCCGGCGCTGGCGCGCCTCCGGCGGACCCGGAGGAGCCCCAGTTCCGCGACTACACGCGCTCAGGGCCGAGAACGGAGGGACGACGCCCGCGGGCCCCGGTCGGCACGCCCTAGACTGTCATCTTTCTTTCATCTTGTAGGAGCAAGGTCGGTACGGCAATGCGTGTCCTGATCGTTGAAGACCACGTCAAGATGGCCGGCCTGATCAGACGTGGCCTGCAAAAAGAGGGCATGGCCACGGACGTGGCCAAGAACGGCGAGGACGCGCTCTGGCGAGCCCAGGCCACGGAATACGACGTGATCATCCTCGACGTGATGCTGCCGGGGATCGACGGCTTCGAGGTCTGCGGCCGGCTGCGGGCCGACGGCGTCTGGGCCCCGATCCTGATGCTCACGGCGCGCGACGCGGTTCGGGACCGCGTCGCAGGGCTCGATGGCGGCGCCGACGACTACCTCACCAAGCCGTTCTCCTATTCCGAGCTCCTCGCGCGGCTTCGCGCCCTGGTGCGACGGGGCCCGGTTGAGCGGCCCGCGGAGCTCCGGGTCGGCGACCTACGCCTCGATCCGGCGCGGCGGCAGGTCTGGCGTGGTGAGACCGAGATCCAGCTCTCACCCAAGGAGTTCTCGATCCTGGAGACCTTCATGCGCCGGCCGGGCGAGGTCCTGTCCCGATTCCAGCTCCTCGAGCACGCCTGGGACTACGAATACGAGAACCGCTCCAACGTCGTCGACTCCTACATCCGCCTCCTGCGTCGCAAGGTCGACCGGCCCTTCGGGGTCGAGAGCATCGAGACGGTGCGCGGAGTCGGCTATCGCCTCAGGGAGGAGGGGACGCGCTGAGCCGTCTGCCGATCCGGGTGCGCGTCACCCTGGTCTTCTGTGGGGTGATGGCGGTCGTTCTGGCCGGGACGGGCCTGTTCCTGTATCTGCGTCTGGAATCGGAGCTCAACCGTGACGTCGATCGGGACCTGCATTCCCGCGCCCAACAGCTGAACGCGCTAATCCAAGCGTCCGACGCGGCGGGTCTCGGAGAGTCGGTGCGTAGCGTGCTGGCGCGACAACGCGACAGCTTCGCCCAGATCGTGACCCGGTCGGGACGGGTCTTCGATCCGAGAGTCCAACCAGGCCGCCCCGTCCTCGCCGGGGCCGAGCTCGAGCGGGCCCGCCGGGGGACCATCCTCTTCGAGCGCTCCAATCTGCCGGGCCGCGGCGACGATCCGGTTCGTCTGGAGGCCAGCCCGGTAAGGCAGGAAGAGGGGCGTCGGCTGATCGTGGTCGTCGGCGCCTCGCTCGCCAACCGCGATGAAACCCTGGGGAACCTGGCCACGCTGCTTTTGATCGGCGGGCCCGTGGCCCTGCTGTTGGCGTCGCTGGCTGCCTATGGTGCCACCCGGGCGGCGCTTCGCCCGGTCGACGAGATGCGCAAGCGGGCTGCCGAGATCTCGGCCGCCGAGGCCGAGCAGCGCCTCCCGCTGTCGCCGGCCCAGGACGAGGTTCGCCGGCTGGGTGAGACGCTGAATCGGATGCTCGATCGGCTCCAGGCGGCGGTGGAGCGCGAGCGAGCCTTCGTCGACGATGCCAGTCATGAGCTGCGCACCCCGCTGGCCCTGCACAAGACGGAGCTGGAGTTGGCCCTCCGCTACGGAGGAAGCACGGAGGAGCTGCGGGAAGCCATCGCCTCGGCGATCGAGGAAGCCGATCGCATCTCGCAGCTGGCCGAGGACCTCCTCGTCCTCGCTCGCTCCGACAAGGGCACGCTCTCGATCGCGGCCAAGCCCATTCAGGTCCGCGACCTCTTCGCCGCGGTCCGGGGTCGCCTCGGCGGTCCTGCCCGCGAGGCCGGTCGATCGCTGGTAGTCGACGATCCTGACGGCCTCGTGATCGAGGCCGATCGCGCCCGCGTGGAGCAGGCCCTCGCCAATCTGGTCGAGAACGGCTTGCGCCACGGGAACGGGCAGATCCGCCTCTGGGCCCGCGCCACCGAGGGTGGCGTCGAGCTTCACGTGAGCGATGCCGGTCCTGGCTTCCCGCCCGCTTTCCTCCCCCATGCCTTCGAGCGCTTCAGGCGGGTCGATACCGCTAGGGCCGAGGGCGGGACGGGCCTCGGGCTCGCGATCGTCGACGCGATCGCCCAGGCCCATAGCGGGCGCGCCGCGGCCCGAAACGCACCGGAGGGTGGCGCGGACGTCTGGATCGAGTTGGGCCGGGTGGGTTGACCGCCCGCTCGTGAGTGTTCAAGCCCGGATACCCCCGCCGAGCCTGCGCTCCATGCGAACCGTGGTCCCCTGTTCCGATCGCTCGACATCCACGCGGTCCATGAAGTAGCTCATCAAGGTGAAGCCCCGCCCGCGGTCATGGCCGCGCGGCGGACGCCACCGGCCGTGGTCGTGCACGGCCACGACTATGCGAGGGCCTTCCTTCCGAGCCTCGACCTCGATCGATCCTCCCTCCGATGGCGGGTAGGCATGCTCTGAAGCGTTGGCGCAGGCCTCGTGGCAGGCGGCGACGATCTGCCATCCGTCGCCCCGGTCGATCCGCTGATCGGCCAGCCAGGCCTCCACGGCGCGGCGGATCGGCGCCAGAGCCGACGGCTCTGCCGGCGTGGTCAGCTCGAGTGGCTCGTCTGCGGTCCCGTCAACGCGCATCACACGCTGAGTCGGCTCGCTCGGCGCTCGGCCTCGGCCTTCAGGTGGCCCAGCCCCGGCTCGATGGATTCCTCGAGCGTCTTCTGCATCCGCCCGCGGAAGATGCGGACGGGAAGGCCTTCCCAAGATTCCTCCGACGAGACCACGGTCCCCTCGCCCCGCGGCTCGAGCCGGTGGACGTGAATCGCGTTGATGCCGAACGTCCTGCCGGTCCAGGCGATCAGGCGAGGGCGGTCGATCCGCTGGAGCGTCGAGATGATCGTCCCCGGCCCCGCCTTCCACCGGAACCGCGACCCCTCGCTCAAGCCTTCCTCGAGGGAAGCCGAGCTGACGTCCGGATTCCAGCTCGGCCAGTCGTCGATCGAGGTCAGCACGTCCCAGACGATCTCCGGGTCCGCGGCGACCTCGACCTCGGCCGAGGCGACCGCGGGTGCGCTCTCGTTCACCTTCACTGGAGCACGCAAGCTACTACCAGCCTCGAACCGGAGCCGGGTCAGGCGGCTAGGCCCCGGCCGACGACGATTGCCAGCCGGCTTAGTCGCGCTGCCTGAGCAGGATGCCGTTGCCGGAGGGATCGGCGACCCGCAGGCCGCCTCCGTCGTTCGGCGGGTCGAACCCCGCGACGCGCAGGCGCTGCCCCGCCTGCTCGAGCTGCGAGGTGGACGTGCCCGATCCGCGTTCCCGCGGGCATCCCGTTCGCCTCGGTGTCCGCGGCGCTCAGCTCGCCGAGAACGCTGTCGAGGTCGAGCGGCAGCGTGTCCATCTGTAGCTGGCCGTCCGCGTAGCGCCATTGCTCGCGCGGGCGGTCCCGGTAGATCTCGATCCCGTTGCCCTCGGGATCGTGGAGGTAGAGCGCCTCGCTGACGAGGTGGTCCGAAGCGCCGGTGAGCCGCCACCCAGCGTCGGCCACGCGGCGCAGCGCTCGGGCGAGGTCCGCTCGGCTCGGGAGCAGGATCGCCAGGTGGAAGAGGCCGGTGGTGCCGCGCGGCCGCGCCGGCGCGTCGGGCCGGCCCACCAGCTCGACTACGGCCGTCGGCCCGTCCACCCCGAGGCGCACCACCTCCGCGGCGCGATCGAATGCCCGGAGGCCGATCGCCTCCTCGTAGAAGCGCTGTGCGCGATCAAGGTCGGCGACGTTGAGGCGAACCGCGCCCAGGCTCATCTCTGTGTCTGTGGCGGCAGCGGCGGGCGCCGCGTCCGCCTGGCGATCGCTGTCTGCCGGCATGGATTCTCAGGATGGCATAGCGCGACGGCGTGGCCGGCCGGTCACGCCGCCTCCAGACCGGGTCGGGTCAAGCGCCAGGACCGCTGGCGGAAGTCGCCGCCCGCTTTAGCGGACGGCGACGCGACAGACCGAGAGGTCCCGGGGGGCTCCGGTCGCGCCCAGCCGCCGGTTGCGGCCGAACTTGAAGGCCCCGGGGTCCAGCGCTTGGCGGGCCGACTCGGAGACCAGCACCTCGCCCCCCTTGGCGGCCTCGCCGACCCGGGCCGCGATATTGACGTCGACGCCGAGGTAGTCGGCGCCGACTCTTCGTGGGCGCCCGAGGTGGACGCCCGCGCGAAGCTCCGGCGTGTGTCCGTTCACCTCTATCCGACCGAGCTCGCGCTGTGCCTGAAGGGCGGCGTGAACCGCCTCCTCGGGGGCGCGAAACACGGCCATGGCGCCGTCGCCGAGCCGCTTCACCAGGCTGCCCCCGTGTACCGAGATCGCCGCGTCCTCGGCGGCGGCAACCTGGCGCAGCAGCTCGAGCGCCGCCTCGTCGCCGGCGTCGAGCGCCCAGGACGAGAAGCCGACGATGTCGGTGAACAGGATCGCGACGTCAACCTTGCCGCGACCGCGGCCCTGCGCTTCGGAGAGCGCCTGCCACGCTTGCAGGGCGCCCAGCCCGAGCTCGCGAACGGCGCTCGGCCGCTCCGGCTCGACCTCGGACACCAGGCGGCCGATCCGCTGCGGGACCTCGGTACCGGTCGTCGACAGCGCGTCGCCGTACCGATCGTCGCCGGGAAGGATTCGCCGGATGAACTTGGCGGTCGCCACCAGCTGGGGCCTGGAATCGGTGCGACGAGCTCGGTTTCGGAGCTTGCCGGGCTTGCGAGGAGGCCCCGGTCGCTCGCTGCTCGAATCCCGATCGTCGCTCACAGCGCCGAATCGTCGCCCATTTCGCGCCGGCATGCGGTGGTCTAGTGGGCCGTCCCACAACGTTGCACCCGAAACCGCGGCCGTTTCAGGCACAACGTCATGGGACGACCCACTAGCCTGGTGGCGCCATCCATGAGCGACCTTGAGGGCATGCCGGATTCGCGCACCAGCCTCCACGGCCTCACCGAGGAGGGCCACGAGGCCTGGCTGATCCGCGGGATCGCGGGCAAGCTCTACCGCTGCCCCGGTTGCCACGGCGAGATCCCGATCGGGGCCGAGCACGTCGTCGTTCACTACCTACGCCGGGCGGGGGGCTCCGACCACCACCACTGGCATCGCCGCTGCGCCGAGGAGCTCCTCGCCCCGGGGCTTCGCGGGGTCAAGCGCGTGCCCGCCGCCGCCTCGAGCCGGGATCGCCTCGAGGCTCGCGCCCGCAATCCCGCGGGTCGCCGACGGCGGCTCTGACTTGGCCCCCTCGGCATGACCGCCCTCGACGTCGGCGCCGCGATGGGCAAGATCGGGCTGCCGGCCCCGCTCAGCGAGCTGGGCGCACGAGACTGGGACGCGATCGTGGTCGGTGGGGGCCACAACGGGCTCACGGCGGCCGCCTATCTGGCCCGAGCCGACCGCTCGGTGCTGGTGCTCGAGCGCAGGGAGCAGATCGGCGGAGCGTGCACGCTGGAGCAGCCGTTTCCCGACCCGCGCTACCTGATCAGTCCCTGCGCCTACGTCGTCGGGCTGCTCGACGATCTGGTCATCCGCGAGCTCGAGCTCGAGCGGCACGGCTATCGGGTCTTGATGGCCGATCCCAACCTCTGGTGCCCGCTGCCCGACGGCAGCTCGGTGGCGCTCTTCCTCGATCGGGGGCGCACCGTCGCGCACATGCGCGAGAACGGCTTCTCGGAGCGGGACATCCAGGGCATGAACGCATACGAAGAGTTGTTCGAGCGGCTGCGCCGGCTGCTTCGCGCCGGTCCTCGCGATACCTGGGTGGGTGCCTCGCCGACCCGCGATGAGCTCGAGGAGCTTCTCGGCCACGACGCCGAGTCGATCTCGGTCGTGTTCGAGGAGTCGATCGCCGAGACCCTCGACCGCTACGTCGACGACGAGCGCATCAAGCACGCGTTCTTCGGCCAGGGCGTGATCGGCGCCTTCGCTGGCCCCCGCGATCCCGGCACCGCCTCGGTGAAGCTGATGCACCACCAGGGGGACCTGTTGGGGCATGGGTCGTTCTGGGGGTATGTCGAGGGCGGCATGGGACGGGTCTCGTTCGCGATCGCCGAGGCGGCGCTGGAGAGCGGCGCCACGCTCGCCACCGGCGTTCCGGTGGCGCGGATCATCCCCGGCGAGGGGGTGGAGGTCGAGAGCGGTGAGCTGATCCGCGCCCCGGTCGTGCTCTCCAACGCCGACCCGAAGCGAACTCTGGCGATGCTGGGCACCGACGCCGCGCCAGCCGCCTATCGGGAGCGGATCGAGGGCTGGCGGACGGACTCGCCGGTGGTGAAGCTGAACGCCGGGCTCCACAGGCTGCCGGCGTTCACGGCGGCGAACGGCGTGGAGGCGCATCGGGCGATGGTCTCGATCACGCCGGGGCTCGATGCCGCTCAGGAAGCCTTCGAGGCCTGCCGGCGGGGCGAGCCCTCGGTCGGCTTCGCCGAGCTCTACTTCCAGACCGCCTATGACGCCTCGGTGGCGCCGCCGGGGCGCCACACGATGAGCGTCTTCGCGCAGTACGCGCCCCACGAGTTCGCAGAAGGCGACTGGGAGTCGCGGCGGGAGGAGGTGGGGGAGCGGATCCTCGACGCGATCGCCGTCTACGCCCCCGACGTCCACGAATGCGTCGAGTACCTCGAGATCCTGGGGCCGCCCGACATCGAGCGGCGCATCGGCCTCACCGGCGGTCACATCTTCCAGGGCGAAGCGCTTCCGGACCAGATGTGGGACCGCCGCTTCGACCACCGGACGCCGGTCGAGGGGCTGTACCTCTGCGGCGCAGCCACCCATCCCGCCGGCTCGGTGATCGCCCTCAACGGCCGCAACGCCGCGATGGCCGTGATCGAGGACGCCGGCGGCAGCTGAGGGGCTCAGCGCGACCCCAGGGGCGGCGTGGGCTAGACCTCCAGCAGCATCCCCTCCGGCCCCAGGTTGATCACCTGGGTCGGCCCGATCCTGGATTGTCTGCCCCAGCTCTCGTGGATATGACCGCAGAGGGCAAGGCGGGGGCGCCTGCTCTCGATCGTGCGGAGCACGGCTTCGCTGCCCAGATGCTTGCCGGTGCCGCTGACGTCGACGTGGCCCCGCGGCGGGGAGTGAACCGCGAGCACGCATCCCTCGGGACACCCGTCGAGTAGCTCGGTGGCCGCCTCCTCGGTGAGGTCGAAGCTCCAGTCCCAAGGGGTCACCGGGACGCCCGCGCCGAGGCCGAAGAAGGCGACGCCGTCGATCTCCGTGCCTTCGCCGTGAAGGACCACGGCCCGCTTCCAGCCCTCGCAAGCCTCGCGCAGCGCGTCCTCGGTCTCGTTGTTGCCGGGAACGAGCACCGCCGGCACCTCGATCGCACGCAGCGTCTCGATCGTCTCCGTCAGGCCCGAGTGCACGGAGGCGAAGTCGCCGACGCCCACCACGACGTCCGCCTCCCTGCCTCTGGAAGCCAGGCGCTGCGCCTGACCGAGGTCCGTGTGCAGGTCGCTGAAGGCCAGCAGCTTCACGTCGCTACCGCTACGGCCCGACTCTGTGGTTGGGCTCGAGCCGCGCGGCGAGCTCCAGCGTCGTGGTGTCGAGCTCCTCCTCGCTCAGCTGGTGGCGCTCGCCCAGGCCCGAGAGGATCGCCCCCTCGACGGCGGCCAAGCCGACCTCGCCGATCTCGTCCTCGACGCCGCCGGCCGTGGCCGGGTCCCAGTCGAGGCCGAGAGCGTCGTAAACGGGCACCAGCAGGTCGCGAATCCGCTCGCTTCCGCCGACCACCACCACCGCGCCGCGATGGGCTCCGCCGGCGATCAGCCGCTGGCCGATGCCGACCAGCTTCGTGCGGCCGCCGGCGTTGACGCTCCAGGCGCCCGGGCAGTACTCGCGCGGAACAGCTCCCACCCGCGCGTCTATGCCCAGTCCGCTGAGCGCCGCCGCGAGCAGCTCGGCCATCTCCCGGAAGCGTTCCGTGGTGCGGGCCGCCGGGCGGGAGTCGGGGACCGCCCACGAGCAGGCCAGGGTCCGCTCGTGAAAGACGGCGGCACGACCACCGGCCAGGCGTAGCACGGGCTCGAACCCGGCCTCGCGAGCGGCACGCACGGCGGCCTCGAAGCCAGGGCTGGCGCGATCCCGGCGAGAGAAGGCGAGGATCGGCCCTGGGCGGTGGAGGCGAAGCGTCGGGGGCAGCTCGCCAGCGGCGACCCGGTTCAGGATCGCACGCGAGACGGCCGTCCCGAAGGCCGGCCTGTCGGGGAAGGCCTGGCGCACGACGCACAGGAGCGGGCGATTCAATCGCTTACTTGCTTGTGCTGGTGTGGCGGAGTGCCGCTCGCTTCAGCGCGCCGATTACATCCCGGCGCTTCGGCGCCGGATTCTTGACCGGCTCGCCCTTCTTGGGGCGGGTCTTCTGTTTGGGTTGGGCCTTATCGGCCATAGCAGGGAACGGCTGGGCCAACCTTCCAGCGCGATCCTGGGGACGGCGCGACCGCTCCTACGGGCAGGTACCCGTTTCCGGGCGAGGCAAAAAGCCCAGACCTAGTTTGAGCAGCTGCTCATAGAACTGTCGCCGCCCCTACCGGCCCCCCGGCAAAAGCGCTGCTAGCAGGTCCTTTTAGCGCCTATGCACAGACGGGTCATGTGTGACCGTCATCACACACAAACGCCCGTTCCCCTGGCACCCTCCGCGTCCGTTCACGGACAACCCCTCGGGCACGCGCCGCCGATCGGCGCGCTGATCAAACCGCCCAGGGGACTTGGAGGCCCGGTCAAACCGGAGCGCTGAGCGAGGCGAGCGCCGTATGCGCGTGCGCCACTTCGCCGTCGGCGCGCGGTCGCGCCATAACGGCGCCGGGAAGCACCGAACGGAGGTGGTTCATCCGTGTCCGTCGCAAAACAGAAGTTGCTTGCCGTCGCGGGCGCCCTCGGGCTCGGCCTGAGCGTCGCGAGCCAGGCGATCGGCGCCCCAGCTCACCCTCCCGCCAAGCAGCGGTCGGGCGCGCCGCAGTCGGTCCGGCACGCTGAGCACGCCAAGCTCGCTGTCCTCGACAAGCCCGGCAATCGCTTCAGCAGGTCGCTCGAGGTGGCTCGTCGCCAGGTCCGACGGGCTCAGGCGGCAGAGTCCGCCCAGTCCACGCGGGATCCCGCCGGCAGCTATCCGACGCCCGAGTCGGTCGGCGTCTCTAGCGCTACGCTGAGCGCGATCGCCTCCTGCGAGTCCGGTGGCGACCCGACCGCGGTCTCGGCCGACGGTGCCTACCACGGCAAGTACCAGTTCGACTACGGCACCTGGGCGTCGGTCGGCGGGTCGGGCGACCCAGCCACCGCCCCGGAGGCCGAGCAGGACTATCGTGCCGCGCTGCTCTATGCCAGCAGCGGCTCGAGCCCCTGGCCGATCTGCGGCTGACCTACATCCACCGGGCGCGACTCGCGTCGCCGCCCACCCGTCGGTGGTCGAGTTGCGCTCGTTTAACCAGCGCAACTCGACACTCGATGAGCCGGTGCTCTAAGCGGGGAGTCCCTCGCTGCCGATGTCTAGCCAGTGGACGTGAACCAGTACGTGCTCGTGCGCGGGGCTCGCCAGACGCGGGGGACGCTGGCGCGCTGGAACCAAGAGCCGTGGCCGGTGTTGCGGAGCTGGATCAGCGGTGGCGTCGCCATCGCCCTCGCGCTTCTCTTCGTAGTCTGGATCGTCGCGTCCGTGGCCCAGCCCGACCCGACGCCGTTCTCGATTCCCGGCGTCACCGAGGCCCCCAGCGCGGCCAGCGTGCTCCAGATCCTGTTTGGCAACTCGCTCGTCCTTGCGCTTCATGCGTTCGCCTGCGTCGCGGGCTTCATCGCCGGAGCGTCGCTCCCGCTCGCCGCCGAGCGGCGCACCGGCGCCTGGCGCTGGATCCACGAGAAGGCGAGGCCGGTGGCGTTCGCCTGGGTGATCGCGGTGACCTGCTTCTCGCTTGCGACGCAGGCGTACGCCCTGGGCTTGACCGGCGCCACGCTCGCCTACCAGCTCCAGATCCCCGCCGGACTGCTGATGCTGACGGTGTTGCCGCACGCGCTATGTGAGCTCACCGCCCTCTTCCTGCCGCTGGCGGCGTGGACGATCGCCAGCCGTAAGGGAGAGTGGGGAAGTCTGCTCGCGGCCACGGTGGCGACCGTGGCCGTCGCGATCCCCACGCTCGTGCTCGCGGCCCTCTGGGAGACGTACGTCTGGCCGCAGATCCTCGCGGCGGTGTCGCCGATCGCGTAGAGGCCGCACGCCCGGAGAGACATCACGGAACGCATGCCGCTGCGCGCCCTCTCGTGTCACCGTCCACATTTTGCGCCCGACGACGGCGGTGGGTGAGATCTGGCCGCGTAGAGCGGCACGATCGCACCCAGCTCCTTCCCTCGGTCCGCGAGGTGGTGAAAGTCGAGGTTCGTGCCTAAGCCGCTTCGCCGTTCTCCTTGGGCCCGGTGACCGCCTCCGGGCCCAGCAGGGCGCGCCGGAAGACACGCTCCTCGTCCTCGAACAGGAAGCCCCACAGGTGGCGGCGTTCGAGCAGCGTCCGGCGCTTGGTCTCGAGCACGGCCTTGCGCGGCAGGCCGGCGATCCGCTGCCCGAGCTCCAGCCCCCGCGCGACCACATCGCCCTCCACGACCTCGCGCACTATCCCCATCCTCTGCGCCTCCTCCGCCTTCACCAACTGGCCGGTGAGGCAGAGCTCCTGGGCGACGGTCGCCGGGAGCACGGCGCGCGCCGCCGCATAGCTGGGCGGAATGCCTCGCGGCAGTTCGGGATAGCCGAAGATCGCCGAGGGCGAGGCGATCCGCAGGTCACATAGCAGCGCCAGCGCGAAGCCGCCGGCGATCGCCGGGCCGTTGATCGCGGCGACGATCGGGCGACGGCAGCCGCCGACCGCCTCGAAGGCGACCGCGCTCGTCTCGACCAGCTGCTTGCGGTGCTCCAGGTCGCCGCCGAACTGCGTGGTGTCCATCCCGGAGCAGAATGCGGCTCCGGCCCCCGTGAGCACGACGCAGCCCACCTCGCCGTCGCGGGACAGGTGGCCGAAGGCGTCGGCGAGCTCGAGCCGCAGCTCGATCGAGAGCGCGTTTCGCCGCTCGGGGCGACACAGGGTGACGAGCGCGACCTCCTCGTGACGCTCGATCGACAGCAGTCCGGCCACGGGGGGATGCTATCCGCGACTCGCCCAGTGGCAGGGCTGACTGGGGCGCCTCGCCGCCTGACACACTCCGCCCATGAGCACTGATGGCGCCAGGGAAGCGGAGACCGCGGCCGGCCCCGACGAGCGCGGCACAACCCCGGCAGAGGCGATCGGGCGGGCCAGGGTCCGCGCCCCGACGCGGGGCAACCGAAAGCTCGAGGCGCTGCTCGACGGGGTCAACGCGGACGCGGAGCTGCGCGGCTGGTGGCACATGGCTCAGGTGACCTCGGAGCGGCTCGGGATGTCCGATCACTCCTGGGTCCACGTCCAGATCGTGCTCAACATCGGGCTGCGCCTGCTGCGGCTTCTGGCGAAGGCGGGGGTCGAACCGGCGATGGTCACCGACCACGGGATGGGCCGCCGCGACGGCGAGATCGTGGTTGCCGCCGGGGCGCTCCTGCACGACGTCGGCATGTCCATCCACCGCACCGATCACGAGGCCTACAGCCTGTTCCTCGCCGAGCCGAAGCTGAGGCAGCTTCTCGAGGGGGTCTACGACGAGCCGGAGCGCACCGTGGTCGTCTCCGAGGCGCTACAGGCGATCATCGGCCACCGGCGCCGCGGCGAGCCGTACACGCTGGAGGCCGGGGTGGTGCGGGTCGCCGACGCGCTCGACATGGCCCATGGGCGCTCCCGGGTGCCGGTCGAGTCGGGTCGTATGGGCATCCACGCGCTGTCCGCCGCGGCGATCGACGAGGTGGCGATCGAGACCGGAACCGACCGCGCGGTGAGGGTCGAGATCAAGATGAACAACTCGGCCGGCATCTTCCAGGTCGACGACCTGCTGGCGACCAAGCTGCGCGGCACGCCCCTCGAGAGCCATCTCGAGGTGGTCGCCACGATCGAGGGTGAGACCGAGAAGCGGCTGCTCAGCGAGTTCCGGCTGCCCGAGAGCTAAGTCCTCGCCGACCGAGAGAACTGAGGGCGCGGCTCGCGGCTACGGCTTGCGGGCTCGGACGATCGCCGAGCCGGCGTTCTCGTGGACGCGGTGCGTCTGGCGGATCTCGATCCCCTCGAGGCCGGCGGCCGCCAGCTGGCGGCGAAACTCCTCCTCGGTCAGGGCGCCGGCGATGCAGCTGGTCCACTGCTCAAGGTCTCGGCGGGTTGCCTCGTCCATCTCCGGGTCGGCGACCACGTCGGTCACCGCGAAGCGACCGCCCCGCCGGAGCACGCGAGCCGCCTCGCGGAAGACCTGGGGCTTGTCGGCGGAGAGGTTGATGACGCAGTTCGAGATGACCACGTCGACGGACTCGTCGGGGAGCGGGATCCGCTCGATCGTTCCCTTCATGAACTCGACGTTCGCCACGCCCGCCGCCAGCTGGTTGCGGCGGGCCAGCTCGAGCATCTCGTCGGTCATGTCGAGTCCATACGCCCTGCCGGTCGGGCCGACCCGGCTGGCCGACAGCAGGACGTCGATCCCGCCGCCGGAGCCGAGATCGAGGACCGTCTCGCCCTCGTGGAGCTCGGCGACGGCCGTCGGGTTCCCGCAGCCCCAGGAGGATTCCGCGGCGCCGCAGCAACTGGCGGCGCCGGCACCCGCGGCCTTGGCTGCCTCGGCGTAGCGCTCGCGCACCGCCTCCCGGATGTCCTCGGTCGTCTGGGTGGGGCTGCTCATCGATCCTCCTTCTGTGCCGTGACGATCTCGGTCGGAAAGAGCATCTGCGAGAGGTACTCACGCGAAACGTCGATGAAATCCAGCTCTCGCAGGACTGGCGCCGCGAGCACGCCGCGGCAATTGGCGGTGACCACGACCCCCCGCTCGTAGGCCCAGTCCCAGACGCGGTGCCGGCGTCGCTCGCCCTTGGTCATGTTCGAGAGGACGAGCCTCCCGCGTGGTCGCAGCACGCGCTTGAACTCGGCCAGAGCGCGAGGGATGTCATCGCGGGGAAGTAGATCGAGCATGTAGCCGTTGACGAGCAGGTCGAAGCTCTCGTCCGCGATCGGCAGCTCCAACGCGCTGCCTTCGATCACCTCGACGTCTCCGGCGAGCCCGGCATCCTCGAGGCGCCGGCGCGTCTGGGCGAGCATGCCCTCCGAGATCTCGACGCCGACGATGCGTCCGCCGGGGTTGGCGCCGGCGAGTCGCACCAGCTGCACGCCCGTTCCGGTCGCGACCTCGAGCACGTCTTCGCCGGGGCGAACGCTCGCCAGCTCGAGCACGCGGCGGCGCGCCTTGGACTCCGTCGCCCGCGCCCAAGCCTCGTATACCGGCGCGAGCCGCGTGTACATCCGCGGCACGCGCTCTGGTGGGTCCTTGGCCTCGAGAACCGACTCCCGCCAGTCCTGGCCCGGCTCGGCTAGCCCGACAGCCATGCGGAGAGCTCCTCCACGGCCTCGGGGTGGACGTAGTAGTAGGCCCACAGGCCGCGGCGCTCCGAGCCGACGATGCCGGCCTCGCGCAGTACCTTGAGGTGGTGGGAGACCGTGGGCTGGGAGAGCTCGAACAGCGGCACCAGCTCGCAGACGCAGACCTTGCCGGCGTGCTGGCGCAGCACGTCGACCAACTGGAGGCGGATCGGGTCGCCGAGGGCTTTTGCGACGGAGGCCATACGCTCGGCCTCGCGGCGCTCGATGTCCGGGTAGACCACGGGCTCGCAGCAGGGCTCACCTGCGGGGCGCTTCTGCTTCGGGGCCAGCTCCAGATCGACACCCATCAATATACGTATATCAATTGAAACGATATATGTCAATGGAATAGGATTCGACTCCGCGAAGATCCAGGGGCAGGAGGAGGGAATCGATGGCCACCCAACTTGAGGAGCTGCAACTCGACCCGATTACGCGCGGCCACCTGGAGAAGGGCCTTGCATCGCTGGGGTCCGAGTTCGCGGGGGTCTTCTCCCCCGAGACGATCGAGCGCTACATGGCCGAGTCGCTCGAGCACCTCGAGGGCGCGCGCTTCAAGGACTTCATTCCCCTCTTCGTCCACCGCTTCGCCCGCGAGCGCCTTCGGGCCCTGGGCCAGGTGGAGGGGACGATCACAAAGGATGTTCCCGAGGTCCTCTTCGTGTGCGTTCAAAACGCGGGTCGCAGCCAGATGGCGGCCGCCCTGCTCGATCGCTACGCGGACGGCCGCGTCCACGTGCGCTCGGCCGGGTCGGAGCCTGCGGATCAGATCAATCCCGCCGTGGTCGAGGCGCTGAACGAGGTGGGAGTGGACATCTCCAAGGAGTTTCCGAAGCCGATGACCGACGAGATCGTGCGGGCCGCCGACGCAGTGATCACGATGGGTTGCGGTGACGCCTGCCCGATCTATCCGGGGAAGCGCTACGAGGACTGGGAGGTTGACGATCCTGCCGACGCCGACCTCGAGGGCGTGAGGCGGATCCGAGACGAGATCAGCCAGCGCGTGCGCACGCTCCTTGACGAGGTCGCACCTGAGATCGGCGCGAGTGCCTAGGCCGGACCTGGCGCGCCGGGGCATCGCCGAGGGCCTGGCCGCGTTCGCCCTCGTGTTCGCCGGATGCGGCGCGATCGTCGCCGACGACGTCTACGGCGGCCAGCTCGGCGGGGTCGGCATCGCCCTGGCGTTCGGCCTCGTGATCATGGTCATGGTCTACGCGACCGGCCACCTCTCCGGTGCCCATATCAACCCTGCGGTCACGCTGGCGTTCACGCTCTCTCGTCACTTTCCCCCGCGCGAGGCGCTCACGTACATCGCGGCGCAGTGCGCGGGGGCGATCGCGGCGGCCTTGGTGCTGCTGGCGATCTGGCCCGAGCACCCCGCCGACCTCGGCGCGACGTCCCCGAGCGTCGGGGCCGGCAGCGCCCTGGCGTACGAGGCCGTCCTCAGCGCCTTCCTGATGTTCGTGATCATGGCGGTGGCCACCGACACCCGCGCGGCCGGCGCGGCCGCCGCGATCGCGATCGGCGGCACGATCGGCCTCGACGCCCTGGTCGGCGGGCCGGTCACGGGCGCCTCGATGAATCCCGCCCGCTCCCTCGGCCCAGCGCTCGCTGCCTGGGAGTGGCGGGACTTCTGGATCTACCTGGTGGGGCCGATCGGCGGCACGGCTCTCGGCGGCCTCGCCTACCAGCTCGTTCGAGGCGAGCAGGCTGGCGCGGAGCCAGACGAGCCGATCGGCCAGCGCGGCTAGACGCCGGCGCCCTGCGCGCCGCGACCCTCGCCGGCGGCGAAGCGTGCCGCCCCGCGGAGGCCGGTCTCGATCGAGGCGCGCCCAAGCTCGGCCTCGAGCGCCAGGCCATCGGCGAGGGTCAGCCCGGAGCCCTCGATCGCGGCGCGGCGGTCGGAAAGCATCGTCGGCTGCGGAAAGGCGGCGAGCCCCTCTGCGATCTCGAGTGCCCGCTCGAGGTGCGCCTCCTCGGCAACGACCTCGTTGACGAGCCCCCAGTCGAGCGCCTCGGCCGCGTCGAGCACGCGGCCGGTGAGGATCAGCTCGAGCGCCCTGCCCATGCCCACCACCAGCGGCAGCCGCTGTGTGCCGCCGTCGATCAGAGGGACACCGAAGCGCCGCTCGGTGAAGCCCAGGCGGGCGGTCTCGGTGGCGATTCGCAGGTCGCACCACAGCGCCAGCTCGAGCCCGCCGGCCAGGCACCAGCCCGAGATCGCCGCGACCGTCGGCTTCGACGGGGTGAGGCGCGTGAATCCCATCGGGCCCTCGGGCCGGGCGGCCACCGCGTCGAGGACGTCCGAGCTCAGCTCCGGGCCCGCCTCGGCCATCGCCTTCAGGTCGGCGCCGGCGCAGAACGCCTCGGGGCCGTCGCCGGTGAGCACCAGCACGCGCGCATCGTCATCGGCCTCGAACTCGCGGAAGCCGTCGAGCAGGAGCCCGGCTGTCTCGACGTCGACGGCGTTGCGCCGCTCCCGCCGGTCGATCGTCAGCACCGCGGCGGCACCAGAACGCTCGTAGGAGACCTTCGGCACTAGGCGGCTGGCGGGCGGAGCCGTTCCAGCTCCCGGCGGAGACGCTCCTTGCGGCTCTCGAGCCGGATCTGGATCAGAGACAGGACAGTGACCAGGATCGCGAAGAAGGCCATCACCCCGAAGGCGAAGAAGGTGATCACCTTGTCGTCCGTGCGCCCCCAGAGGCCGACGCCGTCGGCGGCCATTGCCGGGGGGGCGAGCGCGAGCACCCACACCAGCGTCGCGGCGGCGAGTGCGACCAAGCGGATCAGGCGGGCTCCACTCACGGGGACAAACTCTATAAGAGGCCCCACTAGCATCTCGCGCCAATGTCCGCCCTCGAGGCCCTCCTGCTCGGGATCGTCCAGGGGCTCACCGAGTTCCTGCCGATCTCGTCCTCCGGTCACCTGATCCTCGTTCCCTGGCTTCAGGAGTACCACTTCCTCCAGGACAACGAGGCCTTCAACAAGACCTTCGACGTGGCGCTCCATGCGGGGACGCTGGCCGCGGTGCTGATCTACTTCAGGGGCGAGATCGTGGGCCTGCTTCGGGCGCTGTGGGGATCGGTTCGCAGGCGCGCGGTCGGAGGGGCCGAGGAGCGCCTGGCATGGGCGATCGTCGTCGGCACGATTCCGGCGGTGATCGCCGGCGGGCTCGGCGAGGGCCTGATCGAGGATCACCTCGGCGATCCGTGGCAGATCGCGATCCTGCTGATCCTCTTCGGGCTGTTGCTCGGATACGCGGATCGCCGCCCCCAGCGAGAGGGGCTCGAGGACGTCGGGCCGCGCCAGGGCCTCTACATCGGGCTGGCTCAGGTGCTGTCGCTGGCGCCCGGCGTCTCGCGCTCCGGGATCACGATCACGGCCGCGCGCTTCCTGGGGCTCGACCGCGACTCGGCCGCCCGCATCTCGTTCCTGCTGCTCACCCCCGTGACCGCCGGCGCGGTCGTCTTCAAGGCCTTCGGGGCGGCCTCCGAGGGGTTGCCGCACGGCGTCGCCGGCCCAATGATCGTCGGCACGATCGCCGCCGCGGTCTCCGGATACCTGGCGATCGCCGGCCTGATCGCGTTCGTGCGACGGCACAGCTACGACGTCTTCGTCGTCTACCGCGTGCTGATCGGGATCGCGTTGTTGCTGCTGATCGCCACCGGGGTCCGCGGCGCCACGTTCTGATCGCTGAAAGCCGGCATCGGAGTAGTCTTGGCACCGTGCGTGAGCGGGCGGGCCAGAGCGGCCCGGGTGGAGGGGGAGGTCTCGGATGAAGGACTTGATGAAGGCGCGGCCATCGCCCGCGATGGTCGTCGCGCTGATCGCCCTGTTCGTCTCGCTGGGTGGCACCGCGGCGGCGCTTTCGGGCTCGGACACCGTGCAGTCGGACGACCTCGGCCCCGGCGCCCAGGTGAAGGCGCCCGACGTCGCCGCCAACGCGGTCGACGGACCCGACGTCACCGACAACAGCCTGACCGGCGCTGACGTCAACGAGGCGAGCCTCGACGCCACCCCGCTTCGCACCCGAGTCGCCCAGGGCGGCTGCCAGCCGGCGGTCGCGGGAACCGGCGCGATGGTCAAGGTCGGCTCGGTCTGCATCGACAAATACGAGGCCTCGGTCTGGTCCTCCCCCACGGGCGGCACCCAGTTCGGGACAACCGCCGACAACTACCCCTGCAACGACAACGGCCAGAACTGCACCAACATCTACGCTCGAAGCGTCGCCGGGGTCAAGCCCTCCGCCTTCATCACCTACTTCCAGGCCCAGCAGGCGCTCGCCAACTCCGGCAAGCGCCTGCCCACGAACGCCGAGTGGCAGATGGCGGTCGCCGGCACGCCGGACACAACCGCGTGCAACGTGGGAAACCCACCCCCGGGGTCGGTGGCGAACACGGGCGCCAACGCTAGCTGCGTCTCCAACTTCGGCGCCAACGACATGGTCGGAAACCTGTTTGAGTGGGTGGCGGACTGGGACGAGGAGGCGGGGGGCTGCGGCCTCTGGTCGGCGGGCTTCGGGGGCGACCGCACCTGCGTCGGAAGGGGCTCCGGCGAGGCCTCAACCCGCTTGCCCGGCGCCGTGGTCCGTGGCGGAAACTTCACTAGCGGCACGGGCGCGGGTCCGTTCGCGGTCTCCGCCATCCACCAGCCGTCGGACTCAACCCCGCTCAGGGGGTTCCGCGGCGCCCGCTAGTAGCCGCGAATCGGCTCCAAAAGCGCAGGGCAGCCTGCTTCGTCCGGAGGAGAAAAAAGAAGGCGCGCGACTCGGGGCAGGGAGTGAGTCGCGCGCCGCACGAGAGAGGACTTCTCGCTCGCCCCCAGTCTCGTGGCGCCAGCCCGGCCGCTGGTGAACATTCCGAGAAGCGCCATGTAAAAGTTCTGTGAACGCCGTCAACGGGCTCGCCATGACGACCGCGACGCCACTACCATTGTGGGCGGCTCAGACGAGCGAGGCGGGGCCGGTGGAACCGGCCTTCGCCTCGCGGCCACGCCCATGAGCGCCCAACCGGCAACACTTCGAGTAGCCGTCATCGATGACGACTCCGGGTTCCTTCGCGTGCTAGCCAAGCGTCTCGAGGGATCGGGCTACCAGTACCGGGTCCTCTCCGGGCCGGTGCCTGCCGAGGAGCTCGCGGCGATGAAGCTGAATGCCCTCCTCGTCGATCCCGCCTTGCTCGGCCCGCTCGCCTGGGAGTTCCTGGAGCGGGTCTGCGGGATGCTGCCCGGCCTCGGGGTCATCGTCTGCACCCAGGGCGCCACGGTGGCCCAGCGCGTCCGCGGGCTTCGGCTCGGCGCCGACGATTGGATCTCGAAGCCGAGTCACCCGGAGGAGGTGATGGCCCGGATCGAGGCCGTGGTCCGGCGTCACCGACGTGGCCAAACCCGCGAGGACCTGGGGCCGCTGGTCGCAGGGGAGCTGGAGATCATGCCCGACCGCTTCCAGGCCTACGTCGGCGGTGAGAGCCTGGAGTTCACCCGCCGCGAGTTCGAGCTCCTGGGGGTGCTCGCCGAACACGCCGGCAAGGTGCTCGAACGCGACGAGATCTACCGGCGGGTCTGGGGCTACTCGATGATCCACGGCGATCGCTCCGTGGACGTCTTCGTGCGCAAGCTCCGCTCGAAGCTTCAGAAGCGCTCCCCCGGGTGGGACTACATCCACACCCACTTCGGGATCGGCTATCGCTTCGACCCGCAGCCGGTGGAGCCCGGCGCCGATTTGATGCCGGGCAAGCGGCCGCTCGCCGACGGGGCACCGGAGACCCCGGAGGTCGAGGCCTTCAAACCCGCAATCTCCTAGAAACGCCCCGCCGTCCCCGGAGGGGATGCTCGCAAACCCCTCTTCCCAGCCGGTTGGTGCCTGGGCGAAACCCATCCAGGGCCTGGCTTCACAGGTTTTTCACAAGCTGGCCACCTGCCGGTAACAGGACCGCTGATCGCCGCTGGGACGCTGCGGCCGTCCTACCGAAACGAAGGAGCCTCTCGAATTGATTTCTCGCAAGTCCATACTTGCCATGTTCGCCTGTGGTCTGCTCGCCATCGGCCTTGCGGCGTGCGGCGACGACGGCGGAGGGGGCAGCAGCGACCTCTCCGGCACGATCAGGCTGGATGGCTCCAGCACCGTGTCCCCGTTCGCGCAGGCGGCGGCCGAGCTGTTCAAGGAGGACAACCCGAACGTCAAGACCAGCGTCGGCGCGGCCGGCACCTCCGGCGGCTTCGAGAAGTTCTGCGCCGGCGAGATCGACATCGCCGACGCCTCACGGCCGATCGAGCCCGAGGAAGTCGACGCCTGCAAGAAGGGCGGCGTCGCCTATAGCGAGATCCCGGTCGCCAACGACGGGATCTCGGTGACGACCAACCCCGCCCTCGAGATCAGCTGCCTGACCACCGACCAGCTGAAGGAGCTCTGGAGCAGCTCGACGGTGGGCAACTACAGCGAGCTCGGCGAGGACGCGGACACAGGCCAGCCGCTGCCCGACGCCGACGTGAGCCTCTACGGGCCGGGCACCGACTCCGGCACCTTCGACTACTTCACCGACGTCATCAACGGCGAGGAGGGCCTCAGCCGGGACGACTACACGCCGTCCGAGGACGACAACGTGCTCGTCGAGGGGGTCTCGGGCGACCAGGACGGGCTGGGCTACTTCGGGTTCTCCTACTACACGCAGAACCAGGACACGCTGAACCTGGTCTCGGTCGACGACGGCAAGGGCTGTGTGGCCCCGAGCACCGAGACGATCCAGTCCGGCGAGTACGCGCCGCTGTCACGGCCGCTGTTCATGTACCCGAGCGCCGAGGCGATTCAGAAGCCGGAAGTGACGGCGTACATGCAGTACGTGGTGGACAACTACGAGACGATCGCCGAGCTGGCGCAGATCGTCCCCATGGACAGCTCGCAGGCCACGGAGGCGGCTTCCGCCCTCGAGAAGGCAAGCGGCTAGGCGGGTAGCGGAGGGGGGGGCCCCACGGTGGATGCCGGTACCACAGCGCAAGGCGAGGCGGCGCCGGGGACCCCGGTCCTCGGCGTCGCGCGCCGTCGCTGGGGCGAGGAGGCGATCAGGGTGGGCCTGTTCGCCGCCGCGGTGATCTCGGTGCTGACGACGCTGGGCATCGTCGCCTCCCTGCTGGGCGAGACAATCAGGTTCTTCGACGAGGTGGGGGTCGGGGCGTTCATCACCGACGGGGACTGGAAGCCGCTGTTCGCCGACCCGCAGTACGGCATCTGGCCGCTGATCAACGGCACCCTGCTGGTCACCGCGGTCGCGGTCCTGGTGGCGATCCCGGTCGGGCTGGGCTCGGCGATCTACCTCTCCGAGTACGCGAGCCCCCGAACGCGGCGGGTGATCAAGCCGGTGCTCGAGGTCCTCGTCGGGGTCCCCACCGTGGTGCTCGGCTTCTTCGCGCTCACCTTCGTCACGCCCACGATCCTGCATGACTTCCTCGGCCTCGACGTGCAGGTCTTCAACGCGCTCTCGGCCGGCCTGGTGATGGGGATCATGATCGTCCCCACGATCGCCTCGGTCTCCGAGGACGCGATGTCCGCCGTCCCCGGCTCTCTTCGCGAGGGATCGTTCGGGCTCGGCTCGTCGAAGCTCCAGACCTCCACCCGGGTTGTCTTCCCCGCGGCCCTCTCGGGCATCGTGGCGGCGATAGTGCTCGGCGTCTCGCGGGGGATCGGCGAGACGATGATCGCCCTGATCGCGGCCGGGCAGCTTCCCAACACGGGGCTCAACCCGACCCAGCCCTTCGAGACGATCACCACCTTCATCGGCGCCACCGCGAAGGGCGACAACCCCGCGGGGACGGTCGGCTACTACGCGATCTTCGCCTGCGGCATGACGCTCTTCGTGTTGACGCTGATCATGAATGCGATCTCGATCCGCTTCGTGCGCAAGTACAGGCAGGCCTACGAGTGAGCGCTCCCCCGCCGTCGCCCCCGCCTGACGCGACGGCCGCGACCGTGCCGGCCCCGGCGCTGACGATCCCGCGGGCCCCGCGAGCCGCCCGGCTCAAGGACCTCGCCTTCAAGGGCGGCATGCTCGCCTGCCTCGGGGTCGCGCTGATCACCCTTGCCGCGGTGCTGGTCCAGGTGTTCACCAAGGGCGTCGGCCAGCTCAGCGTCGACTTCATCACGGACCTCGGGTCGTCGTTCCCCGACAGGGCCGGGATCGGGTCGGCCCTGGTCGGGACGCTCTGGGTGATCGCGGTCTGCATCGCCTTCATCGTTCCCGTCGGTGTGGCCAGCGCCGTCTACCTGGAGGAGTACGCGGACAGCAACCGCTGGTACAACCGGTTGATCGAGGTCAACATCCAGAACCTCGCCGCGGTTCCCTCGATCGTCTACGGCATCCTCGGCCTGGCCTTCCTGGTGCGTGGCCCGCTCAGCCTCGGCCACGTCGTCCTCGCCGCGGGCCTCACGCTGGCACTGTTGGTCCTGCCGGTGGTGGTGATCGCCGGGCGGGAGGCGATCCGCGCCGTGCCACCCTCGATCCGCGAGGGCTCGATGGCCCTCGGGGCGACCAAGTGGCAGACGATCTGGAAGCAGGTCCTGCCCGCCTCCGTGCCGGGGTTCGCGACCGGGGTGATCCTCGCGGTCTCCCGGGCGATCGGCGAGGCGGCCCCCCTGATCGTCGTCGGCGGGGCCGTCTACCTGAGCTTCTACCCGAGCGGGCTGGGCAGCGACTTCACCGTCCTGCCGCTACAGATCTTCAACTGGATCTCGCAGCCGCAGGAGGAGTTCAAGAACCTCGCCGCGGCCGGGATGATCGTCCTGCTCGGGATCCTGCTGGTGCTCAACGCGGTGGCCATCTGGCTCCGCAACAGATACGAGAAGAAGTGGTAGGTGGTCGCTAGTGTTCGGAAAGGTGATTGATCCCGAGCGGGTGGAGCGCGAGCGCGCTACGCCCGAGATCCATACCGCCGTGCGCGGTGGTCGCGAGGGCGCCGGCGCAGGGCCCAAGCTCGCTCGCGAGGCGGTGTTCGAGCTGGGGAACGTGACCGTCTCCTACGACGGCATCCCGGCGGTCGCCGACGTCTCGTTCGACGTCTACCGGAACCACATCACCGCCCTGATCGGGCCCTCGGGGTGCGGCAAGAGCACCCTGATCCGGTGCCTGAACCGGATGAACGACCTGATCCCGGCGGCCAGCGTCGACGGCACGGTGCTCTACCACGGCCAGGATCTCTACTCCAGACAGGTCGACCCGGTGGAGGTGCGCAAGCGGATCGGGATGGTGTTCCAGAAGCCGAACCCGTTCCCGAAGTCGATCT
>JBBPIL010000007.1:0-79447 GCA_038040365.1 Actinomycetota bacterium
CTCTCGGCCATCGCGGAACGGGTCAGTGTTGCGATGACCGGTGGAGACCACCTGCCATATGAGCAACAAACGCGCCAATCCCTCGGGCATAGAGGCGGTGATCGCCTCGGCTACCAGGGCAGCGAGTCGGCGATCTCGGCCAGGCAAGGTGCGGCGCGGTCGCGGTCCGAGAGCACCGGGTCGGAGATGGGCCACTCGACGCCCACCTCAGGGTCGTCCCAGGCGATTCCGGCCTCCGTGGCTGGGTCGTAGTGGCTGGACAGTTTGTAGGCGACGTCGGCTCGCTCGCTGAGCACGCAGAATCCGTGCGCGAACCCGGCCGGCACGAATAGCTGGCGGTGGCGCTCGTCGTCGAGCTCATAACCCTCCCAGCGGCGGTAGTTCGGCGAGTCGCCCCGCAGGTCCACGGCGACGTCCCAGATCCGTCCCCGCAGGCAGCGGACGAGCTTCGCCTGCCCGGGACTGGTCTGGAAGTGGAGCCCGCGCAGGATGCCGCGCCCGGAGCGCGAGTGGTTCTCCTGCACGAACTCGACCTCGATCCCCAGCTCGCGCCAGCCGTCGTCGCGGAAGGTTTCGACCAAGAAGCCGCGCTCGTCGCCGTGCACCTGGGGCTCGATCAGCACGAGGCCGTCGAGCTGCGTTTCGAGGCGGCGGGCCATCAGCCGAGGGCGCGGCCGTACTGGCGCTCGTAGTAATCGCGGTACTCGCCGGAGCGCACCGGGGCCCACCACCATTCGTTGTCGCGGTACCAGTCGACGGCCTGCCGCAGGCCGTCGCCGAAGGCAACGCCCGGCTCCCAGCCGAGGGCGCGAACCTTGTCGGAGGACAGCGAGTAGCGACGGTCGTGGCCGGGACGGTCGGTGACGTACTCGATAAGCGACTCGTCCCGCCCTGTGAGCTCGAGGATCATCCTCACCGCGTCGAGGTTCGGCAGCTCGTCCGGCCCGCCGACGTTGTAGGCCTGGCCCGTCTCGCCATGCTTCAACACCAGGTCGATCGCAGCGCAGAAGTCCTCGACGAAGATCCAGTTGCGCACCTGCATCCCGTCGCCGTAGACGGGCAGCGGGTCGCCGGCGAGGGCGTTGAGGATGCAGAGCGGGATCAGCTTCTCCGGGTGCTGACGCGGACCGTAGTTGTTCGATCCCCGCACGATCAGGGCGTCGGTCCCGTAGGTGTGGCGGTAGGCGCCAACGATCAGGTCGCCGCCCGCCTTCGAGGCTGAGTACGGCGAGGAGGGCTGAAGCGGCGAGTCCTCGCTGAACGAGCCGGACTCGATGGAACCGTAAACCTCGTCGGTGGAGACCTGGAGGTGGCGGATCCCGGCCTGCCGCGCGGCCTCGAGCATCACGAAGGCGCCGAACACGTCGGTCTGGATGAACTCACCCGGCGAGTGAATCGAGCGATCCACGTGTGACTCGGCGGCAAAGTTGACCGTCGCGTCGCAGCCCTCGATCGCGGCGTCCACGGCGTCGCGATCGGCGATGTCGCCCTCGACCAGCTCAACCCGATCCGCCTCGAGACCGTCGAGGTTCTCGCGCCGACCCGCGTAGGTGAGCTTGTCGAGCACGCGAATGGAGTCGCCCGGGTGGGCGGCAAGGCGGTGGCGCACGTAGGCCGAGCCGATGAATCCGGCTCCGCCCGGGACCAGGATCCTCACGCGACGGCCTGGAGCGTTCGCGCGGCGAGATATGCGGCCAAACCCTTCCTCCAAATTGGAAGGGCGATCGGGTCGGAGCGCTCGCTGCCGAGCACCGAGTAGGCGGGCCGGGGGGCCTTGCGGGCCAGCATCCCCGTTGTCGCCGACATCACCCGGCACTCGACGCCGGCCTGGTCGAAGATCTCCTGGGCGAACTCGTACCACGAGCACTGCCCTCCCCCGGCGAGGTGGTGGATCCCGAATTCCTCACCCTCGACCAGCAGCGCAATGGCGTCACCGAGGTGGCGCGTGTAGGTCGGGCAGCCGACCTGGTCCGTGACCACCATCACCTCGCTCTGCTCGCGACCGAGCCGCAGCATCGTCTCCACGAAGTTCTTTCCCCCAAGGCCGAACAGCCAGGCGGAGCGGGCGATGAAGTGGCGCGGGTTGGCGACCGCCACCGAGGTCTCCCCCGCCAGCTTGGAGCGGCCGTAGGCCGACAGCGGGGAGGGAAGATCGGACTCGACGTAGGGCTCGCGCGCGGACCCGTCGAAGACGTAATCGCTCGACGGATAGAGCACCTTGGCGCCGACGCTCGCGGCGGCGCCGGCGAGCAGGGCCGCGCCCTCGTCGTTGACCCGCATCGCCCCGGCCTCGTCGTCCTCGGCGCCGTCGACGTCAGTGAAGGCAGCGCAGTTGACGACCGCGTCCGGCTCGTACCGCGTCACCGCCTCCTCCAGGGCGGCCGGACTGGTGATGTCGAGGGCGCCGTGGGCGAGGGCCACCACCTCGTGATCGCGCTCGTGGCAGGCGGCCGTCACGTCCCGCCCGAGCATTCCCGCCGCGCCCGTGACCAAGACCCTCACAGCCGCCTGCAACCCCTCGAAGAACCAGTGGGGTACCTCATGATCTGGAGCTCATGGGATCTTGATCTCCGCGTTGTCGCCGACGATCATCCGCAGGGTCTTGGGAAGCCCGTCGCCGCGCGAGAGCTTGACGTTGCGGCCCAGGAGGCTCGCCTCCATTCGCGAACCGAGGTCTGAGACGCTTGACCCCGCGAGCAGGATCGAGTGCTCGACCTCGGCGCGCGAGACGCTGACGCCCGCGTCGATCGACGTGTAGGGACCGACGTAGGCGTCGGTTATCCGGGCGTCGGCGCCGATGATCGCCGGTCCGCGGACCACCGCCCGCTCGAGCCTGGCGCCGGCCTCGACCACCACCCGCCCCTCCACCTTGGAGTCCACCAGCTCGCCGTCGATCCGGCGCTGGATGTCCTCGAGCACCAGTCGATTCGCCTCCAGCATGTCGTCGAGCTGTCCGGTGTCCTTCCACCAGCCGGTCACCGTGCGGCTCTCCACCTGCTTGCCGCCGTCGATCAGCCGCTGGATCGCGTCCGTGATCTCGAGCTCCCCGCGCCCCGAAGGCTCGATCGCCTTTGCCGCCTCGAAGATCGGCGGGCCGAACAGGTAGACGCCCACCAGGGCGAAGTCGCTCGGTGGGTGCTCGGGCTTCTCGACCAGGCGAACGACGCGCTCGCCGTCGAGCTCGGCGACCCCGAAGTTGCCCGGGTCCGGGACCCGCGTGAGCAGGATCAGGGCATCGGGCTCGTTGGCGCGAAAGGCGTCGACCGGGCCGGTGACTCCGTCGCGCAGCAGGTTGTCGCCGAGGTACATCACGAACGGCCCCTCCTTCAGGAACTCCTCGGCGGTGAGCACGGCGTGGGCCAGCCCCAGCGGCTCGGGCTGGAGGATGTAGGTGATCGAGGCGCCGAAGGCAGCGCCGTCGCCCGCCGCCGCGGCGATCTCGTCCCCCGTCTCGGGGGCGATCACGATCCCGATCTCGGTGATCCCCGCCTCGACCAGGGCCTCGATGCCGTAGAAGAGCACCGGCTTGTTGGCCACCGGAACGAGCTGCTTGGCCGAGGTGTGGGTGATCGGGCGCAGGCGCGTGCCGGCGCCCCCCGAGAGAATCAGGCCCTTGAGGCTCTCCATGTGGCGGCAAGCATAGGGACGGCGCCCCCTGACGGCGCTGGCACCTGGGGGGTGATAGCCACGCCCTAGTACGTGCCGCCGAGCTTGCGGTGGTCCCAGCTCGCGATCCGCCTCGGCTCGAAGCGGACCGCAACCCGCTTCCGGGCCTGGGCCTTGAGCGCCTCGGCCGCATCCGGCTCGAGCGAGGCCGCCCCGCTGTAGCGAAGGGTCAGCTCCTTGCCCACCTCATAGACCAGCTCGAGGTCGCGATGGATCTCGGCCTCTGCCTCGATCTGGACACCGCGCAGCTCGCCGTACTCGTGACCGGTCTCGACCAGAAGCGTGGCGCGCGGATCGCGTTCCAGGTTCTTGACCTTCTGCGACTTCGCATAGGTGTAGATCCAGATCTCGGTGCCGCGCAGGACGTACCAGAGCGGCATTGAGTGCGGCCAGCCGCCCGCGCCGATCGACGAGACGACGACCACGCGCCCGGACTCGAGCAGCTCGCGCTGCTCGTCTTCTGAGAGCTTGATCTGGTCCCGGCGGCTCATCTAGTGGTCGCGTCCGTGAGTACGGTCGTGTTTGGGCGAGCGAAAATCGAGCATGGCGAGGACGCAGGGAGGCCGAATAGTGAGTGCTATTCGGCCGACCGAGGACGAAGCCAGGCGAAGATTTGCAGCCGATCCAAACACGGGCGTATTTGCGGACGTGACCACTATGGGCGCGACGGCTCGGGCTCGAGCGTCATCACACGCCACGGCCCCTCGCCGGCCATCGGCTGAGTCCGGCCCGCGAGCCAGTCGACCTGGAGGTCGTCGTAGTGCGCGCTCGCGGGGTGGCCCGACTGGCCGGTGAAAGCCTGCCAGCGGGAGCGCTCCGGGCGCACCGGATCGGCGACCATCCGCCAGCAGGGCGCCCAGATCGCCGTGAACGGGTCGTTCGGATCCCAGCCCACCTGGGCGACCGTCTCCTGACCGCCGCCGACCTCGAGCCGGCGGTTGAAGATCCAACCCAGCAGGGGATTCGCCTCGCCGAGCGCGTGCGAAAAGACGAGCGGGTGAACTCTGCCCCAGCGCCAGGCTTCCTGATCTTCTCCCAGCTGGCCGTCGAGCTCGTCGAGGGCCCCGCGCAGCGCGTCGAGGACGAGCTCGTCCCAGGGCCGGCCGACCAGGTCCTCGTCACCCGCTTCCCACAGGGCGAGCAGGTGCGACTGCCAGCGCCAGGGCGAGGTGACATGGGCGACGAACCCGTTGTCGGCGCGGTCGAGCCAGCGCTCCGCCAGGTCGCGGTCCCCGATCGCCGCTCGGGTGACCTCGCGTGCCAGCCGCAAGGTGAATGCCTGGTAGATGGTGGCCGCGATCGACTCCGGGCTCATCCGCCCGTCCCAGGAGCGCAGCCGCTCGATCGCGGCCAGCTCCCGCTGGTCTCGCGGTCGCAGCCGGGCCAGCCGGTGGGTGGTCTCCAGCCCCGGAAGCGAGAGCATGTCCGTCTGCATCGCCTCGAAGCTCTCCAGATCGTGCTCCCGCCGAGCCGTGATCAGCTGCTCGATGCGGCGCGCCCGATAGCCGTCCAGGTAATCGCTGGTGATGTGATGCGGATAGTCCTCGGGGGCGATTTGGTTGTTGGCCGTGACCACGAAGCCCGAATCCGGGTCGGTGAGCTCGGGCATCTCCTCGTACGGGATCCAGCCATCCCATTCGTGCTCCCCCGTCCAGCCGGGCTTGGGGAGGTCGGGACAGCCGCCGCGGCGGACCGGCAGGCGGCCGACGGTCTTGTAGCCGATCGAGCCGTGGCGGTCAACCCAAACCAGGTTGGAGACCGGGTGCGCGTGCTCGCCAACCGCCTCCACCAGGTCGGCGCCACTGGTGAAGTCGAGCATCCCGAGACTGGCCCGCGTGAGGCCTGGGAAGTCGAGGGCCATGAAGCGGAGCGCCAGCGGTTCGGCGTCGTCGGCGCCGAGCGCCTCATTGACGATCGGGCCGTGGTGGGTCTCGCGGACGACCAGGCGCTCCGGCTCTGAGCGTCGCTTGACGGTGATCTCCTCCTCGATCAGCTCCAGGGGCCGCGACTCTCCCTCGAACTCGTAGGTGTCGCCGTCGATCCGCTCGATGAACAGATCCATGACGTCGGCGAGCACGTTCGTGAACGACCAGGCGAGGTCGTTGTTCTGGCCCATGAACACTCCGGGCAGCCCCGGAAGCGCCGCCCCGCGGCAGAACCGATCCTCGAGATAGAGCCCCACCTGATAGGTGATTCCCGGCATGCTCGGCGGTAGGTGGGGATCCCCGGCCAAGAGCGGCCCGCCGGTCGCCGAGCGCCCCCCGGTCACGGCCCAGTTGTTCGACCCACTGGCCTCGACCGCGAGGCCGATCGAGTCCCGAACGCGGGCGATCTGCTCGGCGAGGCCCAGGCCGTCTCCCGTCCACGCCTCTCCCGGGGTGAGGATCACGGGGTTGCCGCGCGGATACCCCGGGTCCAGCCGCGCCGCCAACTCGGCGCCCAGCTCGCGGGTCATCTCGGCTCGCAAGAGCTCGCGTTCCCAGTTGGTCGAGAGGCCGAAGGAGAGCAGCTTGGCCAGGGTGAGCGGATCGGCTGGCACAAACGACTCGAAGCCAACCCGCAGAAGCTGGAACTCGGCGGGGAGCGGGCGGTCGGCGGCGGCCGCGTTCACCCCGGCGCAGAACGCGTCGAGCGCCGATCGCAGGTCCGGCGGGAGCGCCGCGGCCTCACGCTCGGCGGCGCGGCGCAGGCCCAGGGTCCTCATGAAGCGGTCGGTCCGAAGGCCGGGGCGACCGGCGACCTCGGCCAGCCGCCCGGAGCCGATCCTGCGGTATAGGTCGAGCTGCCAGAGGCGGTCCTGTCCGTGGCAAAAGCCCTCCCCGAACCACAGGTCGTGCCTGGTCTTCGCGTGGATGTGGGGAACCCCCCAGCGGTCGCGGCCGATCTCGACCGCCTGCTCCAGTCCATCCAGCCGCAGGCGCCCCTTTACCCTCGGAAGCGGCCTGCGAAAGACCTGGTACCAGAGCCCCGCAGCCGTGGTCCCCGCGAGCGCCATGAACGCCGCGCCCGCGAGGCCGAATCGCTTTGCCAGTTCGCCAGCGGTCACCGCCGCCAACTCTAAGAGACCGTCCGAAAACTCGCGTAAGCGGCTGGCGAGTAGCCGCGGCCAGGCGTGGCGGCGGCGCCAGGCCCCACGCGACGACTAGTCCGAGATGCCCTGTGGCAGCCGGCCTTCCGCCTCGAGCTTCTCGAGGTGGGCCTGCATGACCACCGCCGCGGCGGGCCGCAGCTCCTCCGGCACGTCGTCCCACACCCGGCCGAGGAGCCGCGCCCGCGATCGCTCTCCCCTCTCCAGCTCGGACAGCAGCCTGCGCTCGCGCATCAGCCGGTGCTCGAGGTACTCGTCGATCTTGGCCGCCGGGTCCTCGATCAAGGGACCGTGTCCGGGGTAGAGCAGCTCGAGGTCGGCCGCGCGCAGGCGCTCCAGCGAGTCGAGGTACGCGGCCAGTGAGCCGCCGTCGGGTGGAACGAAGCTCGAGCCGTGGCCCAGCACGAGATCGCCACAGAGGCCGACCTTACCCAGCAGGAAGCAGACGTGGTCGGTCGCGTGCCCCGGGGTGGGCAGAACCTCGAACGGGCCCACGCGTCCCGCGTCCACCGCGACCGCGAGGCCGGCCGAGCCGGGCTCGGCGCCGGGCTCGCCCGAGGTCTCGTCGCCCGCTCCGACCTCGCCGAAAAGCAAGGGGGCGCCCAGCATGGGCACGGCGGCGGAGTGATCCGCGTGCGAGTGGGTGAGCAGGACACCGGCGATGCCGCCGCGATCCTCGGCCGCCGCGCGCACGGCCTCCAGATGCGACTCGTCGGCGGGCCCGGGGTCGATGACGTAGGCCGGGTTCTCGCCGACCACGTAGGTATTCGTGCCCTCGAGCGTCATCGGCCCCGGATTCGGGGCGACGATCCTGACGATTTCCGGGTGGCCCGTATCTACTTGCCGCTCACGGCTTCGAGCACGGCCTTCCGAGCGTCGGCCGGCTCGAGCACGACCAAGTCGCCGACGCCCTTGAGGATCTCCCGCACGAGCCAGTCGGCGGAGCCGTAGGGCAGCTCGACCACCACGGCCTCGTCGGCGAGCTCCTCGACCACGGTGCGCTCCTCGCGCAGCCAGCGCGCCCGCTCCGGCGAGACCCAGACGCGGGCCACCCCGGCGCTTCCGACCTCGCCGTGGACGAGCCACTCCTGCTCCGCGAGGCGCTCATCCGTGCCCTGGCGCGACTCGAAGGAGCGCCTGGTGAGCCGCGCCTCCTTCATCCGGTCGAGGCGGAAGTGCCGCGTGTCGGACTTGCCGAGGTCGTAGCAGCCGAGGTACCAGCCCTCCGGGCCGCTGACCAGTTGGTACGGCTCGACCTCGCGCGTGACGAACTCGTCCTCGTTCTCCTTGTAGTAGTGGAGCTCCAGGACCCGGCGCCGCTCGATCGCGTCGTTGACGGTGCGCACGACCTCGGAGTCGTCGCGACCGGGGGCGATCTCGAGGCCCTCCTGCGAGGGGTCGTGGCCGAGCGCTTCGACGATCTTCTGACGCGCGGTGGACAGGCCGGCCTGCGGCAGGTGATCGCCGAACAGGTCGATCGCGGCGACCAGTGCCTTCGCCTCCAGCGGCAGCAGGCGGGCGGGGCGGGCGAAGTTGTCGCCGTAGGTGTCGGCGTCGACCTCGATCTCGTCTCCGTCGATCTCGGCGTAGAGCACGTAGGTGCCGCCGCCGAAGTTGACGACGTTGAGGACGTCGATGTCCTCGCGCAGCTCACCCAGGCTGACGTTCAGCTCGTCTAGAACCGAGTCCACGGACAGCCGCGCCTGCCGGCGAGCGGCGCCGATCAGCAGGCCGGCAAGCGTCACCAGCCGGGCGAATCGCTCCGGACGGATCACCGACTCCGAGCGCCCATTCGCCGAGCGTGGCCTGCCGTTGGCCTGGGCCATCGGCCGCGGTCTCCCGGCCACGGGCCGGGAGACCATCTTCGCGAGCGTGAACTTGCCGCTGTGCCGCTTCCGAAGCAGCTCCAGCCTCTCGGTTGCCTCCCGGGCCAGGTCCTCAGGCTCGAGCAGCTTCGCGTTCTCCCGCCAGCCGAGCACCCAGGAGATCAGCTGACGGGATGAGGCATACTCGGTCTCGTAGATCGCGCCTCGGCCGCGTACGCCATCCTGCTTCGTCGCCTTGCTCAGCTTGCCGTAGCCGCCGAAGTCGCGCTCCACGAGCCAGGCGATCCGCTCGCGCAGGAACACCCGCCCGGTGCCGTCGATCTCGCCCATCTGCCAGTCGGCGCGCGACGCGTAGTCCCGCCGATCGAAGTCCTGGGGCGGGGCGAAGTCGTGCTCCGCCTTGGTCGCGTAGGAGACCTTGGCACGGATCCGCGAGAGGCGGAAAACCCGCACCTGATCGCGCTCGTGCGAATGGCCGATCAAGTAGAACTGGCCGTTGCGAAAGACGAGGTGGTAGGGGTCCACCTTGCGATCGGATACCTCGTCGCGCTGCAGCGAGTAGTAGCTGAACTCGATCGTCTTGCGCCGAGAGATCGCGGTTTCGATCTTCGCCAGGCGCTGCGAGAGCTCGCGGCCCCCTCCCGACGGGGCGAGCTTGACGTCTATGGAGGTCGAGTCGCTCTCCTCGAGGGGGCTGGGACGCCCCCAGGAGACCTGCTGGAGGGCCAGGCGCAGCGGCTCGGCATAGGCGAACTCGCCATCGAGCAGTACGAGCGCCGTGCGCAGGGCCGCCAACTCGCCGTCGGTGAACTCGACTGGCGGCAGGTAGTAGTTCTCGGGTGGCAGCGCGTAGAGCTCCGCCTCGAAAAAGCCCTCGGCCGGCTTCTCGACCTGGAGCGAGATGCCGAGGCTGTCGAGCTCGGCGCGATCCGCGTAGAAGCGGCGCGCGAAGGCATCGTCGTTCATGGAGCTGTAGCCCTCCACCTCGCGTTTGATCTCGAGTGCCGAAACGGGCCGCCCGTTGGCCATCAGGAACGAGATCAGGGAGAGTTGGCGGATCAGCTTCTCGGTGTCCTTGGCCACGACGGGGAGAATAGAGGCGCGCTCCTAGTGGCCACGCAAGCCGCGGACGCGCTTTGTACGCAATTTGCGGGGCTAGTGCCGCACGGGGCCGCTCGGCTAGACGATCACCTGGCGCTTGAGCCGTTCCCGGACGTCCTTGGGGAAGCCGGGGACGTCGTCGAGCTGCTGGATCGACTCGTAGCCACCAACCCGCTTGCGGTAGGCCAGCAGGCGGTGACTCTGGGTAATCGAGAGGTTCAGCGAGCGCAGCTCGGCGAAGCTCGCCTGGTTGAGATCGAGCCGGCCATCCCTTGCGCCCCGGCGCCCGTCGCGCCCGGGCGCGACGGGCCTCGGTGCGGCGCGTCCGGAGGCGACACGCGGGGCGGCGCCTCGGCGGAACGCAGGGCGGGGCTCGGCACGCCTCGGCGCGCGCCGAGGCGCCGGATCTCGGGACAGTTGCCTGCCGCAGGCCCAGCTCGGCAGCGCGAACTCTGCGGCCTTGAGCTTGCTCGCCATCCCCGCCGTGATCGAAGCGAAGCGCTCCGACGCCCGAGCCTCCGCTTTTCTTTGGGTGGCGGCGGACAGCCATCTGCGCGAGGCCTTCAGCTTCAGATCGAAGCCGTCGAGATCCGCTTGGAATCGGAGCAGGAAGGTCGAGCCCCACGGCCTCGCCCAATCGGCGATTCCGTACTCGACGTCCGTGCCACCTAGCGAGGGCTTGGCTCCGGGGGTCGGCTGGCTGAGGTAATCGCGCTGGAGGCGGGTCACCATCTTGACCAGGCAAAGGTCCTCGTAGCGCCTGCGCACGCGGACTCGGCGCGGCGGCCGGGCAGCGAGCGTCTCGCGGTGCGCTTCGAGGACGAGAAAGGCTCGCCTCCTGGCGACGACCCGAGCGTCCTCGGGCACCAGGAGTCCCTTGGCATCACCGTGCTTCTCTTGTTGCCCGTCCCTGCGCTTGTTGGGCTGCGCAACGGGGTTCACGATCAGCTAAGGCCTCCTCCGATCCATCCGCTGGACCGCCAACACGGTCTCAGAAGCCGACTGTGACCAGTCTAGGAACCGGGGTCCCGCAAATCAAGACACAACCCGCAGCCCTCCTGGAGCTGGGTAGTCAGGCCCGCGACTAGGCTGCCCGGGAGCGGAAGTAGGCGGCCGAGTCGATTCCGCGGTCGAACCGCGACCAGGCCTCGCCGTCGGGCAGCGCGCGCTCGATCCGATCGAAGCTGCCGAGCTTGCCGCCGAGGTTGTCGATCGCGTGGACGAGGGTGGCCTCGCGGGTGGCGGGGATCACCGGCGAGCCGTTCTCCAACGTCCCGTGGTGAGAGAGGACGATGTGGAAGATCGCCTGAGCCAGCTCGGGATCGAAGCCGTCGATCCGCTCGATCTCGCGGCGGACCAGGTAGTAGCCGAGCGGGATCTCGCCCTGGAGGCGGCCGGCGTCGGTGAGGTCGATGCCCAGCGGATCGTCGTTATAGGCCATCGTCTTGCCGATGTCGTGAAGCAACGCACCGGTGACCGCGATGTCCCGATCGACTCCGGAGAAGGCGGAGGCGGAGGCGCTCACCGCCTGGGCCACCGACACCGTGTGGTCGAGGAGGCCGTGGCGGTAGGCCTGGTGGTAGTACTTGGCGGCCGGGGCCTCCTGGAACCTGACCCAGACGGGGGAGCCCCGGTCGAAGAAGCGGTCGAGCAACTCTCGAAGCTGGGGATTCTGGACCGTCTCAAGCAGTTCGCGCAGATCGGCCTCCAGCCGCTCCACCGGGACGCTCGGGCCATCGGCCAGGTCGGAGCCCTCGAACTCTTCGGGACGCGCGGGGCGGATCGTCTCCACGGTGATCTTCCGGCCGTATTGCGGATGAACTCCGAAGCGGCCGTTGATGTGGACCGCGGAGCCCGGGGCGGCGACCTCGAGCGCCTCCTCGACACCCTCCCAGACCACCGCCTCGACGGTCCCGGAGCGATCGCAGATGACCAGCCGGAGCCATTGTCCGCCGTTGCGCCGCTGGCGAAGCTCGCGCTCCCGGACCCCGAACACGGCCTCGACGACCTGCCCGTCGGCCAGGTCGCGCACCCAGGCGCGCTCAGCGCTGCCGGTGGGGGCCCCACCGTTGGTGGAGCCCTCGCTCAGCGCCGGCTGTTGGCTCAATGATGCCTGCTTAGTCATCGCTCGCTCACAGTAGACAGGGGTGCGGACGGGCCAACTCTCCCCCTGTTGAAGGTCGTCGCGTCGATCCTCGACCTGACGCGAAACGGGTCGCGTCGGCGCTGCGCTGGCTTCCCCTCCTAGGCCTGCTTGGGCTCGTTGCGAGGCTCGATCGCCATCGTGCGCTCCTCCGGAACGCCGCTCTCCAGCTCCCGCGTGCGCTCCAGCTCGGCGTTGAGCTCGGCGCCCAGCAGCACGGCGAGGTTCGAGATCCACAGCCAGACGAGAAACACGATCACTCCCGCGAGGCTGCCGTAGGTCTTGTTGTAGGAGCCGAAGCTGGCGACGTACAGGGCAAACCCCGCCGACGCGAGGATCCAGAGCGAGACCCCCACCAGGCTGCCGGGCGTGATCCAGCGGAACCCGGGCTGGCGGACGTTGGGGGCTCCGTAGTAGAGCACGCCCAGCATCGTGATCACGATCAGGACGATCACCGGCCACTTGGCGAGGTCCCAGACCGTCACTGCCGTACCCCCGAGGCCGAACAGCTCTCCGACCTGCTCGGCCAGCGGCCCGGTGACCACGACGGCGATCGCGCTCACGGCGACCAGCAGGATCAGCAACAGCGACATCGCCAGCTGCAAGGGCCGAAGCTTCCAGAACGGCCGGGCCTCCTCGACCTCGTAGATGACGTTGGAGGCGCGCGAGAAGGCGCCCATGTAGCCCGAGGCCGACCACAGGGCGGCTGCGAGGCCGATTATCAGCGCGACTCCGGCCGTCCCCTGACTCGACCCGATCTCCCTTATGGCCCCGCTCACGATGTCGGTCGCCGGACCCGGGCCCAGCTGATTCAGGTTGTCGAGCACGGACTGCGTCGCCGAATCGCCCGCCAGGCCGAGAATCGAGACCAGGACGACCAACGCTGGGAAGATCGACAGCACGGCGTAGTAGGTCAGAGCCGCGGCCCAATCGGTGAGGTTGTCCTCACGGAACGCGCGCACGGTGCGCTTGAGTACGCCTCCCCACGCCCGCAGGCGTATGTCGGTCGGCTTGCGTGGCGTCTCCACCATGGCCAAGAGATCCGCTTCCCGATCGGTCCGCAGCCAAACCGTGCCGAGTCGGGCGGATGGCGAGGGGCAGAATCGAACTGCCGACACCACGATTTTCAGTCGTGTGCTCTACCAACTGAGCTACCTCGCCCGCGCGGCTAAGGCTAGCGACGAAGTCGCGGTAGCCGCGTGTCCGGCCTCCGTCCCGTCAGCGCCCGAACCCGGCGACTGCGCAGCCGAAGGCGAGCCGTCGCCGGTTGATTCTGGCTAGCGAGCGTGGGGCCGCGCTAGGGCGAGCTCCACCGCCTCGGCGGGGCTATCGGCGCTCTCGATCCCGGGACCACCCTCCATCGTCCCGCCTGCACTCACCTTCCAGCTCGACAGCGCAACCACCCTGCGGCCGAGCTCGCGGGCGAAGGCGATCTCGGAGAGCGTTCCCCACTCGCCGCCGATCGCGATCACCGCATCGCCGGAGGAGACGACGGCGAGATTCCGCGCCTGGCCGACGCCGGTGGCGACCACGTGGGTGCAGTACTCATTCGCCTGCTCCGGCGAGCTGCCCGGGACGATGCCGATCACCGTGCCACCGGCGACGGAGGCGCCACGGGCGACGCCCTCCATCACGCCGGTGAGACCACCACACACCACCACGGCCCCGGCCTCGGCAAGCCGGCGCCCGACCTCCTCGGCCACGGCCGTCAGCTCGTCGTCGGGAGTCCCCTTCCCGATCACGGCCACCTGACGCCTACGAGCCACCATCCCCCGTCCCCCGTCCCCCGGAGCTCGTCCTCCTCGTCAGCATCGCCGTCATCAACTCCAACGCCCCCTGCTTGTGCAGCGGCTCGTTGAGGTTGCCGCACTTGGGGCTCTGGACGCACGATGGGCAGCCGTCGGCGCAGGGGCACTCGCCGATCAGCTTCGCGGCGTCGGCGACCAGACGCTCGAACCGCTCGAAGCCTCGCCGCGCGATCCCCACCCCTCCCGGGTAGCCGTCGTAGATGAAGATCGTCGGACGGCCGGTCTGGAAGTGCACGTTGGTCGACAGGCCACCGATGTCCCAGCGGTCGCACATCGCGAGCAGCGGCAGCACCGCGATCTGGCCGTGCTCGGCGGCGTGGAGCGCGCCCAGCAGAACCTCGGGGGGAAGCGCCGCAGAGCCGGCGAGCTCCTCCCCGAGCACGTACCACAGCCCCTGGGTGGGGAAGTTGGTCTCCGGCAGCTCGAGCCCGACCATGTCGATCACCTGATGATCGGAGAGCCGCTTGCGTTGGAAGGCCATCACCTGCTCGGTGACGGAGACCTCTCCGAAGAACAACTCAATGCCCGCCCCACCACCGACCGGATCGTCGCTCTTGGCGACGATCCGCTCTATGAACACTTCCGTCTCCTTCTTCGGCTGCGTGTACCAGTCGCCGTCGAAGCGATCGACCACCGCGCGCCGCCCCTCGATGTCGAGCTCCCGCACCTCGTATGAGCGCCCCAGGTGGAGGTAGACGGCGCCGGGATGGACGGTGGTGAAAGCGCGCTCGGCCTCGACCGCGCCCAAGAGCTCGCCGGAGCCCCGCTCGACGATCGCCACCGAGTCCGGCGACGCCGAGCGCAGCGAGATGTCGCCGGCCGGAAAGCGCGGACCACGTGGCAGGTAGCGGCCCTCGCCACCGCGCCGCAGCTCGCCGATCCCAACCAGGGCGTCGGCTCGCTCCCGCCACCGCTCGCCGAATACCTCGGCGTCCGCATCCGACAGCGGCGCCTCGTAGGCCGCGGCCAGCAGGTGAGCGAGCTGGATCCGCTCGTTCTCGTGATCGAGGATCGCGGCCTCCACCGGCCGCTCCAGGAACTCCTCCGGATGGCGGCAGAAGAACTGGTCCAGCGCGTCCTCGCCGGCGATATACAGCGCGAGTCCCTCGCTGCGCCTCCCCGCCCGCCCCCACATCTGCCGCAGGCTCGCGGTCGTGCCGGGGAAGGTGACGCAGATCGCCGCGTCCAGCTCGCCGATATCGATGCCCAGCTCGAGCGCGTCGGTGGCGACGACCGCTAGCAGCTCGCCGGCGGCCAGCCGAGCCTCGATCTCGCGGCGCTGTTGGGGCGTGTAGCCGGCCCGGTAGGGGGCGATCCGCTCGGCGAGCTGGGGGCGACCCAGCTCCTCGAGCCTGGTGCGCGCAAACCGCTGGATCAGCTCGATCCCGCGCCGGCTGCGCAAGAAGCAGATCGTCCGCACCCCCTCGCCGACCAGGTCAGCGAGCAGCTCGGCGGCCTCGGAGAGGACCGAGCGCCGGGTCATCGACCTCGGGTCGATGACCGGCGGGTTCCAGATCCCGATCCGCCGGCGGGCGCGCGGAGCGCCGTCGGAATCGACCAGGCGGAAGGGCTCGCCGACCAGGCGCTCGGCGAGCTCGACCGGATTGGCGATCGTGGCCGAGGCGAGGATGAACCGGGGGCTGGCCCCGTAGAGGCGCGCGACCCTGCGCAGCCGGCGCAGGACGTTGGCGACGTGCGACCCGAACACGCCCCGGTAGGTGTGGGCCTCGTCCACCACCACCCAGCCCAGGCTGGCGAAGAAGTTCCCCCAGTTCTTGTGGTGGGGCAGGATGCCGACGTGAAGCATGTCGGGGTTGGTGAGGATCAGATTCGAGCGACGCCGGATCTGCGGCCGGTCGTCGCGCGGCGTGTCGCCGTCGTAGATCGCGTGCCGAAGCTGCGGCAGGCCGAGCGCGGACAGCTTCCGGGCCTGGTCCTGGGCGAGGGCCTTGGCCGGGTAGAGGTAGAGGGCGCGGTGGCTCTCGTCCCGGGCGATCTGGTCGAGGACGGGGAGGTTGAAGGACAGCGACTTGCCCGACGCCGTGCCGCTGGTGACGATCGCATTGCCGCCGGCGACCGCCTCGAGGGCCTCGAGCTGGTGTGAGTAGAGCGCCTCGATCCCGCTCGCGGGCAGGGCGGCCGCCAGCTCGGGCGCGAGGGCGGTGGGGAGCACAACCGTGTTGGCGGTTCGCGCCGCCTCGACGCTCTCGGCGACCAGGCGGCCGTCTGCCCGCCCGGGCTCGATCGCACGCTCCCACCCGGTGGCGGCGGCGAGGCTGGCGGCAGGGTTAGCCATTCGCGGTCGGCGAGGGTCGCCCGGTCGTAGCGCGGTGGCCTCTGATCGCGGCGGCCGTGCGCAGCGCGTCGAGCGCGCTTCGGTCGTGGAGCCGCACCATCTCGGCCCCGCCGGCGACGGCAAGCGCCGCGGCGGCGGCGGTCGCCCACTCGCGCTCGGCGGCCGCGGCCCGGCCCTCCCAGGAGCCCGCCAGCACCGCCCCGAGGAAGTCCTTGCGCGACAGGGCCACGAACAGGGGACGGCCGAGGTCGCGTAGCTCACCGAGGCGCCGCAGGATCTCGAGGTCGTCGTCGACCGAGAGGTCGAAGTCGAGGCCGGGATCGAGCGCGATCTGCTCCTCGGCCACGCCATGCTCGAGCGCCGTCTGGATCCGCTCGCCGAACCAGCGCTTCAGGTGGGCGACCGGATTCCGGTGACGGGACGGCTCGCGATCGGCGCGCGGCGGGCCCTCGATGTGCATGAGCACGTAGCCGCAGCCCCTTTCGGCTACCAGGTCGAGCATCTCGGGGTCGGCGCCGCCGGAGATGTCGTTGACCGCCACGGCGCCGGCCTCGAGCGCCAGGCTCGCGACCTCGGGCTGATAGGTGTCGGCGGTCACCGGCACGCCGGCGCGCCGGGCCAGCTCCTCGACCGCAGGGACCAGGCGCGCGGCCTCCTCGTCCGCCGAGACCGCCGCCCCGCTGCGGGCCGTCACCGCACCCACGTCGAGAAGGTCGAATCCCTCCTCGGCCAGCGCCAAGCCGTCGATGACCGCGCGCTCCGGCGTCTCGCTGCGCGCTCCCTCGAAGAACGAGTCGGCGGTGACGTTGACGATCCCGGCCGCCAGGGGAGGCGGGAACTCGAGCAGGCGATCGACCAGGCGCCAGCGGGTCATCTCCGGTCTAACGTAGCGCGGCCGGTGCCTTGTGGTCCGTCCTGTAAGTCCGTGCCCGATTGGGCGAGGTCCGGGGATCGCCGGGCGAGGACGCAGGGAGCCCGCATGGCAGCGCCATGTGGGCGACCGAGGACGAAGCACGGCGGTCATCCGGGGCCGCCCAATGGGGTGCGGAATTTGCAGGACGGACCACTAGTACCGTTGCCCGGCCGTGTCCCTGCGCTGCCTCTATACCGACCTCGACGGCACCCTGCTCGGGCACCACGGGTCGTTGTTTCGCGACGCCGAAGGCAACTTCTCCCTGAAGCAGGCGCGGGCGCTGGAGGCTTGCCACCGCGCCGACGTCGAGGTGGTGATCATGTCCGGCCGTCGCGAGGCCCAGGTGATGGCCGACGCCCGTCTGCTCGCCCAAACCTCCTACATCTACGAGGCCGGTTGCGGCGTGGTGATCGACGGGGAGCGAACCCTGCTGACCGGGGACTGGGTGCCGGACGACGACGGGACGCCGGCCGACAAGATGCTCGCCGCTGGGATTCCGGACCTCCTCTTCGAGCGCTTTCCCGGCAGGCTCGAGTGGCACGGTCCCTGGCATGTCGACCGGGTGCTGTCGCATCTGTTTCGCGGCCGCATCGAGGTCGCCGAGGCCAACGCGCTGCTCGCCGAGCACGGCCACGGCGAACTCCGATTTCTCGACAACGGAGCGATCGTGCGGCGCATGGAGGGGCTCGACGGCCCGGCTCACGCCTACCACCTGGTGCCCGGCGGCGCCAGCAAGGCGAAGGCCGTCGCCTTCCACATGCGCGCTCGGGGCTACGCGCCGGGCGACTGCATCGGGGTCGGCGACTCGCTCGAGGACCTCGACGCCGCGGAAGCGGTGGGGCGGTTCTTCGTCGTCGCCAACGGCCCCGAGCGCGATCCCGGCCTGCGCGAGGCGATCGGCGGGCGCCCCAACGTCACCGTCACCGAGGGCCACAACGGCGACGGCGTCTACGAGGCCGTGATCTCGACCCTCGCCGGCGAGCGGTAACAGCCACTACCGGCAGAGGGCGTGCCCTGGCGCCGGGCGGTCGCGACCGGCGAGGCCGTGACAGTCGCGCAGTCGATCCAGCCTGGCTGCCAGCCCGGCCCGGATGCGCGCCGCCCTGGACCCTGGCCTGGGCGGCAGGAGGTTCCGCAGCTCGGCTGGGTCGGCGTCCAGGTCGTAGAGCTCACGGGCGTTGGGCGGGGCGCACTCGCCGCCGCCGTCCGGGACGAAGCGGGAGTACTCCGCATAGACGCGGCGGGTGGTCCGCACGGCTTCGAATCGGCAAATCCCGAAATCGCCCTCTCGCGATTCGAGGAGGATGGCTCGATCGCGAGGCCAGGCATCCGCACGGCTCTTGAGCAGGGGCAGGAAGGAGCGCCCATCCATGACGCGGCACCTGTCTGAATTACGGCAGGGCGTGGCCGAGGCCATCCGGAGCAGCGTGGGCGCGAGATCAATGTTCGCGGTGGCTTGGCTGACCCATTTGGGCGCTGACTCCCCGCCGAAGACCTTGCGCGGCGCCCAGACGATCAGGGGTACGCGCACCGCCTCCTCGTAGGGAACCGCCTTGCCGCGCAGGCGGTGCTGGCCCTCCAGCCAGCCATTGTCAGAGGTGAACACCAGGACCGTGTCGTCGAGCTGGCCGGTCCTCCGCAGCGCATCGTGGATCCGTGCCACCGAACGGTCGACGTCGACCAGCGAGCCCAGGCGACAGGCGCGGGAGCGCTTGAACCTCGCCGCCCGGCGCGCATCCACGGCCCGCGCAGCCCGAACGAAGAACGGCTTGTCGGAGACGTCGCGCTCGCCGAACGACCGAGGCGTGGGGACGGCGCCCGCCTTGAAGCGGCGCTCATCACCGGGCGCGGGGATCGCGCTGCCGCGGCACCTCCCTGCATGGGCCTCGGCTCCAGCGGGCACCAGGTGCGGCGCGTAGAGGTTGAGCCAGGCGAAGAATGGCCGGCGGGCGGACCGGTTGGCGCTGATGAACCGGAGCGCGCGCCGAGTCAGCACATCGTCGACGTAGTCACGGTCGCGGGCGCCGAAATGCCGGCGCACGTTGTTGATCGAGAGGTCGTAATCGAAGTAGGTGTACGGCGGGAGGAGCGTCTCCCATCGGTCCCAGCCGGGTCCTCGCAGCGCGCCCATGGCGGTGGCGAAGTTCTCGTAGCCGTTCATGAACTTTCCGAACTCGGCGGTCCGGTATCCAGCGCGCCGGAGCCACGCCGGCAGCACGTTCTCCTTCTCCAGCAGGTCCGGATAACCGGGGAGGTTGGCGAGGACGCCGTTGTTGTGCCCGTACTCCCCGGTGATGAAGGCGGCGCGGGACGGACAGCAGGACGGGGTGGTCACCACGAAGTCGGTGAACGTCGTTCCGGTTCGGGCGAGACGCTTGGTGCGCGGCATGGCCTGCCCGAGCGAAGCCGCGTCCTGGTCGTCGCTCATCACGACGACGATGTTCGGGCCCTTGCTCGTGGGCGCCCGGGCCGCGGGCCCTGGGACCTGCTCCGTCGTCCGATTCTGGGTGACCGGCGAGTTTGACCCGCAGCTGCTGAGCGCGAGGATGGCAGCCGTCGCGACCAAGAGCTTCCCGGGGATGGCCGGCGCCCGCCTCACCCTGGCCATCCTCCCACCTGTTTCCACGATCGCTGAGATCGGCCTCGGGGAGCCGACGCAAGCCGCGGCGCGATCAGTCGAGCCGCGGCGCGGCGGTGCGCCCACGAATCCTGGCCAGCAACCGGTCGGTGAGCCGCGGGGCGAGCCCGTTGAGGCCGAGCAAGCGCACCAGGCCCGGCAGGTAGACGGCGCGCGAGTCCTCCTCCACGGCCTCGACGATCGCGTCGGCGACGCGCTTCGGCGGCAGCTCGCGCTCGTTCTCCCGCCAGTCCGGGAGCAGGGCGCGCTCGTGAGCGTGGAGGTTCGTCTCGACCTCGCCGGGAAAGACGGTGGTCACCGACACCCCCGTGCCCGAGAGCTCATGCCGCAGCGCCTCGGCGAAGCCGCGGTCGGCTGCCTTGGTGGCGCCGTAGACGGCGGCCCAGGGGAAGGCGCGAATCCCGGCTCCCGAGGACAGGATCACGAGGTGGCCGCGGGCCTGGTCGAGCATATGGGGGAGCGCCGCACCGGCCGTGTAGATGGCGCCGAGGACGTTGATTCGAACCATCTCCTCGGCGCGCTCGATCTCGGTGTCGACGAACGGCCCGTAGTGGGCGACGCCGGCGTTGGCCACCGCCAGCTCGAGACCCTCGGCGCGCTTCGCGAAGCGGTCGATGGCGCGCTGCACCTGGCCGCGCTTGGCGACGTCGGCGACCAGCGCGAGGTGCGGGCCGGCTGGACTCTCGGGGAGCTGTTCGACAACCTCCTCCAAACGCTCCCGGTCGCGAGCCACCAGCCCCAGCCGTGCCCCCCGCGAGGCCAGCGCCAGGCAGAGGGCGCGGCCGATCCCGCGCGACGCGCCGGTGACGATCGCCCTCGTGCCGGGCTCGATCCGCACCGCCGCATCCTCTCATGTTGCTGCTCGTTGCCGGCGGCGGTTGGTCACGACAGACGACCACTACTATCGGGGGGTGACGCAGGAGCAAGCGACGGTCGCCGAGGAGGAGTACCTCCAGAGCATGTTCTGGCTCGAGGAGGCCGGCCTGCCGATCACCGGGGCCAACATCGCCCGCGCCATGCGCCTATCCGCCCCGACCGTCCACGAGATGATCGGCCGGTTGGAGCGCGATGGCTACGTGGAGCGCCACACAGACAAGTCGCTGGCGTTTACGGCCGATGGTCGCCAGCACGCCCAGGCGATCGTCCGACGCCACCGCCTGATCGAGCGCTTCCTGACCGACGTCCTCGGCGTCCCCTGGGACGAGGTCCACGAGGAGGCGGAGCGGCTCGAGCACGCGATGTCCCCGGTGCTCGAGGAGCGGATGCTGGCGGCGATCGGCGACGCCAAGACCTGCCCGCACGGCCATCCTCTGGTCGAGGGCACGCGCGAGCAGGGCGTTCTTCTGGCCGACGTCGAGCCCGGCGCCACCGTGCACGTGCTCAGGTTCGAGAACGAGGCCGAAGAGCTCTTGCACTACCTGAAGCAGGCGGGGCTGCACCCAGGACTCGACGGCACGCTGGAGAGCTCCGGCGACGACGAGGTGGTCGTCGCCTCGGACGACGGCCGCCACCTGGTCTCTCGCAGCGTCGCGGAGACGGTCTCGGTCCGCGCCGATCCCTCGCCGCCCCCGCGCCCGCCTCTGCCCGAGCAGCTGGTGCTGTCGAGCGACCGTTACGGCCGCTGATTCAGAGCTCGCCGCAGATCTGGCGCAGGCGGCGGTAGAGCGCCTCGTCCTGGGAACGCATCGCGTACTGGCGGCGCCTCACCGAGGCCTCGTGCTCGCGGACGGCCGACGCCAGGGCGGAGAAGCGCCGCTCGGCGACGTTGCGCTCGCTGACCGCGTCGAGCTTGCGGGTGCCTTCGACCATCGTGATCGGAGTCATCTCGGCCTACCTCCTGAACTTGCGGGACTTCCGTGACCGGTCACCGACCGGTTGGCGGCACCGTAGCGTCGCTCTCTTAGCGGCATGTAACGGCGGAGTAAAAGTTGCCGGGCGATCAGGCCGGGCTCGCGGCCCGAAGCCCCTCGAGCGCCTTGGCGATTCTCCCCACGCCGCCGCCGATCCGCTCGGCCGGCACGCTGGCGAACGAGAGGCGGAGGCTGGAGCGCCCACCCTCGAGCATGAAATCGCAGCCGGCGATGAACGCCACCCGCTCCTGGAGCGCCGCGGCCAGCAGCTCCTCGCAGTTGACGTCGTCGTTCAGCGTGAGCCAGAGGAAGTAGCCGCCTCCGGGCAACACGAACTCGGCCTCGGAGAGGCGCTCGGAGAGCGCCTCCACCAGAGCATCGCGGCGCTCGCGCAGCGCTCCCTTGACGAAGGCGATGTTCTCGTCGAGCGCGCCCGATCGACAGAGCTCCCAGACCACCGACTCGGCGAGCATGTTCGGCGAGATATAGACCTCGTTGGCGCGCTGGGCGAGCTTCGTGATCTCCTCCTCGGGGCCGGCGAGGTAGCCCACCCGCACGCCCGGGCTGACGGTCTTCGAGAACGAGGACGAGTGGATCACCCGATCCGATCCGTCTAGCGACAGCATCGTCGGCGGTGGCTGCTCGTCGAACGGCAGCTCGCGGTAGGGGTCGTCCTCGAAGATCCAGAAACCGTGCTCGGCGGCAAGCTCGACCAGGCGCTCACGCTTGGCGGCCGAGAGCGTGCAACCGGCGGGGTTGTGGAAGTTGGGGATCACGTGGACGAGCTTCACCCGGGGGCCCTCCCCAAGAACGCGCTCGAGCGCCGCGACGTCGATCCCGTCCTCCTCCAGGGCCACGCCGACGCGCTCGGCGCCGAGTCGCTCCAAGAGGAGCAGCGTGCGGTCATAGGACGGCTGCTCGACGACCACCCGGTCGCCGGGCTCGATCAGGCGCTGGAACAGCATCGCGCCGGCCTCGAGCGAGCCGTTGGTGATCATCACCTGGGAGGGATCGGCGAGGCCGTGGCGGTCGGCGACCCACTCGCACAGGCCCGGGTGCCCGATGCCCGTCCCGTAGGACAGCGCCCGCTTCCAGTCGTCGGCGAGCGCCCGCTGCGCAGCCTCACGCACCGCCTCGACGGGCAGGATGTCGGCGCTCGGCGCGCCGCGGGCGAAGCTGATCAGGTCAGCGGCCATCGGCGAACGAGTATAGGAACGACACCCGATCGGCACACAGCGCGCATCACTCGTCACCCTCGGCCGGCTTCCATGGTCTCGTGAGCCGACGTGGATGAGTTTCAGCACGACATGGGTGCACAAGGTCATCCACGGGGGGCTGAGAGATCGGTAACTGGGACCTTGGACCGCGCCATGGCGACACTCGCGGGTCTTCAGCATGGGGTGGTTGCGCGCCGACAGCTCACGGCACTCGGGCTTGATCGTGGAGCGATCCGGCACCGTCTCAACGCGGGAAGGCTGCACTTCGTTCACCGCGGCGTCTACGCCGTCGGCCATTCTCGGCTGAGCCGCCACGGCCGCTGGATCGCGGCGGTGCTTGCGTGCGGCGACGACGCTGTGCTCAGCCATCGGTGCGCCGCAGCGCTTTGGGGACTGGCGGCCTCCGGAATCTCCCGAGTCGAAGTCACGGCCGGCAGCCGAGGGCGTCGTCGTCGAGCTGGCATCGAGCTTCACCAAGTCCGCCAACTGCACCCCGAGGATCGCTCAGTGCGGGAAGGCATACCTGTTACGACCGTCGCTCGAACCCTGCTGGATCTCGCCGAGGTCGTCGACATGCGGCGGCTCGAGCGGGCGTTCGAGGAGGCGGAGCGGTTGCGACTGCTCGACCTCCGAGTGATTGAGCGGACTTGCGAGCGAAACGCCGGACGACGCGGGCTGAAGCCACTTCGCGCACTGCTCTCCGACGCCCAGCCTGTAGTGGACACGCGCTCGGAGCTGGAGCGCCGGTTCCTCACCTTCTGTCGCGGTGCCCAACTGCCCCCGCCCGCCGTCAACGTCATCGTGGCTGGGTTCGAGGTTGATGCACTGTGGCCAGATCGGCGGCTTGTCGTCGAGTTGGATGGCTACGCGTTCCATCGCACGCGTGCCGCCTTCGAGCGCGACCGTGCGCGGGACGCGGCGCTCCAGCTCGCCGGCTACCGCGTCCTGAGGCTTACCGCTCGGCGCCTGGGCGAAGAACCCGCAGCGGTCGCCGAGGCCGTGCGGAGGCTGCTCATCCGCCCGCCATGATCACTCACCGTGGGGATCAACCCCAACGCCAAGGACGCCGGTTAGGCCACCGCAGCGCGCTTCGAGTGCCGAGGGTGCTACGCCCGCGCCCCGATCGCCTCGACCGCGAGCTGGGCCGTCTCGGTCGGCGAGCGGCCCACCCGAACCCCCCGGCCCTCCAGGGCCTCCTTCTTCGCCTCGGCGGTGCCGGAGGAGCCGGAGATGATGGCCCCGGCGTGGCCCATCTGCTTGCCGGGCGGGGCGGTGAAGCCGGCGATGTAGGCGACCACCGGCTTCGAGACCTGCTCGGCGATGAAGTCGGCGGCGCGCTCCTCGGCGTCGCCGCCGATCTCGCCGACCATCACGATCAGCTCCGTCTCGTCGTCCTCCTCGAACAGGGTGAGGACGTCGATGAAGTCCGAGCCGACGATCGGATCGCCACCGATGCCGACGATCGACGAGTTGCCCGCCCCCGCCTGCTTCAGCTCGTTGCCGATCTGGTAGGTCAGCGTGCCTGACTTGGAGACGACGCCGATCGAGCCGGGGTCGAAGAATTGCGCCGGGATGATCCCGACGTTCGACTTGCCGGGCGAGAGCACGCCGGGGCAGTTGGGACCGATCAGGTCCACGCCGGCCTCCTTGGCCTCCCAGTAGACGCGCAGCATGTCGTAGATGGGGATGCCCTCGGTGATCGCGATCACCGTGTTCACGCCGGCCTCGATCGCCTCCGTGATCGCCGCCGCGGCGAACCGCGCCGGCACGAAGACCATCGAGGTGTTGGCGCCGCGCTCGGAGACAGCCTCGGCGATCTTGTCGTAGACGGGGATTCCCTCCACGTCCTGGCCGCCCTTGCCCGGGGTGACGCCGGCGACGACGTCGGTGCCGTAGGCGCGGTTGCGAAGGCCGTGAAAGCTGCCCTCACGACCCGTCAATCCCGAGATCACGAGCTTGGTGTCGGTGTCGACGATGATGCTCATGGGTTCGCCAGCTCCACGATCCTCTCGGCGGCGCCCAGCATGGTCTTCTCCACGTGCAGATCGGGGAGGTCGGCTTCGGCGAGCAGCGCCAGCCCCTCCTCCGAGTTGGTGCCATCGAGGCGGACCACCAGCGGCACCTCTATGTCCATCCGCGCGAACGCCTCGATGATCCCCTTGGCGATCTCGTCGCAGCGGGTGATGCCGCCGAAGATGTTGAAGAGGATCGCGGTGACGTTGGCGTCGGAAGTGATCACCTCGAGCGCGTCGACGATCGCCTCCGCCTTCGAGCCACCGCCGGCGTCGAGGAAGTTGGCGGGCTTGCCGCCCGCCTGGGCGACGACGTCGAGCGTCGACATGCAGAGGCCGGCCCCGTTGCCGAGGATGCCGACGTTGCCGCCGAGCTTCACGTAGGTGAGGCCCTTCTCCTTCGCCATCTGCTCCTGGGGGTCCTCGGCGGAGCGGTCGCGCAGCTCGGACAGCTCCTCGTGCCTGTACAGGGCGCTGTTGTCGATCGTCATCTTCGAGTCGAGCGCGACCACCTCGCGGTCGGAGGTGACGATCAGGGGGTTGACCTCGATCAGGGTCGCGTCCTCGGCGAGTGCGACCTGGTGGAGCTTGACCAGAAGCTTCGCCACCTGATCGGTGGCGTCCTCGTCGATCCGGGCGTCGATCGACATCTCCCGCCCGGCCTCGTGGGTGAGCTCCTCGCCTGGCTCGATGTGGCGTCTGATCAGGGCCGACGGATCCGTCTCCGCGACCTCCTCCACGTCCATGCCGCCCATGCGCGAGAGCATCGCGAGCAGCTTCTTCTCAGAGCGGTCGAGGATGATCGAGGCGTAGTACTCGGCGTCGATCCTCGAGGCGCGCTCGATCCAGACCTCGTGGACGGTGAAGCCGCGGATGTCCATGCCGAGGATCGCCTCGGCGTGACCCCGCGCCTCGTCACGATCGTTGGCGATCTTGATCCCGCCGGCCTTGCCGCGCTTGCCGATCCGCACCTGCGCCTTGACCACGCATGGGTAGCCGACCTTCTCCGCCGCCTCCACAGCGGCGGGAACGCTGTCGGCGTAGCGACCGTCGGGAACCGGGACGCCGTGCTTGGCGAAGAGCTGCTTTCCCTGGTACTCGAGCAGGTCCACTGGGTCGCGGCAGCCTATCCGACGCACAAGGGCCGCGCCGCCGGCTCGGACGGGCATCACAGCCACGCCGCAAACCCCGTCGCAAGTCCGGAAATGTGCCACTTGGCATAATCCCGCGCCGCGAACGCAAGGGTCAGTAGGGGGAGATGTCGATGGAGGAAATGATGGTCATCCGAGCGGCACGCAGGTAAGAATTCATGGCGCTACCCAAGCTGAAGGAAATCCAGTGGGTGACCACGGACTGCTACGGAACCCTGATCGACTGGGAGAAGGGGATCTCGGACGCCTTCGCCGCAGAGGCGAAGAGGGACGGCTTCAGCTTCGAAGAGGGCCCGTTCCTCGAGCGCTTCTTCGAGATCCAGGCCGAGATCATCCGGGGCTCGTATGAGCTCTACGCTGAGGTGCTGCGGCGCGCGACCGTGCGCGCGGCGCACGAAATCGGCTGGGAGCTCGAGCCTTCGCGCGCCCAGTTCCTGCCCGACAGCGTCGCCAGGTGGCTGCCCTTCCGCGAGGCAAACGCGGCCATGGACCGGCTGGCCAAGCGCTACGAGGTCGGGATCGTCTCGAACGTCGACGACAAGCTGCTCGGCGTCTCGCGCCGTCACCTGCGAACCGACCTCCACCTGGTGGTGACGGCACAGCAGGTCCGCAGCTACAAGCCCGATCCCGCCCACTTCAAGGAGTGCGCGCGGCGAATGGGCGGCAAGAAGGGCTGGGTGCACGTCGGCAGCGGCTATGAGACCGACGTCGCGCCGGTGCTGAAGATGAACGTGCCCGTGATCTGGGTCAACCGCAAGGGCGAGAAGCTCGACGGACGCAAGCCGCCAACCGCGACGGTCAAGAACTTCCGCGAGGCGGCGAAGAGACTTGGCGCCGGCTGATGCCGCCGACGAGGCGATGGTGGCGCGAGCGCACGAGCGCTTCGCGGTCGAGAGGCGGCGCGTCCGGCGGCGCGTCCGGCATCGGAGGGGAGCACTTCCCGACCTGGTCGTGGTCGGAGGGCTCAAGTGCGGTACGACCAGCCTCCATCACTACCTAAACCTGCACCCGGAGGTCGAGATGTCACGACCCAAGGAGCTCAACTTCTTTGTCGCCGAGCTCAACTGGCCGCTGGGGCCAGAGTGGTACGCGAGCCACTTCAGCGGCCGCGCCTCGGTCCGCGGCGAGAGCTCTCCCCACTACACGAACCGACCCCGTTTCGAGGGCGTCGCCGAGCGCATGCGCTCAGTGGTCGCCGACGCCCGCCTCGTCTACATGGTGCGCGACCCGATCGACCGCATGCTCTCCCACTACCTCCACAACCTCGGCGGGGGCTACGACAACCGCACCCTCGCCGATGCCTTCGCCGACCCCGAGAGCGCCTACGTGACCCGCAGCCGCTACTTCTTCCAGCTCGAGCCCTATCTGGAGGAGTTCGGGCCAGAGCGGATCGAGATCGTCGGCCGCGAGGAGCTGAAACGCGACCGCCCGTCCACGATGCGCCGCGTGTTCGCCTTCCTCGGCGTCGACCCCGGCTTCAGCTCCACGCAGTTCGAGCGCGAGTGGGAGACCGGCACCGCCAAGGGCGGCGGCCGCTTCCGGCTCATGGATCGAGCGGTGCGGCTCCCCGGCCTGCGCGCTGTCGATCGCAACTTCGACCGCCTCCCCGAGCCGCTGCGCTGGCTCGTCGAGCGAGTCGTCCACGACCCCGGCGCCGGCGCGGCGCCCAAGCCGGAGGTCCCGCCGCCGCTCAGACAGCAGCTCGCGGACCTCTTCCGCGAAGACGTTGCCCGCCTCGAGGGGGTCGCGGGTCGCGGATTCGGCTGGCTCGGTTAGTGCCCCGTCCGCCAATGGTGGCCCGCTTCTGGCGAGCGAAAGTCGAGCATGGCGAGGACGCAGCAACGTTCCGCACTACGTGCGGAACGTGGCGTAGCAGCGCTACGTCGGCGACCGAGGACGAAGCCAGGCGAAGACTTGCAGCCGCCAGAACGGGGCATCCATTGGTTGAGGGGGCACTAGCTCGGGTCGGGCCGGACCAGGACCGTATCGGCCACCGGGATGATCTCGTCAATGGGCAGATCCGCGCGCGAGGCGTGGTCACGGATTGCCTCGGGGCCGGTCGCCTGGTAGACGCGGACGGTGCCCACCGAGCCGCCGTCCTCCTCGAGGACATAGCTCCGAATCCAGCGGATGTCGTCCTAAGCTGTTGGCATGCGCGTGGCCGTAGCGGCGGATGAGCGGGTGGGGATCGCCGAGGCAATCGTCGAGGAGCTACGCAGGCGAGGCCACGAGCCGATCCCGCACGGGGCGCTCAGCGACACCGAGCGCGACGATTGGGCCTGGGCCAGCGAGGCCGCCGCGCGCGACGTCGCCGAGGGCCGGAGCGAGCAGGCGATCGTCTGCTGCTGGACCGGCACGGGCGCCTCGATCGCGGCCAACAAGGTGCAGGGAGTGCGCGCCGCGCTCTGCGGCGACGCGCAGACGGCCGCCGGTGCCCGCAGATGGAACGACGCCAACGTGCTCGCGCTCAGCCTGCGCGCCACCTCCGAGGCCGAGCTCGGGGAAATCCTGGATGCCTGGTTCGAGTCCCGGCCCAGCTCGGACACGGACGATCGGGCCAACGTCACCCACCTCTCCGAGATCGAGTCCGCCGAGTAAGGGCAGGGATGGACTCACGCCGGCGCAGTAGCTGCGTATAGCCTCACGCCGTGCGCCGCCTGCTTCCCGATCCGGGCCCGACCAGCGTCGGCCGGCAGCTCGACGGGCTCGAGCTGGCCACCGAAGCGCACGATCACCGTCCCTACGTGATCACCAACTTCGCGATCACGCTCGACGGTCGGGCGACGATCCAGGGCCGCTCCGGCGCGATCGGCAGCGACGCCGACACGCAGATGCTGGTCGGCCTCCGGGCCAAGGTCGACGCCGTGATGATCGGTGCAGGCACGCTGCGAACCGAGCGTTACGGCCGCATCGTGCCCGATCCCGAGAAGCGCGCTCAGCGCGAGCGGGACGGGCTTCCGCACGACCCGCTCGCAGTGGTGGTCAGCGGTCGACTCGACATCCCGTGGGACGCGCCGCTGTTCACGGAGGGCGGCGGCCGGGTGCTGATCTTCACCGTGTCCGAGATGGAGGCGCCCGATACCCGGACCCCCGTAGGCGTCGTCCGCCAGCAGGGCCGCGTCGACCTGGCCGCAGCCCTGACCCACCTGCGCACCGAGCACGGCGTCCGCGCCCTGCTCTGCGAGGGCGGGCCCCGGCTGCATGGCCAGCTGATCGAGGCGGGCCTGGTCGACGAGCTCTTCGTCACCCACGCGCCGAAGCTCGCGGGCGGCGAGGGGCCGGGCCTGGCGACGGGCCTGCCGGAGCTCGAGCGGCCACTCGACCTCGCCTGGCTCCTGGAGCAGGATGGCGAGCTCTTCGCCCGCTACCGAACCGTCAGCTGAGTGCGCCTCGCCTCGCCCTAGGTCCGAACCCCGCCGGCGTCGGGCGCGGCCTTCGGGAGGCCGGCGTCATCCAGCAGCGCCAGGAGGCCACCCTACGGCCCACGAGCCTCAGGCGCGAAGACCTCGATGCTCGCTTCCCGGGTCTGCTGGAGCGGATCCTCGAAGCGGCAGAGGACGAGGCGCCAGTCGCCGTCTGAAGCACGATTCCCGGTGCTCCCGCCGAGATGGGAGTTCTGGATCGATGTGATTCACAACCCCCACCTCACCGACGAATGTGGTGATGTCAGGTCATGCCGATACGGAATCGGGTCGCCCCACGAATCGCCTCACGGAAGACCAGGGGGATGGTGCTCTCAGGCCGCGGGGATCAGACCAGCCGCCTCGACCCGCTCCTCCCCGCGGCGGAGCATGCGCAGCGCCAGAATCGCGCCGCCCAGCGTCGCGGCCAGGCCGCAGCTCACCTGGACGCTGAGCACCCCCTCCCTGGTCCAGTAGACGTCGCGGAGGTCGAGCAGCAGCGCGGCTTCATCGAAGGTGAGGCCGATTCCGGCCCCGAACGGAACCGCGAACACCTGCTCGAGCCGTGGGTTGGAGCTGACCAGCGCCACAGCGCCGGAGCCGAAGGCGATCAGGATCCCCGGCACGAAGTGGTGGATGTGGCGGCCCCCGAGGCGAACGTTCCCGAACGGCCACCAGCCGCCGCGAATTCCAGCCGTCGAGAGCCGGATCAGAGCGAAGGCGAAAACGAACCCGGCCAGCATGTTGAAGAGCACCGTTTCGTGCCGGGGCGTGGCGTCGTAGCCCTCGATCGCGACCGCGACGGTGTCCTGAGTGGCCCGGCCCGCGGTCTCGAGCGCCTGCTCGGCCGTCTCGCGCACGCCCGCGGGCGGCTCGCGTCGCTGCAGGCGCCGATGCGCCAACCGCGCTATCTCACCAGCCAGGACACTGCCGGCCGTGGCGATCGCCAAGCCGGCGAGGCCAACGGTCAGCCGGTCGGCGCGACGGCGATCACCCCCACCGGTGCTCCGCTGGAACAGCCGGCTCACAGCTGGACCAGGTTCTCCGCCCCGATGCCCCGCGTCACCCCGCGGAAGTCGAGCACGAGCGCCGCCTCGCGCACCACCCGCTCGTAGTCCACCTCCGGATGAGCGGTGACGATGGCGACGATGTCGGCCCGTCCGAGCTCCGCCCCGAGATCCGCCGAGGCAAGCGAGAACTCCGGCAGCTCCGGAATGTGCGCGTCGTGGTAGGCGATCTCGGCGCCCAGATCGCGCAGGTCCCTGATGATCTTCACCGCCGGCGACTCGCGCAGGTCGCCGACGCCGGCCTTGTAGGCGACGCCCAGCACCAGTACCCGCGAGCCGCGCACCGGCTTGCGGACCTGGTTGAGCGTGCGCTCGATCTTCTCCACGCAAAACTTCGGCTGCGCCTGATTGAGCTTCCCGGCCAGCTCGATGAACTCGGTGTAGAAGTCGTGCTCGCGGGCCTTGAACGCGAGGTAGAACGGGTCCACCGGAAGGCAATGCCCGCCCATCCCCGGGCCGGGCTCGAAGCGCATGAAGCCGAACGGCTTGGTGGCCGCCGCGTCGACGACCTCCCAGACGTCGATCCCCATCCGGTCGCAGAGCTGGGCAAGCTCGTTGACCAGCGCGATGTTGACCGAGCGGAAGATGTTCTCGAGCAGCTTGCTCAGCTCGGCCACCTCCGGAGAGGAGACCTCCACGACCTCGTCGCAGATCAGGCGGTAGAGCGCCGCGGCGCGGCGGCAGCATTCCTCGGTGACGCCGCCGACGATCTTTGGGGTGGTGCGGATCGTGTGATCGGTGCGGCCGGGGTCGATGCGCTCGGGCGAGTAGGCGAGGTTGAACTCGCGCCCCGCCGCCAGACCCGACTCCTCGAGGATGGGGAGCAGGCGCTCGCGCGTGGTGCCCGGGTAGGTCGTCGACTCGAGCACCACGAGCCGGCCCTCGTGCAGGACCTGCGACAGCTGGGTCGCGGCGTCCACGAGGTAGCCGAGGTCGGGCTCGCGATGGTTGGCGAGCGGCGTCGGCACGCAGATCACGATTGCCTCGCAGCCGGCAAGCCCTCTGTATTCGTCGGTCGCGGTGAACCGCTCGACTACTGCCCGAAGACGCTCGGAGGACACGTCTTCCACGTCCGACTCTGAGCGGCGCAGGCGCTCGACGCGCCGCACGTCGACATCCACCCCGACGACCTCGCATCCGGCCTCGGCGAAGACGACCGCCAGCGGCAGGCCCACGTAGCCGAGGCCGATGATCCCAACCTTCATGGCGGGTAAGTGTAGGTTGCTCGGTGGACCGGCAGGTGCGGTCTGAGGATGGCTCAGGCGGAAATCAGGGCGCGCAGCGAGGCGGCGATCGTTCCCGCGTCATCGGTGACCGTGCCGTCGGCGAGCTGCTCGATCAGGCGGCAGTTCATCTCCGGCATGCGGCCCTCGTCCCGCGCCCCTTCCACCAAGGCCGCGACGGGGATCTGGAGCTTGGTAGCAACCAGAACCGCAGCCAGCGCCAGGTTCGAGGTGGACACGAGCAGCACCGCGTCGGGAGCATCGTCGGCGAACAGCCGCTCGAACGCGATCAGCGCGGCGGCGAGCTCGCCGACCTGGTCGTCGTGCACGGCCGCGAGCGCGCTCTTGGGAGGACGCTCGACGGCCACCCCCCCGGTCTCGAGCGCCCCCGCGAGAGCGTGGGGACGCCCCTTCTCGCCGACGATCACGATCTTCATCTCCATCACCCTTACGAGATTCCTCAAGCCTTACCACTAAGCATTACCAAGCACCGCGCGAGCTGCGTCCCGATTCGGCCGCGGGTAATACATTTCCTGGTCGATGAAGCGGCTTCTGGCACCGCTGACGGTGGGCGTCGGGGCAACCCGGCACCTGATCTGGTACCTCAGCTACCAAATCACGGGTGAGACCCGCGAAGAGGCCCGCACGCCGCGCGGGGGGCTCGCCTCGCCGACGGGACGCGCATAGACTCCTCACCTCGGTTCGGTTGCAACCGAGGAGGATGATGCGATGGACGGGCTGATGATGGATCGCCCGCTCCTCGTCAAGCAGATCGCGGAGCGAGCGGAGGCGGTGTTCGGGCATCGCGAGGTGGTCGCCCGGACCCAGGAAGGCGTTGAGCGCTCGACCTACGGACGGGTCGTCGAGCGGGCGCGGCGCCTGGCCAGCGCGCTCGCCGAGCTCGGAGTGGGGCCCGGCGATCGAGTCGCAAGCTTCGCCTGGAACTCGCTCCGCCACCTGGAGCTCTACCTCGCGGTGCCGAGCATGGGGGCCGTCCTCCACACGCTCAACATCCGGTTGTTCGAGGAACACCTCCGCTACGTCGTTGAGCACGCAGATGACCGCGTGATCTTTCTCGACGCCTCGCTGGCGCCCCTGATGCCGCGGTTCGAGGGCACCGACCGCGAGGTTCTGATGCCGGACGGGCCCGGCGAGCGGCGGGGAGCGCTCGACTACGAGGAGCTGGTGGCAAGCGGCGACCCGGCGTTCGAGCTCCCCGAGCTCGACGAGAACACGGCGGCGGCGATGTGCTACACGAGCGGTACCACAGGCCGGCCCAAGGGCGTGCTGTACTCGCACCGCTCGATCGTCCTCCACACCCTCGGTGCGGCGCTGCCCGACTCCATGGGCGTTCGCGAGGCCGACTCGGTGATGCCCGTGGTGCCGATGTTCCACGCGATGGCCTGGGGCATCCCGTACATCGCCACGATGCTGGGCGCGAGGCAGGTCCTGCCCGGTCCCGACCTCACCCCGGGGGGGCTGGCTGAGCTGATCGCGGCCGAGGGCGTCACCTGGAGCGCCGGCGTGCCGACGATCTGGAACGGCTTCCTGGAGCTCGATCCGCCGCCCGATCTCTCCAGCCTGCGGGAGCTCAAGGCGGGCGGCTCCGCCGTCCCCGAGCCCCTGATCCGCGCCTTCGACGAGCGCTTCGGGGTGCGGCTCGTCCAGGGCTGGGGGATGACCGAGACCAGCCCGCTGGCCGCCGCCTCGCGCCTGCCGGCGGGGGTCGAGCTCTCAGACGACGAGGCCTACGCGCTGCGAGCCAGCCAGGGGCGCGTCCTGCCGCTGGTCGAGTTCCGGATCGATGAGGACGCGGGTGGCGAGCTACAGGTGCGCGGCCCGTGGATCGCGCGTGCCTATTACCGGGACCCGAGCGGCGATGAGAAGTTCACCGACGACGGGTGGCTCCGTACGGGCGACGTGGCCGAGCTCAAGCGCGATGCGTTCATCAGGCTCGTCGACCGCACCAAGGACCTGGTCAAGTCGGGCGGCGAGTGGATCTCCTCGGTCGAGCTCGAGAACGCGGTCATGGCCCACCCCGACGTGGTCGAGGCCGCCGTCATCGCCGTCCCCGACGAACGCTGGGGGGAGCGGCCATGCGCCTGCGTCGTCCGCCGCGCGGGCCGCGACCTCGATGCCGATGGCCTCCGGGCGCACCTCGACGGGCGGGTGGCCAGGTGGTGGATCCCGGAGCGCATCGAGTTCATCGACGAGGTGCCCAAGACCTCGGTCGGCAAGTTCGACAAGAAGCTCCTGCGCGCCCGGTTCGCGAGCAGCGAGGCGGCGGTCGGCTCCGAACCGCGCTGATCCTGGGCGCCTCGCGATTCCCGCAGGGCGTCGGTCAGCGAATGGGAATCGCCAGGTCGACCCCGGTCAGCGTGAGGCTCGAGGGGACGCTGGAAGCCTTCAGGAACGGGTCGTCGTCCTGAGCGAGTTCGATCCGGATCCGGTGACCTGCCAAGAAGCGCCAGCCGTTGCCGTGCAACTCGAAGCTGACCGAGCCGGACTGCGCCTCGGCGTCGCTCACGCGACGTGGTCCGCGATCGACCAAGACGGCCTCCGCGTTGGGGAAGACATCGTAGAGGCGGGCATTCAATTCGACGCCCGAGGCGCTCGGCGAGGCGCTGAAGTGGGCCGTCACCTCGGTGGCCCCGATCATCGTCGCGCCAGTCGCGATCGGGTTGCTCGTGTACACGGCGACACCCGACCCTGCCGGCTGGGTCTCAACGGGGCACTTGCCGCCGTTGGCGGCGAGGTTGGCGACCGGGTCCGAGTTCGCCGCGTGAGGATTGGGCTGCACGTTCGACGTGGTCACCTGGGTCCCGGCGAGGTTCAAATTGAGGGTGTTGGGGGCAAGCTGCTCGAAGGTGGGGGCGGCGAAGGCTGGCCCCGGCTCGCCCGGGGGCCGGGCGCCGGCATTCTGCGGACAGATCTGAAGCTCGGCCGTGACGTCGAAGGTGGGCGTGGGCTGGTTGGGGTCCCCGGGAGGCCTCGCGTAGTGATCGATGAAGCGGTTGAGGCGGGTGGTCACCCCCGTGCGAACGTGGTTCGGCGAAATGGCGTTGTAGTTGCCGTTCGGATAGTCGGCGGGGCCCGCGCAAGGGTGGCGGGGGCCCGCACCGGACTGGCAGATGTCCGCCCACTCGCTGTCCTTGTTCTGGGTGAAGTGCTGGTAGTCGCCGTGGACGACCCGGATCGGATAGTTGGGAACCACGCTTCGCAGCCGGTTCAGCATCGTGCGGTCCTCGGATCCGGGGAACAGCGGGTCGGTGAACGTGGCGGCGTTGAAGACCGGGATCCGGTAGCTCGGGTGGGAGGCGATGGTGTGGAAGAAGAAGTTTTGGTAATACGCCGAGCGCTCGCGCAGAAACTCGGGCAGCAGTGTCTGAAGCGTCGTCGCGCAGGCGGGATTGGACTCGGGCGGATAGGGGCCCTGTAGACAGGCAATCGCATCGTCGATCTTGGACGGGAAGGTCGTGTGGGGAGTTCCGGGGGGAACGCCGGTCTTGCCGCTGGCGTAGAGCGCGGCGACGATCGACTTCTTGGGGATGCCAACCGGGGTCACAGGACTCGGACAAGGGCTGCCGTCGAGCTTGCGCGGGCCCGAGTCACACCCGTTGAACGCCGGTAGCGACCCCGGTTCCTGGGAGTGGGTTCCGGTCGGGACCAGGGAGTAGACGAGGTCGGTCCACCCGTACTTGGGAGCGGTCGCTGCCAGCGACATGGGGGTCTGCCCCGCACCGGTGTCGCCGGTGCAAGTCCACTTCGGATCGGTCAGGGCCAGCCAGGAGAAGCCGCCGCCGTAGGACCCCCCCGTCGTGACGAGCTTCTGTGGGTTGATGGCGACCTTTCGGCCGGTGACCGGGTTGAACTTGCCGACTGCGCCGAGCACCTGGCAGGCCAGGTGCTGGTAGTCGTTGATCTCGTAGCTGCGCGAGTCGAGCTCCGTCTGGCCGGTGGAGCCGTGCCCGCTGCCGTCCACGAACCCGCGCGCCGTATAGCTCACCACCACGTAACCTCGCGCCGCGAACCAGGCGTTGTTGTAGTGCCACTTCTCGCCTTCCGCGTCGGCACCGCCGAAGCTGGTCGCCTCCCAGCTCGTCTTGCTGCCGCTACAGCAGCCATGCATGAAAACCAGCATCGGGTAGCCACCCTTCGGCGGGGCGCCGGTCGGCAGGGTGACGTCGACGTCGAGCGCGACGTTCCCATTTGAGTCCGCTCCTGGGACGGTGCTTGCAGCCGACGCCTTCCCGGGGAGGCGGACGTAGCCATTGCCGGCGTACTTCGCCGGCACCGTGACCGCCTTGGCGCCTGTGGGGTTCGAGGTCGTTCCACCGAAAGCCGGGACGCCGTCGTCACACTTAAAGACCGCGTATCCCGTGGCCGGGGTGATCCTGTTGCAGCTGCTCGGGTTGTAGAGGGAGGCCGGGATCTTGGCGCCGGCCGGCGCAGCGAGCAGCATCCATGCCCCCATGCAGGCGACCGTCAGTTTGATCGTTCGGCTCACCACGCTGATCACGAGCCAGACTAGCCCCTTGACTGGAGCCACGCGTTGCTCCGTTTGGGCCGGACGGCATGCTCAGACGACGCACTCCCGGCGGCGCTCCGCGAAGAGCGCGAGGGCGTAGCGCCCAGCGGGGTGGTCGCGTACGCGCTCGACGAGCGCTGCCGTTTGGGGCGGCAGGAGGTCCGGCTGCGGGAGCGGGACGCCGTATACGGGTGGGACGACGACCGCGGCAGACAGCGCCGCGAAGGTCAAGTCAGCTGCGCCGAAGCGCTCGCCACACAGGTGCGGACGGCCGTCGGCGAGCAGCTCCGCCACGAAGTCGAGCTCGCGCCAGACCGCCGCCTCGTCTTCGGCCTCGATCCCGGGACGGATGCCGAGCTCACGCCGGACGAAGCGCAGGGCCAGCGGCCATCCGTAGCGGATCGCGCGGTCCTCCCAGCGCGGCACGCCCTGGTTGTTGAAGGGGAGCATGAGTTTGCGCTGGGCGAGCATGTGGATGTACATGAGCCGCCGCCCCTTCGGCCCGAGCTCGTCGTCGAGACGCCGGCAGAGGCGCTCCACCTCGGAGCGCGCGCCGGGCTCCGCGGGAAACAGCCGGTGCTCCGGTGGTGTGCGCGCATCGACCCAGGCCAGGATCTCCTCCGACTCCCCGAGCACGCCGTCTGGAGTCACAAGCACGGGAACCGTGCCCACGCCACCCGCGCGCCGCGCGGCGAACCGGTGGATGCCCTGTACGTGGCGCTCCTCGCGATAGGGCATTCCCACCCGCTCGAGAGCCCACCGCGCCTTCTCGCAGTAGTGGCTGATCGGGATCGTGATGAGCCGCAGCACCTGATCGCCTGCCGCCCGCTATCCCTCTCTTGGCTCGATTAGGAGCGCATGCGCGACCGCGAGGGCCTCACCGTCGGGCGCCAGCACGGCCGATCCGGCGTGACGTTTCCGGCCGTCGGTCTCGATCGGCCACGCGATCACGACGTGCTCCTCGCCGGCGATGACTGGCGCGTCGATCCGCCCGGTGAGCCGGGCGAGCATGCTCATGGTCAATTCCCCGTTCATGTACAGCGCGAAGTAGGTAGGGCAATCGAGCACAGCCCATACGAACTCCTGGAGCACACGTCCGGCCGCGTCCGCCGTCCACGAAGGCGGCGTCCACGGCGAGGCGACGAGCTGGCGGTCATCGACCGCGCCCGCGAACACCCCGAACGCGTCCTCGCGTGCTCGCCCGCAGACGAAGCAGCGACTGAAGGGGCCGTCGGAGCGTCCCCGGTAGCGCGCCGCCGCCAGGTGGGCCTCGTGGGAACTCACCGGCGCCGGCACCTCGACCTCGAGTTCGGGCGCCGAACGCGCCTCGACGACCAGCGCCTCGCCGTCGAGCACCCGCACCGTGCCGTCGTTCTCGCGGACGACGTCGAGCGGCGCGTCGAGCGGTACGGGACGCCTCAGGCTGACCTCCGCGGCTCCCTCCAGGAAGCCGGCGACGACGCCCGAGCAGTATCCGCCGTTACCGTTCTCGAGCGGCCCGTTGAAGCGCCTTGGTATGGACAGGGACTCGGAAACGGGCTGACTATCTCAGGTTGGCTATGCCTGCGCGGAGATGAGCCGCTCAAGCTTGTCGAAGCCGTCCATCCAACCGTCCCGGTGAAGCGCATGACGCGCCTCGGTCTTGAACGGGCCCTGCGTAAAGGCAACCTCCGTCGACTCACCGAGATCCCGAAATGACAGGGCGACCAGTGACTCGACGTCGTCGGGATCGGGGTCTTCCCAGACGAACGTGTAGGCGAGGCGGGCAGGCGAGTCGACTTCGCGGAACTCCCCCGTCAGATAGAAGGGGTCGCCCTCCGGCGGCTGCATCTCGATCCGGTAGCTCTCTCCGACGCGAGGTTGAAACTCCAGGCTCGGGGTGGTGAAGCCCTCCGGCCCCCACCACTTCGCTAACTCGCTCGAATCGCTGAAGGTCCTGAACACGACCGAAGGAACCGCTGCAAGAACGCGCTTCATCTCGAGCGTGAGCTCGTCCGATCCCGCCGCCATTCGTTGATCCTATCCAGCGGCCTGTTTGGATCCGCGCCTGCTCCGCGAAGGCCATATGCGATGGGCCGTGAAGGGCTCGAACCTTCAACCTTGAGCTTAAGAGGCTCCTGCTCTACCAGTTGAGCTAACGGCCCGGCGATCGGGATGGTAGCGGCGGCTGGCGGGCGGTCTAGGGCGCAGAGCCGACGTCGCCGAACGGGCTCTGGAGCGGGCTGGCGCCGGGAGTGGTCGGCGACGGCGCGTTCTTCTGCGCCTTCGCCAGCTGCTTCTTCGCCTTCACGGCCTGCTTGCGGATCTGCTCCAGCTGCTGCTTGACCTGGCTCCGCTGCGACTTCGGCGCCTCCGCCTCGGCCTTGCTCGCCGCCTGATCGCCCCCCGAGATGTCGCCCGCGAAGTACAGGTAGTAGGCGAGCTGGCCGTAGGAGCCCGAGCTGGGCTGGCTCGAGGCCACGATCCGCTGTGCCCCGGCAGCCCCCTGGGCGTCGCTGAGGAAGTAGTACGCCTGCACGATCTGAGCGGCGATCGCGGGGTTCGGCTTCCCCTTGTTGACCTTCAGGTACTTCTCCCAGGCGTCGACCGACTTGCCGAGCTCCGTGTGGGCGTCCTCGCTGACGCTGATCGCCCCCGTGGTCTGGTCCTGCGTCACGCCCTGCTTCGCCTTGTAGTACTCGTACTTGGAGAGCTTCAGCAGCGCAGCGGTGTCCTTGGGGTCCGTGGCCAGCTGCTGGTTGGCGTTGTCGATCTGATCGTCGTACTGACCGCTTAGCGAGCCGCCACTGCCGTCTCCGCCCAGCCCGATCGCGTCGAAGATGCCTCCCGCCGAGTTGCCGCCACCGCCGATGCCGAGGCCGACGAAGCCGACCAGGAAGATCGCCGCCAGCAGCGCGTAGGACACCTGGACGACCCGCTTGCGCTTGCCACTGAGGTCGAAGAGCACGTCCGGCAGCCTAGCTCGCCGGACTTGCGGGCGGCTCGGGCTCCCGCGCGGGCGTGGCCGGTTCGGCCGGCGTGCCCACCAGGCGCGCCAGGATCAGGGAGAGCTCGAACAGCGCCAGCAGGGGTACCAGCTCGATCAGCATCGTCACCGGGTCGGTGCCGGGCAGAAGCATCGCGACCACGGCCAGGATCAGGTAGGCGTAGCGGCGATTGTGCGAGAGCTGCTGCGGGGTAACGATGCCGAGCCGGGTGAGCGCGACGATCCCCATCGGCACCTGGAACACCAAGCCGAGCGCGATCAGGGTGAGCATGAAGAAGCTGTAGTACTCGCTGGCCCGCACCTGAATGTTGAACTGGTCGTCGTTGAAGTTCAGTAGGAACTGCGTCGCCGCCGGGACGACGACGAAGTAGGAGAACGCCACGCCGGTGATGAACAGCAGCGGGACCAGGATCAGGAACGGGAGCACGACGCGCTTCTCGGTCGGCTTCAGCGCCGGCAGCAGGAAGGCGTAGGCCTGGTAGAGCAGGACCGGCAGAGCGATCAGGATCCCGGCGTAGATCGAGACCTTGAGGGTGGTCATGAACGGCTCCGTGACGCCGAAGGTGATTGGCACCCGGTCGCCGGGCAGCGGCTGGTTGGCGATCTCGAGCAGCAGGTGGTTCTGCCAGAAGCACAGTCCGCAGGCGACCAGCAGCACCGCCGCCGAGGCGATGATCCGGTTGCGCAACTCATCGAGGTGCTCGACGAGCGTCATCTGCTCGTCGAACTTTGCGGCCCGCAGACGGGTCGTGGCCACTTAGGAGCGGTGGTCGGTTACGACCTCACTCTCGACGGGCTCGCCGGGCTTCTCCGCGCCCTCGATCTGAGGGGGCTGTGACGACTCTTCGTCTTCGTCGCCCTTGCCCGAGATCGAGGACCTGAACTCGCGGATCCCGCGGCCCATCGAGCGTCCCAGCTCCGGCAGACGCTTCGGCCCGAAGATCACCAGGGCAATGATGAGGACGATTGCCAGCTCGAGGGGTCCCACGTTTGGCATCAGGACAGATGGTATCGGCGCCCGCCGCTAGCGCTTGAAGTTGAGGTAGAAGCGGCTCGGCGTGGGCTCCGCCTGATCCTGGTACTTGCTGCCCGCCTCGCCCGAGCCGTAGGGGCGCTCGACGGCCGAGTCCATGCGCATGAACGAGATCTGTCCGATCGGCATCCCGTAGTAGATGGTCACGGGCAGGTTGGCGACGTTGGAGAGCTCCAGGGTCAGGTTCCCCACAAAGCCCGGGTCGACGAAACCGGCGGTGCTATGAATGAGAAGGCCCAGGCGGCCCAATGAGCTCTTCCCTTCGAGCCTCGCAACGACGTCATCGGGGAGCTGTACGCGCTCCAGCGTCTGGCCGAGCACGAACTCGCCCGGGTGGAGGATGAAGGGATCGGTGTCAGAGATCTCGACTGCCTCGGTGAGCTCCTCCATCGGCTGACGCACGTCGATGAACGGGTAGCGCGCGTTGTGGAAGACCCGGAAGCGGCGGTCGACGCGCACGTCCACGCTCGACGGCTGCACCATCGCCTCGTCGAACGGATCGATGACGATCCGCCCGGCCTCGATCTCCGCCTTGATGGTGCGATCGCTGAGGACCATCGTGAGCCAGTCTATTCCCGCCCGCCACCGTCCCCGGCTCGGCTGGCGAGGCTCCGGAACGCTCCCGCTCGCGCCCTGGGGTCCGCTCCCTAAAGCTCCTGGAGTCCTCCGCCGATAGAGCACCCGAAGTGGCAGAGAAGCAGACAGCGAATCAGCGCAACCGGACCTCCCTGGAGGGCGGACTCGAGCCGAGCATCTTCGAGACGCGGCTGGCGACCACCACCCGCCGGCGTCGTGATGACCTCCACGTCTGCCCCGCCTGCAACTCGGAGCTGGTCTATCCGACCGACTGGGCGCCGGCCAGCAATCGGCGCTGGCAGGTGGCGCTCCGCTGCCCCGAGTGCGAGTGGAACGGCGGCGGCAGCTACAGCCAGGAGGTCGTCGACCGCCTCGACGAGGCGCTCGAGCGCGGCACCGAGTCCGTGCTCGACGACCTGAACACCCTCGTACGGGCGAACATGGAGGATCAGATCGATCGCTTCGTTTCCGCCCTGAGCGCGGACCACATCCTCCCCGAAGACTTCTAGGTCAGGGACCTCCAGGTCAGGAGTACCGCTCGACGACGCCGTCGGCGACCAGCTCGAGGAGCTGTCGCTGGTCGGCATCGAGCGGTGAGCGCTCCAGGGCACGCTTGGCAAGCTCCACGCGCCTGCGGGCGCCGGCCCTGACCTCGTCGAGGACGCCGGTCGCGGCGATCCGGTCGCAGACCCCCTCCGCGCGCTCGGCGTTCAGTTCTCGCAGCCTCAGCTCCACCAGGCCCTGATCGCGATCGCGAGCGAGGATCCACGGCAGGGTCACGGTTCCGTCCAGCAGGTCGGTCCCGCGGGCCTTGCCCGTCCGCTCCGGCGGGCCGGTGACGTCGAGCACGTCGTCGAGGAGCTGGAAGGCGAGGCCGATCTCGCGACCGAAGATCTGAAGCGCCGCCAGGGAGTCGGCGCGGCCAGCCGCGACGGCCCCGGAGTCGCCCGCCCACCCGATCAGGCAGGCGCACTCGAACAGGCGTCCCGTCTTCAGCTCGCAGCGCTCCAGGTAGCGCTCGGCGGAGATCGAACCGTCGAAGGCGTCGCGCCGCTGGGCCAGCTCGCCAAGCGCCAAGGCCACCGAGGCCCTGGAGAGGAGCTCCACCTGCTTTCGGGTGCCGTCTCTGCCGAGCTCGGCGAAGGCCCGCGAGAACAGGAGATCGCCGACCGCCAGCGCGCGGTCGCGGCCGGAGCGGGCCACCACGGTCGGGCGGCCGCGGCGAAGCGGCGCCGCGTCGAGCACGTCGTCGTGGACGAGGGTCGCCATGTGGACGAGCTCGATCGCGGTCGCGGCTCGAATCGCGGCCTCACCTCCCCGCGGCCCGGCGCTGAGCAGGACCAGCATCGGGCGCAGGCGCTTTCCTCCGGCGGCGAGCGTCGCGGATGCGTCAGCGGCCAGGGCCTCGCCATGGCCCTCGACCAATCGCCCCAGGCGCTCCTCGACAGCCTCCATGCGAGCGGGCAGCCACGCGTCGGCGGCCTCCAGCACCAGCGTCACCGGGGGCGGGACGGCGGTTCGGTTCACCTCGGTGCTCCCATCTCAATCACGGCGACGGCCCTTCCCAGGCGGCCGGCTCAACCGCCTTTGGCCCCGGAATGGATCGCGATGATCCCGCCGGCCAGCAACAGGTAGCGAATCCGCTCCAGCCTGGCGCCGGCCATCATCGCCGCCAGGCCCTCGGGCGGCGGGAACCGCTTCACCGACTCGGGCAGGTATGCGTAGGCATCGCGGTCCCCCGCAACAGCCCCGAGCAGCGGCACGATCCGGTCGAACCACAGCGAGTAGAAGGTCGACAGCGGAGGCCGGCGTGGCTGGGTGATCTCGAGGATCACGGCGCGGCCTCCGGGCCTCAGCACCCGGACCATCTCGGCCAGCCCACGCTCGAGGTCGACCAGGTTCCGCACCCCGAAGCCCACCGTAACGGCGTCGAACGAATCCTCCTCATATGGGAGCTCCAGCGCGTCGGCCCACTCGAACCGGGCCTGCGACGCGCCGCGCTCGCCGGCCTTGCGCCTGGCCAGCTCCAGCATCGGCTCCGAGAAGTCGCAGCCCACCACGGCGCCATCGGGCCCGACGCGCCGCGTCAGCTCGAGCGCCAGGTCGCCGGTGCCGCAGCACACATCGAGAGCGATGCCGCCCGGCGGCAGCTCGGCGCGGTCGGCGGCCCGCCGACGCCAGCGGTGATGCATGCCGGCGGTCATCGCCGTGTTCATGAGGTCGTAGACGCCCGCGATGCGGTCGAACATCGTCCGCACCTGGGCCGCGAACTCGGGCGAGGAGCGTGACGGTCGGTCGACCGTGCCCGCTCGGGTGGACTCAATCTCGGCCTTCATCCCGGCGCTACTTCAGCGACGCCAGGAAGTCCGAGACCTGGTTCAGCTCTTTCTGCGACAAGCAGCCCACGTTGGAGCCCGGAGCGCAGCTCGTGAACGCGGGCATGATCCCCGGGCCCGCCTCGAGCGAGCGCAGGATCGCGCTGCGGGGGATCTGGGCCCCGATCTCGGTCAGCTCCGGCCCCAGGGTCCCGTTGCCGTTGTCGCCGATCGTGTGGCAGGCGAGGCAGCCGTTCTGGGCGACCAGCTCCTTGCCCGCCTCGTATTGCGGCGCCACCTCCATGTCGATCTTCGTCGGCGGCCCCGCGATGGCGCCCGTGTAGGTGAGGTAGGCCATCGAGACCAGGGTCAGGACCAGCACCGTCATCGCGATCGGCCGGCGCTCGGGGCGGCGCTCCGGACCGCGGTCGAAGAAGGGCAGAAGCAGCAGCACGACCATGCCGATCGTCGGCACCCCGATCGTCGCCAGCGGCACCAGCTCGTAGGGCTTGATCACCCGCAGGACCTCGAACAGGAAGAAGAAGTACCACTCGGGTCGCGGCGTGTACGTGGTGGTCGTGGGGTCGGCCTTGGGGCCCAGCTCGGCGCCGAGCACGACGGCCAGCAGAGCGATCATCAAAACGACGATCAGGGCCATCGTCGAGTCCTTCATCACCGCGTAGGGGAAGAAGGGCTTGCCCTCCTTCTTCAGCAGCTCGTAGTCGCGGAGGTAGGCCTCCTTCTCGGCCCGGTTCAAACCCTCTCCTCCTTGACCGTCGCCTTGGTGCGCTTCGGCTCCAGCCAGGGCGGCGCCGTGGTGCCGAGCTTCACCACCAGGTACAGGTGGGCCCCGATCAGGGCGATGATCAGCCCCGGCACCAGCAGCATGTGGATCGAGTAGAAGCGGGCCAGCGTCGTCTGCTCGAACTCGGCGCCGCCTCTCAGGAAGTCGGCCAGGTAGGGGCCCACCACCGGCCCGGTGCCGGTGATGTTGAAGGCGACCTCGGTGGCCCAGAAGGAGCGCTGGTCGAAGGGCAACAGGTAGCCGGTGAAGCCCATCACCATGGTCAGGATCAGCAGCACGACGCCGATCACCCAGTTGAGCTCGCGCGGGTACTTGTAGGCGCCGAAGACGAAGGTGCGCGCCATGTGGAGCCAGATCAGAATGATCATCACGCTGGCGCCCCACTTGTGCATGCCGCGCACGAACTCGCCCAGGAAGACGTCGTTGGTGAGGTGGACGACCGAGCCGTAGGCCTGGGTCGTGGACGGCGTGTAGAACATCGCCAGGAAGACGCCGGTCACCGCCTGCACCGCGAACGCGAACAGGGTCGCCGAGCCGAGGGTGTAGAACCAGTTGGTGCCCTTCGGCACCTTCCGGTAGAGCATCCCGGTGAGGAAGCTGGCGCCGCCGGTGCGCTCGTCGACCCAGCCGACGAGGTCGGCGGGCGTCTCCTTGAGACGGTCCACCGGGCCGGCGCCGTCGCCGTCGCCGGGCTTCTGCGGCTTCTTCAGCGGGCCGGGGATGAGCATGTCGGGGAGCTTCATCGCGCGCTCTCGATCACGGCGCCGGAGGGGTGGAGGGCCGGGGCGGATAGAGGATGTTCCAGATCCCGCCCGTGAACTCGCCCGGGTCGCGGGTGCGAACGGGGTCGAGCTGGGAGGTGACGCTGTAGCGGGGGCCGAGCTGCACCTGACCGTTTCGAACCCGGGTTTGGAAGCGGTCGAGCGGGCGCACCGGCGGGCCGCCGAGCACCTTGCCCTCGAAGTCGTAGACGCCGCCGTGACAGGGGCAGATGAAGTTGCCGGCCGCAGAGACGAAGCGCACCGGGCAGCCGAGGTGCGCACAGCGGGTCGAGAGCGCGATGTAGGTGTCGGCGCTCTCGCTCGAGAACGTGCCAGGGTCGCCGCGGCGCACGTAGGCGGTGGTCTTGCCAGCCTCACCGATCCCTTCGACCAGCGTGAAGACGACCGGCTTGTAGGTATCGGCGGTGAAGCGGCTGACGGGGCCGACGCTCTCCCAGCGCTCCTCGGGGGCCTCGAAGATCGGCGCCACCGCGAACCCGACCGCGGGCAGGACGATCACCGCCCCGGCGATACCGCCGACCGCCTGGCCCGCGACCGTGAGCGCCTTGCGCCGGTTCATCGACTCGCCCTCGAAGTAGCCGGGCGGATCCGGCGAGGGAAGACCGTCGGCGCCAGCGGGACCGTTGCTCTTGTCGGCGGGGTCGGCCACGTTCAGGCGGGCAGATCCTGGTACTGCTCGAAGCCTATCGCCTCCGCCGCACGCTCCAACCGATCGCACAGGCCGACCTTCTCGGCCGCCCGCAGGGCAGCCTGCCAGAGCGCCGCGGGGGCGCCGGGGCGCCCCTCGCGAAGGGCCGCCTTTCCCTGCTCATGGTCGGGTGTGGTGCCTGAGGCGACCACCGTCACCGAGGCGAGCCAGAGGGCGTTGGCCGCCCGCCCGCCCGCCGCGGCCTCGTCCCCCCCCACGTCGTGAAGCTGCGCCGAGAGCGAGATCAAGTCGGACAGCTCGCGAATCGCTTCGAGGTCACCGAGCGCGGCCAGCCGCTCGAGGCCGAGCGCGTAGAGGTAATCGCCGGCCAGCAGGGCCAGATCGGCGTCGGCGCCGACCACGACGCGCGGCTCCCCGTAATGCAGCAGGTAGCCCTCTCGAACCGACTCGACCAGCAGCGAATACTCGCCCTGCGCATCCGCCGCGCGCGGGCCGGCCGCGGCCAGCAGGCCGAGCCCCGGTTCGGCCTGCCCGGGGTCGGAGACCTGCGGCGAAATCACCGACTCGTCGGCTCGGAGCTGCGCTGCAAGCGCAGTCAGCGCGGCTTCGGGCGAGCTCATAGACCGGCGAGATTACCCCCCGAGCGTCGAGTCGCTGGTCAAATGGCGCTTTCATCGCGCGTGCCGCGAGTAAGGCGCCACGCCTCAGATCAAGTCGGCTCGGCGGGCGGCGGCGGGAGCGGGGAGCTGCCGGGGGCGCGAAGGCCGGCGATGATGATCGCCAAGTAGCGCTCCCAGGACATCGCGTGGTCGAAGGAACCGGGCCCCGTGGCCCGCCCCAGGCCGCACATCAGCATGGCGATGTCCTGGGCGCCGATCTCGGGGCGCAGCTCGCCCGTCGCCTGTGCTCGCTCGACCAGCGCGGCCGTGGCCTCCATCAGCTCCTCCTTCTCGCCCTGAGCGCCCTGGAACGCGTCCCGCTCGGCCATCGCCTCGGAGAGCAGGCGATCGTTCGCCCCCAGCTCCGCCGAGCGGCGGAGGAAGTCGCAAAGACCCTCCCAGCCATCGGGGGCCTCGAGCGCCTCGCGTGCCCACTCGGCGAGCCGGATGAAGCGGTCCGCCGCCAGCGCCTCGAGCAGCGCCTCCTTGGTCGGGAAGTGACGGTAGACCGTGCCGACGCCCACGTCGGCCGCGCGGGCGATGTCGTCGATCTGCGCGTCCAGGCCGTTGGCGGCGAACTGCCCACGGGCCGCGGCGAGAACCCGCTCGCGGTTGCGCCGCGCGTCGGCGCGCTGCGTTCGCTCCACCTCCGGTGCGGGGGGTGCCTGGGTCTTGGTGGGGGAGGCGGCCATTCGTTCCTTTCTCGTGGTCCGGCTGTGTGACGACGAGCACGCAATCGGAACCTGAGTTCCGTATAGTGCCCATACCGAAACCGGAACTCAGCTTCCGATTATCGCACAAGTGTAGGCCACGGAACACAGGAGACGCCGATGATGACCACCGCCCAGGAGTTCGAGCGCCGACGTTGGATCGCCCTCGCGCTGCTCTGCTTCGCCCAGTTCATCGTCGTCCTCGACGCGTCGATCGTCAACGTCGCCCTGCCCTCGATCGGCGAGGGGCTCGACTTCTCGCAGGAGAACCTCGCCTGGGTGGTGAACGCGTACGTGCTCACCTTCGGCGGCTTCCTGCTGCTCGGCGGGCGAATGGCCGACCTGCTCGGACGCCGACGCGTCTTCATCTCCGGACTCCTGCTCGTCGCCGCGGCCTCGCTCGCGGCCGGCTTCGCCGCCACGGAGGGGCAGCTGATCGCCGCCCGCGCCGCCCAAGGCCTCGGCGCGGCGATCATCTCGCCGGCGGCGCTCTCGATCGTCACCACCACCTTCCGCGACGGCGCCGAGCGCAACAAGGCGCTGGGCGCGTGGGGCGCGGTCGCCGGAGCGGGGGGCGCCGCCGGGGTGCTCTTCGGGGGGATACTCACGGACAGCCTCGGCTGGGAGTGGGTGCTATGGGTGAACGTGCCGGTGGCGCTCGTGGTCGCCGCGCTCTCCCCGCGGCTGATCGCCGAGAGCCGATCCGAGTCCGCCACGCGCCACTTCGACGCCGCCGGCGCGGTGAGCGTCACCGCCGGCCTCTCGGTCCTCGTCTACGCGATCGTCGACGCGACCGACGCGGGTTGGGGCTCGCTTCAGACGCTCGGCCTGCTCGGGGTCTCCGCGGCGCTGCTCGCGGCCTTCATCGCAATCGAGCGCCAGTCGCAAGCGCCGTTGATGCCGTTCCGGATCTTCCGCATCCGGACCCTGACCGGCGCCAACGTCGTCGGGCTTCTCGTCGGCGCGTCGCTGTTCTCGATGTTCTTCTTCATCACGCTCTACATGCAGCAGGTGCTGGGCTACAGCGCGATCGAGGCGGGACTCGCCTACCTGCCGCTGGCGGTGTCCATCAGCATCGCCGCCGCGATCGCCTCACTACTCGTGACGCGGATCGGCTTCAAGCCCGTGCTCGCGACCGGGATGGCTTTGATCGCCGCCGCGCTGCTCTGGTTCTCGCAGGTCTCGGTCGGCGGTGGCTACCTCTCCGACATCCTGGGCCCGTCGCTGCTGGCCGCCTTTGGCCTCGGGTTCGCCTTCGTGACGACGACGATCGCCGCGGTCTCCGGGGTCCGCGAGCAGGAGTCCGGCCTCGCAAGCGGGCTGATCAACACCTCGCAGCAGATCGGCGGCGCATTGGGACTGGCTGTGCTGGCGACGATCGCCAATTCGCGGACCGACGACGTCATGGCGTCCGCGGGGAGCGACCCCTCCGCGCTCACCAACGCCCTCACCGAGGGGTTCCAGTCGGCGTTCCTCGCCGGGGCGGTGATCGCCGCACTCGGCTTGGTGCTGACGCTGGTGCTGATTCGCGGTCGCGACAGCCGGGCACACGTAGAGCTCGGGTCGACGCCCGCCGGCGAGCGCCTCGTGGAGGAAGCCGCCTGAGTTGCGTGGTGGCGCTAGCCCCCAAACACAGGGGCGGCCAGGTCGAGCGAGTGATTGGGTACGCATACGGTCCCGAAACCCGCACTCGATCCAAATAGGACGAGTTGGGACTTCTGGATCCATGTGATTCACAACCCCGAACTCGCTGGAACGGAGCCAACCGGATACACGCAAGGCGCTCCCTAACTCAACGCCTCGCCAAAGGCCTCCGAGGCCGCTTCCGCGGTCTTCGCGATCGCCGCCTCGTCGTGGGCGAGGGAGACGAACCAGGCCTCGAATTGGGAGGCGGGCGGGTAGACCCCACGCTCGAGGAGCGCCCGGCAGAAGTGACCGTAGGCGTCCAGGTCACAGGCGGCGGCGTCCGCGAAGTTGCGCACGGGCTCGGCGCGGAAAAACGGCGTCACCAGCCCGCAGACCGAGACGACCCGGACGGGGCGGTCGCCGGCCGCCACGCGGAGAGCGGCTGCGAGGCTCTGGGTAAGCGCCCCGAGCCGCTCGTAGGCGTCGGCATCGAGCTCGCGCAGGGTCGTCAACCCGGCGGCCACGGCAAGCGGATTGCCGGCCAGCGTCCCCGCCTGGTAGACGTCGCCGACCGGCGCCACTTGCTCCATCAGCTCCCGGCGTCCGCCGTAGGCGGCGGCCGGCAAGCCGCCGCCGAGCACCTTGCCCATGATCGTCAGATCGGCAGTCACCCCGTAGAGCTCCTGGGCGCCCCCCCGCGCCACCCGGAAGCCCGAGATCACCTCGTCGAGCACCAGCAGCGCCCCCCCTGCGTCGGCCTGTTCGCGCAGGAAGCCCAGGAAGCCGTCGGCCGCGGGCACCACTCCCATGTTCGCGGGCACCGGCTCGGCCAGGATCGCCGCCACTCGGTGCTCGGCGATCGCCGCGGCCACGGCCTCGCGGTCGTTCCACGGAACGACGATCGTGTCGGCCGCCTGTGCCTCCGTCACCCCCGGGCTCGCCGGGATCCCCTGCGTCGCCAGCCCCGAGCCGGCCCCGGCCAGCAGCCCGTCGACGTGCCCGTGGTAGGCACCGGCGAACTTCACCACCTTGTCGCGCCCGGTGGCCGCCCGCGCCAGGCGCACGGCGCTCATCGTGGCCTCGGTTCCAGAGTTGACCATCCGCACCATCTCCACCGACCCGAACCGCTCGCAGACCTCCGCCGCCAGCTCCACCTCGCCCTCGGTCGGCGCCCCGTAGCTCGTCCCCCGCTCGGCTGCGCGCCGCACCGCCTCCACCACCCCGGGGTGCGCATGCCCGAGGATCAGCGGCCCCCAGGAGCAGACCCAGTCGACGTAGCGGTTGCCGTCGGCGTCGACCAGCTCGCAGCCTTCGCCGCGCTCGGCGAAGACCGGGTGGTCGCGACCGATGGCGCGCATCGCCCGCACCGGCGAGTTGACCCCGCCCGGCATCAACCCGAGGGCGCGGCGATACAGCTCCTCAGACCTGATGCCTCGTACCTCGGGCCGCGGGGAGCCTGTGGCGCTCAGGAGTGCTGAGCCTCCCAGTTCGCGTGGTCCTCGGTGAAATAGAGGAGCCTCACCTTCTTGAACTCGGTCGAGGAGTAGAGGACCGCGCGGTCGTCGCCATGCAGGCCGTGCTCGTCGGCGATCCGGTCGAGGACCGCGTCGCACTCCGGCTTCGAGCGCCCGTGGGCCATCGTGAACACCGAGTACGGCCAATCGGCATAGGTGGGCCGCTGGTAGCAGTGGGAGATCCCGCGCACCGCAGCCATCCTCCCGCCGACCTCGTGCACCTGATCCTCGGGCACCCGCCACACGCCCATCCCGTTGGCCGAGAACCCGGCGCGCCGGTGGTAGAGGATGGCCGCCACCCGCCGCAGCAGCTTTCGCCCCACCATCTCCTTCAGGTGCTCCAGGAACCGGTCGGCGGGCATGCCAACCTGCTCGGCCGCCCCGTCGTAGGGGCGGTCCGTGACCGCCATCGGCCCCTGGAGGGCGCGGATCACGGCGACGTCGGTGTCGTCGTAGGGCTGTGCCTCGAGCTCGCGCGGCGGCGCCGCGTCGACCGTCGCCGCCAGCGCCTCGGTCCCCTGCTCCATCTCGAGGTTCATGTTGATCTTGAACAGGGTCAGGGTGGGGAGCTGGCGGATCGACTCGGCGCCCGTCTCGGCTCTCAGCACCTCCAGGGTGCCGTCGAGGCCCAGCCCGGAATCTGGGGGCGTGGCGATCGTGAACCAGAGGTTGAACTCGTGGCTGCGCAGGTAGTTGTGGGAGACGCCGGGGTGGGAGTTGATGATCCGGGCGGCGCGCTGGGGGTTCTCCGCGTCGACCTTGGCGGCGACCAGCATCGACGCATAGCCGAGCGCCCGGGTGTCGAAGATCGGCGTTATCTCGCGGATGATCCGCTCGTCGAGCAGCCGCTGGGTGCGGGTCTCGACCTCGTCCACCGGCAGCTCGGCCTGGCGGGCGATGGCCCTAAACGGCTCGCGCTCCAGCGGGAACCTCGACTGAAGCAGGTTCAAGAGGAGCTTGTCGGCCGCGTCGAGCGGCACCGCCGCGCCCTCCTTGCGGGAGCGAACCTTGGGCCGCGGTCTGCGGAGTGGCGCGCTGGCGCCGCTCAAAGCCAAGCCGCGGCTTCCTTCGCGTAATAGGTGAACACCAAGTCGGCGCCCGCGCGCCGGATTGCGGTCAGCGTCTCGAGCACCGCCGACCGCTCGTCGAGCCAACCGTTTTGGGCCGCGGCCTTGAGCATCGAATACTCGCCGGAGACGTGGAACGCGGCCACGGGGGCGCCGGTCTCCTCCTTGACGACGCGGATCACGTCGAGGTAGGGAGTGGCGGGCTTCACCATCACCACGTCGGCGCCCTCGGTGAGGTCGAGCTTCGCCTCGCGGACGCCCTCGAGCACGTTCGCCGGGTCCATCTGGTAGCCGCGGCGATCGCCGAACTCCGGGGTGGACTCGGCGGCGTCGCGGAACGGCGCGTAGAAGGCCGAGGCGTACTTGGCGCTGTAGGCGACGATCGCGACGTTCGGGTGACCCTCGTCGTCGAGCTGCAAGCGGATGGCCCCCACGCGGCCGTCCATCATGTCGCTGGGCGCCACCACGTCCGCTCCCGCGTCGGCGTGCGAGATCGCCGTCTTGGCGAGCAGCTCGACGGTCAGGTCGTTGTCGACCTCGCCGTCGCGGACCACCCCGCAATGGCCGTGCGAGGTGTACTCGCAAAGACAGACGTCGGTGATCACGACCAGGTCGGGGTGGGTGTCCTTGAGCGCCCGGACAGCCATCTGCACGACGCCCTCCGGATCGTAGGCGCCGGAGCCCGCCTCATCCTTGGAGGCCGGGACGCCGAACAGGATCACGGCGCCGATCCCCGCCGCCCGGAGCTCGGTCGCCTCGGCGACCAGCTCGGAGATCGAGAAGCGCTCGATTCCGGGCATCGAGGGCACCTCCTCGCGCACCCCTTCGCCGGCGACCACGAACAGGGGCTGTACGAGATGCCGCGGCGAAAGCTCGGTCTCCCGGACGAGCTCGCGCAGGGCCCTGGTGCGCCGCAGCCTCCGCATGCGGGTAGCGGGAAAGCTCACGATGGTGATTCTAGGGCGGGGGCACAGGACCTGGGCTCGACCACGACCGGTAGCGCCGCGGTTGGCGTCGAAGCGGGTGCCAATCTCGCAGCGCTCGTGCTTCAGGAGGCGAAGCGGCGCAACGCCAGCCTCGCGAGCACCCCGTAGGCGGCGGCGAGGATCGCCAAGTGGAGGATCGGCCGGCCCAACCCGGGCCCGGCCGCGTCCAGGCCGCCCGAGATCGCGTCGAGCGCCGGGTCGAACGGGAACAGCGCCCGGATCACCTTGATCACGTCGAACAGGGCGGGGCTGACCGTGCCGGACCCGACCAGGGAGACGAAGGCGATCGGCAGCGAGATCATGAAGGCGAGCAGGGAGCTGGCGCGGACCTCGCGGGCGGCGCCTCCAATCGCCGCCCCGAAAGCGGCGAAGGCGGCGCCGCCCGCCACGATCGCCGCTCCGAACACGGGGAAGCGGCCCCAGTCGATGTCGACGAACAGCGACAGCCCGGCCAACATCAAAAGCGTGACCACGATCGACAGCGCCACCCCGAGCCCCACCTTCTCGACCAGCAGCGCCGTCCGCCCCACCAAGCCCCGGGTCAGCCGCGGGAAGGCGTTCTCCTCGCGCTCCAGCGCCAGCGAGCCGGCCACCAGCAGCACTGTGACGAACATCAGGGTCACCGTCGCGGCAACGGAGATCGCGAACGAGTCCAGGCTGGGCGGGGAGCCCAAGACGACCTCCTTCTGAATCTCGATCGGGTGGGCGATCGAGCTCAGCAGCGGAGTGGCGAGGTTCAGGTTCTGGCGCGCCAGTCTCGAGAACTGGATCACCCGGTCGAGGGCGCCGGCGAACGGGCTACCCGCGGGCAGCTCCGGCCGCAGCGCCTCGAGGATGCGCTGGGTGTTCTTGAGGCCGAGGACGTTGAAGGTCTGGCCCAGCAGTGTGAACCTGCCTCCCCTGAGCAGCAGGCTCAGGTAGTTCGCGGAGATCTGCGTGACCTGTTTCGAGATCCTGAGGTTGGCCTCCGTGACCAGTGAGCCGATCCGGTCGTCCACCAGCCGCGCCTTGACCGGGTCCTCCTCGTTGACCAGGACTCGCACGGTCGGCTGTGAGGGCGTCAGCGAGCCGAGCGACTCGAGCTCCTGAAGCAGGTTCGGCGGCAGGATCAGCGCCGCCAGCGCATCGCCCGACTCGACCATGTCGCGTGCCTGCTCCTCGCTGGACACCGGGATGCACTGGATTCGCGCGCAGAGCTCGCTGCGGGCACTCGCGACGTCGAACTTCGCGCCGGCGAGCACGAACGGCTGCCCTTGGGGAACCTGGTTGAGGAAGGCAACCCGGGGTGTCTCGGGCCCGCGCGAGAGCGCGAAGCCGATCAGCACGGCAATCGCCACCGGATAGACGATCAGCAGCGCCGTCACGAGCGGCGAGCGGCGCAGGATCTGGAGGTCCTTGATGAACAGCCAGCGCACTAGTGGCGCCCGATTCGCATCAATGACCTCGACCCCGGAGAAAGGCGACGAACGCCTGCTCGAAGTCACGCGCGCCTGATTCGGGAACGGCTGCGTGGAGCTGGGCTGGGGTGCCGTCGAACAGCGCCACGCCATCGGCGAGCACCAGCAGCCGCTGGCCGTAACGCTCGGCCTCGGCGATGTTGTGGGTGGAGAAGATCACCGTGGTGCCACCGCCCGCGAGGCCGAGCACGAACTCCCAAAGGCGCTCCCGCTGACGCGGGTCGAGCCCGGCGCTGGGCTCGTCGAGGAGCAGGACCAACGGGCGGGCGAGGAGGCCGATCGCGATGTTGATCCGCTGCTGGTTTCCGCCCGACAGGGTTCCCACCTGGTCGTCGCGGCGGTCGGCGAGGCCGGCCTGGTCGAGCATCTCCTCCACCGCGGCATCCGTGTCGGGGAGCTTCTCGAGGTGGGCGAAGAGGCGCAGGTTCTCGGTCACGGTGAGACGCCGGTAGACCGCCGCCTGCTGCGGGATCCAGCCGATCTCGCCCGGAGGCCGGCTGACGGTGCCACCGTCCTGACGCCTGATCCCCGCGAGGATCGTCAGCAGGGTCGTCTTGCCGGCGCCGTTGGGACCGATCACCGCGAGCAGCTCGCCGCGGTGGGCGTCGAAGTTGACGCCCTTGAGCGCCTCGCGCTCGCCGAAGCGCTTGACGAGCTGGCGTGTCTCGATCACGACTTCGCCGTCCGTCGACCGACCGGTGGTGGCGGATTCGCCGAACACGCCGAGGAAAGCTAGTGGGTCGTGCGGTGCGCAACTTCCGCTGGCGCCGCTTGTTAGTTGGGCGAGGCACGGAGGGCTGATGAGCACGACAGCATCACGACGGGTGGAGCAGCCGAGCGGGGTGCGGCGGCCGAGCGGGGTAAAGCGGCCGCGATTGATCCGGCAGGCGAGCGCCTGGCTGCCCCAACGCGCTCCCGAGCCGCTGCCGCTGCAAGACCTGGAGGAGTCGGATGCCCTCCGCTGGGTCGACATCTACGGCGGCGACCTGAGCAACGGCGAGGTGCTGGCGCTGCTCGCCCCTATCTGCCGCGGCGGGCTCACCGAGAAGATGGTCCGCGACCTGATCACTCCTCAGCGGTTCGCAGCCGGGGGGAGCTACCGCGACAGCGACGTGGTGATCACGTCCGGCTTCCGCATTCGCCACTTGTGCTCAGGCACCAACGGAACCGAAGCCACGAACGGCAACGGCAGCCCCTCGGTCTTCGAGCCGGTCCAGATGCTGGTGGGCGATGACTGGCTGCTCAGCTGCTGGCATCCGGCGCGGGTGTTTCGCGGCATGGGCGACCCGGTCCCTGTCGCCGACGATTCATCCAGCGGGCTCTACCTGGCTGTGGCCAAGAGTTGGCCGACCAGCAACGCGAGCACCGCCGAGGGCCTCGCCAAGCTCATGCGGCGCGAACTTTCCGGCGGCGCCGTCTACCGGCCGCCGATCAACTGACGCCGAAGCGAGCCGACCCGTGCGGTCCGCAGGGGGACCGCACGGGTCGTCACGTTCGCGATGCCCGGCATGCGGGCGGCCGTCAGCAGCCACTGGATGACTAGGCTCTCTCGCCCGTGCGCGTCCTATTCATCGGAGACATCGTCGGCCGTCCCGGCCGAGTGGGGCTCGCCGCGGCCATGCCCGAGCTTCGCCAGCGCCACTCACCCGACCTCGTGATCGCCAATGGCGAGAACTCGGCCGGCGGCCTCGGGATCACCGAGAAGACCGCCAACGAGATGTTCGAGACCGGCATCGACGTGATCACCACCGGCAACCACGTCTACCGTCACCGCGCGGTCTACGAGTTCCTGGATCGCAGCGACGGGGTGGTGCGCCCGGCCAACTATCCGGTCGGAAACCCGGGGCGTGGCGCGACGACCGTCGAGGCCGCCGGAAGGCGCGTCGCCGTGCTCAACCTGAGCGGCGCGGTGCAGCTTCGGGTCGCCCGCTCCCCGTTCGCCGAGGCCGACGCCCAGCTGGCCAAGCTCGAGAGCGAGGCGGACGCCGTGATCGTCGACTTCCACGCCGAGGTGACGAGCGAAAAGGTGGCGATGGGCTGGCACCTCGACGGGCGGGTTGCCGCCTGCCTCGGCACCCACACCCACGTCCCCACCGCCGACGCCCGCGTCCTGCCCGGTGGCACGGCGTTCATCAGCGACGTCGGCATGACCGGCTCGCGCGGTGGGGTGATCGGGGTGCGGCGCGAGCAGGCGCTCGAGGCTTTTCGCACGCAGATGCCGATCAAGTTCGACACCGCCGACGAGGACGTCTGGATCAACGCCGTGGTCGTCGAGGTCCGCGACGACGGCCTAGCGGCGTCGATCGAGCAGGTGGTGGTTCCGGCGCCACAGTAGGCAGAGCGACAAGTCCCGCCATCGCCAAGCCGAAGAACCACGGGATGTAGAGATAGAACCAGTGCTCCGCCGTCAGCTGGACTGCGATCAGGACCGCCGCAGCGAGGGCGGCGGCCTGAGGCAGGGAGCGGCGGCGGGGGACGATGGCGACGAGCAGGGCGAGGCCGACGGCGAACCCCTTGAGCACGGTCTGGAGCCACTCGAGCGAGTGCTCCTGGCCCCAGATGCTGAACGGGGAGCTGCGGTCGAGCTGGCTCTCGACGGTGCGGTCGTAGAAGGTGGCGAGGCCCGGTTCGATCGTGGGGAGGGCGAGCATCAGGGCGAGACCGCCGATGAAGGCGATCGAGAAGAAAGCGAGCGCGCGGCCCCTCGGCTGCGCGAGCGCTTGGCGCTGGAGGCCGTCGCTTCGGTCGAGAAGGCCCCGCTCGCCGACGGCGAAGAGCGGGGCGAGCGCCAGCGGCGCGAACTTGGCGAGGGTCGCAAGGGCGAGCAGAGTGCCGCGCTTGATAGGAGAGCTGAAGACGACGAGCGCCCAGACGAGCAGCGCCGCGATCAGAGTGTCGTTGGAGTTCGACTGCAGGGCGTAATCGGTGAACGGGTAGGCCGCCCAGGCGAAGCCGAGGATGACGCCGAGGCGGGTCCCGCCGAGCTGGCGCCCGAGCACGAAGAGCCCGGCGACGGTCGCCAGGTCGAAGAAGATCGCGGCGGCATGGGCGGCGGGGAGGTTGTCCCAGGCGCCGTGCCAAGGCAGGACGAGCTCGAACGGGATGTAGGCGTAGTAGTTGAAGGGGCCGTAGGTGTCGCCGAAGGGATTGTCGGAGGGGAACGCGTTCAGGCCCCAGACGGTCAGCCCGTGAGTGATGTGGTCGGCGCCGATCACGCCGGCGTAGCCGACGTCGATGACGCCGGAATCGGCGATGTTGAGAGCGATTCGAAAGCCGAGCAGGAAGGCGCCGCCAATCGCCAGCCAGGCGGTCGGCGCCGACGGCCGAAGCCCCTCCCCGGCGCCGCGGAACCCCACCCAGAGCATCCGCGCGAGCAGGTAGACGAGCGGCGGGTAGGCGAGCGGCACGCTGACGCCGATGTTGGCGGCGTTGAAGAAGATCGCCGAGATGCCGAACGAGAGCAGGACGAGCAGGTCGAGATGGACGATCCGCCACTTGCGGCGCCAGTCGAAGAGGCCAAGCAGGAAGATCGCCGCGAGCGGCAGCCAGACATAGGGAGCGTTCAGCTTGTGGCCGAACTGGTCGGGGTAGCCGCGGGCCATCTGCCAGGCGATCTGGTAGCCGGTCCAAGACTCGCGCACCGTCGCCGTGGCGTCGTCGACGATCACCTGCACCCGCTCCGTCCCATTTGCGTAGAAGTCCACCTGCCAGGTGCCTGGCTTGGCCTGCGCCGAGGCGCTGAGCCGCCCATAGCGCTGGCGCTGCTCGGCGACCTTGGGGTCGGCGCGGGCGACGCGGATCGCCCGGGCCTTGGTCAGATTCGGCGCCACCTCGTCGGCTCGCGACGGCGTGGCTGTGGCCGTGGACGATCCCGCCTTCGCCGCGGGTGCCGAGCCGGGTGCCGGGGTTCCCTGCCCGAGCGCCGAGGCGGGCAGCGCGAAGGCGATCAGGACGGAGGCGACGAGCGCGGCGCGACTCAGAGCAACTCTACGCGTGGGGAGGCGATGGAGGGCGCGTCTCAGCGCCCTTCTGCGCCGAAGGTCCACAGCTTGTTGCCGATGAAGTTGAACGGCATCGCGGCGGCCACCGAGAGGGCCTGCGAGGGAAGCTCGGGGGCGCCGGCAACGTCGACCAAGAGGTAGAGCAGGATCAGGTTGACGCCCAGCGCCAGGACGCTGACGGTCAAGAAGCGCGCCGCCTGGAAGCCGGGGTGACCCTCGGTCGCGCTGAAGGTCCAGCGGCGGTTCCAGAGGAAGTTGTTGGTCACGGCGACGCAGAAGGCGCCCACGGCGGAGAGGATGTGGTGGACGCCGAGCGCCTCGTACAAGACCGCGAAGACGGCGAGATTGATCACGTAGCCGGTCCCGCCAACGACGCCGAACTTGAATAGCTGAATCCAGTTCTCGGGCTTCCGGGTGCCGAGGTGGATGCGAAGGGCCAGCTGCCAGGTCCAGTCGGCGGCGCCTGCGGGAACGTCGACCGGGGGTTGGGTCTCCTCGACTCGGCTCACCAGGCGACCTCCGCCTCGGCCTCGGTCGGGGCCTGTGCCTCGGGCGCGCGGATGTCCTCATCGGTGGTGACACCGAAGTGGCCCAGCACCAGCGCCGCGACGTCGCGGAGCGCCCACTGCTCGCGCACTTCTTCGACTCCCGGCTCGAGGCCGCAGAGGACCAGCGGGCCGAGCGAGTCGCCGGCCAGGAGGGCGCCGTGGCTGCCGCCGCCGATGTGCGTGGCCCCGCCCCAGTCCACGCACTCGTAGCCCTGCTTCAGCGAGACCAGCAGATCGCCCGCATTCGGCGCCGTGAGCGCCGACCACAGCCGCGTCAGGCCGTCCGGGTAGACGAGGTCGTCAAGCCCGTCGTCGCGCGGCTCCATTGCGAGCGCGGCGAGCTCGCCCTCGGCGTCCCAGCTCGCGCCACGCCGGTCGGACAGTTGCGAGCCGGGCCGAAAGCGCAGCTCGCCGCCCGCGCTCTCGACCACCGCCTCGGGCCCGGGGCCGTTGTCGGCCGACAGCCAGGCGACCAGGTCGACGCCGTCGAGGCTCCGCAGGCGGCCTCGGACGCCGGCGTGGGTGGCCGCCCGGCGTCGGTCCTCCGCCAGCAGGTAGACCCCCGCCGCCCGTGCGGTCGGGCTCACGGCAAGCTCCGCCGACTCGGGGTGCTCGGCGTTCGCCGCCAGCACCTGCCACTCCTCCCCCAGAGCCTCCGCCAGCGGCACCGCCGTCTCGACGTCGGTCTGCGCGTGGTCGGCCATCAGGATCACCGCATGGGCGTCGAGGAAGGTGTCGATCCCGCCCGCCTCGTCGACGATCTCGCCGAAGCTGCGGTCGGCGTGGGAGATCGAGTCGAGCATCGCGTCGACCCCGTAGGTGTGAGTGTGGTGGTCGTTGTCGGGGAGAGAGAAGAGCAGGAAGTCGTAGAGATCCTCCCGAACCAGCTCGCGGCCGACGCAGGCCGAGTAGGTGTCGCGGGTTCCCGGCCGCGCCAGGGTCGGCTTGCAGGGCACCCTGCGGCTCGCGTACAACTCGCCATAGAAGAGCTCGTCGGGCCCCCAGACCGCGTGGCGGAATTTGGCGGCCACCGCGACCCTGCGCATCAGTCCCTCGAGGCTGAGCTGGTGGCGCCGGCGCCCGCGGAAGATCAGGAACGGCGTCACCGCCGTTCGAACCCCGGCGTCGCCGAGGCGCTCGAACACGGTCTCCACGTTGTGCGAGAGATGGGCCATGTTCATGTTGTAGACGGTGTCGTAGAGGGTCCTGAAGAGGCCGAAGGCGCGGGTCGCCTCCAGCGAGGAGCCGTACTCGACGTAGCGTTGCTCGGCGCGGTGGTACCAGTTCATGCCGCTGATGCCGTGCCGGTCCGGGCCCACCCCGGTGGCGATCTCCGAGCAGGCGACGGGCGTCACCGACGGAAAGGCCGAGACGCAGTCGCCGATCAGCGAGCCGCGCTCGAGCAGGGCGGCGAAGTTGGGCGCCAGGTCGTCGGCCACCGCCCGCATCAGCATGTCGGTGCGAAGCGAGTCGACCACGATGAGGCAGAGCTTGCGCGAGCCGGGCGGCAACGGAGGCGGGGAGCTCACCGGAGCACCCGCAGCCCCTCGTACTTGCGCTGGGCGCGGCGGCGGCGGGCGGAGCCCAGCCAAACGATGGCCACCAGCGCGACCAGGGCAACCGGCTCGACGAACAGCGACGCGGCAGCGAGGACCAGGGCTCCCAGGGCAACGAACAGCCCGATCGATGAGGCGCCCTCGTGACGCGCCAAGGCGCCGGCGACGACGCCGTTGACGATCCCGAACGTGAACACGGCGATCACCGCCCCCACCAGCCAACCCGGCCAGGCGGGGTGGTCGGTCGTGGCCAGCGAGGCCCCGAACAGGACCCCGCCGCCGATCGCGGCCGCGGCGGCAAGCAGGAACCCGACCACCCCGCGGCGACCGGAGGCGCCACCGAAGGTGCCGGCGGCGAGCGCTAGCCCGATCCCCTGGCAGGTGGCTAGGAAGAGGTCCATCGGCGAGCGGCCAAGGCTAGCGAGTACGACGGCTCGTCCCTGGCCCTCCGCCCCGCCGGCTAGGAGTCGCTACGCGCCGCCGAAGCCGAGCGTGCGGCCGCAGCCGGCGAGCTTCAGGGTCAATGGCCCGTCGGTGGTGACGTCGAGCTGCGGGTGGCAGCTGAGGCGGGCGCGGCCGGGGTGAACGACTACCTGGGCCAGGTTCTCGGCATCCAGATGAAGGACATTGCGGGCGGTCGTCTGGGTCGCGGAGCTCCAGCTCTTCGACTGCTCTATGTAGGGCAGGGGGCCGACGTTGCCTCCCTGGAGCGTCCCGGGCTGAGTTTGGGTCGGGTTCTCCCCAGCCGAGCAGAGGCCGAGCGGCTTCGGCACACTTGACCGCGATGCCCGAGCAGCCGGACTCCCCGACCCCGCCCGAGCAGCGCCCCCTCCCCGCCCACCGCCGCGCCCACCAGACGGCGCACGACCTGGAGCGCTACGCGGACCTGTTCGCCCAGCGCACCCGGGTCATGCGTTCCTCGGCGATGCGCGACCTGATGGCGATCACAGCGCGGCCCGAGGTGATCTCGCTCGCTGGCGGCCAGGCCGACACCTCGACCTTCCCGCCCGAGACCTTCGCCGCGCAGATGACCCGGATCGCCCAGGAGTCGTCGGCGGAGGCGCTCCAGTACGGGCCCACCGAGGGCTTCGCGGCGATGAAGGTGGCGATCCGCGGCGTGATGGCCGCCGAGGGGATGGCGCCGGATCCGGAGGACGTGATTGTCACCACCGGCGGCCAGCAGGCGATCGACCTGATCACCAAGACCCTCGTCGACCCCGGTGACCCAGTGATCTGCGAGGCGCCCACCTACCCCGGCGCCGTCCCCGTGTTCAGCTCCTACCAGGCCGAGACTCACCAGATCGAGATCGACAACGAGGGGATGAAGGTCGACCAGCTCGAGGCCCTGCTCGACCGCCTCGCGAGCGATGGGCGCCGGCCGAAGTTCATCTACTCGGTGCCGACCTTCCAGAACCCGGCCGGGGTCAGCCTCTCCGTGGAGCGCCGCCACCGCTTGGTCGCGCTGGCGCGCGAGCGCGAGGTCCTGGTGGTCGAGGACAACCCCTACGGCCTGCTGCGCTACGAGGGCGAGCCCCAGCCGGCGCTGTACCTCCTCGACGGCGGCGACTACGTGATCTACATCGGCACGCTGTCGAAGATCCTCTCGCCCGGGATCCGCCTCGGCTGGGCGGTGGCGCCGCCACCCGTGATGGAGAAGATGGCGCTCGGGAAGCAGGCGACCGACCTCTGCACCTCGACCCTCGCCCAGTACTTCGCGCTCGAGTATTTCGCCGAGGGCCGCTGGCGCGACTACGTCGACGACCTCTGCGACATCTACCGCTCGCGGCGCGACGCGATGCTCGAGGCACTCGAGCGACACTTCCCCGAGCAGGCGACCTGGACCCGGCCGGAGGGCGGGATGTTCGTCTGGGCCACCCTGCCCTCCTACATCGACACCTCCGACCTGCTCGCCAAGGCGCTGCGCGAGAACGTCGCCTTCGTCCCCGGAGCCGCTGCCTACGTCGACGGGCAGCGGGGGACGAGCTCGATGCGGCTCAACTTCTCCGGCTTCGACGAGGGACAGATTCGCGAGGGGATCCGCCGGATCGGCAAGGTGGTGAGCGAGCAGGTGGCGCTGTACGAGACGATCACCGGCGAGCACCAGTTGCCGGCCGGGTCCGCTGAACGGCCGGAGCCCGACACCGAGGAGCTCGCGCAGGAGCGAGGGCACGTGGTCCCGTTGCGCCGGCGCCGCGAGGAGACCTAGCTCGGTCGATGAAGGTCGCGGTGCTGAAGGGAGGCAGGTCGCTGGAGCGCCAGGTCTCGCTGCGCTCCGCGGCGCGGGTCGAGGACGCGCTCGCGTCACTGGGCCACCAGGTGGTGCCGCTCGACGCCGGTGCCGACCTGGTGCGGCGGCTGAAGGAGGAGGAGCCCGAGGTCGCCTTCATCGCCCTGCACGGCCCCGGCGGCGAGGACGGCACCCCGCAGGAGCTGCTCGAGATCCTCGGCATCCCCTACACGGGCCCGGGGGTGGCCGCCTGCATCCGCTGCATGGACAAGGTGCTGACCAAGCACCTGCTGCGTGCGGCCGGGATCCCGACGCCCGACTGGGTCGCCTTCAACTCCACCGCATTCCGAGAGCTGGGCGCCGCGGATGCGCTGGAAGAGATCGAGGCGAGGCTCGGCTTCCCCCTGGTGATCAAGCCGGGGGCGCAGGGGTCGGCGCTCGGGGTCCGGTTCGCGGCCTCGCGCGGCGACGTCCCCGAGGCGCTGGTGGCCGCGTTCAGCTACGACGACCGGGTGCTGCTCGAGGCCCACGTCTCCGGACGAGAGCTGGCGGTCTCGCTGCTGGACGGTGAGCCGCTGCCCGTAGTCGAGGTGCGCCCCAAGGAAGAGGACCAGTTCAACTACGAGGCGCGCTATGAGATCGGCCGCACCGAGTACGTCTGCCCAGCCGAGCTTGCCGCCGCGGAGACCGCCGAGGTGCAAGAAGTGGCGACGCGCGCCTACGAGGCGCTCGGCTGCACGGGCTTCGCCCGCGTCGACCTGATGCTCGACGCTGACTCCACCCCCCAGGTGCTGGAGGCGAACGCCATTCCCGGCCTCACCGACACCTCGCTGCTCCCCATGGCGGCCGACGCCGCCGCGATCCGCTTCGAGGACCTCGTGGCGCGGATCGTGGACCTGGCCGTGGCCCGGTCGGCGCTAGCGACGAAGTCGCGGTAGCTGCTGCTGAGCCTGCCGCCCCGCCGCCCTGCTCACTCCTCGCCCTTGGCGAAGTCCTCGGGCGTCACCTGGTCGAGGAAATCCTTGAACTTCTCGACCACCTCCTCGGTGTCCTCGACCTCGTGCTCGAACTCGATCGAGGATTCGTCGATCACGTCGTCGGCGGCGAAGATCGGCGCCTGGGTCCGCACTGCCAGCGCGATCGCGTCCGAGGGGCGGGAGTCGATCTCGAGCTCGGAGCCGTTCATGGAGATCGTGATCGAGGCGTAGAAGGTGTTGTCACGAAGCTCGGTCACCGCGACCCGCTCGCACTTTGCGTCCACCTGCTCCAGCAAGTCCGAAAGCAGGTCGTGGGTCATCGGTCGCGGGGTCGAGGCGCCCTGAAGCTTCATCAGGATCGCCGCCGCCTCGGGGTGGCCGATCCAGATCGGCAGGAACCGATTCCCGTCCACGGTCTTCAAGAGAACAATCGGCTGCTTGCCGACCATGTCGAAGCTGACGCCGTAAATCTGCATCTGCTGCAAGGTGATCTCCCGGCCGCGCGTGGCCTGCGAGCCATTATACGAGCGGGTCGGCGCCCTGACCGGGGCGCTGGCGCCACACTCAGGGGGCCGGTCTGGGACACCAGCGTCGGAATGAAACGGCCATAATCGGCCCGTGTCCGAGGCTCGCCAGCAGGCCTTCATCGAGGCCCCAATCGACGTGGTCTGGGAGCTGCTCGAGGATGTCGACCGGCATCCTGAGTGGTGGCCGCGGGTCGTCGAGGTGAAGTGCGAGGGCCTCGAGGCCGGTTGCACCTACCGCGAGGTGGTCCGGGGTCCGGTGGGTAAGGAAGACATGCTGCTCCGAGTGGATCGGATGGAGGACTGCAAGGAGCTCCTGATCCGCTGCGTGAACACCGGCACCTTCGTCCACTGGCTGCTCACGGAGGCGCAGGAGGGGACCTTCGTCGACGCCAGGTTCGGCATGGACCCGGGCAAGATCCAGTACCGGATCTTCGACCTGGTCGCGGGCAAGCGCTACTTCCGCAGCTGGCTCCTGCAGTCGCTCGACGCCATGCAAGAGGCCGCGCGCGAGCGAGCCGCCCACGTGTAGCGGTGCCCGGCTCGAAGGACAAGCGCGGCGCCGACCTCTTCGTCCCGCGCGAAGTCGTCACGCAGCCCTTCTGGCTCACTCAGCCCGAGTTTCACCTAAGCTGGCGGTTGCGGTGCCTACCGATCAGGTATGGGCAGGATGGCCAGAGGTTTCGGGGAGCTCGAGGGATGACGAATTCAGCGGGGGCTGCTCCAGCCCGTCGGCGTGAGAACCGACGTATGCGAAGCGGCCCTGCGCAGGGGACTCCGCAGTGATTGCGAACCGCGCATCACCTCGGCTAGTGCTCGCAGTGGCCGTACTTCTGGCTCAATGCGTCGTTGCCTTCTGGCAGCATCTGGGTGACACCCGCTATTTCACGTGGGCACCGAACGATTATCTGGTCAGCTACGGCTTGCAGGTCACGGTGGATGGCCGGCGACTGACCCGGGAGGAGATCAGTCACCGCTACCACCTCCCTTTCAGGGAGACGCTCGACCGCGATGATAAGGAGGAGCTGGGCCTCAACATGCGGGAGCGTCACGTCCATGAGGACCCTCCCCAGAGTCTCCTAGACCGCATTACCCGGTATGAGACGGGCGGCTTCGGGAGCCCTGCTAGGGTCAGGCTGATCTACCAGCTCAATGGCGGTGAGGAACACCGTTGGCGGTGGCCTAAATGAGGGGGGCCGAGCCGACACACCATTCCTTGAATCCGCTGGCCACCCGAGGAACGCCCCTTCCGCCGAATGTCCTCCTGGCCGCGAAGCTAATCACGTTGGTGTTCTTGCTCCTTGGTAGCTGGCGGCTCACTGCTCCCTATCTACCGTTCATTGGATTCCTAGATGACCTGTTTTCACCACAGGTCTTCCAGCACACGCTTCAGGCTGTATGGCTGCTTGCTGCGCTGTCGCTATTCATGAACCGCTTCGTCCGGCCCTCATGCGCAGTACTCGGAATAGTGATCCTGATCGCAATGCTGTCGTCGCACGCGTACCGTTCGAATAACACAATGTTTACCGGGCTCCTGCTGTTTCTCATCGGGATGTCGGATCGAGAAACGGCGTCGATGATCATACGATGGCAGCTCGTCGTGCTCTACTTCTGGGCCGGTCTCAACAAGCTGCTTGACCCGGATTGGAGATCGGGTGCCTTCTTCGAGGTCTGGAACTCGACCCAGGGTTGGGGTGAGCTCTATAGTGGGCTGGCCTCTCTATTGCCATCGATGGTGTTTTCCGCGATCCTCAGCTGGGGTGCAATCGTGACAGAGCTGTTCCTGGCAGTGGCATTCGCTATCCGTAGGCTGGTCATCGCCGGGATACTTCTAGCGGTCGTGTACCACAGCTCGATTCTGTTCCTTACGGGGGACACGTTCACCATGTTCTGGTATGCAGTTCTAGCTGCCTGCATTGCGCTCCTCGAATGGCCCGCGAACCCGCCGGCGGTCCATTACCGAAGGGACGGCCCGCTTGGCGGAATCACGGTGCTGCTCCACAAACTGGATCTCGCCGGTGCGTTCACGTGGGAACGGAACGAACGGTCCGGACTACGGATTGTCATCGGAGAACGGGTCTACAACGGTGGTGAGGCTTTGAAGAGGGTCTTGCTCTACAACCCGATGGTCTACTTCACGTTCTTCACTCTGGTGGCGCTTTCCCCGGCCCCGGGCGGCGGCCGGTGGGCGGCTCTCATCGTATTCGCGACTGTCGGTTACGCCGTGATCGACCTGGTTAAAGGGAAGTTCTTTGCGCGCTTGGAGGTCGGGACATAAGAACGTCACAAGCCCGTCTGGCATCTAGAGTGCGGCCCCAGACTGGGTCCCCCCCGGGAGAACGGCACGTGCTGCTCTTCGACCGCCACTGCGGGTTCTGCAAGTGGTCGCTCGACAAGATCCTCGCCTGGGATCGACGCGGCCGGCTGAGGGCGGAGCCAATCCAAGGCGCCGAGGGTGAGCGCTTGCTTACCCACATGGCTCCCAGTGAGCGGCTCCAGTCTTGGCATCTCGTCACCCCCGCGGGGGAGGTTATCTCCGGCGGAGCCGCCGCCGAGCCGCTCGCCCGGCTGCTTCCTGGCGGACTGCCGCTCGCCTTTCTGTTCCGCTCCTTTCCGGGGCTCACGGATCGCGCCTACCGATGGGTTGCCGGGAACCGCGACCGCCTGGCCGGCCTGCTGCGGATCGACCCCAACTGCGAGCTCCGGAGTCGCTAATGGACCAAGCCCAGCCCTATGGGATGGGCGATCCTGGACTCGAACCACAGCGAGCCCGGATGGCGAGCGATGGCCCTGGTTCGCGGCCAGGGCGACCTGGATGGGCGATCCTGGACTCGAACCAGGGACCTCCTCCTTATCAGAGAGGCGCTCTGACCGACTGAGCTAATCGCCCCGCGGCGGCTCATTGTAGAAAGCCCGGCTCTCCTCCCTTGGGCTGGGCGGCCCGACTAGGCTGGCGCGCAGTGCCTCGCCGGCCTGACATGCCGCCGCTCCAGCGCTCGGCGCTCGTCGACGACCCAATCGAGCAGTTCCGCAACTGGTACGAGCGCGCCGAGCGGGAGGTGGCGCTCGCCCACGCGATGACCCTGGCGACCGTGGACGCGCATGGGGCACCGGACGCGCGCATGGTGCTGCTCAAGGGCTTCGGGCCGGAGGCGTTTCGCTTCTTCACCAACCTGACGTCGGCGAAGGCGAGGCAGCTCGAGACCACGCCGCGGGCGGCGCTGGTGCTGTATTGGCGCGAGCTCGACCGCCAGGTGCGGGTTCGGGGCCCCGTGGAACGGCTCCCAGAGGCGGCCTCGGACGACTACTTCGCGACCCGCCCCGGCGACACTCAGATCGGCGCCTGGGCGTCACCCCAGAGCGAGCCGCTGCCCGACCGCGCAACGCTCGACGCCCGGGTGGGCGAGGTGGAGCAACGGTTCTCGGGCAGCGACATCCCGCGGCCGCCCTTCTGGGGCGGCTACGCGCTCCGCCCTGACCAGATCGAGTTCTGGCAGGGCCAGGCCGCTCGCCTCCACGACCGCTTCCTCTACACGCGCGAGGCCGACGGCTGGCGGGTCGAGCGGCTGGCCCCGTAGCGGCCGCTCGGGGGGACCTGGGTGAGGTTATGCACGACATGGGTGCATAAGGTCATCCACGTCCGGTCTGGGGGGTCAGCCAAGGCGCTCGGTCAGCCGGCGGAGCCGCGCTCGCGGGCGAAGGCCAAGAGCTCGTCCAGGTCGTCGAATTGGAGCTCGGCGCGGATGCCGCGGCGGGCGGGGCGGACCCGGACGCCGGTGCCGAGCGCCGACTCGAGCGCCTCCTCGGCGCGGACCAGCGCGGCCTCCTGATCGGGGTGGGGGACGACCTTGAAGCCCTTCGGAGCGTTGGCCTCTTTCGCCCTACGCTCCGTCTCGCGAACCGACCAATCGCGCCTCGCGGCCTCGCGGGCGAGCGCGCGGCGGGTTTCGTTGTCCGGCGCCTGGAGGATCGCCCGACCGTGACCCTCGCTGAGCTCGCCCGAGACGAGCAGGTCGAGCGCCTCGTCGGGAAGTTCGAGGAGGCGGATCAGGTTGGAGATCGAGGGCCGGCTTCGGCCGAGCCTCCGCGCCAGCTCCTTCTTCCTGAGCCCCAGGTCCTCGATCAGCGCCGCGCAGGCGCGCGCCTCGTCCACGGGGTTGAGGTCCTCGCGCGCCATGTTCTCGATCAGCGCCGTCTGAAGGCGCTCGGCCTCGGCCTCGTCGCGGACGATCGCGGGCACCGTCTGAAGGCCGGCCTCTCGCGCTGCCCGCCAGCGGCGCTCGCCGGCGATCAGCTCGTAGCGACCGTCGCGAAGAGGGCGCACGATCAGCGGCTGAACGACGCCGGCGTCGGCGAGCGACGCCGCCAAGGTCTTGATCGAGTCGGAACCGAACTGCGTCCGCGGCTGACGCGGGTTCCGGCGGATCAGCTCCACCGGCAGCTCCCGAAGCTCCGGCTCCTCCACGGCCGTCTCGGGCAGGATCGCCGCCAGGCCGCGGCCCATCCCCGGCTTAGTCATGAGCCTGGACCTCCACCTCAGCCTGAGTGTTATCGAGGCGCTCGACCGATACCCGATCGGCCTGTTCTCGCTCTGCCAGCTCGAGCGCCAGCTCACGGTAGGCGACCGAGCCGCGCGAGGCAGGCGCATGTGCGACCACGGGCAAGCCGAAGCTCGGGGCCTCGGCGACCCGGACGCTGCGGGGAATCACAGTGCGAAACATGAGCTCGGCGAAGTGATCGCGAAGCTGGCGCTCGACATCTTGGGCGAGCTTCGTTCGCTCATCGTGCATGGTGATCACGACGCCGGTCAGAACCAGGCCCGGGTTGAGCTCGCGTCGCAGCAAGCGGACGGTGTCGAGGAACTGCACCAGCCCCTCGAGCGCCAGGTACTCGGCCTGCACCGGAACGATCACGCGGTCCGCGGCCACCAGCGCGTTCATGGTCACCGGGCCCAGCGTCGGGGGGCAGTCGAGGAGAGTGATCCCGAACCGCTCCCTGACCGGTCCGAGCATGTCGCGCAGGTGACGCTCGAAGCGCTTGACCCGCGGCAGCTCGACCGCGGCGCCCGCCAGGTCGCGGCTCGCCGGCACGATCCAGAGGTTGTCGGGACCCGCGGGCCGTGCCGCCTCGGCAACCGAGCACTCGCCGATCAAGCAGTCGTAGGAGGAGGGACGAACCTCGTGTCCCAGGCCGAGCGCGACGGTCGCGTTGCACTGCGCATCGAGGTCGCAGAGCAGAACCTGCGCGCCTTCGGCCGCGGCGCACGCGGCGACGTTGACCGCGGTCGTCGTCTTGCCGACGCCGCCCTTCTGATTGGCGATCGCGTAGACGGAGCCCATTCGGTGCGACCTTACCCACGGCCTCCGACGGGAGCCGTCAGCGACCACCCACGGGCCGTTTCTTGGCCATCCCGGGGCGGCGGGGAAGGTCGTCGGGGGTCGGCCCGGTCTTGTGCATCACATGCAGGTGGCGATGTCGGGAGCCCGCGTATGGACCCACCCATCTGATCTCCGCCGGCTCCATCGCCAGGCGCGCCGAAGCCCGTTGCAGCTCCCCCTCCTCGTCCGCGTCCCGGCGGCCCTTCCAGGCGATGAGAGCGCCTCCCTCGACCAAGAGCGGCGACGCCAACTCGGCCAGCGTCGAGAGGCGTCCGACCGCACGGGCGGTGACGGCGTCGTAGCCCTCGCGCCCGCCGTCGGGCGGGGGGTCGGCGGCCCAGCTCTCGGAGCGCTCGCAGACGACCCGGGCGTTGCCGATCCCCGCTCGCTCGATCGCCTGGCGGATGAACTCGCACTTGCGTCCGGTCGACTCGATCAGGTCGACGTGGCCATCGGGCAGCGCGACCGCGAGCGGCAGACCTGGAAAGCCGGCGCCCGCCCCCAGGTCGGCGATCCGCCGCGCGACCCGCAGCGCCTCGACCTCGAGGCCGGTCAGCGAGTCGGCGACGTGGACGCGCCATGCCTGCGCCGGGTCGCGTACGGCGCTCGGCGCCGCCCGCTCTTCGGCGAGCAGGTCGAGGATGGTGCGCATCGCCTCGCGCGCCTGGTCGGACAGCTGGACCGCGTCGTCGGACTCGGCGCTCAATCGCTGAGCAGGGGAGCCACGATCACAGAGCGCTCGGGCTCGTCACCTTCGCTGAAGGTCTCGACGCCCGCACGGTCCTTGAGGTGCTGATGGACGACGCGACGCTCGCTCGGGGTCATCGCCTCGAGCTCGATCTCCTTGCCCGTCGTCAGCGCCCGCTCGGCGCCACGATCGGCCTGCCGCTCGATCGCTTCCTGGCGGCGCTCCCGGTAGCCGGCGGCGTCCACGACCACCCGTTTTCGCTCCTGAAGCCCGCGGAACGCGGCTCGGTAGCAGAGCAGCTGCACCGCGTCGATCGTCTGGCCGCGGCGCCCGATCAGCAGGCCCACGTCCTCTCCGTCGACGCGGCCCACGATCTGCTCGGCGTCCTCGTCGACTTCGACCTCAGCCTCGACCTCGAGTGCGTCGACGACCCGCTCGAGAATCGCCCTCACGCGCTCGGCCGGCTCAGCCGGCAGATCGCTGGCCCCATCGCTCGCCACCGGGCGAGTCTATTGAGCAGGAGAAGGGGGCAGCTTGTCGAAGTAGACGGGTTCGGCTGCGCCGGTATCCAGCAGCGGTGGCGCCAGCCGGGGGCGGTGGGTGCACCACATGCGGAACAAAACCGACCACGGCCCCGGGACGGCTATGGCCCGCGGCGGGCCACCCTGGGCGTGATGGGGCTCAGCGCCGCCGCTTCCTCTTGCGCGGCGGTGGCGGGGGCGGCTTCGCCGCTTGTTTTTGGTCCTCGACCTCCTTGGGTGGCGGCGGGATCAGCTTCTTGACGACCCATTGCTGGCCCATCGTCCACACGTTGGTGGTGATCCAGTAGATGACCAGGCCCGCGGGAAAGCTGATGATGAACGGCGTGAAGACGACCGGCAGCGCGTACATCAGCAGGCGCTGGTTGCCCTCGGCCGAGGCGGCCATGATCGAGGTCGAGCCGACCATGGTCACGAAGTAGAGGACCACGAGGATGATCAGCGCCGCGCCGGTGGCGGCCTCGTCCAGCGGGATGCTGAAGAAGTCCGGGTTGCTCCCGGGAGCGTTGATCTCCTCCTTGAACTCATCGCTGCGCAGGAGATAGAACAGCGCCAAGAACACCGGAAGCTGGAGCAGCAGCGGGACGCAGGACGCGAACGGGTTGATCTTGTTCTCCTGGTAGAAGGCCATCATCTCGCGCTGCATGCGCTGGCGGTCGTCCTTGTACCTCTCCTGGATCTTCTTGATCTCCGGCTGGTGAGCCTGGAGCGAGCGCATCGAGCGGATCTGCTTCAGGGACAGCGGCAGGATCGCGATCCGGGTGACGATCGTGAGCAGGATGATCGCCACGCCCCAGCCGACGCCGACGTCGTCGTGAAAGAACGTCAGCACGGAGTTGGCGACGTCGATCAGCGGTTGGAGGGGGTTGGCCGCGAGCAGCATCAGGCGGGCACACCGGGCTTCGACTTGAAGAAGGGGCGCGCCTCGACCGGGTCGTAGCCCCCGTGGCTGAGCGGGTTGCAGCGGGCGAGGCGCCAGGCGGCGAGGATCGAGCCGCGCAAGACGCCGAGCTCGCGGATCGCCAGCACGGCGTAGGCGGAGCAGGTCGGCTCGTACTTGCAGCGACGGGGGAGCGCCGGCGAGATCAAGCGCTGGTAGAGGCGGATCGGGGCGAGGACGATTGCAAGCAGCGCGCGTTTCACGTTTTACGCTTCCAACCTAGACGGTTCCGCCCGTCGGCCCGGCCTGCGAGATCAGCTCCTCGAGCGCGGTCGCGACTGCGCCGGGGCCCTCGCGCTCCACCAAGCCGGCCGCGTCGGGGCGGGCCACGAGAACGAAGTCGTGACCGCGGGGGAGCCTGTCGTCGAAGGACCAGAATGCCTCTCTGAGCCCGCGCTTCACCGCATTCCTCTCTACGGCGCCTCCGACCTTGCGGCTCACCGAGATCCCGAGGCGAACCTCGTCGTGATCATCCGAGTCGCGGCGCGGGAAGGCGTAGAAGACCAGGAAGCGGTTGGCGTGGGAGCGGCCCTCGCGATAGACGCGCTCGAAGTCGCCGCTGCGCGACAGGCGGCCACGCCTACGCCGCTCGCCGGGCGTCACGGCGTCAGCCGCTTGCGACCCTTGCGGCGACGACGCTTGATGATCTGGCGGCCGCTGCGAGTGCGCATGCGGGCGCGGAACCCGTGTGTCCGGGCGCGCTTGCGCTTCTTGGGCTGGTAGGTCCGCTTCACGACCGGCGAGGCAGTATACGAGCCGGTGGTTGCTCGTCTTCGGCCTTCGCTGAAACGACAAGATTTGTTTTTCGCGCGTAATGCGGGCTCCGTCCGCCACCCCCCGTGGCACGGCCAGCTACCCGATCTATCATCGCGCGCCGTGCCCCCGGAAGCCCTCCCCGACGATCTCGCCTCGATCTGGGAACGCGTCCGGGGGGAGCTTCGCGCTCATCTCCCGGCCTCCACCTTTCAACTCTGGATCGAGCCTCTCCGGCCCGTCTCCACGCAGGGGAACACCCTCCACCTCGCCGCCCCGGACACCACCCGCACCTGGGTGGAACGTCGCTACTCGGCGTCAGTTCAGGCCGCACTGCGGGCCAGCGCCCCCGGTCTCGAGCGCGTCGTCTTCCTCGCCGACGACTGTGCGGCCGGGCAGGGGGCACCTGCCGAGCGGTGGACCGACGCCTCCGTGGAGTCGCTGGCGCTCGATCCGGCCCACACGTTCGAGCGCTTCGTGATCGGCGCCGGCAACCGGCTCGCCCACTCAGCCGCCCTCGCCGTCGCCGAGCTGCCGGGCGAGGCCTACAACCCACTGTTCCTGCACGGCCCCCCGGGACTCGGCAAGACGCACCTGCTCGGCGCGATAGCCGACTACCTTGGGCGGCGACACCCCGAGCTGACAGTTCACTACACGACCGCGGAGCGGTTCACGACCGAGTTCGTCGGCGGGCTTCGCAAGGACGGCCCGGAACGCTTCAAGCAGCGCTACCGCAAGCTCGACGCCCTGCTGATCGACGATGTGCAGGTGCTTGAAGGCAAGGAGCGCACCCAGGAGGAGTTCGTCAACACGTTCAACGCTCTTCATGCCGCCGGCAAGCAGATCGTGCTCTCCAGCGATCGCCCGCCGGAGGCGATCACGCGGGTGGCGGAGCGGCTCCGCGACCGCTTCGGCTGGGGCCTCCGCGCCGAGCTTGGCTGCCCCGACCTTCCGACCCGGACGGCGCTTCTGTGGCGAATGACCCTGGAAACCCCGCTGGAGCTGGGTGACCCCGCGGCGCTGAAGGAAATCGCCGCCCGGGTGCTCGGCAACGTTCGCCGTCTCCAGGGGGCGATGACCCGGGTCGCTGCGTTCTCCTCCATGCTCAGCGAGCCGGTGACGCCGTCCCTGGCGACGCGCGCTCTCGATCCCTCGGCGTCTGGCGACTGCCCGCGGTCTTCCGACACGGCGCCCCCCGTCGTAGATTCCCCCAGCGTTGACGCGATCCAAGAGGCAGTTTGCTCGGTACGCGGCGTCTCTCGCCAGGACCTTCTCTCCGCAAAGCGGACCTCCCGCATCTCTCATGCGAGACAGCTCGCCATGTACCTCACGCGCCAGGAAACCTCGCTCTCGCTCGCCCAGATAGCTCGCGAGTTCAACCGCGACCACACCACCGTTCTGCACGCCATCCGAAAGGTCTCTACCCGCCTCGCGCCTGAGTCCGAGACCGCCGCGGTTCTCCACCGCACATGTGAACTCCTTGCGGTCGGCCCCAACAACCGGACTCCTCAGGCTGCACTCGTCCACCACACAACCAGCCCTCCACAGACTGCATCCACCAACGCATCGCGCACCCCGTTGCCGTGAGCCTCTCTTCTCCACAACCATCCACCACCCTCAATACATCTGAGACAGATAGGAAGATGCAAGACCCCACAATGAAACTCTCGATCCCTCGCGACACTTTTCTCGCGGCTCTTCAGGTGGTTGGTCGTGCGGTTTCGAGCCGTGCGGCCATTCCATCCCTCGGCGGAGTGAAGCTCACCGCCGCCTCTGGTCAACTCACCCTCTCCGCTACCGATACAGAGCTCGGCCTAACGATGACCGTGTCCGAGCTGGCTATTCAGAGCGATGGGACCCTGCTGCTTCCGGGTCGGCTGCTCGGCGACGTGGTCCGCAACCTGCCCGACGGTGAAGTGAGCCTTGCGCTCCGCCCCGAGCAGGGCGATGTCGAGCTGACGGCGGGGAGCGCCCGCTTCCATCTGCGTACGCTGTCGGCGGAGGACTTCCCCCGGCTACCCGAGTTCGGGGACGAGGTTGCAAAGCTGCCTGCCGGACCTCTGGCGGAGACCATAGATCTGGTAGCTCGGGCCGCGTCGAGGGATGAGGTGAGGCCGATTCTGACCGGTGTTCTCCTGCGGGCCGAGAATGCGACGCTGACCATGGTCGCCACCGACTCCTACCGGTTGAGCGTCAAGCACACGGAGCTGGAGCGGGCACTCCCCGAGCCGATCGAGGCCAACGTCCCGGCCCGCGCCTTGCGGGAGTTGGCGCGGATCATCGCTCAGGAGGAACCTGACGACGTGTCGATTTCCCTGACGCGCAATCAGGCGGTGTTCCAGGCCGGCTCGGTGGTTCTCTTCTCACGGCTGATCGAGGGGCAGTTCCCGAGCTGGCGCCAGCTGATCCCGGAGTCTTTCGAGCACGAGGTGCGGCTGCCGCGAACCGAGCTCGCGGATGTGGCTCGACGGGTGAGCCAGCTGGCGCAGCGCAACGCCCCGCTGCGGTTCGCGTTCGCCGAAGGGGAGCTGACCGTGGCCGCCGAGACGCCGGAGGTAGGTGACGCGAGCGAGGCGCTACCGGCGCCCTACTCGGGTGAGCCGCTGGAGATCGCCTTCAACCCGCAATTCCTGATCGAGGGGCTGGAGAGCGTCGAGGGGGACGAGCTGGCGATCAAGCTCAGCTCACCGCTGCGGCCCGGCCTGCTCCAGCCAGTCGGCCGTGAGGACTTCAGCTACCTCGTGATGCCGATCCGGCTCAACGTCTGAGGCTGAGACGATGCGCGTCGCCGCGCTCGAAACGCTCGGTTGCCGCAACCTGACGCCGGGGCGGCTGGACCTCGGTGAGGGCATCACCCTGCTGTGGGGGCCGAACGGCGCCGGCAAGACCAATGTGCTGGAGGCCATCTGCCTGGCGCTCAGCGGGCGATCCAGCCGGACCCGCAACGAGCGCGAAGCGATCACCTTTGGTCAGCAGCTGACGCGAATCGCGGCGGAGGTGACGGATGGCGGCGAGACGCACATGTTCCGCTGGTCCCTGGATCGGTCCGGGGAGCGGCGCCACCTCGTCGACGACAGTCCCGCGACGGCGGAGCACGCCGAGCTTCGGCCTCCGCTGACGATTTTCCTGCCCGACCGCCTGGCGTTGGTCAAGGGCCCGCCAGCCTTGCGCCGCGCGCATCTGGATCGCCTCTGCGCTGCGCTTTGGCCGGCGCGCGCCGAAGCCCGGCGTCGCTACGGCCGGGCGCTCGCCCAGCGGAACGCGCTCTTGGGCCGGATTCGGTCCGGCGCCGCGTCGGTCGATTCGCTTGTCGCCTGGGAGCAGGAGCTGGCGGCGGTGGGGATGGAGCTGATCACGAGTCGGCGCGAGGCGGTCGACTTGCTGGCTTCGGGGTTCGCCGAGGCGGCTGCCGAGCTCTGCCTGCCCGGCGCCGCCGAGCTCCGTTACCTGCCGCGCACCGGGGCCGCTGACGCTGGACAGCTGGCCGCTGAGCTTCACGACCGCCGCGACGCGGATCTGGCGCGCGGCTACACGGTCCACGGGCCGCACCTGGACGAGCTGGCGGTCTCGCTTGCCGGACGCTCGCTGCGCCGCTATGGGTCGCAGGGCGAGCAACGCGCGGCGGTGCTGGCGCTGCTGTTCGCCGAGCGCCGGGCGCTGCTCGAGGCGGGCCGAAGCCCGCCGCTGATGCTCCTCGATGACGTGATGAGCGAGCTCGACGCCCGCCGGCGGGCCCGGCTCGCGACCCGGCTCGCCGAGGGCGGTCAGTCCGTGCTCACCGCGACCGAGCCCGATCACCTGCCCGGCGGCTGCGAGCGCACCGAGGTAGCGCTGCGCCGGGGCGAGGCGATGGGCGCGCCTGCCGGCGCTCGGCCGAGAAGCTCCCCGCTGGCCGCGTGAGCGCCCGTCGCTCGCCGCGCCCGCTCGCCGCTGCGCTTCGCGGCGCCCGCGCCCATGCCGAGCCGCTGACCCTGCTTGCGGCCGCCCAGAGCGCCTGGCCGGCCGCGGCGGGCGCCCGAGTCGCGGCTGAAGCCGAGCCCGTGGCGGAGCGAGACGGCGTAGTTACGATCGCCTGCCGGTCGGCGACTTGGGCACAGGAGTTGGACCTGCTGGGCCCGAAGCTCCTGGAGAGGCTCAATGAGGCGCTTTCGGAGGCGGGTCGGGGCGCCAACGAGGCCGCCGTCAAGGCGCTTCGCTTCACCGCCGACGCCAGCCGCCACAGCGATTGACTGCCCGAGTCGCTTTTATGCGTGAATTGCAGGGCTTTCGTTGCAAAGGAGCGGCTTTTCCGAGGGCCATTCCTGATATCCTTATGTGAACTTGGACGCACGCCCCGAACCGCTGGCCAGCCCGCTTGGCGGCGCGCCTGTCGGTCGGGGTTTCTCATGGCGCCAGGGTTTCTGATGGCGCCAGCGAACGGAAAGGACTGAGTGGCGAAAAGCAAGGCCCGCAGCGGCGGTAGCACGAAGCCCGCCCCTAAGAAGGCCGCGAAGCCCGGCACCAGGGGTCGGGCGGCGAGCGACGGCTATACCGCCAGGGACATCACGGTCCTCGAGGGTCTCGAGGCCGTTCGCCTTCGCCCCGGGATGTACATCGGCTCGACGGGCCCGCGAGGGCTCCACCACCTCGTCTACGAGGTGGTGGACAACTCGGTGGACGAGGCGATCGCCGGCCACTGCGACCAGGTCTCGGTGACCCTGCACCCTGACAACAGCGTCACGGTCGCCGACGACGGCCGCGGCATCCCGGTCGAGGAGCACGAGAAGGAGAAGCGCCCGGCGGCCGAGGTGGTGATGACGACCCTGCACGCGGGCGGCAAGTTCGGCGACGGTGGCGGCTACAAGGTCTCCGGCGGCCTGCACGGGGTCGGGGTTTCGGTCGTCAACGCGCTCTCTGAGCGCCTCCACCTCGAGGTGCGCCGCGACGGCTACAAGTGGACCCAGGACTACGTGCGCGGGGACCCTCAGGGCGCGCTGAAGCGCGGCGAGAAGATCAAGGGGACGGGGACGATCATCACCTTCCACCCCGACGCCGACGTGTTCGAGGATGTCGTCCTCGACTACCAGACGCTCTCGGAGCGGCTGCGAGAGACCGCGTTCCTGACCCGCAACCTGCGCATCGACCTTGTCGACGAGCGCGGCTCCGGGCAGCACGACACCTTCCAGTACAAGGGCGGGATCGTCGACTTCGTCGGCCACCTGAACGAGAACAAGGACGCACTGCACCGGAAGACCGTCTTCTTCGAGAACGAGACCGGAGACGGCCAGGTCGAGGTGGCGATGCAGTGGAACTCCTCCTACCAGGAGTCCGTCTACAGCTTCGCCAACAACATCAACACCCACGAGGGCGGCGCCCACCTCTCGGGCTTCCGCGCGGCGCTCACCCGCACGCTGAACGCCTACGCTCGCCAGAAGGGGCTGCTCAAGGAGAAGGACGAGAACCTCACCGGCGACGACGTCCGCGAGGGACTGACGGCTGTGATCTCGGTGAAGCTTCAGGACCCGCAGTTCGAGGGCCAGACCAAGACCAAGCTCGGCAACCCGCCGGTCGAGGGCCTGGTGAAGGAGACCGTCAACCGCAAGCTGGGTGAGTTCCTGGAGGAGAATCCGGGCGAGGCGAGGCGCATCCTCCAGAAGGCCGTCGATGCGGCCCGCGCCCGCGATGCGGCCCGCAAGGCCCGCGACCTCACGCGGCGGAAGTCGGCGCTCGAGAATTCCACCCTGCCCGGCAAGCTGGCCGATTGCACGGTGCGCGATCCGACGCTCACCGAGCTGTTCATCGTCGAGGGCGACTCCGCCGGCGGCTCGGCGAAACAGGCCCGCGATCGCAACACGCAGGCCGTGCTGCCGCTGCGGGGCAAGATCATCAACGTCGAGAAGAGCCGCATCGACAAGGTGCTTCAGAACGTCGAGATTCAGGCGCTGATCACGGCGATCGGCACCGGCGTTGGCGACGAGGAGTTCAACCTCGAGGACGCCCGCTACCACAAGCTGGTGCTATCCACCGACGCCGACGTCGACGGAGCGCACATCCGCACCCTCGTGCTCACCTTCCTCTACCGGCACATGCCGGAGCTGATCGAGGCGGGGTACGTGTACATCGCCAAGCCACCCCTTTACAAGGTGCGCAACGGGAGGCAGGAGATCTACGTCGAGAAGGAGTCGGAGCTGGAGGAGATCCTGCTCCGCGACAAGCTCGAGGAGTTCGAGCTCGTCGACGCCAACGGCAAGTCGCGCAAGCTGACCGAGGCGCGCTGGCAGCGCTTCAGCCGGCGCTACAAGGAGTACGAGGGCTGGACCGATTCCGTGCAGGCCGAGTTCGGCCATGAAACGGTCGGCTTTCTGGCCGAGTCACAGATCCTCGACCTCGGCGCGGCGACGATCGCCGGCGTCAAGAAGCTGATCGAGGCCGATGATCCCAAGGAGGAGCCGTACGAGACCGAGCTGATCTCGTCCAGCGGCGAGGAGCTCGTCGTCAAGGCCGTCCACCGGGCAAGCGGGCTGGCCCGCACCCACCTGCTCTCCGCGGCTCTGTTCAAGTCGAACGCCTACCGCCATCTGGTCGAGGTGCACGGCGAACTGCTCAAGCAGGTCGGTCGGCCGCCATTCCAGGTCACGCTCGGCGACAAGCACCGCGAGGCCCACTCCTTCGACGGCTTGCGGCGGGCGATCCTCGAGTTGGCGCGCCAGGGGGTGGCATTGCAGCGGTTCAAGGGCCTCGGTGAGATGAACGCCGACCAGCTGCGCGAGACGACGATGGATCCCTCGAGCCGGACGCTCCAGCGGGTGACGATCGAGGACGCGTCGACGGCCGAGCGGGTGTTCGCCGACCTGATGGGCGACAAGGTCGAGCCGCGCAAGCTATTCATCGAGAGGCACGCGAAGGACGTCAGGTTTCTGGATGTTTGACGTGTGGACCTGCCGGTCGGGTAGCGCCCTCACCCGGCGGCGGCGCAGTAATCCGAGCAAGCTCGGATCACCGGTCGCCTTCGGCTCCCTGCGAGCAGCCGCCGGAGTTATGTGATGGAAGCCGGCGGACTCGAGGCCCTCACCGGGCGCATAGAGGAACGCGAGCTCACCCAGGAGATGCGCTCCTCGTATCTGGATTACGCGATGAGCGTGATCGTGGGCCGGGCGCTGCCGGACGTGCGCGACGGGCTCAAGCCGGTCCACCGCCGCGTGCTCTACGCGATGCACGACCTGGCGCTACAGCCCACCCGGCCCCACCGCAAGTCGGCCTTCATCGTCGGCGAGGTGATGGGTAAGTACCACCCCCACGGCGACTCCGCGATCTACGACACCCTCGCCCGCATGGCGCAGGACTTCTCGCTGCGCTACCCGCTCGTCGACGGGCAGGGGAACTTCGGCTCGATCGACGACGACCCGCCAGCCGCCATGAGATACACCGAGGCCCGCCTCGCGCGGCTGGCGACCGAGATGCTGCGCGACATCGAAGCCGACACCGTCGACTTCGGCCCCAACTACGACGAGTCGCAGCAGGAGCCGAGCGTGCTGCCGGCCCGGTTTCCGAACCTGCTCGTCAACGGCACCACGGGGATCGCGGTGGGGATGGCGACCAACATCCCGCCCCACAACCTGAGCGAGGTTGCGGGCGCCGTCAAGGCCTACATCGACAACCCCGAGATCGACCTCGCCGGGCTGATGAAGCACGTCAAGGGCCCCGACTTCCCAGGCGGCGGCATGATGAGCGCCGAGGGCATCCGCGACGCCTACGCGTCCGGGCGCGGGAGCGTTCGCGTTCGTGCCCGCGCCCACATCGAGCCGCTGCGCGGCGGCAGGGAGGCGGTGATCGTTTCCGAGCTGCCGTTCATGGTCAAGAAGGGTGGGGACGGCGGCTTGATCACCAAGATCGCCGACCTCGTCCGCGAGAAGAAGATCAACGGGATCTCCGACCTGCGCGACGAGTCGGACCGCTCGGGGATGCGGCTGGTGATCGAGCTGAAGCGCGGCGGCGACCCGTACGAGGTCGTCCTCAACCAGCTCTTCAAGCACACCCAGATGCAAACCTCGTTCGGCCTCAACATGGTCGCCCTGGTCGACGGGGTGCCGCGAACGCTCGGCCTCAAGGAGCTGATCCACCACTACGTCGGCCACCAGCGCGAGGTGGTCACCCGCCGGACCCAGTACGAGCTGCGCCGCGCCGAGGCGCGCGCCCACATCCTCGAGGGGCTGCTGATCGCGCTCGACAACCTCGACGCGGTGA
>JBBPIL010000008.1:0-67493 GCA_038040365.1 Actinomycetota bacterium
GGAAGCGGCCGAGCTTGGCGATCGAGGTGACGTAGTTGCCGTGGTTGCGGAAGTTGGGCGGCATCGGCTTCAGCGGCAGCGCCCGCTTGCGGGTCAGCAGGTAGACGGCGTCCTTCGTGACCTCCTGGTAGACGGGCCAGTCCGACGGGTCGAGATCGGGAAACAGCTCCCGCATCGCCGAGGGGCGCAAGTTTGCCCCCGAGAGCAGATGCGCGCCGGCGACCTTGCCCTTCTCGATCACCGCGACCGGGACCTCGCCGAGCTTCTCGGCCAACTCCGGCTCGTCCTCGAGCAGCTGCATCACCTTGATCGCGCAGGCGAGCCCTGCCGGGCCCCCACCGACGATCGCCACGCCGACCTCGATCCGGTCCTCGATGGGATCGGTTGGCTCGGAAACGAACTCCTCCGCCGGCTCGACGGGCGGCGGGAACTCGGCCGGCGCGATGGACATCAGATGGTCTAGCCGCTCTTCTTGGCTTTGACGGCTTCGGTCAGCTTGGGCAGGATCTTGTGGAGGTCGCCGACCACGCCCAGGTCGCAGAACTCGAAGATCGGCGCGTTCGGATCCTTGTTGATCGCCAGGATGTTCTCGGAGCTCTGCATGCCGACCTTGTGCTGGATCGCGCCGGAGATCCCTGCCGCCAGATAGAGCTTCGGCGCCACGGTCTTGCCCGTCTGCCCGATCTGGGCCGCATACGGGTACCAGCCGGCGTCGACCACCGCGCGCGTGGCCGCGACCGCTCCGCCGAGCGCCGCGGCCAGCTCTTCGGCGAGCTTGAAGTTGGCGGCCTCGCCCAGTCCGCGGCCCCCGCCGACCAGGATGTCGGCGTCCTCGATGTTGACGTCCTCGCCGCGCTGCTCGCCGCGATTGACCATGGTCGCCTTGGTCGACCACTCCGAGAGCTCGACCTCCACGTCTACGACCTCCGCCGAGCCGCCGTCGCGCTCGGTGACATCGAAGGCGTTGAGGCGGCCGATGATGATCCCCGGCTCGCCGACGTAGCCGACGTCGACGATGGCCGAGTCCTGGAGCACCGGCCTCTCGGCGACCAGCTTGCCGTCCTGAGCCTTGACCTCGGTGACCTCCATAGTCACGCCCGCGTTCAGCCGCGCGGTCAGCCCGGCACCGATCTCGAAGCCGAGCAGGCCACCGCCGAACAGCGCGTACGAGAAGCCCTCATCAGCGATCACCTTGGCCATCACGTCGACGACCGGCTGGGCGAGGCCCTCGGGGGCGGACTTGGCCCGGTACACCTTGCTGGCCCCATAGGCGCCGAGCCCGGCGCACCCGTCGTCGGCCACCTCGCCGACGACCACCACGGCGGCCTCGGTGCCGAGCTCACCCGCGAGCTTGGCCGCCTCTGAGATCGCGCCGAGCGAGTTCTTGTTGAAGTTGCCCTCGTCGTCGTGGAGGGCGTAGACGAGTATTCCGCCAGCCACTTAGATCAGCTTCCTTTCGTCGAGCCAGGCGACGATCTTCTCGACCGTCTCGTTCGTGTCCTCGTCCTCGATGATCTCCCCCGTCTCCTTCTCGGGCGGCGGATTGATCGCCAGCACCTGGGTCTTGGAGCCGTTCTCGCCGACGCTGTCGGCCTCGATGCCGACGTCGGCCGTGGCGTAGGTCTCGAGCGGCTTCTTCTTCGCCCCCATGATCGCCTTCAGGCTCGGATAGCGGGGCTCGTTGATCGCGTCGCCGACCGAGATCACCGCGGGCAGCTCGACCTGGACCGTGTCGTAGCCGTACTCCGCCTGGCGCTCGCAGACGAGCTTGCCGTCGCTGACGTCGATCTTGATCACCTGGGTCAGCGACGGCATCTTCAGGTGGTCAGCGACCACGGCGCCGATCGTGTAGCACTCGCCGTCGTCGGATTGCTGGCCGAGCAGCACCAGGTCGGGTTGCTCGGACTCGAGCGTCTTGGCGAGCGCGTAGCCGGTCGCGCAGACGTCCGAGCCGGACAGCGCCTCATCGGTGAGGTGGACCGAGCGGTCCGCGCCGAGCGCGACGGCCTTGTGGAGGGCGCGCACGGCCGACTCCGGGCCCATGGTCACGGCGACGATCTCCTCCACGTCCACCCCGCCCTCTCGAATCTGCATCGCCGCCTCGATGCCGTGGGTGTCGAAGGGGTTGAGGTTCTTCTCGCCCGAGCGGTCGAGCCGCATCGTCGAGGGGTCGATCCGCTTCTGCACGGCGGCGTCCGGAACCTCTTTCACGAGACAGCAGATCTTCAAGTGGGTCCCCTCCTTCGGGGCTCTTTCGGGGAAGAAGGCGGCGGGGAATCTTATTGATCGCCCTCGTTGATTGACTGGCCAGTCAATCCGGCCCCGTCACGGTTGACAGGCCACCAGGCCCGCCATAGGCTCCCGCCAAGGCTCGTCCGGACCGTGTGACAGGGAGCGGAAAGCGAGGTTGCCTCGGCGGCGCGGGATGGCCATCGGACACCCCGCCGGACGGGTGAGGCAACCGATCCAAAGGGGGATCAGATGAGCAAGTTGAACCAGCCGTTGAGGCTCTGGCACGGGTTGCTGGCAATCGTCGCGGCGCTTGCGGTCGGGGCCGCCGGCACGGCGATCGCGGGTGGCCACGGCGGGCCCGGCAAGGACCTGACGACGGCCGGATTTGGCCCCGGTGGGTTCGTGAAAGTCGGGAAGCACTACTACGGGTTCAAGGCCAGGAACACCCCCCCGGGCGACAGCCAGACCTCTGCGAGGCTCAAGTGCCCGCGCCGGACCAAGGTGATAGCCGGAGGCGGCGGCGGATTCAGCAACGACCCCCGGGAGCAGGCGATCAATTTCATTGGCCCGTTCGACTCCAGCGACCGGGGCCGCAAACCCGAGGATGGCTGGCGTGTTTTCGTGAACAACGTCGGTCTCGAGGGAGGCGAGGGCATCGAAGTCAGCGCGGTCTGCCTCAAGAAGCGCTAGTGGGTCGTCTCATAACGTTGTGCCTGAAACGGCGAGGCGCAGGCGTCGCCAGGCAAGGACGCAGGGAGCCCGAGTAGCAGCGCTACTCGGGCGACTGAGGACGCAGCATGGCGGCGATCTGCGGCCGCGGTTTCGGGTGCAGCGTTGTGGGACGGCCCACTAGGACGGGCTAGGAGGCCATCCGCTCGGCCACCGCGCCACGGATGAACTCGACGATCTCGTCGGTGGAGGCGCCGGGGGTGAACACCTCGGCGATGCCGAGCTTCTTCAGCTCCGGCGCGTCCTCGGCGGGGATCGTCCCGCCCACCGTGATCAGCACGTCGTCCACGCCCTGCTCGCGCAGCAGCTCAACGACCTTCGGTACGAGCGTCATGTGGGCGCCGGAGAGGATCGAGAGGCCGACCGCGTCGGCGTCCTCCTGGATCACCGTCGCCGCGATCTGCTCCGGCGTCTGGTGCAAGCCGGTGTAGATCACCTCCATGCCGGCGTCGCGAAGCGCGCGGGCGATGATCTTCGCGCCGCGGTCGTGCCCGTCAAGCCCGGGCTTGGCGACGACGACGCGGATCTTCCGACCGCTTTCGGCTTCCGTCTGTGGGTCGCTCATCAGAAAACGGGCTGTTCGGTGTAGCTCCCGAACACCTCCTGGAGGGCGGCCACCATCTCGCCCTCCGAGGCCCGGGCGCGGGCGGCGTCGAGGAAATAGGGCATCAGGTTCTCGCCTTCGGTGGACGCCGCCCGCTTGAGCGCCGCAAGCGCCCGCTCGACCGCGCCCGAGTCGCGCTTCGTGCGGGTCGCGGACAGCCTGCCTGTCTGCTTTCGCTCGATCGCGGGGTCGGGCCGGTGGATCTCGAGCTCCTCCTCGTCAGCGAGGCGGTACTCGTTGACGCCCACCACGATCCGCTTTCGGGAGTCGACCTCCTGCTGGTAGCGGAACGAGGCGTCGGCGATCTCGCGCTGGGGGAAGCCGCGCTTGATCGCCTCCACCATGCCGCCGAGCTCGTCGATGCGAGCGAAGTACTCGTAGGCCGATCGCTCCATCTCGTCGGTGAGCGCCTCGACGAAGTAGGACCCGCCGAGCGGGTCGACGGTATTGGTGACCCCGGTCTCGTGAGCGATCACCTGCTGGGTGCGAAGCGCGACCCTCACCGCCTCCTCGGTTGGCAGCGCCAGCGCCTCGTCGAAGGAGTTGGTGTGAAGCGACTGGGTGCCGCCGAGCACCCCTGCCAGCGCCTCGATCGCGGTCCGCACGATGTTGACCAACGGCTGCTGCGCGGTCAGCGACACGCCCGCCGTCTGGGTGTGGAAGCGCATCCGCAAGGACTCCTCGCGTCGGGCGCCGTAGGTGTCGCGGATCTCGCGCGCCCAGATCCGCCGCGCGGCGCGGTACTTCGCGATCTCCTCGAAGAAGTCGATGTGGGCGTTGAAGAAGAACGAGAGGCGCGGCGCGAAGGCGTCGACGTCGAGTCCGCGCTCGAGCGCCGACTCGACGTAGGTGAAGCCGTCCTTGAGCGTGAAGGCGAGCTCCTGTTGCGCGGTCGAGCCGGCCTCGCGGATGTGGTAGCCGGAGATCGAGATCGGGTGCCAGCGAGGCATCCCGCGCGAGCACCACCCGACCATGTCGGTGACGAGGCGCAGCGCGGGCTCGATCGGGAAGCACCACTCCTTCTGGGCGATGTACTCCTTGAGGATGTCGGTCTGGATCGTGCCGCCGAGCGCCTCGGGCGGGACCCCCTGCTCCTCGGCGGCGCAGACGTAGAAGGCGAGCAGGATCGCCGCCGGAGCGTTGATCGTCATCGAGGTCGTCACCCGGTCGAGCGGGATGCCATGGAAGAGGTCGATCACGTCGTCGAGGGTGTCGATCGCCACCCCCTCGAGGCCCACCTCGCCCAGGCTGCGAGCGTGGTCGGAGTCGAGGCCCATCAGGGTCGGCATGTCGAACGCTGTCGAGAGGCCGGTCTGGCCGTGGTCGAGCAGGTAGCGGAAGCGCTCGTTGGTCTCCTCAGCGGTGCCGAAGCCGGCGAACTGGCGCATGGTCCACAGCCGGCCCCGGTACATCGACGGATATACGCCACGCGTGTAGGGGTGCTCCCCCGGAAATCCGAGGTCGCGCTCGGGGTCCCACTCTCCGAGGTCCTCCCCGGTGTAGAGGGGCTTCACCTCGTGTCCCGAAATCGTCTCGAACGGCGCCTCGCGCTCGGCCTGCTTCGAGTAGACCTCCTGTAGCCACTCGTGGGTGCGTCGCCTGGCTCCAGGTTCGACGGCCATGCCCGACAGTCTAGGCGGGCAGCGAGCGCCTCAGGCCCACTGCCCGTCGCCGCCTGCGCCGCTGGCCGAGTTGCGTTCCTATACGGCACGCAACTCGACCATCACGGCAGCGCCGGTGGGGTGCGCACACTGCGCCACGCTCGCGTGGCGATTCTGCGCGCAGGGGCGGGCCTTCCGTGATGCCTCCACGGACGTGGGTGACTTTGGTTGTCATATGCGGAACGAAAGTCACCCACGTCCCAGCGGGCCGCCCTACTTGCCCTGAAACGCGCGCAGCTACGTGCGTTAGCGAGACCTGGACGAGACAAGACACGATCCGCGCCGAAGCGGGGCTTGACGCCCCGTCGCCGCCCCGACCGCTCAACGCCGCCGCAGGCCGGCGCGGGCCCGCAGTCCACGCGGGGGCTGCTTGCGGCGCGACGCGAGCAGGGTGCCGCTGGCGGCTGCCGCCAGGGTGGCGCCGCCGATCGCCAGACGCCTGCCGAGCTTCTCGAATCGCATCACCCGCCAGCCCCGCTCGGAGGCGATCTTGGCCAGCTCGGCGTCCGGATTGACGACGACCGGATTGCCGACCGCTCGCAGCATCGGCAGGTCCGAGGCGGAGTCGGAGTAGGCCCAGGACTCCGGTAGGTCGATCTCGTGGTCGTCGGCGAAGCGCTGCATGGCAGCCACCTTGCCCTCGCCGTAGACGAACGGCTCCACGATCCGCCCTGTCAACACGCCGTCCCCGTCGACCTCGTAGCGGGTTCCGATGCCGCCGTCCATGCCGAGCACCCGCGCCAGCATCTCCACCAGACCGTCGCCGGCGCCGCTGACGATGAAGGTGGCGCGACCCGCGTCCTGGTGCGCCCGCACCTCTTCGAGCATCTTCGGGTAGATGCGCGGCAGAACCCCCGCCAGGAGGTCGGGCCCCATTCGCTCGATCTCGCGCTCGGGCACACCTGCCAGGAGCTCCTTGACCTGGGTGAGCACCTGGGCCGTCCGCTGGTCGGTCGAGCCGCGCAGCCGGAAGCGGACGTGCTCGACCCCCCATCGCGCAAGGCGGGCCCGGCTCACCATGCCCGACCGGTACGCGGCACGCGCGAAGTGCATGCCGCTCGAACCCGCCATCAGCGTGCGGTCGAGGTCGAAGAAGGCAGCGATCCTGCCCACGGACCGCAGGATGCCTAGGCGCCGTTCACTTCGAGCACAATCGCGTCGCCCTGGCCGCCGCCGGAGCAGATCGCGGCGCAGCCGAGCCCGCCGCCTCGCCGGTGCAGCTCGTGAACCAGGGCACCGACGATCCGCGCTCCCGAGGCGCCGATCGGGTGGCCGAGGGCGATCGCGCCTCCGTTCACGTTCACCTTCTCTTCGTCGACGCCCAGCATCCGAACCGAGTTGATCGCCACGGAGGCGAAGGCCTCGTTGATCTCCCAGAGGTCGACGTCGGAGGGCGAGCGGCCGATCTTCTCGAGCGCCTGCTTCGCCGCCCCCGCCGGCGTGCGGGCGAGGTAGGCGAAGTCGTCGGCGACCGTGCCGTAGGAGAGGACCCGAGCCAGCGGCGGGTGACCCTCGCGCTTCGCCCACTCGTGGGAGGCGACGACGACGGCGCCGGCGCCGTCGTTGACGCCGGGGGCGTTGCCGGCCGTGTGCGTGGCGTCGGGGCCACCAATCGGCTTCAGCTTGGCCAGCACCTCCATAGTGGTCTCCGGCCGGATCGCCTCGTCCAGGACGACCTGCTTCTCCTCCTTGCGCGTCTTGACCGTGACGCTGACGATCTCCTCCGCCATCCGTCCCTCGTCCGTCGCCTTGGCCGCGAGCTGATGCGAGCGCGCGGCCCAGCGATCCATGTCGGCCCTTGTCAGCTCCAGCTCCGCGGCCACCTCGCTCGCCTCGTCGATCATCTGCCTGTCGGTGAACGGGTTGGTGAGCCCGTCGTGGGTCATCGCGTCGATCGCCTGCACGTCTCCCATCCGGAACCCGAAGCGAGCCCCCGGGAGCAGGTAGGGGGCGCCGCTCATCGACTCCATGCCGCCGGTGACCGCCAGCTCCAGGTCGTCCGCCCGGATCGCCTGATCGGCGAGGCCGATGGCTCGCATGCCGGAGGCGCAGACCTTGTTGATCGTCTCCGAGGGGACCTCGCGCGGGATCCCGGCCTCGATCTGCGCCTGGCGCGAGGGGATCTGCCCCTGGCCGGCCTGCAGCACCTGGCCGTAGATCACCTGCTGGACCTGATCGGGCGCAACCTCGGAGCGCTCCAGCGCGGCGGCGATCGCCGTCCCGCCGAGCTCCACCGCGCTCTTCGAGGAGAGCGCTCCTCCCATCTTCGCGAACGGGGTGCGAGCGGTGCCGAGGATGACTGTCTGCGACATCTGACGCCTTTCTTCGGGTCGGTCGGCGGCTCGCGGAGCCGCGGGGGTCGGTCGAAATCCTAGTATGGCTCCGCTGGGCCGCCGTGGCGCGAAAGCCATCCGAGCCCACTCAGAAGCTTGGGTGTCAGGTGGCCACGCACGCGAGACGCAGCCGAGGACCGACGACTGAACGGTTTTATGCCCATGGGACACACAATCCTCCATTCGATAGGCAGCGCCGCCATCGGCGCCCTACGTCTCGCTCCCGGACAGGAATTGGCGAAAGTCGAGCCGAGCAGCGCGACGTCGTCGTGGCGCTGACGTGCCCTCAGATCGGGAGGGTGTTCAGGGGGCGGACCCGCGAATGCTGGAAGGGCACACACCGCAACCTCGAGGGGCAGGACTAGACTCGCCCTCGGTGCGGGTGGAGGTCACGGACAAGCCGTTCGCGGGCGTCGAGGCGGATCTGCATGCGATGGGCCTGTTCGATGGCGACGAGCTGCGGCAGGCTTACCGCGACCTGCCCGGCGCCCGCGACGTCAAGACGGCCTTCAAGAAGCTCACCCTGCTGCGTCCCGAGCGCCCCGAGCGGCTGCTGATCGTCGGGCTTGGCAAGCGCGAGGACCTCGACGCGGAGCGGCTGCGCGTAGCCGCGGCGCTGGCGGTGATCGAGGCCGGCCGCTACGAGGCCCGCACGATCGCCTGGGCGCTCCCCGGGCCGGCCAACGACCATCCGGCACCCGAAGCGCGTGCCGCGGCGGTGGTCGAGGGCGCGGTGCTCGCCTCGTACCGCTTCGACCGCTTCAAGTCCCGCGATCCCGAGGACCCGGCGCCGCCCAGGCTCGAGCGCCTGCTGCTGGCCGTCGATGACGATGCCTCGGCGATCGCCGAGACCGCCGAGGTGGCGCGGGTGGCCTCCGAGGCCGCCAACCGGGCGCGCGAGCTTCAGGGCCTGCCCTCGAACGTGGTCACGCCGAGCTACCTCGCCGACCGGGCACGTGAGATCGCCGGGGCTCACGAGCCGATCACCGCCGAGGTGCTCGGCCGGGCCGAGATCGAGCAGCGCGGCATGGGCGGGCTGGCGGCGGTCGCCAGGGGCAGCGCCGAGGAGCCGCAGCTGATCGCGCTGCGCTACCAGGGCGGCGCTCAGGGCGAGACTCTGGGCCTGGTCGGGAAGGCCGTGACCTTCGACACGGGCGGGATCTCGATCAAGCCGGCGCCGAAGATGGAGGAGATGAAGATGGACATGTCCGGCGGCGCCGCGGTGCTCGAGGGTGTCGGTGCGATCGCCGAGCTCCGCCTGCCGTTGAACGTAGTCGCCTGCGTCCCCGCGACCGAGAACATGCCCAGCGGGACGGCGACCAAGCCCGGGGACATCATCACCCAGCTCAACGGCAAGACGGTGGAGGTGAACAACACCGACGCGGAGGGCCGCCTGATCCTCGCCGATGCCCTGACGTACTGCGTGCGCGAGCTGGGCGCCGATCGCGTGGTCGACATCGCGACGCTGACCGGCGCCGTGCTGATCGCGCTCGGCTCCACCTACGCGGCGCTGATCTCGAACGACGACGAGTGGGCTCAGCGCGTGCTGGCGGCCGCCGAGCGCACCGGCGAGCTGGCCTGGCGCCTGCCACTCCACCCCGAGTACAAGGAGCTGACCAGGGGGAAGGACGCCGACCTCACCAACGCGTCGGCGAAGCGCAAGGCGGGGACGATCTACGCGGGCTCATTCCTGGAGGAGTTCGTCGACGGCAAGCCCTGGGCACACCTCGACATCGCGGGGACCGCCTGGGACGTCGGGCGCCAGTACGTGGGCTCCGGCCCGACCGGGTTTGGGGTGCGGTTGCTGGTGGCGCTTGCCCGCGACCTCGCCGCCTGAGCATCGCCCAAATTGGGGCCTGATTGTCACCGACCGCACGATTCCGGCCGGCGGCCGACGTAGAGTCGCAGCCGTCACTGGAACCTTCAGTAGGGGGTGCCATGGAGAGGAAAACGAATGAGCGCAAGCGCGAGCCCTCGCGTCTCGCCCTGGAGTTGGCGGACGCCTTCGCGCCATGTGCGCAGTGGTCGGAGGTCCGGGTTGAGCGCGGAGCGGAAGGACGCCGGACTCGCGTGATCGTAGGTCCCACCGGCGGCGAGGCCTCGAACGGCGCCACCATGCCGTTCGACTGGGCGACCGGGGCTCTGTGAGCAAGCCGCGTTTGGGCTCTTAGCCGTCCCTTGCGTTGTCCAGCAGCTTCCGCGCCGCCGTGGCGGGGTCCGTCTGACGACTCACGACGCTCTCGAGCAGCCCCTCCCATTCCGGATCGCTCCCGGCTCGTTCCTCGAGCCGGCGACGAAGCCGGACGGCGGCGAGCCCGAGCACCTCGGCACGCAGGTTGCGCGCCCGGCGCTCCGCCAGCGAACCCGTGTCCTCGATGTGCCGACGGTGGGCGTCGATTCGCTCGAGCAACTCGGCGATCCCCTGGCCCTTCGCCGCTTCGGTGCGCACCACCGGCACCTTCCAGGTGCTCTGGGGGCCGAGTGACAGCACCGTTCGCACGTCCCGGACCATGGTGTCGGCGAGCGGGTGGTCTGACTTGTTGACGACGATCACGTCGGGAATCTCCATCACGCCCGCCTTCAGCGCCTGGATCGAGTCGCCCGAGCCAGGCATCAGGGCGAGCACGATCGTGTCGGCGTGGTCGACGACGTCGACCTCTCCCTGGCCAACCCCCACGGTCTCGAGCAGCACGTCGTCCTTGCCCGAAGCGTCCATCAGCAAGGCGGCCTGGAGCGCCGCCTCCGCCAGGCCGCCCAGTGAGCCGCGCGTCGCCATCGAGCGAATGAACACACCGGGGTCGAGGAAGTGGTCGGCGAGCCGGATCCGATCTCCGAGCATCGCCCCCTGCGTGAACGGGCTCGAGGGATCGATCGAGAGCACCCCCACGTCGCGATCGGCCTTCCGCAGCTCAGCGGTCAGGGCGCCGATCAGGGTGCTCTTGCCGACGCCCGGCGGGCCCGTGACACCGACGATCCGCGCCCTGCCGGTGCGCGGGAAGAGCTCGGCGACCAGGCGGTCGCCCTCGGCGTCGCGATTCTCAACCAGGCTGATCGCTCGGGCGAGCGCTCGCTTGTCGCCGGCGATCACGCGCTCGGCGAGCGAATCCTCGGTCGATTTCGCCGCCTCGGCCATGTGGCGCCAGTGTAGATGCAGCTTCCCACGGCCCCGGCGAGCCGCCATCCAGCGTGAGAGGCCCCACTACAGTCCGGCTCCCGTGATCCGGCTGATCCGCTTCCTGGCCCGCAACCGCATGCTGACCCCCAGCTACGCGCGGCTCGCCCTGCGCTACGCATGCCGGCGGTTTCTGACCAGCGCCGGGTGGCGCTGGGAGAGGGACGGGCTGCTCTTCCTCGGCAGGGGGCTCCAGATCCAGATCAGCAAGCGTGGCCGGGTGCGATTCGGTCGTTTCGTCTGGATCGGCGACGGGACCAAGATCCGCTGCCACGAGGGCGAGGTGATCATCGGCGACAAGACGGTGCTGGGCCAGGAGTGCACGATCTCCGCCTACAAGCACGTGCGGATCGGCGAGCAGTGCGTGATCGCCGACCGGGCGATGTTCATCGACTTCGACCACGGCATGGCCGAGGTCGACCGGACGATCCGGAAGCAGGGCATCTACAAGCGCGACGTGGACGTCGGCTCCAACGTCTGGATCGGCTACGGCGCCTGCGTCCTGCGCGGCGTCCAGGTTGGCGACAACGCCGTGATCGGCACCAACGCCGTGGTCACCGCGGACGTCCCCGCGAATGCCGTGGTCGGCGGAGTGCCGGCCAAGGTGCTGCGAATGCGCGAGCCGCCGAGCACCCTGCGCTGGCGCGACCCGGTCGAGCCCGAGGCCGGCGACTAACGCCGGATCCGCCGGGTGCGATCGTGCCGCTCTACCCGGCTGGATATCACCCACCCGCGATGGCCATGCAGGGCGTCAGACGCGCTCGCGGTCGAGCGCCACGTACAGGGCCGAGGTGCGCTCGGCGACGTCGAGCCAGTCGAAGCGGCGCAGGTGCTCGTAGGCCTCGGCGACCAGGCGGCGGCCCAGCTCGTCGTCGGAGAGGACGCGGACGGCGACCTCGACCAGCGCCTCGGGATCGCGGGCGCGGAAGCGCAGCCCGGCTTCCTCGTGCGGGACGACCTCGCGCAGGCCGCCGGTGTCGGCAACGATGCAGGGACAGCCGGAGGCCATCGCCTCCAGCGCCACCAGCCCGAAGGGCTCGTAGATCGAGGGCACGACGCAGACGTCGGCGATCCGGTAGAGCGAGTGCAACACGTCGTCGCCGATCCAGCCGAGGAACGTCCCGTGCCCCATCAGCCCGAGCTGCTCGGCCTGGCGCCTCAGCTCCTGCTCGTGGGTGCCGGAGCCGGCGACCAGGAACCTGGTCCGCGGCAGCCGCTCGATCAGGGCAGGCATCGCCTCGAGCGCGAGCTGGAAGCCCTTCTCGTAGACGAGCCGGCCGATCAGCAGCACGAGCCTGTGGTCCGGCGCCGCGAACTCGAGCCGCAGGCGCGCGAGCTCGGCGGCGTCGGAGGGCTGGAGGTCGTCGGGGTCGATCCCGTTCGGGATCACCGTCACCTTCTCGTCGGGGACCGCGAAGATGTCGGCGATCTGCTCCCGCATGTAGTACGAGCAGGCGATCACACGGTCGGCGCGGTTGGTGATCCAGCGCTCGACGCCGTGGATGTGCGACTGCGGGTGCTTGTCCACCCAACCCTGGTGGCGGCCGTACTCGGTGGCGTGGATGGTGGCCACCAACGGCGCCCTGAACCGCCGCGCCAGGTGGTCGCAGGCCATCGCCACGAGCCAGTCGTGGCCGTGCACCAGGTCGAACTCGTAGCGATCTCCGAGCTCGACGCCGGCGGCCAGCATGTCGGCGTTCATCCGCTCCACCCAGGCGACGAACTCGCCGAGGTCGGTGGGCCGGGTCGGCTCCCGGACGCGGTGGATGGAGACGCCCGCGACGTCCTCGTCGGGGGGCGACTCCTCGCCGCCGCGGGTGAGCACGTGGACGTCGACGCCGACCTCGACCAGCGACTCCGACAGCTTGCGGACGTGGCGGGCCAGCCCGCCCTCGATCAGCGGCGGGTACTCCCAGGAGAGGATCAGGGCGCGGGTCACGGCCGCACGGTGCTCTCTCAGGGCTCCAGCAGAGGGACGAGACTGAGGTCGGGGGCCAGGTTTCGCATGCGGGGGTCCGGAGGCTCGCGTGAGTGTATGGCTTCGAGCAGCGCCCGCGCGTGGCCCGTGGAGCGCCGGTAGGGGTAGTCGCCGGCCTGCTTGCGGCGGTCCAGGAACGCCCAGTCGCTCGCCTGGAGCGCGAGCAGCTCGCGCGCTCCGCGCTCGGCCGCCTGCGGCGCGAGCGCCTCGGCGTCGATCGCGGCCAGCAGGCGCAGCTCCAGGCGCCGCGCCGCCCAGGCGAGATCGGCGACCTCGGGCGAGTCCCAGGTGCGAAGGTCCTTGTCCTCGCCCCAGGTCGACTCCCGCAGCGGTCGCTCCTCCGGCTCGTGGCACTCCAGGGCCTCGGGGAGGGTGACAAGCCGGACGCCCCGCTCGGGGACGAGGCGCAGAACCGCCTCGAGCCAGCTCGGGCCCTCCGACCACCAGTGGCCCAGCAGCTCGGTATCGATCGCGAAGGTGACGAGGCCGGGCTTGCGGCGCTGGTCGCGGAATGCCGCCAGCCGCTCGGCCACGGCGTCGGCGAACCTCCCTGCGTGGCTCTCGGCGCGAGCGCGCGCCGCCGCGGGGTCGTACGGATTGCCGCCGATCGACCAGAGGCGCGTTCCCTCCATGGACAGACGGTGGAACTCGGCGTAGGCCGGATCGGACGGGTAGCCGCCCGGCGACCAAACGAGCTCCACCACCTCCCAGTCGAGCGTGAAGGCGACCACTCCAGTCGCGGCCCGCGCCGGCGCCAGCGCATCGAGCGGGCGCTCGTGGCCGCTCTGGTCGGTGCAGAAGAACCGCAGGCCGCGCTCGGCGAGCAGCGGCTCGATTCCGGGACGGTAGGCGCACTCGGGAAGCCAGAAGCCCTCGGCGGCGCCGAATCGCCGCCTGTGCGAGCGAAGGCCGGCGTCGATCTGGAGGCGCCGGCCCGCGGTGGTGGCGATCAGCGGCAGCACCGCGTGGCTGGCCGCGGATGGGATCAGCGCCACGTTCCGCTCCGCCGCGGCGGAGCGGAAGGCCTCGAGCGCCTCGCCGCCGAAGGCCTCCAAGCGACCCAGGGCGCGGCGATAGCGCTCGGCCTCCGCCTCCGCCGCGGGACGCAGCTCAGGAGAGGCTTCCTCCGCCTCGCGCTCGGCTGCCTCGAGCCGGTAGCGGCGCAGGAACGCCTCCATACGCTCCGCCACCCCGGGCGCCTCGAGCTGGTCGGCGAGCACCGGGGTGACGGTGACCGTCAGGTCGCGGGCCTGCTCGAGGACGGGGAGATACGAGCGGCCCACGGCGTCGAACAGCCACTCCTCGCCGAAAGGGTACGTCCCGAAGCCCTCGACGTACGGCATGTGCGAGTGCAGAACCACGGCAAGGTCGCCGACCCGCTCAGACATGGCAGACGGCCAGAAAGTCGAGGGCGCTGTCGAGGTCGCCCTCCGGGGTGACCTTGAAGTCGGCAGACGCGATCGCCGGGACGAAGCGGTCATAGAAGGGCTTCGTGAGGTGAAGCGTGCGGTGGACGTGGTCCCAGCCGAGCCGCACGGCCAGCTCGTGGATGCGCAGCTTGCCGGCGTGGAAGACGCCGAGCACCTCGACCCGCGAGAAGTGGGGCTCCATGAGCGCGCGGTACTCGGGGAGCGTGTACTCGCGCAGGTGCCAGGGGTTGTCGGACTTCGGGGCACCGGGCGGGGCGAGCGTGAGCCGGTTCGGCGTCGTGATGTAGGCGAGCGGAGCGGCGGCGGCAAAGCGCTCCAGGAGACGCTCCGGCTCGGAGACGTGCTCGATCGTCTGTAGGAAGGAGATCGCGTCGCACGGCCCCTCGAACTCCTCCACCAGGCCCCGCTCGAAGCGCAGGTTTCCGAGCCGGTAGCGCAGCCTGGCGTGCTCGTGAGCCTCCGGGTTCGCGTCCACCCCAACCACCTCGGCAGCCGTCCGCGCCAGGGCCTCGGCGCCGTAGCCCTCGCCGCAGGCGAGGTCGGCGACCCGAAGCCCGCCAACCCGCTCCGCGATCCACTCGTACACCGCCAGGTGGCGCCGGAACCAGTAGTTCTCCTCGGGGACGTCCGGGAGCGTCCGCTCGCCGGTGAGCGCCAGCGGCGGGACTCCTGGTGGCTGATTCCTCTGGACGTGGTGCAGGGCCGAGAACACTAGTGTCGCGTCCACCAGCTCCACTCCGGCCCGTTCGCCGCGCGTCGCCGAGATGGGAGTTCTGGATCGATGTGATTCATAACCCCCAACTCGTGGGTAGTCGCCGCCCGGCAACCAGAGCAGGCGCATGGCGGCGATCTGGGGGCCGCGGTTTGGGTGCGACGTTGTGAGAGGCCCCACTAGAGTCCGCTCATCCCGGCGAGCTCTTCCACGACGCCTGAGCGGATCAAGGACGCCAACCTCCGCTACCACGACGCGGCAGCCGCCGGCTACGACTCGAAGTGGGGAATCGACTTCGGGCCGATCGGCCAGGAGCAGGTGCGCGCCAAGGTCGCCAAGGCCCTGGGTGGCTGGCCCGAGAGCGCCTTCGGCGAGGCGCTCGAGATCGGCTCCGGGACAGGCTACTTCTCGCTCAACCTGCTGCAACTCGGGCTGATCGGGCGGCTGGTCGCAACCGACATCTCGCCCGGGATGCTCGGAGAGCTTGCCGCCACCGCCGAGCGCCTGGGGCTCGACTTGGAGACCGAGGCGACCGACGCCGAGCGCCTGCCGTTCGAGGACGGAAGCTTCGACCTCGTGTTCGGACATGCGGTGCTGCATCACCTGCCCGATCTCCCCGCCGGGCTCGCCGAGTTCCGCCGGGTGCTGCGACCGGGCGGCACGCTGGCGTTCTGCGGCGAGCCCTCGCGCTACGGGGACCTGCTCGCCGCGGTGCCGAAGCGCGGCGCCCAGGTCGTGGCGCCGTTTTGGCGGCTGCTGCTCAGGGCCCCGGCGCGACGCGCGGACCCGGCCGGGCGCGAGAACGGGCACCAGCTCGAGCCCGAGGTGGACGTGCACGCCTTCGCCCCCGCGAGGCTCAGCGGGATGTTGAGCGAGGCCGGGTTCGAGGAGGTGAGGATTCGCGGCGAGGAGCTACTGGCCAACCTCTACGGGTGGACGGTCCGCACGCTCGAGGGAACCGCCGATCCCGAGCAGGTCCCCGACCGCTGGCGCCAGCTCGCCTTCCGCAGCTACCTCGCCCTCCAGCGCCTCGACGCGGCGCTGCTCGAGCCGCGACTCCCGGCCTCGCTGTTCTACAACCTGGTGCTTTCGGCGCGTAAACCTATGGTCGTCGCTGGTCGACTTTCGACGCTATAAGCGTCGCAACTCGACCACTGACGAGGGGCATGAGCGGTCGCAGGTCCGCATGGATCGGGGCCTAGCCAAACGTGAAGGCGTAGCCGGCGACGCCGGGCGCGAACCGGAGCAACAGCACGTGGCGCCCGGCCTGCGGCAGGTCGACTAGCCGGTAGAGGCGTTGCGCGGAGACCACGGCTCTACCCCCGCGGACGTCCTCGCCGGCGAGCGAGTCTGGAATCGGGTGGCCGTCGAGCAGCACCCGCACGGGGCGCGGGCGGTGTCGGGAGCCCATGACACAGAAGACGCGTCGCGCCTGGAAGCTCAGCGCGAGGCTCGCATCCCGCCCCGCGGTCGCGGACTCGCCGCTGATCCTCCAGCCGCCGGAGTAGGCCAGATGGTCGGGCGGCAGCTCGGACGGGGCGATCGCTCCGAATACCTGGCTGCCGGGTCGAATCGGGCCGTTCGCGAAGCGATCGGCGCGGCTGGCGCCGAGATAGGACTCGGGGGTGCTGACCTCGGGATCCGGGGTCTCAGCACGGGCCTTCGCCTGACCGCCGAGGCGCGCCTGTCCGGCCTCGGCGAGCAGGCTGCGGATCGCCCGCTCGGTCTCCGCGTAGGAGCCCTCGCCGAAGTGTGCGAACCGCACCCTCCCCCGGGCGTCGATCAGGTACTTGGCCGGCCAGTACTGGTTGCCGTAGGCGGTCCAGGTGGCGTAGTCGTTGTCCTGGGCAACGGGATAGGTGAGCCCGTCCTCGCCGATCGCCCGCTCCACGTTTGAGGCCTCCTTCTCGAACGGGAACTCGGGCGTGTGGACGCCCACCACGGTGAACCCGTCCCCGTGGTACTTGCGGTGCCAGGCCTCGACGTAGGGAAGCGTGCGGATGCAGTTGATGCAGGTGTAGGTCCAGAAGTCGACCAACACCACCTTCCCGCGAAGGCCCGTCAGGCTGAGCGGCCTGCCGCCTGGTGTGTTGAACCATCGCTGGGTGCCGCTGAACTCGGGCGCCCGGCCGAGGACCGGGAGCCTCGCCCCCGCCGCGGCCTCCTGGAGCCCGCCTTCGCTCGTCGCGTGGCCGCCGCGCAGTTCGGCGATCTCCTCGTCGACGGCAGAGCTCAGCTCCAACTTGTTCGTCGGGCTGACGAGCGCTGACGGGAGGTCGTCGGCGATCGCGCGCTCGAACTTGAGATCGAGCTCGGCAACCATCAGTCCGGCGACCGCCACCATCACCACCCCCATCGCTGTCTGTACGTGGCCCCGATAGGCGCCAAGGCGGTCGGTGATGCGCCGGCCGCCGCGGATCAGGACGTAGAGCACGGCGGCTGATCCGACCGAGTAGGCGAACGCGACGGCCAGCTTGCCAACCGTGAAGTCCTGGGCAGCCGAGACCGTGATCACGCCGGCGAGGATCGGGCCCGCGCAGGGCGCATAGACGAAGCCAAGGCTGGCTCCGATCAGGAGCCCGGAGCCGAACCCGTCACGGCCCGCCCTCGAAGGGCCCGGCACGACTCGGGAGATCCAGGCCTCAAGACGGTCGGAGAGCGGCGGGATCAAGAGGGTGACGCCGAAGCCGGCCAGGACGACGATCGCGATCGTGCGCGTGAGATCGTTGGGCAGGCCGAGAGCATCGATCACGTAAACCAGCGCGACGGTCGCGAAGGTGAACGAGATCGCCAGCCCGGAGACCACGCCGAGCGGCCGCCGCCGGCCTCCCGTGACCCCGGCCGACAGCACCGCCGGGAGCACCGGCAGCACACACGGGGAAAGCGCCGTACCGGCGCCCGCGACGAGCGCGAACAGAACCAGCAGGGTCACTGAGCAGGAGCTTGGCTAGACAACCTCAATAGGTGCACCTAAGTGCAGCGGGGCGGTGTGGCGTTTCACGGAGCCGCCGGCCCGGTGACCGCCGCCTCTTCCTTCTTGCCCAGCAATGCGAGCGCCAGGGTGGGGAAGATCATCACCGTGATCAGCCCCGCTCCGACCAGCGCGGTCGCGGTCGCGGGATACATGATGTCCAGCGTCAGCCCGATCTGGGTCGCGACCACGATGAAGGACAGCGAGGTGGCCTGGAGCAGGCCGGCGGCGGCCGTTCGGCGGGTCACGAAGCGACGGCGATAGAGCATCGCCGGCAGCGCCCTGACGATCAAGATGGCGAGCAAGAAGAGGGGCAGGCGGATGAACGCCGAGGTGCTCGCGAACAGCGCGCCGACGTCGAAGTTCAGCCCGCTGCCGACGAAGAAGAAAGGAATGAAGATGCCCAGCGTGACGGCGTCGAGTCTCTCCTCTTGGCGCTCGTCCCTCCCTGAGGTCATGCCGCGAATCAAGCCGACCGTGAACGCGGCCAGGATCATCTCCAGGCCGAGCTGGCTGGCCACGCCGGCGACCACGGCAACCAGCGCGAAGTCGCCCCGGACGCGGATCTGGGCACTCGTGCCCTCGAGCCGGTTGATCGCGTCCGTGATCCGCCTGAGCGAAGCTCCGCGAGCCAGCGAAAGGAAAATCATGGCCGCGGCGAGCGCGAAGAGGCCGAGGTGCAGGAGCTCCGTGGCGGCGCCTTCGCGGTCGCCCGAGTAGAAGAAAGAGAGCAGGACGACGGCGCCGAACTCGGCGATCGCCGCCGCCGCGATCACCTGCTGTCCGAAGTCGCTGTCGGTCTCGCGCGCATCCTTGAGCGGGACGATGATGATGCTCAAAGAAGTGGCGACGAAGACGATCGCCACCAGCAGCGGCGTCTTGATCAGGCCGACTGCGTGCAGCGCGGCGGCACAGCCGAAGGCCAGCGCGAAGGAGATCGCGAAGCCGGCCACGGAGGTGGTCAACAGCGCGCCCCGCAGCCGCTCGACCTGGATCTCCCGGCCGGCCAGGAACAGCAGGCACGCCAGTCCGACGGTGGAGAACACGTTGACCGGCCCGGTCGACTCCGCCAGGCCGAGGCCGTGAGGGCCGACGATGATCCCGGCGACCAGCTCGAGCACGATCGCGGGGACGAGGATCTGCGGCACCATGCCCCGAATCAGCGGCGCCACGAAGGCGATCACCGCCACGATTACGAAGCTCGTGTAGGACTCCACCCAGCCGGGGTCCGGCGTGCGCCGGCTAGCCCTCTCCCCCCTCGGAGTCGATCAACACGGGCCGATTCTCCCAGCAGCGCACGTCGCACTTCTAGAATGGGGTTATGGCGGGCGACGGCGTCGAACTGCCGATCTTCGAGCTTCCGGTGGTGATCCTGCCGGGGGAGCTCTTGCCGCTTCACATATTCGAGGAGCGCTACAAGCGGATGATCGGCCACTGCCTGGAGAACGCTGAGCCGTTCGGGATCGTGTTTCGGGACGAGGAGGGAAACGCCCACCGGATCGGCTGCATGGCGCGGGTGAGCGAGGTACTGGAGCGGTTCGAGGACGGGCGCATGAACGTCGTGGTCGCCGGCGAGCAGCCCTTCAAGGTCTTGGAGCGCTTCGAGGCGGGCGATTTCCCCGCCGGCGAGGTGGTGCCGATCGAGGCCGGCGACGAGCTCGAGCAGGAGGAGGATCCGGAGGCGGCCAGCGTGGCGCGGGAGGCGTTCGCCGAGCTGGTCCAGCGGGTCTCGGGCGAGCCACCGGATGCCGGGGAGCTCGAGGCCGAGAACTCCTACGGGATCGCGGCGCGGGTGGAGCTCCCCCCGGAGACCAAGCAGGCGCTCTTGGAGCTGCGCTCGGAGCCCGATCGGATGCGGATGCTGGGCAACGCGCTGCGCGCCCTGGTCGCCGCGCTCGCCCGCTCGGGCGAGATCGCCGAGCGCGCGAGGATGAACGGCAAGGTCGTGGTCAGGTAGCGGCCAGGCGCCGGACCCGGAACAGGTTCACCCCGCGGCCGATTCCCTTCAGGCGTCGCGAGCCCGCGAACGACCATCGGTAGCCGTTGGCGGCAGCGTCGCGAACCTCCTGGCTGACCAGGACGCTCCCCGGACGAGCGACGGCGGTGATCCTGCTCGCCAGGTTGACCGGCCGACCGTACCAGTCGCCTGCCCGCGGAACCGCGGGGCCGTGAGCGAGACCGGCCCGCAACTGCGGGAAGCCCTCCCCCTCCGCGTCGGCGGCCGCGACCAGGGTAAGCGCCGCCTCGAGGAGCGCGTCGGTGTCGGACGAGACCAGCATCGCGGCATCGCCGATCATCTTCACCAGCCGCACCGGCGCGAACGCGACGTCAGCCGCCAACTCGCCAAGCCTGCCGACCAGCGCTCCCAGGTCTTCCGCGTCCAAGGCCTCGCCGAGGCGCGTGAAGCCGACGAAGTCGGCGAAGCAGGCCGCCATCTGCCGCGATCCCGCCGGTCCTGAGGTGAGCTCATCGCGACCGAAGACCTCACCGCGCAGCTGCTCTCGAAGGTGCAGGTCGAACATGTACCCCAAGGTCGGCGCCATCAGCGGCCGCAGCGCCTGCGCGGCGCCCAGATAGCGCCTGGCTACGTCGAGCTCGGTGTCTCCGCGATGCACTATCGCCCTCCCCACCAGGCCGCGACTCGCGGCGCTCACCTGGGACATGGCGACGCCCATCGCCCGAGTCACCTCCAGCAGCTCGTCGACCGGAAGGCCGGCGTCGACCAGCGACTTCACGCGCCGGGCCGCCTCCACATCCGCCTCGGTGAATCCGGCTTCGCCCTCCTCCGGCATCGGGAGGCCGATCGCTTGCCGCAGGAAGCGGAGCTCCCCGAGGTCGATCCCGACGCGTTCGGCGACCTCGGCGCCCGTGTAGCGCGGGCCTCCCCCCTCCAGCACACGCTCTGCAGGCAGGAGCACCAACCGCTCCTCCTCGACGGCCCGGCTGAGCTCTTCGAGAGCGACGCCTTGAGCTTCCAGCTCCTCGAGCAGCTGGAGGCGCGCCTGACGCGCCCGGCCGCGCGTGCCCCTCAGCAGCCCCTCGGCCTCGAAGTCGATCGGCACGCCGCGATTCTCAGCCGGCTTCGGCCCCTGCCAGCAGCTCGTCGGAGCTGGCGACCTTGGCGCCGGCGTCGCGCATGTCCGCGAGGGCGCGCTCGGAGTCGCCCTCGTTCACGTCGACGCCGCGGACCGCGTCCTCGACCACGGTGACGTCGAACCCCTCTCCACAGGCGTCGATTGCCGACGCTCTGACGCAGTAGTCGGTGGCCAAGCCGCAAACGTAGACCTCGTCCACCTCGTGGTCGCGCAGGATCTGCGCCAGGTCGGACTTCTCGAAGCCCGAGTAGCCCTCGTCTTCTCGCCCGCGGCCGACGTCGACGACCGCGTCGATGTCGACCTCCTCCATCGCGGGATGGAACTCGGCCCCGTGGGTATTCCGCACGCAATGGACCGGCCATGGGCCGCCCTCGGTCTCGAACGAGGCGTGGTCGGGCGGATGCCAGTCTCGGGTGGCAAAGACGAGGTCGAGGCGGTCGGCCAGTCTCTTCACCGGCTCGGCGATCTCATCCCCGCCCGGCACCTCGAGCGCTCCGCCCGAGGTGAAGTCGTTCTGGAAATCGATGATCAGCAGGGCTTTGACCATGGTTCCCCGATCCTACTCCCGCCCCGGACATCACTCCGCCGCCTCCTCGGGAACCACTCCGCCGGAAGCCTCGGCCTTCGGCCTACGTTTCCGGCGGGTTTGGGCGCCATCGGGGCGGCAGGTCCACACCCCCTACCGCGACTTCGTCGCTAGCCCGAGCGGCTCCACCCTGATCCGCGACTTCGTCGCTTAAGCGACCGCGATCGCGCCGCCCCGCCGCGGGTCGCCGCCCCCGCGCAGCTCGCCGGTCTCGGGGTCTCTCGATACGGCGTGGACGCCGCCGAAGAACAGGTTCCGCTCCGCCCAGGGGGAGATCGTGTACCCGCGCGCCTCGAGGTGCGCAAGGGTGTCGGGGTCGATGCCCGGCTCGGCCTGCACGGCGCCAGCCTCGAAGTGGACCCGCGGCGCCTCGACCGCCGCGGCGACCTCCATCCCGTCGGCGACCAGGCGGACGATCGTCTGCAGGACCGCGGAGCGGATCCGGTTCGAGCCTCCGCTGCCGAGCCCGGCCTCCAGCTCCCCGTCGCGGAGCAGGACCGTCGGCGACATCATCGAGGGCATGCGCCGCCCCGCTGGCAGGGTGTGGAAGCCGAACGGGTTCAGGTCCTCCTCGCCGAGCATGTTGTTGACGTGGACGCCGGTGCCGGGCACGATCAGGCCCGAGCCGGTGCCGTTCGAGCAGGTGACGCTGGCGCAGCGCCCGTCGCCGTCGACGGCCGTGATGTGGGTCGTCGAGCCGAGCCGATCGCCTGGCCCCGCCACCCCGTCGCCAGGCGGGCGAAGGCGAGACCGGGCGCGCTCAGCAGCCGCGTCGAGCCGTGCCGGGTCGAGGAACAGCTCCAGCCAGCCATCCTCGTAGAGCCCGGCGTGAAACTCCTCGGTGCGGGCGGCCTGCGCCTCCTCCATCGCCGCCACGACCTCCTCGATCCCGGCGGCGCCGAGTCGGTCGAGCAGGTCGAGGCCGAAGGCGATCAGGATGCCCCCCGATGCGGGTGGCGGGTTGGTGAGCACGTCGCGGCCACGGAAGCGCCCCCGTGCCGGATACCGCGCGATCGGCTCATAGGAGCCCAGGTCCTCGACCCCCAGGGTCCCGCCGCGCTCGACCACCCACTCCGAGACCGCTCGCGCGAGCCCCCCACGATAGAAGGGCTCGGGGCCCTCAACCCCGTACCGCTCGAGCGCTTCCGAGAGCTCTTCGAAGCGGAACACATCCCCCTCGCGGAGCCTCTGGCCCTGCGGCGCGTAGATCGCTCGTCCCTCGGGACGGTGGGTGAGGATCGGCTCGAGGATCTTGAAGATGAACGCCTGCTCGGCATTCACCACCACGCCCTCTCTCGCGTGGGCCACCGCAGGACGAACCAGGTCCGCCATCGGCATCGAGCCGAACCGCCGCAGCGCCTCCCAGAGCCCCGCGGCGGTGCCCGGCACCCCGCACGAGGCGGCGCCGACGTTGAAGACCTGCGGAACGTCCTCGCTGAAGTAGACGGGAACGGGATCCAGCTCGGAGCGTCGCTCGATCCCGTCCTTCCCGGGAACGGCGACGAAGAAGTCGAGCAGCACATTCTCGTCTGGGGCGTGGACGAGCATGAAGCCACCGGCTCCCAGCCCGGTGAGCGGGCTCTCGGCGACGAAGGAGGTCAGCACCGCGGCAACCGCGGCGTCGACCGCGTTGCCACCCTGGCGGAGGACTGCGGCCCCCGCCTCGGCGGTGAGCGGATGTCCGGCAGCCACTGCGCCTTTTCTAGTCACGCTCAAGGTGTAACCGGTTGGGGCTAGGGACGAAGTCCCGGTTCACGCGCTGGGGCCTGCCGTCCCGCCCGCGCCCAAACCCGACGACACCGCAGGCGAAGCCGAGGATGTCGGCGGAGTTATGCGTCAGCCGCCGGGAACGTACTCCGGAACTTCGATCGCCATGTCGCGCGGGCGCGACTCGAAGCTCGGGGCGCTCCCCGCTCTGCGGTCAGCCGGCCGGCGGACGGCGGTCGCCGTGGTGCCGGCGGCCCGCAACTCGGCGCGGGCGCTGCCATCAGCGCGCCGGCCACGGCCGTCGAAGCGAGTGGCGATAACCGTCACCCAGAGCTGGTCGGCGAGCGTCTCGTCGACGTTCGCCCCAAAGATGATGTTGGCATCGGGGTGCGCGGCTTCCTGAACCACCTTCGCCGCCTCGGAGACCTCCAGCAGGCTCATGTCGGGGCCGCCGGTGATCGAGAGCAGGATCGAGCGGGCGCCGTCCACCGAGGTCTCGAGCAGCGGCGACGACACGGCGCGCTCGGCTGCCGAGAGGGCACGGGTCTCTCCCGTGCCCATCCCGATCCCCAGCAGGGCCTGGCCGGCGTCGCGCATCGTCGTCCGCACGTCGGCGAAGTCGAGGTTGATCAGACCGGGCAGGGTGATCAGCTCGGAGATCCCCTGCACGCCCTGGCGCAGGACGTCGTCGGCCACCTGGAAGGCCTCGATCATCGTGGTCGTGCGAGCGAGCACCGAGAGCAGGCGCTCATTGGGGACCACGATCAGCGTGTCGACCTCGGCGCTCAGCGCCTCGATGCCGTCCTCGGCCTGTTTGGCGCGGCGTGTGCCCTCGAACTGGAACGGCTTGGTGACGATCCCCACGGTCAGCCCGCCAACGTCGCGGGCGAGCCGCGCGACCACCGGCGCCGCCCCCGTCCCGGTGCCGCCGCCGACCCCGGCGGTCACGAACACCATGTCGGAGCCCTTCAGGAGGCGCTTGATCTTGTCCTGCTCCTCGAACGCAGCCCGGTAGCCGAGCTCCGGGTTCGAGCCCGTGCCGAGGCCGCGCGAAACGCCGCTGCCGAGATGCACCGTGACGTCCGCGGTCGACTGCTGGAGCGACTGGAGGTCGGTGTTGATCGCCATGAACTCGACTCCCGGGATCTGCGCCTCGATCATCCGATTGATCGCGTTGACCCCGGCACCGCCGACGCCAACGACCCGGATCACCGGCAGGTGCGGGCGTGGCGGACCGTGGTAGTCGCCGAGCCCGGGCTCCTCCCGGCCGTAGGTCGGGCCCTCAACGTCGTGAGCCTCGTCGGCGAAGATTCGGCTGAGGCGCTCCCTGGGCTCGCGGATCAGTGGCTCGCGCTCCTCGACCCGGTAGGCGCGCACGCGCTCGGGATCCGGGGGGGCAGTCTCGGGCTGCTCGCGAGCGATCTCGGGCTCGGTGGGTGCGGGCGGCGAAGCTCCGGCCTCCCGGTCGCCCGTTACTCGGGTTTCTTCCTCTGCCTGGTCGCGGGCTGTGGAGCGGAAGAGGTCGGCGAGCGGGCCCTCGCGCATGCTGGCCCGCTTACGACGCGCCATTCGTCAGAACCTCCTTGGCCAGCTCGCGGTAGTAGTTGGCGGCGTTGCCGTTCGGATCGTACTTGAGCACGCTCGCGCCCCGGACCGGGGCCTCGGCGAACTTGATCGCCTTCCGGATCCGCGACTTGAAGACCAGCTCGCCGAAGTTCTCCTCGAGGATCTCCACCGCCTCCTTGGCGTGAACGGTGCGCGAGTCCAGCATCGTCGGCAGGATGCCCTCGATGTGCACGCGCGGGTTCAGGTTCTCGCGAATCATCTGCATGGTGTTTTGGAGCTGGACGAGCCCGCGCATGGAGAGATATTCGCACTGGACGGGGACGATCACCTTGTCCGAGGCCGTCAGGGCGTTGACCGTCAGCAGGCCGAGGCTCGGCGGCGTGTCGATGCAGATGAAGTCGTAGTCGTCCACGACGGCCGCCAGAGCCTTCTCCAGCGAGCGCTCGCGACCGATCTGCATGCTCATCGCGATCTCGGCGCCGGCGAGATCGATAGAGGCCACGGCGATGTCGATCTCCCTCTGGTGGATCACCTCGCGGATCGGGATGTGATCGACCAGCACGTCGTACATGCTGGCCTCGACCTTGTCGGGGTCGATGCCCTGGCTCATCGTCAAGTTGCCTTGCGGATCGAGGTCCACCGCCAGGGCCTGGTGACCGGACTCGGCGAACGCGACAGCCAGGTTCAGGGTCGTCGTCGTCTTCGCGACGCCCCCCTTCTGGTTCGCGAACGAGATGATCTTCGCCCGGCGCTCGGACTCATCGCCGAGGTGGGCGCCGTGGGGTCTGCTGGTTCCCGGAGCCCGCGTTGGCCCCAGCGCCTCGTGAGCGCTGATGCGCTCCTCGTCGCCCGGATCCGGCGGGGCCGGGTTAACCGGCAGCGCGGGCGTCACCCTCGCTGGCTCCGGCTGCGCTGGCTCGGGGCTCGGCGGCTCCGGCTGCGCTGGCTCGGGGCTCGCTGGCTCCGGCTGCGCCGGCTCGGGGCTCGGCGGCTCCGGCTGCGCTGGCTTGGGGCTCGCTGGCTCAGGCTGCGCTGGCTCGGGGCTCGCTGGCTCCGGCTGCGTTAGCTCCGGCTGCGCTGACTCAGGCTGCGCTGGCTCCGGCTGCGCTGGCCCGGGCTGGGTTGCCGGATCGGTGGGCGGCATGGCGCCTTCGGAGGGCGCGTCGCCGTTGGCCGACGACGGCTGGCCGTTGCTGGGCACGTTTGACTTGAAACCCCGGTTGAAGAGACCCATTGATCGCGCTTATTCGCACGTGATCATGCGTTTCCTCCCCATGAAAAGAGAGTCCCGGCCGAGGTCTGTCCTGGGCTCACCCGTCCTAGTGGGGCCTCTCACAACGTTGCACCCGAAACCGCGGCCCCAGATCGCCGCCATCAGCGCCGAAGGCGCGGTGCGAGCGCCGAAGGCGCGAGGTCCTCGGTCGCCCCAATAGCGCACAGGCTATTGGGGCTCCCTGCGTCCTTGCCTGGCGACGCCTGGGTCTCGCGGTTTCAGGCACACCGTTATGAGACACCCCACTATGTATGTTCCTGCCGTGCCCGAGCTGCTCGACAAGCGCCTGGTGATCGTCACGGGGAAGGGCGGGGTGGGCAAGTCGACCGTCGCCCTCGCCCTCGGTCTGGCCGCCGCGCGGGAGGGCCGGCGGACGATCGTCTGCGAGGTTTCCTCGCAGGAGCACACCTCCCACGTCTTCCACCGAGCCGAAGTCGGCTTCCACGAGGTCGAGATGGCCGACAACCTGTGGGCGATCTCGATCGACCCCGACGAGGCGATGCGGGAATACGTGCTACTCCAGCTCAAGGTACGGGCCATGCGGGACCTGCTGTTCCGCTCGCGGATCTTCAGCTATCTTGCGGCGGCCACCCCCGGCCTACGCGAGCTGGTGACGATCGGGAAAATCTGGGAGGTCGCTCAGCCGGACCGCAGGGTGAAGAGGGGGCGCAAGTACGACCTCGTGATCGTCGATGCGCCGGCAACGGGCGCCGGCGTCGGCTTCCTACAGACGCCACGCACGTTCGCGAACATCGCCCGCGTCGGCCCGATCAAGGCGCAGGCGGAGGCGCTCGAGGCGCTCATCGTCAACCATCGCAAGACGGGAGCCGTGATCGTCGCCCTGCCCGAGGAGATGCCCGTGAACGAGACCGTGGCGCTCGAACGGCAGCTGAGCCAGGAGGTCGACGTGGCGGTCGATCGCGTCTACATGAACGCGCTCTACCCGGAGCGCTTCTCCAAACATGATCTGGAGCGGCTCGAGGACGCCTGCGGGAAGGCCAACGGCCCCCTGCGCGCTACGTACCGAGCGGCGCTCAGCGAGAGCCGCCGAGCCGCGGCGCAGCGCGAGCAGCTCGCCCGCCTCGTGGAGCTCGTCACGCCGCCGGTGCGAACGCTCCCATTCGTCTTTGAGCCCGAGCTCGGCGTCGAGGAGATCCGCGAGCTCGCGAAAGCGGTCGGCTGAGCGCCAATGGCCGGCGTCGCGGAGCTCCTCAACGGCAAGCGCGTCTGCATCTGCGCCGGCTCGGGCGGGGTCGGAAAGACGACCAGCTCGGCCGCGATCGCGGCCGGGATGGCGGCGCGCGGCGAGAAGGTCGCGGTGCTGACGATCGATCCCGCGAAGCGACTCGCGGACTCGCTCGGCCTGCCCGAGCTCGGAAACGAGGAGCGGCAGGTCGACGCGGCCCTGTTCGCCGAGGCGGGAATCGAGACCCAGGGCGGTGAGCTCTGGGCGATGATGCTCGATGCGAAGGCGACCTTCGACGAGCTGGTGCGCCGCCACGCCCCCGACGAGGAGACCAGGGACCGCATCCTGGAGAACCGCATCTACCAGCAGCTGTCGGCCGCCCTCGCCGGCTCCCAGGAATACATGGCGATGGAGAAGCTCTTCGAGCTGCACGCCGAGGACCGCTACGACCTGCTGGTGCTCGACACCCCGCCGACCCGTAATGCGCTGGACTTCCTCGATGCTCCGCGTCGTCTGATGCAGTTCATCGAGGGACGCGCCCTCCAGGTCTTCATGCGTCCGACTGGCTTCGGGATGCGCGTCTTCGGGCGGGGGACCTCGATGATGTTCTCGATCTTGCGCCGCGTGACCGGCGTCGAGGTGCTGGAGGACCTGTCGGAGTTCTTCCAGGCCTTCAGCGGCATGCTGGGTGGCTTTCGCGAGCGGGCCAAACGGGTCAACGAGCTGCTGGCGGATCCCGAGACCTGCTTCCTGGTGGTCTGTGGACCGCAGGGCGAGCCGGTCACCGAGGCCGTCTACTTCCACCGCAAGCTGGTCGAGGCGAAGCTGCCCTTCGGTGGCGTAATCGTCAACAAGGTGCACTACGAGAGCGAGCTCCCCGACTACGGCGAGGAATTCCCTGAGCGGCTCGCAGAGGCACTGGGCGACGACGACCTGGCGCGGCGGGTGCTGGAGAACTTCGACGACTACCGGGCGCTCGCGGCCCGCGACCGGCGCAACATCGACCGGTTGACGGCGGAGATGCGGGCGCGAGCGGTGATCCAGGTTCCACACTTGGACACCGACGTGCACGACCTCTCGGGGCTGATGCAGGTCAACCGCTACCTGTTCGCCGCCGGCGCCAAGGAGCGGACCGTGATCGCGGCCGGCTGATGGCCGAGCTTCCCATGCAGCCCCGATCCCGAGCCAACGGCCCGAGACCGGGGAACGTGCATGGGTGATCCGGGGAGGAAGCTAGGAAACCCGACGCTCCGTCTCCGGCTCGGCGCGCCGGCGGCGGTCGTAGCTGAGCTCGCGCACGTCCCACTCGGTGGTCTCGGGACGCGGGAAGAGATAGGCGACGCGATCGGACACCTTCGGACCCTCTGGCGGCCGCGCGTCGAGAAGCTCGTTGAAGCGGTCGTGGATCTGCTCGCCCGCGTCGATGGCGGTCGGGGGGCGCTCCTCGCGCCCGTTCAGGCTGTGAGCGAACACGTTCTCCTCCTCCGGCTGGGGACGTGACTCGATCCTGATTCGACCCTCGGGCTCTGGGACCTGCATCGCCGTGTCGTCGTCACGGGCCTCGTCGCCCTCCTGCCAGTCGTCGGAGACGTCCATCCAAAGCTGCTGCTCGAAGTCGTCCTGTTCCTCCTCGACTTCGTCCTGCTCCACCTCGGCGTCGTCCTGCTCCACCTCGGCGTCGTGCTGCTCCACCTCGGCGTCGTGCTGCTTTTCGAAGTCGTCCTGCTCGTCTGCGTCGTCCTGCTCGTCGGGCGGCAGGTTCCATTCCTCGGACCCGCCGCGCTGCTCGGCCTCGCCCTCGCCCACGGCGAGCCCGTCGGCGAGCAGGATCTCGTCGGCGGTCGAGCGCAGGTCCCCGCCCAGGTGGCCGCAGGCCGCGTCCCTGAGGATGGCACGCGTCAGCGCCTCGATCGCCACCGCCGTCTCGGCCGCGGTCGGGGCGCCCTCGGCTGCGGGAGCTGGCTCGCCGCTCCACAGCTCGCGCTCCAGAGCAAGCCCTCGGTCCACGATTGCCTTGGTCTCGGAGCGCCGCTCGGGCTCGGCGCAGAGGGCAGCGACCCGCATCGCCAGGCCGAGGTCGGCCGGACCGCCGCCCTCGAGCACGAACCGGAGGGCCAGCAGGTAGTCGTTCAGCGCCTCGAGCACGACGTTTCGCTCCAGACCCGCCTCGAAGCGGGAGATCGCCCGCGCCACCGCGCCTGGCACGCTGGGGCCGTCCCGCCCCGGGCGACCGAACGGGGTCGAGCGGTAGGCGAGCACGCGCGAGAGGGTGGTCAGGTCGCCGAGCACGTCCTCGGCGAGGCGGTACCCGCCCCGCCTCGGCCGGCCGGCGCCGGTCGCGATCCGCCGCCAGCGATCGGCGCCGGCCCGCGTCCACGCGTAGGGCCCCAAGCCCACGCCACCGGACTGGAAGAGGCGAAGCGAGGTGATCAGCTGGCGGAAGGCTTCGACGGAACGGGCGCCGGCGTCTGGATTTCGCTCTCCATCCTCCTCGCTCGCCTCGCTGGCGCTGACCCTCGCCGCGGCGAGGAAGGTGGGCTCCCAGCCGGCGGCGCCGCCCCCCTCGGAGGCCCGGGCCTCCGCCGGCACCTCGACCGTGTCGGCGCGAACGATCGTCGCGGTCGCAAGCTCGAGCCGCACTACAGGCATCTGAAGGCCGCGCAGCGGCACGACGACCTCGATCTCGTCGTCCCTGGTCTCGCCGCCGGCCTCGAGCTCGGTGATCGCCTCGCCCAGCCGGTCGCCGTCGAGCGAGAAGTCGGTGGAGTCCGTCCACAGGCGGCACAGGAAGACCGTCCCCGCCAGCTCGGCGCGCTCGCGGGCATCGGCCGGGACGTCGATCGCGAACTCCTCGAGATATGGGCCCGCCAGCTCGGTGGATTCGATCGCCGCGCACGCCGACCCGAACGAGTCGAGCTCGAGCAGCGCTGGGGCGTGATCTCGGACGAAGTGATGGGTGAGCGGGACATACCGCGGCAGGGGCGAGCCGTTGCCCGGCTCCTGCACGTCGTAGGGGATCTCGTGTCCCGCCGCCACCAGCTCGCGGAAGCGCTTCGCCGCGTCCCGCGCCATCGTCCGCAGGGCCTCTGAGGCAACCAGGTCGCGCATGCCCGGAGGCTTCGCGCGGGCGCGAACAGCTCCTCCCCTGCAATCCGGGTTGCAGTTACTGCTTAGAGCGCGTTAGGTGCTCTTACTCAAGCCGCGACGGCGGGTTCGCGGCGCCGGTCGCCGTTCAGCAGCCAGCGGCGGCCGTAGGCACGCATGTCCTCGATCAGCGGGACGAGGGCGCGACCCTTCTCGGTGAGGCCGTACTCCACCCGTGGCGGGACCTCGGGATAGGTGCGCCGCTCCACGATCCCATGCTCCTCGAGGGCCCGCAGCCGCAGCGACAGGGTGCGTGGGCTGATCCCCTCCAGCGAGCGCTCCAACTCGCAGAAGCGCTGGCTTCCGTCGGCCAGATCGCGAATCACGAGGAGGGTCCACTTGCCGGAGATGATCTCCGCGCAAGAGCCAACTGGACAGGGATTCTCAATCATTGCGCTGGCGATCGGGCGGGGGTTGGATCCATCGGCAGCCCTGACCGCCAAGGCCGAGTATAGCTCAATGCTTTACGAACTGAAGTGAGTCTTTGGGGTCCTCGCCGCCGTCCCCGAGCGTGCCTCCCAGCTGCTCGATGCCGCTCGCTCGCTGACCGTCAGCGGCGAGCATCAGCTTGAAGTCGTGGGGGCTGGAGGCGACCTCGAAGGCGACCTCCGCGGTGATGTTGGCGGCAACCACGTGCTTGAGCAGGGCCTGGTCGAAGGTCTGCATCCCGTAGTACTCGCCCTCGGCAATCACCTCGGTAACGCGGCCGGTCTCCTCTGGGTTGAGGATGAGGTCCTGGACCCGGCCGGTGACCACCATCACCTCGCAGACAGCGACGCGGCCGTTGCCGTCGACCCGCGGGACGAGCCGCTGCGAGACGGCCCCGCGCAGCGTCGAGGCAAGCATCACCCGCGCCTGCTGCTGGAGATGCGGGGGGAAGAAGTCGACGATCCGGTTGATCGTCTCGGTGGCGTCGAGGGTGTGGAGCGTGGACAGCACCAGGTGCCCGGTCTCGGCGGCTGCCAGCGCCGTGCGGACGGTCTCCTCGTCGCGCATCTCGCCGATCAGGATCACGTCGGGGTCCTGCCGCAGCACCCGGCGCATGGCCCTGGCAAAGCTCTCCGTGTCATGACCGACCTCGCGCTGGTTGATGATCGAGAGCTTGTCCCTGTGCAGGTACTCGATCGGGTCCTCGAGGGTGACGATGTGGCGGGAACGGGTCGAGTTGATGTGGTCGATCATCGCGGCCAAGGTCGTCGACTTGCCCGAGCCGGTCGTCCCCGTGAGCAGGATGATCCCTCGCGGCTCCTCGGCCAGCGTGCGGATCACCTCGGGCAGCGCCAGGTCGTCGATTGTCCGCACCTGGAAGGGAATCGCGCGGCAGGCGATCGAGATGTAGCCGCGCTGGCGAAAGGCGTTGACCCGGAACCGCGACAGCCCGCGGATCTCATACGAGAAGTCGGCCTCGCGCTCCTTGGCGAACTCCTGGAGCAGATGGTCGTCGGTGAGGATGTGCGCGAGGGCGCTGTCGGCGTCCTCCTCGGTCAGCGACTCGGCGCCCTCGATCGGGCGCAGGGCGCCGTGCACCCGCGCCATCGGCGGCGAGGCCACCTTGACGTGCAGGTCCGAGCCTTCCCGCTCGACCACATAGCGCAGCGCAGCGTCGATGTCGAACGCCATCAGAACCCTTATCGGGCTCCCGACGAGTGGGCTTTAGGCGCCTAGGAAGCTATTTCCTTGCGGGCGTTGCGCACGGCGCCGATCGATGTGCGGGCGGCCTTGGCAATCTCGCCCTCAGTACGCTCGGGGTCGCGTGCGATCTCGAACCTGACCACCGCCTTGGAGCGCAGCTTCGCGCGAGTCTCGATGCCGACCTCGCCCGCCTCCTCAAGGGCGTCGTCGATCGCCCGCTCGCGTCGGCAGGCCAGGCAGTAGTGACGACCCTCCGCGTCGCGGACCCAGTTCGGGGGCGCGGACCCCTCGGCGAGGCCGTTCGTCCACGTGCTCTTCATCTCGCAGCGAGCGCAGGTCCACTCCGCGGGGCGAGCCTTGGTTGCAGTTGCGATGCTGATGGTTTCCTCCGATCTCGTCTGTTCTCGTCTGCGTGGCCAGAGCCTGGCTGAGCCGCGAGAGCCAAGCTCAGCGGGGGAAGCAGGGAGCGTGGCGTGCTTCCGGCACGCGAGCGACCGATGACCCCGCTGAGCGCCGGCTATCGCCGCTCAGGCGACTTCCCGAAGCTTCTGAGCCTCAGCAAGTGACTGGAGCTTCTTCAGCGACTGGTTCTCGATCTGGCGGATTCGCTCGCGGGTGACGTTGAACGTGCGCCCGACCTCGTCCAGTGTGCGTGGGTGCTCGCCGCCCAGTCCGTAGCGAAGCTCGAGCACGCGCCGCTCCCGGTAGGAGAGGTTCTCGAGCGCCTCGCGGAGCGCCTCCTTGGTGAGCAGGTCGGCGGCGCGCTCGAACGGGGACTCGGCCTTCTCGTCGGCGATGAACTGCCCGAACTCCGACTCCTCCTCGTCGCCGACGGGCTTCTCCAGCGAGACCGGCGCTTGCGCCGAGCGCTTGATCTGATCGACCTCCTCGGGGTCGATCCCGGTGACCTCCGCGATCTCGTCCGGCGTCGGCTCCCGGCCGAGCTCGGTGACCAGCTTGCGCTCCGCGCGGCCGATCTTGTTCAGCTTCTCGACCACGTGGACCGGGATGCGAATCGTTCGCGCCTTGTCGGCGAGCGCGCGGGCGATCGCCTGGCGGATCCACCAGGTCGCATAGGTCGAGAACTTGAACCCCTTGCGGTAATCGAACTTCTCGGCCGCCCGCACCAGGCCAAGCGTCCCCTCCTGGATCAGGTCGAGGAAGGGTAGGCCCTGGTTGCGGTAGTTCTTGGCGATCGAGACGACGAGGCGCAGGTTCGACTCGACCATCTTCTGCTTCGCGTCGAGGTCGCCGCGCTCGATCCGCTTCGCCAGCTCGACCTCCTCCTGCGCGGTCAGCAGGCGGACCTTGCCGATGTCCTTGAGGAAGAGCTGCAAGGAGTCGGTGGTCATGTCCGGCTTCAGGTCGAGCGCCGTGGCCTTGCGGCGCTTGCCGCGCTTGTCGGACTCCGTCTCGGCGGCGTGCGCGGCGGCCTGCGCCGGATCGACGTCCTCGACCAGCTCGACGCCCTGCCGCTCGAGATACGCGTAGAGCTCCTCGATGTCGGACTCGTCGAGGTCGACCTCGGACACCGCGGTGGCGACCTCGCCGTACGAGATCACGCCAACCTGCTGCCCCTTGACGACGAGGCCCTTCACCTCGTCAAGCTCTTGAATCTCCGCAACTAGCATTCGTTCGTTCTCGTCTTCCTTCGGTTACCGGCTCGGGACCCGTTCGGCTCTATCTCCTGGTAGCGCCCATCCATCTCCATATCGGGCATCCGGCCTCATTCCGGGAGTCGCGCGCGTCCGGCGCTGCGCCTCGAAACCCGACATTGCGACAAAAACGCGGATCGGCGACCGATCCGCGCGGCCCTCGCCGGAATACGATTCCCAATCCGAGGGCTCTCAAACGTCTGTTGGAATGGTAACCGCTATATTTTCTGAAGTCAAGTGTTTCCGCGCTTGTAAGCGGGAAAAACCTGCTTGCTGCGCTGATTCCCGCGCACGCTGAAGCCGGCCAAGAGCCGGGTGCTCACCTAGAAACACCGATGAGCACCCGGAGTTACGAGCTCGGGCGCCGACGCATGCGTCCGTCGAGCACGATGGAATACGCGCTGAATGGCCGACCAAGAGCAGATCCCGCCCAAGCCTGAGACCCGCGAGGACGCGGACGAGCAGGGAGGCGTGTTCGGCAACCTCCCCCCTAGGCGCCCGGCGGTGCGAAGCCCACGCCGGGCCGAGGCCGCTGGCCCGGCCGCCGCCGGCGCCACCCCGAAAGCGGCCGGCAGGCAGTCTCGATCCGCGCAGCCGGAGCCGAGCGTCCCTCGATCGCCCCGGGGGGGCCCCACCCGGCCGCCGGGGCATTCCCCGGCGGCCGAGCACGAGACCCCACCGCCCGCCGGTGCCGAGCACAGCGGAGTCGAGGACCTCGCATGGGCGGGGATCGCGGTGGCTGCCGAGGCGGCGACGCTCGGCGTGCGGCTCCTGAGCCGCGCCGTGGAGGCGGTGCGCAAGCCCGCGGACCGCCGATGATGCCGGCGGCCCGCGACCCGGCAGCGCGGCGTTGACCGTCGTCGCGCGACCTTGGTCACGCCGCATCGAGGTCTCGCGGCGGACGCGGCTCGCCCGCTACCTGCGCGCCTTCTGGGACCGCGCCTACCAGGAGAACATCACCGGGCTGGCGGGGATGGTCGCCTACAACCTGTTTCTGGCGCTGTTCCCGTTCGCGCTCCTGGTCCTGTTCATCTTCGGGCGCGTGCTCCAGAGCTCCAGCGTCGAGGAGAGCGTGATCACCGACCTCCAACGCCTGTTCCCGGCCGTCGAGCTGACCACGCTCAAGAACACCCTCGGCCACATCCGCGACAGCTCGACGACGATCGGCCTCGCGGCGGCGATCGGCGCGATCTGGATCGGGACCTCGTTCTGGGGCGCCATGGACACCGCCTTCTGCCGCATCTATCACGTCCAGTGCCGGGGCTGGCTGGAGCAGAAGCGCTGGGCGCTCGTGATGCTGCTCGTGGTCATCCTGTTCCTCGCGGCCAGCGTGGTCGTTCCCATCCTCGAGCGCATCCTCGTCTCCAGCGCCGCCGACCTTCCGTTCGGCCTCTCACGAATCCAGGGAATCGCCAGCGTGTTGCTCTTGATCGCGGCCCTGGCCGGGACGTTCCTGCTCTGCTGCGTGATCTATTACTCCGTGCCCAAGGGGCACGTGCCCTGGCACGGGGTGTGGCCCGGCGCGCTCTTCGTCACCGTGACCACCGGCATCGCGAACGCCGTCTACCCCTTCTATTTGGCGCAGGTCTCGAGCGTGGGCGAGGTCGGCGGGACGATCGGCTTCATCCTCATCGCGATGGTCTGGTTCTACCTGGTCAGCCTCGGGCTGATGGCGGGGGCGGTGATCAACGCGCTCCGCTACGAGCTCCGCGACACGGGGGAGCTGAGGTCATCCGCCGACGCCTCGCCCTGATCGCATCCGTGCTGGGCTCGGCGTCGAACGTCGGTGGCCGGGGCTAGCCGTAGCGCCCGCCCGTGACCTCTCGGAGCTTGGGACGATCGTGGCGCGCCTGCACCGTGCGCACGGTGCCCGAGCGTGAGCGCATCACCAGCGACTCCGTGGTCGCATGGCCGTCACCCAGGTAGCGGACGCCCTGGAGGAGGTCGCCATCGGTGACCCCGGTGGCGGCGAAGAAGACGTTGTTCCCGCCGACCAGTCCATCGACGTCGAGCACCTGGTCGAGGTCGTAGCCAGCGTCGCTCGCGGCCTGGCGCTCGGAGTCATCGCGGGGCCAGAGCCTGCCCAAGAGCTGGCCGCCGAGGCACTTGATCGCTCCGGCCGAGAGCACCCCCTCCGGCGTGCCGCCGATGCCCCACAGCAGGTCGACCCCGGTTCCCTGGGTAACCGCGAGCAGGGCCGCCGCGACGTCGCCGTCGCTGATGAATCGGATCCGCCCCCCCGCCTCGCGGATCAGCTTCACGGCGTCCTCGTGGCGGGGCCGGTCGAGCATGATCACGGTGACGTCGCCCACCTCGACGCCCCTGCGCTCGGCGACCCGCCGGACCACGTCGGGGAGCGGGTCGGTCAGGCTCAGGCAATCCGCGATCTTGGGGCCACCGGCGATCTTCTCCATGTAGACGCAGGGGCCCGGGTCGAACATCGTTCCGCGCTCCGAGAGGGCGATCACCGCAAGCGCCGCCGGCTGGCCCTGGGCGGTGAGCCGGGTGCCCTCGAGCGGGTCCACGGCGATGTCAACCTCGGGCGGGCTGCCGTCGCCGATCCGCTCGCCGTTGTAGAGCATCGGCGCCTCGTCCTTCTCGCCCTCCCCGATCACGACCACGCCGTCCATCGGCACCGTGTCGAGCATCAGCCGCATCGCGTCCACCGCCGCCTGGTCGGCCGCCTCCTTCTCGCCCCGGCCGACCCAGCGCGCGGCGGCGAGCGCCGCGGCTTCCGTGACCCGGACGAGCTCGAGCGCGAGGTTGCGGTCGGGCCTCGTACCCGAGCGAACGTCGTGCGAGATGACGCCCGTCTGGTCGGCCTCCACGGCCACCCCTCCCTAGACCGTGCCGGGGGCCTTGCGCTCTTGACGGCCTCCGCTCTCCAGCGAGCGGAGAAAGCCGGTGGCGGCGATCGCGATCGCGGCCAGCAGCGCGAGCCAGTACCCGTAGCTGAGCCCGGTCCCGAATTCGGTGCCGTTGTCGGGCGCCGGCCTGTCGATGATCCCGTTGTAGCCGATCAGGGTGATCGCCGCAAACCCCACGACCATGGTCAGCTCGCCCGGCGCCCACGAGAGCTTGTGGCCGCGCACCAGGATCCAGGCGAGGATCAGGGGCGCGAAGGCACCGGCCAGCAGCAACCAGCGCATGATGGGGAAGGTCTCGAAGCCCGTGCACTCGAATTCGCCTGTGCCACATATCCAGGCGTCCTGTTGCGCCCGCTGCGGGGTGTCGGTGAGGGAATACCAGGGCAGGAAGAGGAGGCTGAGAAGGAGCAAGGACCCGCCGAGCGCGCCGAGTATCACCCGGTTTCGATCCAGACGCGAGAAGTCCATCCGGGCGAGCTTATCCCAGCGGGACCCGCTGCGCCACGGCTGACTGTAGGGTCACGTCGTGAGCCGCTGGGGCCTGACGGTGCCGCTAACGAACCTTCCTCTGCGCCAGCACGCCGGGCTGGTGCGCGGTGCCGAGGCGGCCGGGTACACGGACCTGTGGAGCGGCGAGACGCAGGGGCCCGACGGCTTCACGCCGCTGGCGCTGTGCGCGACCTGGACCGAGCGGGTCCGGCTCGGCACCGGCGTGGTCGGCGTCTTCACGCGTGGGCCGGCCTTGCTGGCCCAGCAGGCGGCCGCCTTGTCCGACGCAAGCAACGGCAGGTTCGTGCTCGGCATCGGCGCCTCCTCGGACCGAATCGTCGAGGGCTGGAACCAGATTCCGTTCGCCAAGCCGCTGACCAAGATCTCGCAGACGCTCGAGTTCCTGCAGGCTGCGTTCTCCGGCGAGCGGACATCGACGGGCTTCAAGCTCGAGCGGGCGCCCGCTGAGCCCGTGCCGATCGTGCTCGCGGCGCTGCGCGGCAAGATGCTCCGGCTGGCGGTCGAGAAGGCCGACGGCGCGTTCACCAACTTCCTTCCGCTTGCCGCCCTGCCGAAGGTCACCGAGCAGCTCCATGGGGCGCCCGAGGGCTTCGAGCTTTTGTGCCGCTTCTTCTGCCTGCCCGGCGAGCGCCAGCAGGTCGAGCCCCTGGCCCGGTTCATGTTCGCCTCCTACGTCACCGTGCCCGTGTACGAGGCGTTCTTTCGCTGGCTCGGCTACGGCGACCGGATCGACGAGATGGCCGCCGCCTGGAAGGCGAAGGACCGCGAGGCCGCCGTGGCCGCCGCGCCATGGGAGCTGATCGAGGACACCTTTATCTTCGGTACGCCTGACGAGATGCGCGAGCGCCTGGAGGCATTCGTGGCGGGCGGCATCACGCTGCCGATCCTGACCCCGATCACCACCCCCGACCGGCTGGCCGAGATGATCGAGGTGCTAGCGCCAACGGGCTGACGCTGGCTACGCCTGGTCCGCGCGCCGCGCCAGGCTGAGGGCGAAGAGGCCGTCGGGGTCGGTCCACCAGTCGACGATCTCGAGGCCGGCCTCGGCGTAGATTCCGGCCAGGCCGTCGCGGGCGAACTTGGTCGAGATCTCGGTTCGCATCTCCTCGCCGCGCCCGAAGGCCACCCTGATCCCGAGCGAGGGGATTTCGATCACCTGGCGGGCGAGCGAGCGCAGGCGGATATCGACCCAGAGGTTCTCGTCGTCCCAGAAGGCGACGTGCTCGAACGCGTCGACGTCGAAGTCGGCGCCGAGCTCCCGGTTGAGCACGCTGAGCACGTTTTTGTTGAACGCGGCGGTCACACCGGCGGAGTCGTTGTAGGCAGCCTCAAGGACCTCGCGGCTTTTGACCAGATCGGTGCCGAGCAAAAAGTGATCCTCCGGCCCGAGGAGGTTTGCGACCCGCGCCAGGAAGCTGGCGCGCTGCGCGGGCTCGAAGTTCCCGATCGTGCCGCCCAGGAAGGCGATCACCCGCGGCCCGGCGAGCGGGATCCGCTCCAGGTCGCGCTCGAAGTCGCAAACGAGGCCGTGGACGGTGATCCCGTACTCAGCGCCAACAGCCTCGGCGGTATCACGGGTGATCTGCTCGGAGATGTCCACCGGGGCGTATGCCTCCAGGCAGCCGGCTTTGTCCATCGCATCGAGGAGCACGCGGGTCTTGCTCGCCGAGCCCGAGCCGAGCTCGATCAGCGTCGTGGGGCTTCCCGCGCTGGCACAGATCCCGGCGGCCTGGCGCTCGAGGATCGCCCGCTCGGCGCGGGTCGGGTAGTACTCGGGGAGCTCAGTGATCGCCTCGAAAAGCTCGGAGCCGCGCTCGTCGTAGAAGTAGCGTGGGGAGAGCTCCTTGAAGGGCTTCGTGAGGCCGGCCCGGACGTCCGCGGCCATTCCCGACAGCGGCCCTCCCGGAGGCAGGTGGACGTCGACGGTTATCTCGTTGGTGATCGTGCTACCCATCCATGTGCCTCTCTGAGCTCTCTCTTCGTCTACTCCCGAGTACCGGCTCGCTACGGCCCGAGTTCAGGCGTCCTTGGCGCAGCGCAGCCCGGCGAAGATCTGGCGGCGCTCCGGGAGATCCCAGTTGCGGAAGCTGGTTCGGATCACGTTGCGGCGGGTCGCCCAGGAGCCGCCGCGCAGCACCTTGTGGGCCTCGCCGAAGAAGACCTCGGAGTACTCGGGATACGGGAAGGCCCGGAAGCCCGGGTAGGCCTCGAAGTCCGAGCAGGTCCACTCCCATACGTCGCCGAGCATCTGCACCGCCCCGCAGTCGGAGGGGGCGTCTCCGTAGGCGCCGGCCCCTGCGCACCCGAAGCCGAGCTGGTCCAGGTTGGAGCGCTCTCGATCGGCGCCCTCAGCGGCGACCTCCCACTCATGCTCGGTCGGCAGCCGCTTGCCCGCCCAGCGGGCGAAGGCGTCGGCCTCTTGCCAGGAGACGTGGACCACCGGCTGGTCGGGGTCGAGCGGCTCGACCCGGCCCATCGCCGTGCGGGACCACCGTCCGTCCTCGTCGGCCTCCCAGTACATCGGCGGCTTGGCGCCGGTGTCGGCGACGAACTCGGCGTAGGCGCGGTTGGTGACCGGCGTGCGGTCGATCCAGAACGGCTTCACCTCAACCGCGTGGCGAGGGCGCTCGTTGTCGTAGGCGAAGCCGTCGGCGCCAGCGCCGATCTCCGCCTCCCCACCCTCGACGAGGACCATCTGCGGCCCGTCGGAGTCCGGCTCGGGAGGGGGCTCGATCTCCACGGGCTCATAGCCGTCGACCATCTGGATCAGCTGGAGCATGGTCTCGTTGTGCTGGTGCTCGTGGGCGATCAACATCTCGTAGACGAAGCCTTCGGCGAGCAGCGGGTCCTCGGCCGACTCGAGCTCCAGGCGGTCGAGGACCTCAAGCGCGCGCTCGCGCACCTCGTCGAGGTAGGAGCGAAGCTCGTCGCCGCGCAGGATCGGGAGCTTGCCACGGATCGTTCGTGGGCTCTCGATTGCGTCGTAGAGACGGCCCAGCTCGCCGTGCAGCGGGTCCCGGCTGCCAACCGTCTGCACCAGCCACAGCTCCTCGAAGTTGGCGATGTGGCCCAGATCCCAGGCCAGGGGGCTGAGGATCGGCGCGTAGACGCGGTTCAGCTGCTCGTCGGAGAGCGGCTCGACGAGCCTGAGAGTTCGCCGTCGCGCCTCGGTTAGGCGCTCCGCGATCGCATCCTTCTGGGGGGCCTCGACCGGGGCTGCGATGGCGACAGGCTAACGCCTGCGCCCCGCCGGGGGACTAGAGTGGCGCGCCGATGAGGATCGAGAACGCCAGCGCCCTGGTCGCGGGCGGGGCCTCCGGGCTGGGTGCCGCCACCGCCCGAGCCCTACACGAAGCCGGCGCCAAGGTGGTGATCGCCGATCTCAACCCCGAAAAGGGCGAGGCGCTCGCCGCCGAGCTCGGCGAGCGGGCCGACTTCGTGGAGGCCAACGTGATGGAGCCCGAGCCCGTGCAGGCGGCGGTAGAGGCCGCCGCGAAGGCGGATGGCGGCCTTCGGATCTCGGTCTGCTGCGCCGGGATCGGCTGGGCGCAGCGGACGGCGGGCAAGCAAGGGCCCCACGACTTGGAGATCTTCCACAACGTGATCAAGGTCAACCTGATCGGGACCTTCAACGTGTTGCGGCTCGCCGCCGCAGCGATGGTCGACAACGACCCGGACGAGGGCGGCGAGCGGGGCGTTTGCGTCAACACCGCCTCGATCGCGGCCTTCGACGGGCAGATCGGCCAGGTCGCTTACTCGGCCTCCAAGGGGGGCATCGTCGGCCTCACCCTCCCGGCCGCCCGCGATCTGGCCGGCAGGGGGGTGCGGGTGGTGACGATCGCCCCCGGGACCTTCGACACGCCACTGCTGGCGGCGCTGCCCGAGGAGGCGCGCCAAGAGCTGGGCACCCAGATCCCGTTTCCGAACCGCCTTGGCCACCCCAACGAGTTCGCCGTCCTGGCGCGCCATATCGTCGAGAACCCGATGCTGAACGGCGAGACGATCCGGCTGGACGGCGCCCTGCGGATGCCGCCGCGGTAGCAACGACCCGAGGATCAGGTCCCTTGATCCTCGGGATCGTGGTAGACGGGCTTGCGCCAGGGAGGGAGGACCGCAAAGCGTCTGCGGCGGTCGGCCGGGTCGAGGGTCTCGATCGGGACCAGGGTGAGACGATCGGCGGGGGTCCAGCGGGTCCGCAGGGCCGAGTTACGATCCTCGTGGACGTGGCCCGCGTGGCTGCCGCCCGAGACGTACAGGTGGCCGGTGGAGGGGCCCCAAGCCGACCGGTGGACCAGGCCGGCGTCCGATAGCCAGCTGCCGAGGCCGCCGTCGTAGTTGTAGCCGTGATGGGAGGTGGCCCTGGCTTCAGTTGCGCCGTCCCCCACCCGGACCTGGTAGCCCTCCCAGTCGTCCTCGTGGAAGCCGACCCTTCCGGGCAGGTCGCGGAGGCTGGTCGAGTCCTCGTAGTAGAGCCAGTACTGGATGTAGAGGTTGCCGGCGCGCTCCGCGAGGCAGGCGTGGCCACGCGCGGCACTGTCCCTGCGCGCGTCGACGCTGCGGCAGTCCACGACGTGCACGAAGGCAGTGGTCGGCTGGCCGGTGTCGGAGGTCCACACCGCGCCCGACTCGGGGCCGTTCCCGCACCCTCGCCCGCGGCAAGCGCGGAAGTCGACCGGCAGGGCCGTCATCCCGTCCTCGTAGACGATCTCCGGCGCCTTGGCGGCGATCTGCGCGGCAAGCTCGGGGCCGTACGCGGTCACCAGCTCCGAGTGCGCCGAGCAGGCGTCGGAGAGGCGCACCGCGCAGACCAGCCTCGCGGCGATGGCCCGCGCCAGACCCGTCGTCGGCAGGCGCGCCGCGGCGGCGGCGAGCAGCCCGACCAGGAGCAGGGAGACGAGCAGGAGGAGCCCGGTCCACTCGATCGTCGCCTGACCCCTCTCGCCGGCTGCTCCGCGGCCCGCGCTCACGTGCCGACGCTAGGCGCGGCGGGCTCACAGGTGGATCACGTGCGGTGATCTCTCCCGCACCCGATTGGAGAGATAGAGTCGCCGCGATGGCAAGCCCCGGCGAGCTTCAGCCCCAGGCCAAGAAGAGCTCCTGGCGGCCCTGGGCGCTCGGCGTCGCCGTGCTCGTGGCGGTGATCTTCATCGCCCAGAACTCCCAGGAGGTAAAGGTCAAGTTCCTGTTCGTCGACACGACGACGCCGCTGATCTTCGCCCTCTTGATCGCGGCCGTCTTGGGGGCTGTGATCGGCTACGTCGGCCCGCTTGTGCGACGCCACCGCATCGAGGACTAGCCAGGAACGTGGCTGAGGCCGCCCAGATCGTCCGCCTGCCATGGATGAGCTGCGGTTCGAGTTCGGCGAGGTGACGGAGGGCGGCGAAGAGTTCGCCGTCGTGACGCGGGCAATCGGGCGCGGCCGCGGCTCCGGGGTCGAGGTCGAGTGGACGTTCACGACCGTCTGGCGCGTCCGCGAGGGCCTGATCGGCTATCACCACGGCTACAGCGACCACGACGACGCCCTGCGAGCGATCGGCGCCGGCTAGTGGGTCGTTGTGGGACGGCCCACTAGAGCTTCTGCACCTCGGCCGTGATCTCGGCGGCCGCCTGCTTGGCGTCCGAGAACAGCATCGAGGTGTTGTCGCGATAGAAGAGGTCGTTGTCGATTCCGGCGAAGCCGGGGCTCAGGGAGCGCTTGATCACGATCACCTCGTGCGCCTGGGTGACCTCGATGATCGGCATGCCGGCGATCGGGCTCGAGGGATCGTCCTTGGCCGCCGGGTTGGTGACGTCGTTGGCGCCGATCACGACCGCGACGTCCGTCTGCGGCATCTCGGGGTTGATCTCGTCCATCTCCCTGAGCTGCTCGTACGGCACGTCCGCCTCGGCGAGCAGGACGTTCATGTGGCCCGGCATGCGACCCGCCACCGGGTGGATCGCGTAGCTGACCCGGACCCCGTGCCTCTCGAGCTCGTTGGCGAGCTCCTTGACCGCGTGCTGGGCCTGCGCGACCGCCATCCCATAGCCGGGAACGAAGACGACCGAGTCGGCGTAGCCGAGCTTGATCGCGGCGTCCTGGGCGCCGATCGAGTGCACCGGACGCTGTTCGCCCGCGGCGGCGGCGCCGGTGGCCACGGCGCCGAACCCGGCGAACAGCAGGTTGCCGACGGAGCGGTTCATGGCCCGGCTCATCTCGATCGTGAGGATCGTTCCCGAGGACCCCACCAGGGTGCCGGCGACGATCAGGGCGACGTTGTCGAGCGCGAACCCTGCCGCGGCCGCCGCCAGGCCGGTGAAGGCGTTCAGGAGCGAGATCACCACCGGCATGTCGGCGCCGCCGATCGGCAGCACGAACAGGTTGCCCAGCATCGCCGCTGCGATCAGGACGGCGATGAACAGCGCCTGCGAGGGCTCGGAGTCGTGGCTGGCGGCAAGCACGATGCAGCCGACCAGGATCCCGGCGAGCAGGATGCCGTTGAAGATGTGCTGGCCAGCAAAGCGGATCGGGCGCCCGGAGATCAGCTCCTGGAGCTTCGCGAAGGCGATGTTCGAGCCCCAGAACGAGACCGAGCCGACGACCAGCGAAAACAGGACCGGGATCAGGACGTCGAGCGGGATGTCCCCCCCCAGGTCGAGCTGGTGGCGGAACTCCCCCCACGAGATCAGCGCCGCCGCCCCGCCGCCGACGCCGTTGTAGAGCGCCACCATCTGCGGCATCTGGGTCATCTGGACGCGCCGCGAGGCGACCCCGCCAACCAGGGTCCCGATCAGGATCCCGAGCACGATCAGGACGCCGTTGCCGATCACGTCCAGCGACAGCGTGATCGCCACCGCGACCGCCATCCCGGCGGCGGCGATCAGGTTGCCGCGGCGGGCTGTGGTCGGGTGAGTCCCCTGACTAACGCCGTAGATGAACAGCGAGAAGGCGAGGATGTAGCAGGCCGTGACGAACTCGGAGCTCGGAGAGAGAGCGGCAACCGCCAACTTCAGCCCTCCTCAGACCCGCCCGCGCCCGTATCCGCGGGCGGCTTTGGCTTTCGACGGAACATGCCGAGCATCCGGTCGGTGACCATGAAGCCGCCGACGACGTTGATCGTCCCGAAGACGATCGCGATCGTGCCGATCACCTTGTCGAGCGTGTCGTCGGCGGTGCCGATCACGATCAGGCCGCCGAGCATGACGATGCCGTGGATCGCGTTGGTCTGCGACATCAGCGGCGTGTGGAGCGTCGTCGGCACCTTCGAGATCACCTCGAAGCCGACGAAGGCGGCGAGGACGAAGATCGTGATCTCGGTGATCAGGTCCATGGGGTCTAGGCGGCGGCCCCCGCGGCTTCCCTGGCCCGCTCGTTCTTGATCTCGCCGGCGTGGGTGATGCAGGCGCCGGCGACGATCTCGTCCTCGAAGTCAAGGTTCAGCTGGCCGTCCTCGACGAGCAGGTCGAGCAGGTTCTCGACGTTCTTGGCGTACAGCTGCGAGGCGTGGGTCGCCATCTCGCTGGGCAGATTGAGGGGAGCGAGGATCGTGACTCCGTCCTCGACCACGGTCTCGCCCGGCTTGGTCAACTCGCAGTTTCCGCCGGACTCACCGGCGAGGTCGACGATCACCGAGCCCGGCGACATCCCACGCACGGCGTCGGCGGTGATCAGGAGCGGCGCCCGCCGGCCCGGCACCTGCGCGGTGGTGATGATCACGTCCTGGCGCTTGGCCGCCTCCGCGAGCGACTCGCGCACCCTCTCGTTCTCCTCCTCGGTCAGCGGTCGCGCGTAGCCGCCCTCCGCCTCGGCATCGGGGATGAAGTCGAGCTCCAGAGCGCGGCCGCCGAGGCTCGCGATCTGCTCCCAGGCGGCGCGGCGGATGTCGAACCCGCTGACCACGGCCCCCAGTCGCTTCGCGGTCGCGATCGCCTGAAGGCCGGCCACCCCCGCGCCCAGCACCATCACCTTCGCCGGCGCCACGGTGCCCGCGGCGGTGGTCATCATCGGGAAGAAGCGACCGGCCTCGCGGGCGGCGAGCAGGGTGGCGGCGTAGCCGGCCACGCTCGCCTGCGAGGAGAGCGCGTCCATCGCCTGCGCGCGGGTGATCCGCGGGATCGCCTCCATCGCGAAGCTGGTCACCCCCGCCTCCGCCAGCGCTCGGTTGGTCTCCGCGGAGGTGAGCGGCGCCAGGTGGCCGATCAGGACCTGTCCCGAGCGCAGCCGGCCGATCTCCTCCGTGGTGGGGAGCGCGACCTTGACGACCACCTCGGCGCCCCACGCATCATCGCCCGACCCAACGCTGGCGCCGGCCTCCGAGTACTCGGCATCGGGATGGCCGGCCCCTTCGCCGGCACCCGACTCGACCGCGACCTCGACCTCCTTGCCGGCCAGCGAGCGGACGGCGTCCGGGATCAGCGCCACGCGGCGCTCGCCCTCCCGGGACTCTTTGGGCACGCCTACCTTCAAGGCCGCGAGAGCCTATTCAACCGGGGCGGCTGCTCGTCGAATCAGGCGGGCGCCGCGACGCCCGCCAGCTCGGCCAGGCGCTCGACGGTGTGCCGGCGCTGCTCGGGCTCGGGGCTGATCGGCGAGACGATCAGGCGATCCACCCCGGCGGACACATAGCGGTCGAGTCGCGCCGCAACCTCCTCCTCGCTCCCGATCAGGGAGGTGGCGGCGACGAGCTCGTCGGGGATCGCCTTGTAGGCGTCCTCCCGCTTGCCGTCGAGGTAGAGCGACTGGACCTCGTCGGCGACCTCCCCGAAGCCGAAGCGGTGCGTCAGGTCGACGTAGAAGTTGGTCTTGCGGCTGCCCATGCCGCCCAGATAGAGGAGCAGGCCGGCCCTGACGACCGCCCGAGCCGCCTCGAGGTCGCCGTCGATCGCCACCTGCACCGTGGGCGAGACCTCGAGCTCGGAGCGCTGGCGCCCGCCCTTCGCCAGCCCGGCCTCGAGGTGCTCACCCCAAGTCGACTCGAAGGCGTCGGGCGAGGAGAAGATCGGGATCCAGCCGTCGCAGATCTCCGCGGCCATCTCCACCGACTTGCGGCCGATCGCGCCGACGAAGATCGGGATCCGATTGCGGACCGGGTGGAAGTTCAGCTTCAGCGCCTTGCCCTCGCCACCGGGAAGCGGCAGCTTGAAGTGCTGGCCCTCGTACTCCAGCTTGCCTTCGCGGGCGACGATCTGGCGGACGATCTCGATGTACTCGCGGGTCCGGCCCCAGGGCTTCGCGTAGGGGACGCCGTACCACCCCTCAGACACCTGCGGCCCCGAGGGGCCGAAGCCGAAGATGAACCGCCCGCCCGACAGCGCGTCGATCGTGCAGCCCGCCATCCCCGCGGCCGCGGGGGCCCGGGCCGGCACCTGTATGATCGCCCCACCGAGTTGAATCGTCTCGGTCTGCGGAGCGAGCCAGGCCAGCACGCTGACCACGTCGGAGCCGTACGACTCCGCCACCCACACCGAGTCGAATCCGGCCCGCTCGGCGGCCTGGACGGCCTCTATCGCCTCCTCGCCCTGGGGGCCGATGCCCCAGTAGCCGAGGTTGAGACCGAGCTTCAGCGCCATCGCCGGCGAACCCTACATGTGGGCGGGCCGGGAGCATGCCCCCGGCCCGCGGTCACGGCTGGCAGTCTCGAACTACTCGACGTAGCCGAACTCGACCAGGTAGTCGTGGGCGACGTCCTCGGGCTTCTCCTTGTCCTCAGTTACCCGGGCGTTGAGCTCTTGCATCACCTCGAGCGTGAGGTTCTCCTGCACGCTCTCGACGGTCGTTCCGAAGTCGTCACCGGCCTCGTCAACGGTCTCCTGGCGAGCTACGAAGAGGACGTTCCCGGCAGGGAGCACGCCCTTGTCGTCCTCGAGGACCGTGTACGTATCGGGGTCGGTGAACAGCTGCGGGTCGGTGGTGAACAGGATCGACAGGTCCGCGTCGCCGTTGTCGAGCACCTCGTAGCGCAGTCCGATGTCGACCGGCGTGAACTCCTTGAACTCGAGCCCGTAGTTCTGCTCCAGGCCGAGCAGGCAGTCGATTCGCTGGCGACACTCGGGTGAACCCGCGAGCACCAGGTCCTGCGACTTCCCCTCGAGGTCGGAGATCGTGCTCACCCCGAGCTCGTCGGCGGTGTCGGTCAACAGCCCGACCGCATTCGCGCTCGAGAACGGCGTCGGCGGATACGCCACCAGCCCGAGCTGCTCGAACTCGCCCTGAGACTCGTCGAAGGCCTGCTGCGCGTCGGCCGGCACATCCTCTGGCGGGATCTCGAAGATCGAGGTCAGGATCGTCGAGGTGTACTCCGGATAGGCGTCGATCTCGCCGTCCCCCAGCGCCTTGAAGGCGATGCTCTCGTCGCCCAGGTTGAGGTCCTTGCTGACGTCGTAGCCGGCGGCCTCCAGCCCCTGGGCGTAGATCTCGCCGAGGACGAACTGCTCGTCGAAGTTCTTCGAGCCCACTGTGATCGCGATCCCGTTGTTGTCGGGGTTCTCCTCGATCAGGCTCGCGCTGGTGTCACCGCCGCCCCCGTCACCCTCGTCGTCACCGCAGGCGGCGATTCCGAGGATCAGGGCGAACGCGGCAATCAGCGCCAGCACGCGCAGACGCGGGTGGTCTCTCATCGGGCGGTTCCTCCTCTCGTGTGCGCCCCTCCCAGGTCGGAGGCGCTGGCGCAATCCTATGCGCACCCGCGGTGGTTATGCGGATACTTGCGTGCGCTGCAGGCGCACCCCCCGCGGCGTCAGCGCCCACTGGACAGCTGCCAGAGTGAGCTCGACCGTCAACGCCAGCAGCGCGACGAGGATCGCGCCCGCGAGCACCCCCTCGTCGCCATAGACGTTGCGAGCGAGGATGAAATCGCCAAGCGTCAGCACGCCCGCGAGCGGGGCGATCGTGGCGGTTGCGATGATGTTGATCGCCGCCGTGCGAACACCGGTCATGATCGTCGGCGCAGCGAGCGGCAACTCGACCCGCACGGCGATCTGCCGTTCGCTCATCCCCATACCCCGCGCCGCCTCGACCGCCTCGCGATCGACCTGATGAACGCCGACGAAGGTGTTGGTGAGGATCGGCGGGATGCCCAGGACCGCGAGGGCGACCGCAACGTTGAGCGTTCCGGTGCCGACGAAGGCGACGAGCAGAGCGATGAGCGCGAGCTCGGGAATCGCCCGGCCGGCGTTGCCGGCGGCGATCGCGAACAGCTCGCCCGTGCCGCGGTGGCCAAGCAGGAGGCCGAGCGGTAGCGCCAGGGCGAGCGAGACGGCGAGCGCTATACCGCTCACCTTCAGATGCTCGAGCATCAGCTCGCCGACCTGACCGAGGCCGCCCACCTGGGTACCGCCTCCGAACGATTCCCGTTGGCTGAAGATGAAGTCGAAGGCGCCCGAGAAGGAGTCGAGGAAGGCGAGCGGCACGATTACGCTACCCCGTCCTCGGGATCCGCCGGGCGAGGGCGCGGAGGAGGTCTGCGCGCCGCGCCTCGCGGACCTCGCCCACCGAGCGCCAGCGCGTCAGCCGCCGCTGGACCAGCAACAGCAGGACGTCGAAGGCGATCGCCATCCCGATCAGCAGCGCGCTGGTGGTGACCACACCGGTGCGGAAGGTGATGTTCGAGCCGGCGACGATCTCCGAGCCGAGGCCACCCCCGCCGGCGAACACCGCGAGGCTCGCGATCGCGACGGTGGAGACCGTGGCGATTCTGACCCCGGCGATGATCTCCGGCACGGCGAGCGGCAGCTCCACCCGCCACAGCAGCTGGCGATCGGTCATCCCCATCCCGCGGCCGGCATCCTTGGCTTCGCCCGGAACGCCGGCCAGCCCGGCGACGACGTTGCGGTAGATGATCTGCAGCGTGAACGCGGTCAGCGCGATGATCGCCGTGTCGGTGCCCCGCCCGGTGATCGGCAGCAGGAGGAAGAAGAAGGCGAGGCTGGGAATCGTGTACAGAACGCCGGTCGCGCCGATGAACGGGGGCACCAGCCAGCGACGCCGGTGCGACCCGAGCGCCATCGCGAAGGCAATCAGGAAGCCGAGGCCGACCGAGACGACGACGAGCACGACGTGCTCCCGCAGCGGGTCGACGTAACGGTCGAAGTTGTCGAGCACCCAGCCCACGCAGAAGGCGCCGTTGTCCTGGATGCAGCCGGACTCCGAGCGATCGCGGAAGAAGTCGGAGCTCGCCTGGGCGATCGTCGGGGCGGGCATGGTTACTCGGCCAGCGGGCGCTCCGCCGCCGGGTGCTCCTCGGTCAACGCCTCAGGCGAGGTCAGGAACTCGGAGATGATCTCCACGGACAGCACCCCGACGATCCGGCGCTCGCCGTCGACGACGGGCGCATAGCGCGTTTCCGCCTGGAGCAGGTCGGAGAGCGCATCGCGCATCACGTCGTCGCGCTCGAGCACCGGCTCCGGGCTGGTGTCGGGCCGCTGCGGAACGGTTTCGGCTCGCAAATTGGATTCGGAGAGCCAGCCCAGCGGCCGGCGCTCGCCGTCGATCACCAACGCGTGGGGAACCTCGGCGCCCTCGAGCTTGGCGCGGACCTCCGAGGTGGCCTGTCCCGGGAAGGCCAGCGGCGCCTCCCAGAGGTCGATGTCGCCGACCCGCAGCAGCGCCAGCCGCTTCAGCGCTCGGTCGGCGCCCACGAAGTCCTCGACGAAGTCGTCGGCGGGCGCCATCAGAAGCTCGGCGGGGGTCGCGTACTGGGCCAGACGGCCGCCCTCACGGAGGATTGCGATCCGGTCGCCCATCTTGATCGCCTCGTCGATGTCGTGGGTGACGAACAGGATCGTCTTGCGAACCTCGGCCTGCAGGCGCAGGAACTCGTTCTGCAGCCGCTCCCGGTTGATGGGATCCACGGCGCCGAAGGGCTCGTCCATCAGCATCACGCCGGGGTTGGCACCCAGCGCCCGGGCGACCCCGACGCGCTGCTGCTGGCCGCCCGAGAGCTGAGCCGGGTAGCGGTCGCGCAATCCCGGCTCGATCCGGACCAGCTCCAGCAGCTCCTCGACGCGAGCCTTCACCCGGTCGCCGTCCCAGCCCAGCAGGCGCGGCACGGTGGCGATGTTGTCGGCCACCGTTCGATGGGGAAAGAGCCCGATCTGCTGGATCACGTAGCCGATCTCGCGCCGCAGCTGGGCCGGCGAGCGCTTGCGCACCGAGGTGTCCCCAACCAGGATGTCGCCCTCGGTGATCTCGACCATGCGGTTGACCATCCGCATCGCGGTCGTCTTGCCCGATCCCGAGGGCCCGACCAAGACGCAGATCTCGCCCCGCAGCACCTCGAGGTCGAGCTCCAACACGGCCGGCTCCTCAGCGCCTGGATAGCGCTTCGTCACCCGTCGGAAGGCGACCGAGGGGGCCTCCCCGGGCCCGTCGAGGCTGTCTGGGGCCTCCCCGGACACTGGCTCGCGGCGATCCTAGTGGGTCGGCTCCGGTATAGATGGTTGCGAATGAGCGAACAGGTGAACGCGCGGGGCCTGACCAGCGCCCAGGCGGCGCGGCGGCTGCACGAGCTGGGGGCGCCGGAGCCACAGTCGAGCCGCTCGGTCGCGAGCATCGTCGCCGGCAACGTCTTCACGCTCTTCAACGCAATCCTGGGCGTCTTCTTCGTCCTGCTTCTGGCGCTGGGGCTGTTCGCGGACGCCCTGTTCGGGTTGATCGCGGTGGTCAACTCGGCGATCGGGATCCGCCAGGAGCTCAAGGCCAAGGAGACGCTCGACCAGCTCGCGGTGCTGGTCGCGCCCAGGGCGAAGACGGTCCGCGACGGCGAGCTGATCGAGCTGCGCGCCGAGGAGGTCGTCCCCGGGGACCTGATCCGGGTCGAGCCGGGTGACCAGCTGGTCGCCGACGGCGTCGTGGTCTCGACGCGGGGCCTGACGATCGACGAGTCGATCCTCACCGGCGAGTCCGACGGGGTTCGCAAGCACGACGGCGATCGGCTGCTGTCGGGCGCCTTCTGCCTCGCGGGATCCGGCTACTACGAGGCGGACGCGGTGCGTGAGGACAGCCACGCCGAGCAGGTCGCGGGCGAGGCGAGGGCCTTCCGACACCCGCCCTCGCCGCTACAGCTCGAGGTCAACCGCGTGCTGAGCGCGACCACGATCGTGATGGTGCCGCTCGCCGCGCTCCTCCTGCTCGCGTTCTCGGTTCGCAGCGTGGAGCTCCAGGAGGCCGCGCAGACGGCGACCGCCGGTCTGGTGACGCTGATCCCCGAGGGCCTGGTGCTGCTGATGAGCATCACCCTGGCCGTGGCGGCCGTCCGCCTGGCGCGCATGAACACCCTCGTCCAGCAGATAGCCGCCACCGAGGCGCTGGCCGCCGTCGACACGATCTGCGTCGACAAGACCGGAACGCTCACCGACGGCACTCTCGACCTGGTCTCGGTGGAGGTGGCCGACAAGACGCAGCCGGCGGTGGCCCACGAGGCGCTGGCCCGCTTTGCGCACTCGGCCGGGGAGCGGAACCGGACCCTCCAGACGATCGCCGAGCGCTACCCGGGCAAGCCGGAGCGCGTCGTCGCCGAGGTGCCCTTCTCCTCGGTGTGGAAGTGGAGCGGCGTCACCCTCGACGGGCGGGGATCGACCCGCAGCTACGTGATGGGGGCGCCCGACGTGCTGGCCCAGGCGGGGGCGCTCGAGCTGACGCCCAGGCTGCAGCGCACGCTCGAGGAGCACACCGCCGCCGGGCGGCGCGTGGTCGCCTTCGGGGAGACGTCGACGGTCCTGCCCACCGACCCCGGGAGCCAGCCTCCGCCAAGGCTCGAGCCGCGCGCCCTGGTGGTGCTGGAGGAGCAGCTTCGCCCGGACGCAGCAGAGACGATCGAGTTCATGCGCCGCCAGCGGGTGGACCTGAAGCTGATCTCCGGCGATGCGAGACAGACCGTCACCGCAGTTGCACAGGGGGTCGGCGTTCCCTCCGACGCCGGCGTGATCGACGGGCCAGATCTGCCGGACGACAGGGCCGGGATCGCTCTCGCCGCGGAGCAAAACACGATCTTCTGCCGGATCACGCCGGAGCAGAAGAAGGCGCTGGTGGGGGCGCTCGCCGACCGCGGGCGCTTCACGGCGATGATCGGCGACGGCGTCAACGACGTCCCGGCGCTGAAGCAGGCGAGGCTCGCCGTGGCGATGGGATCCGGAAGCCAGATCACCAAGGGAATCGCCGACATCGTCCTGATGCGCGACCAGTTCTCGATGCTGCCGCGCGCCGTCGACGAGGGGCGGCGGATCGCCCGCAACATCCACCGCCTCGGGCGCCTGTACGCGACCAAGACCGTCTACGCGGGGGTGCTGATCCTGTTCACGGCGATCTTCGGCGGCGCCTTCCCCTTCCTCCCCCGGCAGCTGACGATCGCCGCCACGCTGACGATCGGGATCCCCTCCTTCGTCCTCGCCCTGGCGCCGAGCGAGGGGCCCCTCTACCGAGGCCGGCTGCTGCGCGCGCTGGCCGCATTCGCGGTGCCGGCGGGACTCGGGATCGCCGTCGGCTCGCTGCTCTCCTTCTTCATGGTCGACGAGATCTTCGCCGGCTCGCTGGCGGAGGGCCGTACCGCCGCCACCACCACCCTGATCGTGCTCGGGCTCTGCTTCATCCTCCTGCTCGAGCGCGGCCCGGGCCGCGAGCACATCACGATCCAGAGCTACATGCTGGCGCTGATCGCCGGGCTCGGGGCCCTGTACGCGCTCGCCCTCGCCGCCGGACCGGTGCGCGAGTTCTTCGACCTCGAGCTGCTGTCGGCCGGGCAGTGGTTCCTGAGCCTGCTCTCGGTCGCAATCGGGCTGGTGCTGGCGGCGATCGCCTGGCGCCTCCCCTACATCCAGGAGCTCGAGGCGCCGGCCGAGCCGCCGCCGGCCGAGCAGCAAACCCCCGAGGCCGCCCCCGCCGATGCCGACGAGATGCCTCCCGCGCGCACCGCGGCGCCCCATACCGAGCGGGGGGCGTGATCGCGATGGTCGCCGAGCCCAGCCAAGCCCTCTCCGACCCGGCCGCGCCCGGGCGGCGCCGGACCAAGATCGTCGCCACGATCGGGCCCGCCACCCGCTCCGTCGAGCGGATGGTGGAGCTGATCCGGGCGGGAGCCGACGTCTTCCGGCTCAACTTCTCCCACGGCGGACGCGAGGAGCACGCCGCGAACGTGGCGATGGCCCGCGAGGCCTCCCAGCTCGCCGGCCACGAAGTCGGTCTGCTCGGCGACCTGCCGGGGCCCAAGCTGCGGATCGACGAGGTCGAGGGGGGCGTGGTCGAGCTCCAAGCGGGCTCGGAGCTGACGCTGACCACCGGAGAGGAGATGGGCGGCGCCGACCAGCTGCCCGTCTCGTGGGAGGGGCTGCCGGCGGCGGTCTCCGAGGGCGACGAGGTCTACCTCGCCGACGGCCGCGTCCGGCTGCGCGTGCTCGGGGCGAAGCCCGGCGCGGTGCGCTGTACGGTCGAGGTCGGGGGCGCGGTCGCCTCCCATCAGGGGCTGAACATGCCGGGAACGGAGATGCCCCTGCCGTCCGCCAGCCGAACCGACCTCGACTGGGTCGACTTCGCGGTTGAGCAGGGCATCGACCTGCTCGCCGTCTCCTTCGTCCGCCGCGCCGAGGACCTGGCGCCCGTCGAGCACCGCGTACGGGCGGGCGGAGCCGACATCCCGCTGATCGCCAAAATCGAGAAGCCGCAGGCGGCCGAGAACGCCGAGGCGATCATTCGCGCGGCGCTGAGCGGGATCATGGTGGCCCGCGGCGACCTCGGCATCGAGATCGCGATCGAGCGGGTGCCGGTCGTCCAGAGGCGGCTCCTGGCGCTGGCCGGACGACACTCCCGGCCGTCGATCACCGCGACCCAGATGCTCGCCTCGATGGTGGCGTCCTCCCGACCCACCCGAGCGGAGGTTTCAGACGTGGCCGCCGCGATCTACCAGGGAACGGACGCCGTGATGCTGTCGGAGGAGACGGCGGTCGGCGAGTATCCCGTGGAGGCCGTGCGGGTCATGGACCGAATCGCCCGCGAGGCCGAGCCCGACCTCCCGTATGGCGACTGGCTGTTCAACCGCGTGGCCTCCGAGGCGTCGGACGTCGCCGGCTCCGTCGCCCGAGCGGCCGTCGGCTCCACCTACACGCTCGGGCTCGCCGCCGTGGTCGTCCCGACCCGAAGCGGCCGCACGGCGCGGCTGGTCTCGGCGCACCGGCCGAGCGTGCCGGTGCTGGCGGTCTCACCGCGGATCGAGACCGTGCGCCGGCTCCAGCTCCTGTTCGGCGTCAGCTGCACCCTCGCCGAGGACTGGACGAGCCTCCGGACCCTGCTGGACGAGTGCGCCCGACTGGCCAGGGAGCAGGGGGTCGCCGACAGCGGCGACCTGATCGGGATCACCGCCGGGCTTCCCGAGCAAGAGCTCGGCACCAATCTGTTCGAGGTTCACCGCGTCCCGTAACTCACGGCGAGATCACGAGCTGGGTAACGAGCAGGTTCGCCACCAGGCGCTCGGCGCGATGGACGCGGACCTCGACCACGTGGGTGCTGCGCCCGGCGTGTAGGTGCTCGGCGGTGGCGATCAGCTCGTCCCCGGGGCGACCGGCGGCGAACACATTCAGCTTCATCTCGACCGTGGTGAAGTTGTGGCCCGCCGGCAGGTGCCGGAAGGTCTGCCATGCGGCGACCGAGTCGGCGAGCGCGACCCAGGCGCCGCCGTGAACGAGCCCGCCGGGATGCAGGTGGCGCTCGTCGACGACGATCCGCCCGATCGAGCACTCGTCGGTTACCTCGACCGGCTCGACCCCCAGGTCGGCGGGGAAGCTGCCCGCGACTCGCGCGCGCAGCGACTCGGGCGTGATCTCGGGATTGGCCTGGGACACGGCGGCGCAGCGTATCTGCGGGGGCCCTGGACCGGGCTACCCCTTGAAGGTCGAGCGGCCGGCGTCGCCGAAGGGCTCGTCCCGCTCGCGAACCGCCTCGCCCCACCCAGCCTCGGCGGCCCGGCGCTGGAACGCGTAGCCCTCTGGCGTGTGGCGGGCGATGCCGTCGAAGAAGGTGCCGAGGAGCTGGGTCGCGTGCAGGCCCTGCGCGTACACCGTCTGGTTGACCAGCAGCTTCATCATCACGAGTTGGTTGACCGGCAGGCTCGCCGTGCGCTCGAGCAGGGCATCGAAGCGCTGGTCGAGCCGCTCCGCGGGCGCTGCCTCCGTCGCCAGCCCCCACTCCACCGCCTCCGCCCCCGAGAGGCAGTCGCCGGTGAACAAGAGCCGCTTTGCCCTCTCGATCCCGATCCTGTGCACCCAGACCGCGGTCGTCGGCACCCCCCAGACCCGAGCCGGCGGGTAGCCGATCTTCGCCCCCTCCTCGATCACCAGCAGGTCCGAGCACAACGCCATGTCGGTGCCGCCGGCGACGCAGAAGCCGTGCACCTTGCACAGCACCGGCTTCTCGGAATGGAACAGGCTCATGAAGCCGCGCACGTTCCGCGACATCATCTGGAAGTCGATGACCGGGTCCCAGACGCGATCCGGGTCGTGATTCGCTGCCTGCACCGCCGGGTCGAGCGCCGAGCCCTGGGGCGCCTGGTCGAGCCCGAACCCCTCGCTCATCGCCTCGGCCGAAGCGACCAAGTCGTAGCCGCCGCAAAAGCCCGAGCCGTTGCCGGCCAGCGCCAGCACATGTACCTGCGGATCCAGATTGGCCCGCTCGACACAGGCGGACAGCTCGCGCGGCATCTCGAGCGTGATCCCGTTGCCGCGCTCCGGCCGGTCGAGGGTGATCCGTGCCACCCTCCCTTCGCGCTCGTAGATCATCGTGCTGAGCGTCTCCATGCGGCTCCTCTCGGTCGAATGCGGGACGATCCTTCCACCCATGGCAACGAAAGGGCGACACGCGACGATCGAGGCAGCCGGCCTACTCGGTCCGCCCGGTCGCCGACGCGCGCGCAAGCGTTAAGCGGAGGCTGGTGGCGCGTTTGTTGCGCCCAGGGCAACAAAAGCGCCATTCGGCGGTGCGATGGGGCTGAGGCTCGCGGAGCTACGACTCGAGCTGGTCGAAGCGACAGTCCTTCGGGTCCTTGTCGTCGCGCCAGCGCAGGACCTTGGTGCCGTGACGGATGCGGCCGTCGCTGACGTGGTCGAAAGAGACCTCGACCACGAGCTCGGGACGCAGCTCGATCCACTCCAGGTCGCGGTCCTGCGACCAGCGGCTCGGATCGCCGGAGCCTCGTTCGCCGGTCTCGTACGGCGCGAGCCTCCCGACCAGCTCTCGCTTCTCCTTGGCCCGGAAACCTGAGGTGTGGCCCACGACCCGCAGCTCGCTGCGCTCGTAGAGGCCGAGGATCAGGGAGCCCACCGTGCCCTCCTCCTTCCCCGGCCGCCAGCCGACGACGACGCAATCCGCGGTTCGCACCCGCTTTACCTTCACCATCCCCTTGCGCTCGCCGGGGCGGTAGGGGGCATCCAGCTGTTTCGCGATCACGCCCTCGCCGCCCTCGAGCCACGGCGCCGCCTTTGCAAGGGTGCGCTCCATAGGCGTCAGGTCGATCGAGCCGGCGGCCGTCTTCTTGCGCCCTCCGAGGCTGGCGAGCAGTGACTCGAGTCGCTTCCGCCGGTCGACGAAGGGACGGGTGAGGAGCTTTTCCCTCCCCTCGGCCAGGACGTCGAAGGCGCGCAGGAGAGCCGGCGTCCGCTCGGCGAGCATCCTGACCCGCGATTCGGCCGGGTGCAGCCGGTTCTGGAGTGCGTCGAACTGCTCGTGCCCGTCGGCCCCGAGGATCAGGAGCTCACCGTCGAGCACGTAGCGGCCCGGCGGGAACTCGAGCTCGGGGAAGTAGCGACGGAGCGGCTTCGCCCCCCTGGACTGCAGGTAGACGGCCTCGCCATCGACGAAAGCGATGACGCGAAAGCCGTCGAATTTCGGCTCGTAGACCCACTCCTCACCCTCCGGAATCGTCTTCCGGGAGAGCGCGAGCTGCGGCTGGATCGGCGGCTTCAGCGGCAGGGTCACGACGGCGATGGTAGTGGGGCGCGAGACCCTGATCGCGGACGAGGCCGCGCGGCTGAACTCCTAGGCGGCGGGCGGAAACGCGGCTAACCCCTTGGCAGCTTCGGCGGCACCGGCTCGATCTTCCCGCCGCGCCCGACGACGCTCACGGTCCGCTGGTACGAGCCGCGCAACTGGGTCGGGTCGCCCTGGCCGCCCTTCAGCGCGTCACCGATCGGCAGCACCTCATAGTCGGGGTGGTTGACGAACACCGGCACGTAGCGGACCCCGCGCACCTCGACCCTGCCGCTCTTGGCGACGCAATCGAGCAGCGCGATCAAGCCGTCCTGGCTCGACGCGGGCAGCCCCGCCTCCGGGCTCTGGTTCGAGATCAGGTTGCCCTCGCTGAAGACGACGAACTTGTCGTTGATCCGCTCGATCGGCTGCACGGCGTGTGGGCCCTGGCCGACAATCGCGGTGATCAGGCCGGATGCGGTGAGCTTCTTGACCAGGTCGAGCTGTCCGGAGCTGGGCTCGGACTGGTACTCGGGAACGATCTCCCCGCCCCAGTGGAGGTTGACGATCACCGCCTCGGCGCCCATCCGCTGCGCCCGGCGCGCGTCGGCCAGCACGCGCTCCCGGCTGGCGATGTTGACCGACCACGGGTGGGGCGCGGGGATCCCGTTCGTATCCGTGGTGTAGGCCAGCAAGGCGACCTCGACGCCGTGGACGTCGACGATCACCGGTTTGCGCTGCGCGGCCGGCGACGGAAACGAGCCGGTGTGCTCGACGCCGACGCGGTCGAGAGCCTTGCCGGTCTCGTCGATCCCGGTTTGCGTCTGGTCGAGCGAATGGTTCGAGGCCGTGGTGCAAACGTCAAAGCCGGTCGCCTTGATCCCCCGCGCCAGCTCTGGCGGGGTGTTGAAGATGGGGTAGCTCGCCGGCGGCGCCGGGGTCATTGGCGTCTCGACGTGGCACAGGGCAAGGTCGGCGCCGGCGACGTAGGGCTCGATCGCACGGAACAGCGGGGCGAAGTCGTAGTGGCCGCCGCCCAACGCCAGCGCGCGCTCCCAGACCAGCGAGTGGATCAGGAGGTCGCCGCTCGCCTCGATCGTGAAGCGCACCGGCTGCGCCTCGCGCTGGGCGCGCACCACGTCGCGCACAGAGCCTCCGCCCCCGCCGCCGCGCGCGCCGAGGACGACGGCGACGATCAGGGCGATGACCAGCGCGAGCCCCACCAGGCGGCGCCGACGGTGGACGGCCGGGGTCGAGCGACGGAGCGAGGGCGGCCGACTCTCACGGCGAGCGGACATCTCGCGGATTGTCGCCAACCGGCCGGCCGCGGTCGAGGCTGGGGCGGCCACTACCGAACCGGTGGGCCGGCCCGCGGCAGGGTACCCTCGCGGTTGATGGAGGCGGCGACCGAGGCAAGGGTCGAGCAAGCGCGAACAGAGCAACCGAGCTCATCGTTCGCGAAGTCCCTGTTTCTGGGCGAGATCCACGAGGACCTGGTCTTTCCGTGGCCGCAGCCCGACCCCGCCGAGCAGAAACGGGTGCGGGCGTTGATCGCGGCGGCCGACGAGCTCGGCTCCCGGCTCGACCCGCGCAAGATCGAGGAGGACCGCTGGATCGGCGACGACGTGATCCGCGAGCTCGGCGAGCGCGGCCTTTGCGGCCTCTACGTCCCGGAGCGCTACGGCGGCCAGGGCCTCTCCCAGACAGGCTACGCGCGCGTGTTCGAGGCCTTCGCGCGGATCGACGCCACGCTGTCGATCGTCCTCGGCGTCCACCAGTCGATCGGCTTCAAGGGCATCCACATGTTCGGCACCGAGGAGCAGAAGGAGCGCTTCCTGCCCGACCTCGCCGCCGGGCGCAAGCTTGCCGGCTTCGCGCTCACCGAGCCGAACGCCGGCTCGGACGCCTACCAGATCGAAAGCCGCGCGGTCCAGCAGGTCGACGGCTCCTGGGTGCTGAACGGGGAGAAGCGCTACATCGGCAACGGGGGCAAGGGCTCGGTGTTCACGACCTTCGCCCGCTGCGAGGTGGACGGCAAGGATCGCCACATCGCGCTGATCGTCGAGAAGGGGATGAAGGGCTTCGAGGTCGGCGAGCGCTACGACACCATGGGGCTACGGGGCAACGACCTGCGGCGCCTCTACTTCAAGGACGTGCGGGTGCCGCCCGAGAACGTGCTCGGCGAGCCCGGCGAGGGCTTCCACATCGCGATGGAGATCCTCAACAACGGCCGGATCGGGCTCGGGACGGGCTCGGTGGGGGCCGCCAAGTGGCTGCTCGACAAGGCGATCGACCACGTCACCGATCGCCGGCAGTTCGGCCAGCCGCTGGCCGACTTCGAGCTCGTCCAGGAAAAGATCGGCTGGATGGTCTCCCACCTGTTCGGGCTCGAAGCGATGTGCTACCTGACCTGCGGCCTGGTCGACGGCGGCGTGCCCGACTACTCGCTGGAGTCGGCGATCTGCAAGGTCTCGGGGACCGAGTTCCTGTGGTACGCGGCCAACCGCACCCTCCAGCTCAAGGGAGGCGAGGGCTACCTGCGCACCCAGCCGTTCGAGAAGGTGCTGCGCGACATCCGCATCTTTCCGATCTTCGAGGGCGCCAACGACGTGCTGCGGGCGTTCATCGCCCTCTCCGGCCTGAAGCCGCTGGGCGAGAAGCTCTCCGGCCTCGGTGAGGTGGGCCTCTCGGACCCGATCGGCTCGATCGGGGTCCTGATCGACTACTTCGGCGGCCGGATCCAGCGCGAGGTGCGCCCGGATCGAATCGGCAAGGCGCATCCGGAGCTCCAGAAGCATGCCGACGCGGTCTCCGATCAGGTCAAGCAGCTCCGCGACGTCTCCGAGTCGCTGCTCCGTGAGCACAAGCGGGACATCGCCAACCGCCAGTTCGCCCAAAAGCGCCTCGCCGACTCGGTCTCCGACATCTACGGCCAGGTCGCCGTGCTCTCCAGGGTGAGCTCGATCTTCGCGGACCAGGGCGTCGAGCCCTCAGGCCAGGAGCGCTACATAGCGGAGACCTTCTGCACCCGCGCGGCCCGTCGCGTGCGCTCGCGGTTCAACCAGCTCGAGCACAACGACGACGAGCGGATGTCGGCGATCGCCAAGCTCGCCTACAAGCGCGGCGAGTACGGCTACGCCCTGTTCGACGACTAGGGACTGCTTCGACGACGCGCATCTAGAGATCGAGGGCGCGCCGCAGCTCCGCCTCCCCGATCCCCTCGACTCGGACGAGCTTGTGCCGCGAGCGCGCGCCGCGGACGATGCTGACCCTTCCCTTCGCCACCCTGGCGCGCCTCGCGATCAGCTTCACGAGCGCGGCGTTGGCCCTCCCCTCCAGCGGTGGCTCGGTGACCCGCACGAGCACGGCTCCGCCGCGCTCCCCCGCGATCTCGTTGCGCGCCGCGCGAGGCTGGAGCCGGATCCGGAGCTCGGCCCCGGTCAGCGATCCGCCTCGAGGCTCTCGACGGCGCGGCTCAGCACGTCGCGCAGCGTCCGCTGGTCCTCGGGCGACAGGGCATCGATCGGCGGCGGCGCCTCTGAGAGGCGCTCCTCGAGCTCGGCACGGAGCGCCCGGCCCTTCGCCGTCAGGACGAGAAGCTTCACCCGCCGATCGTGTTCGGCGGCGTGGCGCTCGACCAGCCCACGCTCCTCGAGTCGGTCGGTGATCCAGGTGACGTTGGAGCTGTCGCAGGCGAGCTGCTTGGCAAGCTCTCCCATCGGCTTCGGCTCGTCCAGGGTCTGGAGCGCAATCCAGTGGGGCGGCACGAGGTCGTATTCGCGGATCACCGCCATCCAGCGCGGGCGCTGCGAGAAGACCACTCGCTGGAGCAGCGACCAGGCCTCGTTCCCGAGATCCGTCTTCGCCCGGGCGGCCCCAGGACTCTTGGCTTCGATCCCCACGAGGACGATCATACTCCACCAATTGGATATTTGATGCATTCAACTATCGGTGACGGCAACCGAAGCCTTCTGCGCAAGGCGGAGGCGGCGGGATGACGGTCAGCGACGAAGCCGGAAGCTCCTCGCCTAGCCCAGCCGCTCGACGATCATCGCCTTGCCCTGGCCGCCGGCGACGCACATCGTCTCCAGGCCGACCTGGTGGTCGTCGGTTTCCATCGCGTTGAGCAAGGTGGTCATGATCCGCGCCCCCGTCATCCCGAATGGGTGGCCGAGCGCGATCGCCCCGCCGTGCGTGTTCAGCTTCTCGAGCGCGATCCCGCACTGGTCCATGATCGGGATCACCTGGGCCGCGAAGGCCTCGTTCAGCTCCACGACGTCGACGTCGCCGATCGTCATCTGAGCGCGGTCGAGCACCTTCTTGATCGCCCCGATCGGAGCCACGCCCATGAACTCGGGCTCGTTGCCGTAGGTGGCGGCGGTGACGATCCGGGCCCGTGGCGTCAGGCCGAGCTCCTTCGCCTTGGCGTCGGACATCAGGAGCACGGCGGCGGCGCCGTCGTTCAAGGGGCAGGAGTTGCCGGCGGTCACCTTGCCGTCCTCCCGGAAGGCGGGCTGAAGCTGGGCCAGCTTCTCCAGGGTCGAGCTGGCGCGCGGGCCGTCGTCCTTGGCGACCTCGGTGCCGTCCTCGAGCTTCACGGGAACGATCTCGCGGTCGAAGAAACCCGACTCCTGCGAGGCGACCGCAAGCTCCTGTGAGCGCTGCGCGTACTTGTCCATATCGGCGCGACTCACCTCGTAGCGGTCGGCGACGTTCTCGGCCGTCAGCCCCATCACGATGTAGGCGTCGGGATCGCCCTCGCGCCCCTGGAGCCTCGAGTGCTGATCGGCCTCGCCGGCCGCCTCTTGGTGCTCGTTGTAGCGGCTCACCCACTCGACCCCAGCGGCGATGTAGGTGTCGCCCTCGCCGGCCTTGATCGCGTTGCCGGCGTGGCGGATCGCGTCGAGGCTGGACGAGCAGTAGCGCGACACGGTGACCCCGTTGACCGTCTGCGGCAGCTGCTCGGAGAGCAGCACGATGATCCGGGCGATGTTGAAGGCCTGCAGTCCCTGGGGCAGACCGCAGCCGCAGAACACGTCCTCAATCGAGTCGGGCTGCACATCCGGGTTGCGCTCGAGCAGCCTGTCGACGACATGGGCGCCCATCTCATCGGGGCGCTGCTGGGCCAGCGATCCCTTGAAGGCACGGCCGATCGGGGTGCGGACGGCGTCGACGATCACGGCTTCGGGCATGGAGAGGCCTCCCTTGGGTCGAGTTCGGAACGCAGAGAATAAGCTGAGGGCGTGGCAGAGGAGACAGCCACCGAGACCGAGATCGCGCCGGAGCGGGCCGCTGAGCTGATCGAGGCCGACGAGGCGGAGCTGATCGACGTCCGTCGCCCCTACGAGTGGGAGGCGGGCAGGATCGAGGGCGCCCGCCCAATCGAGCTCAACGAGCTGACCGGCGAGGCGGAGTCGATCTCGAGGGAGAGGCCGGTGATCTTCTACTGCCGGTCTGGAAACCGCTCGGCGCTGGCCGCAGCGGCCTTCAGGCAGGCGGGGTGGGACGCCTACAACCTGGCCGGGGGGCTGCTCGCCTGGGTCGAGCACGGCCTGCCGCTCGACCCCGCGGACGGCGAGGTCGCCGAGCCCCGGCCCGGCACCTAGGTCGCCGTGCGCCGTCCTCGCCTTCCGTTCGCGCGGCGCCGGGCCAAGCGCTCGGCCGAGGGGTCGTCGCCAAGCTCGCCAACGACCGAGAGGGCCACGGCGGAGAAGCCGTCCGCGACCCCGGCATCGCCGGCCCCCCAGGCGTCAGTGACCCCCCAGGCGCGCGCCGATCCCCAGGAGCGCATCGACGGGCTTCGCGCGTGGGTCGCTCAGGTCGACCGCAAGCTCGGGGTGCGAACCTATGTGGGCGCCGCGATCGCGGTGCTGGCGCTTGCGGCGGCCGCGGTTGGCCTTGCCCTGACGCTCTCGCTGAAGCAGGACGCTGCCACCGACGACGACATCCAGTCGCTGCGCAACCAGATCTCAGCCGTCGAGCAGTCGGCCTCTCAGGCGGCGCAGGAGGACGTCCAGGCGCTGGACCGGCGCCTCACCGAGCTCGAGGCCGAGGTGAACAGGATCTCCGCCGGTCAGACGACCACCAGGCGTGAGCTCAAGGTCGTGCAGGACGACATCAAGGAGCTGCGCAGCGAGGTCGCCAAGGCTCGCAGCTCGTCGGGCGGCAGCTCCCAGGACTCCGCCCAGGGCTCCGCCCAGGGCTCTCAGGGGTCCGGTCCCTAGCCTGCCAGTTGTGACAATTCGCACGAGGCGTGCCTGCACGCGTCCGGCGAGTCCTCTACGGTCGCCCGAACGTCGTCGGGTAGGGCGAGATATCGCAGCCGCTCTTCGGCGCACGCACGCACACACACGCGCGGTTCCTGAAAGGAGATCACCCAGATGCCAACCGGTTACTGCGTGAAGGAACGCAAGAAGGTCGAGATCGTAAATCCCGTGCAGGTGACCATGAAGAATGGTCGCCCGGCGATTCAGGGCACGTGCCCCGACTGCGGCACCAAGATCTTCAAGATCGGCAAGCTCTAGAACGGCCTTTGAAGGCCGCGGGCTAGCGGCCGGCGTCGGTCTCGGGTTCGCCCGAGGCCGTCGCGGTCGTTCCAAGTCGGGCACGCCGCCCGAGCCGCGACCGCTGGTGCCCAGGGATCAGACCGCGGTGAGGCCCGCCTGGCGGCGCCCGAACAGGTAGCCGACCAGCGCCTCGACGACCTCGGGGTCGAACTGGGTGCCCGCGTTGCCGCTCAGCTCGGCCATCGCTTTGGCATGCTCCATCCCCTTGCGGTAGGGACGGTCGGAGGTCATCGCATGGTAGGCGTCGCAGGCGAGGATGATCCGGCTGCCGACCGGGATCTCCGCGCCGGCGAGCTGGTCCGGATAGCCCTTGCCGTCCCAGCGCTCGTGCTCGTGGCGGACGATGCGAGCCACAACGCCCAGACCCGGGATTGCGCGCAGGATGCGTTCGCCGATCGCCGGGTGCTGGCGCATGATCTCCCACTCGCGCTCGGTTAGCGGGCCGGACTTGTGGAGAACCTCGTCGGGTACCCCGACCTTGCCGATGTCATGAAGGAGCGCCGCGGTGCGGACGTGGCTGATCTCCTCGCTGCCCAGCGCCAGCGCCTCGCCCACCCGCGCGGTCAGGTCGACGACGCTCTCCGAATGCTCACTCGTGTAGCGGTCGCGCTCCTGGAGAGCCGAGGCGAGCACCGCGATCACGTCGCCATGCCCGAGCTCGAACACGGCCTCGCCGTTCTTTGAGGAGCCACCAAAGACCACGGCCTGCCGGCCACCGCCGGCGCGTGCCTGCTCCAGGGCCGCCCTCGCCGCGGCAAGCACGGACTCGGGCTTGTCTCCGATCTCCAGCGCCGCGATGCCGACCGAGGCCGAGATCCCGCGGATCCCGCCCGCCTCGAGGTCCTCGAGCTCGACCAGCATCCGCTCGATCGCCTGCTGCGCCTCGGCGGCGCCGGTCTCGGGCAGCAGGAACCCGAACTCGTCGCCCCCCATCCGGCAGGCGAGATCGTGGACGCGGGTCCGCTCGGCGATCAGGCCACCGACGGCGACCAGCACCGCGTCGCCGGCCGCGTAGCCGCGCTCGAGGTTGAGGTGGCGAAACCGGTCGATATCGAACAGGGCCACCGTCAGCGGGCGCTCGTAGCGGTGGGCGCGCGCGACGTCGAGCTCGAGCTGGGTCCGGAAGGCGCCGAGGCTGAGCAGGCGCGGGATCAGCGGATCCCGCTGGGAGAGCCGGGTCAGCTCCTCTTCGACCTCGCTGAGCCTCTGCCGAGCAGTCGCAAGCTCATCGGACAAGCGTTTCCGGTCCCCCGCACCCACAGACTGAATATCGGCTCTGTGGTGACGGTGCTTGAGAATCGGTTCACTTGAGACGTTGCTCGAGCGGCCCTGGGTTGAACGCAGGCCGCTTCGGGGCAGTATTCCGGGAAGGCGTGGAGATCCACGAAGCACATCGCCGGGGCCATGGCTGACGCCTTCCTCACCCATGAGGCGGGGGTCCGCGAGGCCTACGCCGCCCACGCCGGCGAGCTCTACGGCTTCGCGCTCCGGTCGCTTGGCGACCCGGCGCTCGCCGAGGAGGCGGTCCAGGACACCTTCCTGCGCGCCTGGCGGGCCGGAGATCGCTTCGATCCCGAGCTTGGCTCGCTGCGCACCTGGCTGTTCGCGATCCTTCGCAACGTGGTCATCGATCTCGGCCGCGCCCGCGCGGCAAGGCCGAGGGTTGACGGAGATCTGCCCGAGCAGGGCCACGAGCCGTTCGAGGAGATGCTGCTCAACTGGCAGGTCGAGGAAGCCCTGGGCCGGATCGGCGAGCAGCATCGCCGCGTCCTCGTCGAGACCTACCTTCGCGGGCGTCCCTACGCCGAGGTCGCGGTCGAGCTTGGCGTGCCCGAGGGCACGATCAAGAGCCGCGTCTATTACGGGCTGAAGGCGCTTCGCAACGCGCTCGAGGAGATGGGCTATGAAAGCTGAGGGGTGCCGCGAGTGGCGCGAGCGGATCGGCGCGCTGGTCCTCGGCCAGCTGCCCGAGGAGGAGCGGTTCGCCACCGAGGCCCATCTCGATGGCTGTCCCGCTTGCCGCGCCGATGCGGAGGCCCTCGCCCCGGTGGCCTCGCTTTTGGGGCGCGCCGATCCCGACCGGCTCGTGCCCGCCCCCGCGCCGCCGCCGCGGCTCGGGGAGCGAATCGTCAGCCGGATCGCGGCTGAGCGCCGCGCCGAACGCCGCAGGCGGACCCGCCTCAGGCTTGGTCTGACCGCCGCTGCCGCGGCAGCCGCCGCGGCAGCCGCCGTCACCTTGGTGGGCTCGGACCAGAGCACCTCCTCCGAGACGGTCGCCTTCCGATCGCTGCCGCGCGGCGCCTCCGCCGAGGCCACCCTCGCGCCCCGTCCGTGGGGAAGCGAGATCAGCGTCCGGGTGCACGGCTTTCGGCCCGGCACCCTCTGCCAGGTGTGGCTGCGCCGCTCCGACGGCAAGCGAGTACCCGCTGGGTCGTTTCGCTACGTCTACGACGGCAAGAGCGACCACGCCGGCCTCAGCTCCGCGCTGGCGCCCGAGGACGCCATCGCCGTCGGCCTGCGGGCCGGCTCCAAGACCTTCGTGGCGCCCCTGCCCTCCCGCTCCGCGGGCGCGGGTGCCTGGTTGATCCCGACGAGACCTCAGGAGGACACCTGATGAGAACGAGACTCTCCCTGATCGCGCTGCCCCTCGGCGTCACGGTGCTGGTGTTGCTCGCCGGCTGCGGAGGCGACGACTCAAGCCCGAGCTACGGCGACTCGGGATCCTCCCGCTCAACCGGCGCGTCGAGCGGCGGAGGCGCGGCCACGGTCGCGGTCGCTGACAACCCCCAGCTCGGCGAGATCCTCGTCGACGGGGAGGGGCGCACGCTGTACCTGTTTGAGAAGGACGAGAGCAATGCGTCCAACTGCAACGGCGAGTGCGCCAAGGTCTGGCCGCCATACACGACCAAGGGCGGCCCGAAGGCCGGCGAGGGCGCGGATGCCGCAAAGCCGGGCACGCTGAAGCGGGATGACGGCTCGACCCAAGTCACCTACAACGAGGCGCCGCTCTACCTCTACGCAAACGACAACCAGGCCGGCGAAGCCAACGGCAACGAGCTCGATCAGTTCGGCGCCGAGTGGTACGCGCTGCATCCGAGCGGCGAGAAGGCCGAGGGCAGCCAGGGGGGCGGCACTCCCGGCGGCGACCAGGGGGGCGGCGGTTATTACTAGCTTGACGTAAGACCCGTGCGGCGACGAGAGCCGAGCCGCATCGCCCGGGCCGAGTTGCGATGCTCATGGCATCGCAACTCGGCCAGCGTGGCGCCTTCCTCGCGCAACGCCATGCTGTCCGGATGACGACCCTGGAGGCGCCCGCGGCTGGGCGCGGCCGCTGACACGATGGAGCGACTGAGCACCGACGACACCCGGATCCTGCGGCTGGAGTCCGACGCGATCGCCGGTCACACGCTGAAGCTGGCGATCGTCGAGCCGGCTCGCGACGGACAGCCGCTGACTTTGGAGCGCGTGCGCAACCGGGTCGAGGCGCGGCTTCCGAACCTGCCCCGTGCCCGGCAGCGCCTGGCACCCACGCCGCTGCGGCTGGCCGCACCGGCCTGGGTGGACGACTCGGACTTCGACGTCCGCAATCACGTGCGCGCCACTCCGGGGGCGGTGGGAGACCGCGCCCAGCTGATGCGACACGTCGGAAGCGTCATGGCCGAGCGCCTCGATCACACGCGGCCGCTCTGGGGCGTAGGCGTCGTGGGCCCGCTCGAGGATGGCCGCACCGCGCTGGTGATCCGCATCCACCACTGCCTCGCGGACGGCGTCACCTGCCTGCGGCTGCTCTCCCAGCTCCTCTGGGACACAGACGACGACGGCGAGGCCCCGGTGCCCGGGGCGTGGCAACCAGGGCCGGCACCGGGAAGATTTCGCCTGCTCGCCTCCGGCGCGGGCAGCCGGCTGCGCGGCATCGGCGACGCCCTGGCCGGCGGCGCCCGGGCGGCCGCCACGCCGCGCCGC
>JBBPIL010000009.1:0-62626 GCA_038040365.1 Actinomycetota bacterium
CCCCAGGCGGCTCCGCGGAGCCGCGGCGGCGGGAATTAGGAATCAATCATCTAGTAGGCGGTCTCGCTTTTCCTCCGTCGTGTTACAGCGCGCTGAGCTCGGGGGGCAACGTTCCCATGCTGACTCTGGGAAGAGTCTGAGTGCGCGTATCTTCTCCCTCGGTCTCGAACCCGACGGCCAACCTCGGTTCGCATCGCCGAGGAGTCAGCCGACCACGTGACTTGCGTCTACGCGAGCCAGGTGGCCCGGCCTAGGGGAGGTCTAGCGCGCAGCGACCAAACTATCTGACCCCGTAGAACTCTCGCAAGATGGATCCGGTTCTCGCTTCGATTAGCCGCGCTTGCTCTGGAGTCAGGTCCACTCGCCATGATCCCACCTTGGCCTTGCGATAGAAGGATCCTGATCCCTTCTTCTCTACTGGAACGTTCTCCCACGAGTAATCCCGAACAACTCGACGGAGGTTAGCTTCATCGAGCGGCAGATCGAGTTCCTCCCTGACTCTGCGTAGCAGGGACATCGTTTCAGTCCTCAGATCCTCATACCGCACAACGGTCTTCGGTCCGTTATGCGCGCGAAAGCCGGCAATCCCTTGCTCCATATCCCGCACATATTGATCCGTCTTGGCGCCCAGGAGTCCAGCTGGATCAGGACTCACCGGTGGCGGATCCAGCCTTCTGTAAGCTCTCTCCTTCCGTTCTCGGTGCATCCAGCTACCTGGTTGATTCGCATCCAAAACAGATGCGAGGACGTCGCGTGGATCCCGCACCATGAGGATGAAGCGTGAAAGTGGCAAAGCCTGGCTCATCAATTCAGCTCCGGCGCAGCCATGAGGGTCCTTAATCACGACGTGACCCTCCCGCGAGCACCACGGAAACGCGCCTGTGCACCCGCGAGGACCATCGAGCGTATTCCTGATAGCCACGTTTCCTCCAGCCCTGGGGCAAGAATGAAGCCGCGGCCTCGCCTATCACCGTCGTACCTCCGATAAAAATCTCCGAACAACGCACCCACCAAAGGTTCGTCCCACATCGCAAAGCGCGGCATCGCGCCAAGCATGGAGCCCAACCACGTCGTGCCGCTCCTGCCTGCCCCGAAGATCCACACAACCTGGTCTTGCGTGAGAGCGTCACCCGAAGCACGCGCTGGCGACTCCTGATCTCCCAATCGCAAGGGTGTCGACCGAATTCCTGGTTGAGTAACCTTGACACGGAGGCCTGCCACCGGGATCTGCTCGCCAGTCTCAAGAAGCAGCTGTAGCAATACCTCACCCTCACCTTCACCGTGGACGGGTACGACGAACCCAAAGCGCGCAATCTGGTCAGTCGGGCTGTCTACAACACCGGCAAAGGACCGGGCCGGTAGTGATTCGCACCGCCCCCGGCCCACCACTCGGTCAGAGGTCAGTGCCTCGACGGCAGCGACCCGGCTGTCTCTGGTGACCACCCGCCCCGAAATCACGAACTGGTCACGAGGCTGCTTTTCGCTCGGCTGATTAAGCTCGAACGCGACCACACGAGCCCGAGGCAGGTGTGTCCGAAGGCGGCCGACCTTGATCGTACGTCCACGCAGCCGGGAAGACCCGTCCCCGCCTATCGGCTCTAGGTATATAGGCCCACCCTGCACCGGTGAAATGATAGTGCGCAGGCGGCTGATTTGTTGCTTCGGTTTGGCAGCCGCTCGTCGGCATCCCGAAACAATCCTGACCTACTGGTCGATCACTCACGGATGCAAACGGGAGTTTCAGCCCTCCTCACGACCTCCGTGAGCCGTGAGAGGGCGTGATGAGCCCATCAAGGCACGGTCCGACACGCTGCGCGCGTGCCCCCAACACACAAACGACGCTCACTGGGCAAACAACGATTTCTTTGCGGGCTGGTAGGGTTGTGCGCGGAATGCCTCGCGGCTCTCGTCTCTGATGCAACGCCAGCCTGAAGAACGCGGCCCAAGTGCAAAGTCGCCGCGTTATCAGTCCTTGTACGTAGCCCCTCCCGCTGACGAGTACGCCATCGAACTCGGAGCGGCGCGCCACGTTGGTGAATTGCCGGTGCCGCCTCCAGAACTCATGGAGTATCGCGATGAGTCACCCGGGCAACACCTAGAAACCGGGCGAATGAACGTTGATTCGATGTTGCTCGCACTCGAGCGGTCCAGGTTTGACTGGGAACTATGCGATGGAGTCCTTGAATTCGGGTGCTCGAACGGCAAAATGCTCCGATGGCTAGCCACGTACGCGCCTGACCGGCAGATTTGGGGCGTCGATATTCAAGCCGACAAGCTCATGTGGGCGATGCAGAATCTGAGCCCGCCATTCTATTTTGCAACCACAACTACGGTCCCGCACCTTCCGTTCCCGGATGGTCACTTCGATCTGATCTTTGCGGGCTCCGTCTTCACACACATCGCTGAGCTACACGTAGCATGGTTACTAGAGCTTGAACGTATCCTCTCGCGGCGCGGTTTCCTGTACATCACACTGCACGACGAGGCATCAATCCAAGTCGCTTCCAAGTCCGGAAACTCAAGATACGCGCGATTCGTCGAGCGAATCCGGCGCAGCCCGTTCGCTGATTCCCTCTTGACCGGCACCTTTTCGTTCGTGTGTCTAGCCCCCTACGGGACCGCCATGCTTTCGGAAGTGATGATGAGCTCGGCATACCTACGGCATATCACGCGGCCATTCCTACACTTGGTCCACACATTCCCACGCGCGTATGCTGGCTTTCAGACGGGCTACGTATTCGTCCCGATCAAAGGACGAACCTTAGGTGCGGCGCACAATCAAGCGCTCGCCGATGGTGCGTAGGGAACCTGGTGCCCCGTGCCACGGCGCACGCTCGCGTTGCGCGAACAGGATCCTCAGATGGTTGCCGCTCAAACCTGCCGACCGCGCGCTTTGCGAGCCATCGATGACGTCGAGGCCTGGGGTCATCCGCCATCGCGGGCTCCGCTTCCGCCCTTCTCCTCGCTGGAAGAGCTCAAGACATTAGTCGCCGTAGTAAACCCCGCCGCGACGCCCGCACACGGACTGACTCGATCGGCGCGGCCGTACCGTCTTCGAGGATGGCTCGCGCCATCAGTTCCGTCTCACCCTGTTGTTCCGGCTCCAGGGTCAGCTGGAAGCCGGACGTGCCGGCCTCCGACACGTCGGAAAACTTCTCAGCGATCTCGGGTCGTTTCAGATTCACATCGGTCTTGGCAACCACAGTGTCTCCCTGCATAACCTCCACAGCAACGGCTCGTGACTTTCGTCCAATAACCCAGCCTTGGATCGTCAGGGATCCGCGATCATCGGCCAGGTGCGCCCGGATTCGCCCCTTGACTAAGTCCTTGGGACCGCTCTCTACGGGTGAGACGCTCAGCACCTCGATGGACACGTCCTCCGCCACGGGGTGATTATATTGACTGCGACGCGTGAGACCCTACGGGCTTCGTGCCTTCGACGAACAAGCTCTCACGCTCGCGATTATCGAGCTCCACAATCTCGGGAAATGGGCTCGCCGTACGCTGGTATTGGCACTCTTCGACGGCCACGAAGCCCGCCTTGATCATCAGCTCCTCGATAAAGTCGGTTATGAACAGGGTCCGCGAGTAGCCATACCAGAGTATGTGCGCGATAAAGCGTCCCCCGCTGCTTTGTATCTGGTCTTGGTTCACCTGAAAGTAGTCTTCCTTTCCGAGGACATACGCTTGGATTGCCCGGTGTAGATCGGGAAGGCCGAGCCTGAGGACCCCGTCAGGCCTCAGCACGCGCCGAAGCTCCTCAAGTGCGGGGACGACCTCCGGATATGAAAGCTCCGGGAGCGCATGGATGCTGACCGCGTAGTCGACGCTGTCGCTCTCGAGCAATAGACCTGTGCGGATGTCACAAACCAGGTCGACGCCCGAGTCTGGCTTGATGTCCGAGTTGATCCATCCCTGCCGCACGTGCGCGCCACAGCCCCAGTTCAGGCGCTTTACGGCTTGGGGTGCCGTTGGCGCCTCAAGTGCATGACCGGTGCGCACCATTGTCACCCCACCCCCAGCTCCGCAAGTAGCTGCCCCAGCACCTTGCGCGCGTCGAAGTACTCCTCGGCGATCTCGCGGGCAGCTTTCGCGTGCCGCCTTTGGTCGCGACAGATCTCCCGTGCCCCTTCGCCGGCTTGCTCGACATCCTGGAAGCTGAGCAGACCCTGGCCAACTGGATAGTTCCGCGTGAAGCCGGTGTCCTGCGCAAGGACGGGTTTGCCGCTCGCCAGATAACAAGCGCTGCGGTCGCTGAACCAGCCGCTTTGCGTCTTAACGTACATCTCCTTGGCGATCATCAACTCGGCCTTTGAGCCTTGGATGTATCGCATGTAGCGGTCCGTGCTTCCCGCAGCGAGCGCGGGGTCCACGAGGCTCCAACCGCCGCCTTCTAGCAGTTCGACGTCACGGTGATCGGAACCGTCGATTTCCAAGGCTACTTCGAAGCGCCCGGGCACCAGACGAGGCAGCTGAGCGAACTTGCGGAACTCATGGACCCTGAGGCCGTAGGAGCGGCCTCTGTACTCGACCGGTCCGTAGGGGCCGCGCCAGCTCGCGATGGTCGTGAAGCGCTCGCCGCCGTTCACGGAGCACCACCGCTCCAAATCGACCGGAGGCCGGGTCGTGATCCATGGGAGGCCGCAGGTGGGAACCACGCAGCCCGGCTGACCGATGTTCTCCGCGATCGTCACGAAATCGTCGTGTCCGCGAAATGGATCAGCGAGAGCGAGTTCCTTCCACATCTGGCCGAAGCCGGGATCGATGTCCAGGAACACCCGTCTCGGGGCCGCTGCGAGGATCTCCTCGTCGTCCAGAAAACCCATCACGTTAAGTAGGAAGGGCGATCGGCTGACTTGCTCAAGAACTCGGCGTCTCGACATGCCCACGGGCCTGTCACCCTCAACCAGTAGCGTAAAGGAGCCGTCCAGCCCTGCGGAGTGCATTACATTGGCAAGCCAGCTGGTACATCGGGTGACAGCCGCCTGAGAGGATCCTTCAGCCTGACCCGCCGCCATCTCAGTAGTCAGACGATCGATGAGTAGTGGCTCGTACCCGAGCTGACGGAATCCCGTGAGGTATTGGACCAGTGCCCACGCGTGGCCACCGTAACCAGGTCGCTGCGCGATCGAGCCCGCAACGACAATTGGGACGCTCACCCGGGTCAGCCCGCTTCAGATAGCTGCTCCGAGCGCTCAACGGAGTATCCGAACTCCGTCAGGAGAGGACCGAGGGCTTCATCGCATACCGCGATGAGCTCAGGCGAGAGGTCAGTTCGCCATCGCCCGACGGATGACGCGACATCGGGAGCGGTTCGGTGGTTGTCAACGCCGGGTCGGTCCTGCGAGGCAAGCTGCAGAGTTCTCTCGATGGCGTCACTACTTGCGTCAAGCTCGAGATAGGTCATCAGGCGTTCGAGCGTCTCAGCTGGCTCAAGGATCAGATCCTCGTAGCGGATCAGGTGTGCGAGGTTGCCCCGACGACGCCAACGCTGCAGTAGAGCCTTGGCGAACCCACGGATTATGGTCCTGATGTAATCAGCATCGCTGTCGGCGCGATCTCGCCCGAAACCCTGATCCCCCCGCTTTGCGTTGAACGCACGGATCGAACAGAACATATCGCGAAAGTCCCTGACCAGAATTACCTCCTTGGCGTTGGGGTAGAGCTCGGACAGGAGGTCAGGCACAATTTGCCACGGAGAGAATTTCTCGACGAAGTACCGCCCATGTCGGTCGATCGTCGCGTTCGCCGAATAGAACGCATCTATCCGGCTCTGACACATCGCTGCAAGTGCCGGGACGCTGTCGTAAGCGAGCCACGTACTCAGCTCCTTATCCTTGAGGGCTCCACGGTTGGTGCCCGCCTCGCCAAGCCACCAATGCCTGACGGCGAGATCCGGCGGATCGAACTGGGTCAGAAAGCTTTGCGGCTGCGATAGTTCCTGAAACACGGTCATCCAGTAGCTGGCCACGCGGGTCTCGTGCTCGAAGGGCTTGAATGCGACGATCTGGGGATGACAACTCAGTAGCCAGGTCAACCACGTCGATCCGCTCCGCCCGATCGTGTTGATCATCAGGGGCTGCACGAACGGCTCATAGTCACTGCGGACCTCCTCACGCTCGCCGCGGATGATCCCGAGGCGAAAATGCAGCCCGCTCTCGAGCTTGGCGCGGATCAAGATCTCGAACTTCGACCTCAGAGCCATGGCCCCGACTGCCGCTCTGAAGCCACTGCCCTGAGCGTCAGCGACATCCGGGAACTTCGATGCAATGTCTGGACGCTGGACTGTAAGCGGAACGTCGAGGATGGTCCGTCCCTCTTGCAAGACCTCTATGCGCTCGACAGGGGCGGAGCTTCCCAACGCCCACCCTTCCACGTCCACGCTGTAGGCGTCTCGTGTGGCGCCAGATCTGGGCACGTCGATGTGTGACCCGTGGAGATGATTCCGGGGTGGTCCGTCAACGGAGACATCTGTGATCTGCACTACAGACGGCATTACGGCGACGGAATCGCGCCAGGCTCGATTACGAATGCCTCCCTGGGCATCAGTTCCCCGATCTGCTTGCCCCACAGGCGCGTGTGGAGCCACGAGTTGTAGCGAGCGTTGGTTTGGCGAACGGATGTGTCATAGGACCGTCCCTCGAGGTGATACAGCTCGACGTCCGGCAGATACCACGTCTCGTATCCGGCCTCCCGCAGGCGTAGGCAGAGGTCGGAATCCTCGTAGTCGCCTTGGATGTAGATGCTGCGGAGCCCGCCGAGCTCCCGGTAAAGATCGGTCGAGATGAGGAGGCATGCGGCTGTCGCCGCTGGCACCGGCCTCACTACGTTGGCCGCCGGGAGGTCACGGTGAAGGCCCTTGAAGTAGTGCGTGTTTTCCCACGCTGCGTATCGCGCTGGACGCCTCCAGTAGAGGCCGGCGTGCTGGAGCGTGTCGTCATCGAAGAGGAGCTTCGGCCCCACCGCGCCGATCTTCGGATTCGAGTCGTGGAAGTCGACGAGCCGCCGCAGCCAGCCCGCCTCGGTGGGGAGAACGTCCGAGTTGAGCAGCAACAGCATCCGGCCGCTCGCCAGCGACGCACCGAGGTTGTTCGCCACTGAAAAGCCACCGTTCCGCGAGGCCTCGATGATGCGGAACGGGACGCGGTAGATCTCATGGAGGTCGGCGGCGAGGGTGAACAGTTTCTCGCTCAGCTCTGGGGAGTCGAGCACGTAGATGAGGTCTGCCTCGCGGAGATCACGGTCATCTGCGAAGCTGGCCAACTGGTGCCCGAGTAGATCTATCCGCTGATAGAGCGGTACCACGATCGATACGGTCGGCGCGACGGGCGCATCCCCGAACTGCTCGACCCGCTCGACCTCGACCGCGCCGGCGAGGCGGTCCTGAAGTCGCGTGACCGCCGGCACGACGTGGTCCATCAGCGGACTGTCGGGGCCGCGCTGCCCGGCGAGCTCGGAGACGATCGTCGCGCGCGCGGCCAACGGATCCAGCATGACCTCGGGAGCGTCCACCTCGGTTGCGACCCCGGCGGCGTTCTCCATCTCGAGGATCCACCCCGTCTGGAGTTCCGAAGGGGCGTCGAGGGTAAAGAAAGCGAGGAAGCCGCACCTCTCATCGCGCTCGGCCGCGGTGCCATAGAGCTGATCGACGTCTGGGCGGCGAAGCGTGAACAGCTCGTCGAGGAGCGAGACTCGCTCGCCCTCGGGTGACACCGCGGTCAGTCTCACAATCTCCGCCTGCTCATCACGCATCCAGCCGCGGACGAAGAACGAGGTCCGGTCGAGTCGTATGATCGCCTCGACGTTGAGGCCTTGGAGCTCATCTCGTAACACCAGAGTTCGCGGGCTCGGCTCCCGAAGCGCACCGCGCAGCGTGAACAGGCTGCGGCTCAGGCGCCGGCGGTCCATGTCGCTTCCAAGCTCAGCCGTCGCCTTGACCAAAAAGTCCATGATCTGAGCACGGCTCTCGGTGTCGAGCGCGGCCAGGTTCTCACGGATCGACGTACGCAGATCGACGCCCAGCGCGGCGGCTGGCGCGGGCCCTACAGATACTTGTTCACGCCCCGAGTTCACCGTGATCTCGAGATGGCGATCCTGGGGAACCTCGCGCAAGGACGCAACCACCACCGCGTCGACAGCGTCCTTCTGGTCGGTTGAGCGATAGCAGAGCCAGCGGGCCTGGAGCTCGACCACTTCGCCGCCGATCGAGGCGATCAGCTCGAGGTCGTCGCCCTCACGACGAGCGCCGACTACGGCCAAGAGGACGTCGGCGGAGAGCCAGCTCAGGTCGTAAATCGCCAGGGCGGCGACGGCGCTCGTGGCCTTCGGCGCGCCCTCCGTAGCGCCGTTGCCCGCCGTCGAGTGGACGGGCGGAGACGACTCTGGTGCCACCGTCTCGCGCCGGTCGCTGCCGGTACTAGCCCCCTCGGGCATGGATCCCCTCTGGCGTTTGGCGTGTGCGGGCTTGGGTGGCTGACTTGCTCTTGCGTCGCGAGAGCTCCTCGTAGAGTCGCGTGAGGGCGGCGACCTGCTCGTCCATCGTGTAGATGTCGGGGATGCTGCCTCGAAGCTTGGCCCAGAGGTTTCGCGATTTGGCGGCGTGTGCGATGGTCTCGGCGAGGCGCTCGGGGTCGCCCGCGCGAAAGTGAAGGCCGTCGACTCCGTCCCGGACCTTCTCCGCCATCCCGCCGATGTCGCTGCAGATCACGGGGCGCCGGTACATGAATGCCTCCTGTATCACGAGCGGTGAGTTCTCCCACCAGATCGAGGGCACGACCACCCAATCGACCTTCTCCATCAGCGCCGGCAGATCGTCGTGCTTGTACTCGCCGACAAAGGTGACGTTGCCGCGGGTCATGTCGAGCAACCGCGCGAACTCGTCACGGAATTCCTGAGGCTGCAGCTCCAGGTTCGCCCCGTAGACGGTGAGCTCGGCGTCGACGCCGGCGTCGGCGACCTGGCCCATCGCCTTCAGCAGCACGTTGATCCCCTTGTACAGGCTGAGTTGGCCGAAGAAGGCGAACCGATTGTGCGTTCGGGTGTCGCTGCGTGCGCGATTGTGGATCGGCCGCCGACCGTAATCCTCGAATTTGATCTTCTCCCTCGGGATACCCCAGTCGACATAGCGTTCGAGCAGGAATCGGCTCGGGGCGAGGAACTGGTCGACGAGTCCGAGGTGCGATTGGATGAAGCGCTTGCGCATGAAGAACTCCTGCGGCGCTATGTCAGGGAAGCACTCGTGGCAACGTCGCGGCGATTCCTCCATGCATGGCTCCTCGTTCATCGTTCTCAGCATCTGGCCCTGGCGGTGGCAGATCGGGAGGAACTCGTGCAGCGTGTAGACGATCGCCGCATCCGGCAACACGTTCCTCACCTCCCGGATCGCCTCGTATCCGATGAACAGGGTGTGCTGGAAGTGGACTACGTCGGGCTGAAGGGCAGCGAGAAAGTCACGCAGGTATCGGCTGATCACCGGCTTCGACAAAGTCGTTCCGAGGAACCAATCGAACTCACCGAACTCGGTGTATATGAAGTACTGGTTCGGGTCGTGGTTCACGCCAGTGACCAGCGTCCCCTCGTGGTAGCGCCCGGTCCTGGACAGGGGGGGTCCGGTCCGGACGAGAAAAAGCGGCTCCACTTCGTCGGACTCGCGCATCGACTCGTATAGCTCGAGCGCGTAGGCCTCGGCGCCTCCTGCGCGGATCGCCGGATGGTTGTGGCAGACGTAGAGGACCTTTCGCTTAGCCATCGTCCTCATCCTCCCTTTGTATCGCGCTCCGCAGGATGCGACCGAGCCCTCCAGGTCTGGCGTCCTGGGGCGTCGTGGAGTCCACCGGCTCTTGCAAATCGTCATGCGATCTGGTGCGGCGCGTACCGCCTGACGCGTCACGAAGCTCGAAGACTGCGCAGATTCGCTCCCGGAGCGCGGTCAGCCTGGTGCGGCGAAGGTAACGGAGCAGCTCCTCGGAGCGCTCGACAACCCAGAAGCTCGTGCTCGGGATCACCAGGTAGTGGGCGCCGCGGTCACGCAGGGCGTCGAGCTGCGCGAGCATCGAGAGTCCCCTCGAGCGTGTGATGGGCACGTGTCGGCCGCTCGCATCCTGCGGAAAGTGCCATGCCTTGCGGTCGAGGTTCAGCCACTCGTCGTTGCCGTCGCTGACGACGAGCACCCCGGCGTCGCGCTCGAGGATGCACGCCAGCAGATCGCGCATCGGCGGCACGAGCTGAATCGGGGAGGCCGCGCCCTCTGGGGCGTTCGGCTGCTCCAGGGTGCTCGCTGGACGCGTCGCCACCGTTGGGGTGCCGAGCGGGGGCTCGTTCAGGTGGTAGATCAGACAGCTGTCCGGGCGGTCCGTGACCAGCCGGTAGCGGGACTGCAGGTGCTCGGTGAGCTCTGGGTAGTGGTCGAGCCACCAGAAGTACGAACTCGGCAGCAAGAAGTAGTCGGCACCGGAGGCGCGCAGCTCCTCCAGATGCGAGATCGCCGCCACTGCGTCCGCGGGGTGGTATCCGCCGTACTGGCCGGCGGACGTGCGTGGAAAGTGCCAGCCTTCGCGGTCCTCGAGCCGCACCAGCTGCTCGTCGCCCTTACTGACGACGAGGATGGTGGAGGAGGCGGGAATCAGCTTGTAGATGACGTCCTGAATCCGTCGTCGGAGCTCGAGGTACTCGGCATCGCTGATCCCGCCCTCTGGCTGGCTGAAGACGGCTGCCGTCTCGACGCCGGTGAGCTCGCCTGCCCCCGGTGTCATGTCACGCTCTCCGATGGGTTCGAGGGTTCCTGCAGGGAATAGATCACCGCGGTGCCCTCCTCGAAGGCGACCCTTCTGTGGTTGGTGTCAAGGTGGCTGCGAAGGCCAGCGTAGTGATCGAGCCACCAAAGCCCCGTCTCGGGGAAGAGAAGGAATTGCGCGCCCTGGGCGCGGCGGACCTGCTCCAGATGGGCGATTGCCTCGCGGCTGTTGCCCGGGTAATGCCCCGCGTAGACGCCGCTATCGGCTTGTGGGAAGTGGAATCCGATGCGGCCGTCGAAGCTGAGGAGTTGATCGTCGCCGCGGCTCACAACGAGCACCCTGGAGCGAGGGGGGACCCGCTCGGCGACGAGGTCGCGGATCCGCTGAGTTAGGACCCTGTAGCTGGTGCTTTGTCGGCGCGCGTACGGTCTCCACGGGGCGCCCCACTTCTCCGCGTAACGACGCTTGTTCTCCCGGAGGAGCTCGGCGTATTCGCCGGTCGGGACGAGCTTGCCGAACGACGCCTCGCTGAAGTGGTGGACGAAGACGTCGTCGGCGCAGCGCACGTGGTATCCCGCCCGGCGTGCCCGCTCGGAGTAGTCGTCGTCCTCGAGCAGCCCGATCTCATAGCGCTCGTCGAGCGGCCCGAGCTGCTCGTGGACGTCGCGCCGCATCGCCAGGCAGAACATCGCCGCTACCTGGATGTCGACCTCCTCGCCGCTGCGTGCGATTGCGCGCTGCTCCGAGAACCGCAGGAACTCAGCCCAGGTCCGATAGTCCGCCCGGACCTCGGCCTCGTTGCCGATCCGGTTGGTGACCGGGCCGACGAGCCCGACGACCTCGTCATCGAGGTGGGCGAGCAGACGCGGAAGCCAGGCGGGGGGGACCAGCGTGTCGTTATTGAGTACCACCAGGTGCTCGCCCCTGGCGAGCGCGAGCCCCTCGTTCGCGGCCGGAGCGAAGCCGAGGTTGCCACCATTCAGGATCACCCGAACGTGGGAGTTTCGCTCCGCGAGGGTGGCCAAGTACTCAGGGGTGTCGTCCCCGGACCCATTGTCGACAACAACCAGCTCGTAGCCCGTCTCCCGGGTGTTCGCGAGGACGCTCTCGAGGCAGAGCCGGGTAAAGACGAGGTTCTCGTAGGTAACGACGACGATGCTGGCGCCGTCGCTGTCGAGGGGGGCGGCCTCAACGCGCGGCGGTGCGGAGCGCCTCATCGCGATCTCCACCGTCGACCGCGGAAGCCTCGTGGGCCGACGCGAGACCGTGGTCAGGAGCATGTCATTGGGGAAGGGGGCCAGACTCCTTGGGCCATCGGGTTGGCGCGGACGCCGGAGTGCGACGTCCACAGCGGCGAGCAAGGGGGAGAGCACGACGTCGTGCGCGAACCACTCCTGAGCGATCTGCTCGGCGGCGGCGCAGTGGCGCTCGTGGTCGGCCTCGACCGCGTCGAGCGCCCCGATCGCCTCCTCGATGTCGGCGAACGCGAACAGACCGGCGCCCGTGGGGAGGACGTTGCTGAACCCGGTCTCCTGCGTGATCACCGGCCGCCCGGCCGCCAGGTAGGTCGCGGCCCGGTCGCTGAACCAGCCGCTTCGCAGCCGCACGTTCTGGTCCTTGGCGACCGTGAACTCGCCGCGCGAGGCTGCGATGTAGCCGCGGTAGGCGTCGAGGTCCTCGGAGAACTCCATCGCTTCCCGCACTCTCCAGCCTTTGCGCTCGAGGAGCTGGCGATCTCCCTTGTCCAAGCTCGACAGCGCAAGCTCGAGCTCGTGGCCGCTCCGCTCTGGGAGGTCGATGAGTTTGAGGAACTCGTGATGCTTGCTCCACGTATAGGTCTCGCCATGGAACTGGACGTCGCGCCAGTCCTGCCTCCAGTTCCCTATCGACGTAAAAGCGCGGCCGGGTCCCGCTGACAGGTCGGCCCACAGGTCGAGCACCACCGGCTGGCGGGTGGGGTGGAAGTCGAATTGCTGCGGCACCGGAAGGGCGCAGTCGGGATTCCCCATGTTCTCGCCGAAGGTGAAGAAGGCGCAGTGGGGCTCGAGGAAGTCGATCGTCTCCTGCCGGTTCGCGTGCAGCTCGAGCTGGAGTTGCACCGGATCGGTTTCTACGTAGACGAGCCGCCCGGTGGCCGCGAGCTCCGGGAGCGGCTCGGTGCCCCCGTGGAGGTTGACCAGGAGCTCCGCCGAGCCGATCAGGCGCTCGAGCTCTCGCTCGCTCATTCCGTAGCAGCGCCCATCGTCGTGCAGTGCCCGGAACGCCCAGCGGTCTCCGAGGTCGAAGCGTCGCAGCGTCCTGGCGATGAAGTTGGCGGCGATCAGCGAGCTGTCGTCGTCCTCGCGCCGCATCAGCATCGAGGGGGTGCGCGCGTGCGTTTCGACGTAGTAGGCCTCGTAGCCGAGCCGCTCCAGGCCGAGGACGTAATGAATCGTCTGCCAGACGACGCCGGCCACAGGCATCTTGGTCATCATCCCGAGGACGACGACCTTGCGTCTCTTGGCGCCGGCCGGCCGCATCAGACCCTGGCTTGCGCCGACAAGCGCCGCACGCGTGCGTCGTCGAACCGCTTTACGCGCGTGAGGTCGGCCACCGACTCGAAGGGGCCGTTTCGCTCACGGTCGACGACGATCCGCGCCGCGGCGCGCCGACCGACGCCCGGCAGGCGGACGAGCTCCTTCAGACCGGCCTCGTTTATGTTGATCATCGGCTTTGGGGGCCGCCTTGCCACGTCCTCCTGTCGCTCGCCCGGGCCGGTGCCCACAGCTGGCGCCTGGCGCCAGCTGACGGAGCTCTTGTCGGGGCCGGTCGCCGAGACAAATTGGCCGAGGTAGGTCTCGCCGCTCGAAGGGGCGGGGTCCGCCCAGTGCTCCCCCTGGGCTGGACCGTTCCCCTCAGGCGCGCCGTTGGTGGTCGCAGGGGGAGCGGCGTCGGTCGACGGTGGGGACCGAAGGGGGTCGACAGTGCTCACGGATGTCGCCGTTGCGCCTCCGTTGCCGCCAGCCGCCCTCGACCGGGATCGCGCACGATTCTGTGCTTCATGGAGCTGGTGATAGACGCCGCGGCGCTCCAGGAGCTCGTCGTGCGTGCCACGCTCGGCTATGCGACCGTGCTCGATGACGAGGATCTGGTCGGCGTGGCGAACGGTGGAAAGCCGGTGGGCGACCATGAACGAGGTGCGGCCGACCATGAGGTCGTCGAGTGCGTCGAGGATCACGCCCTCGGTCTTGGAGTCGATGGATGAGGTCGGCTCGTCGAGGACCAGGATCGGCGCGTCCTTGAGGAAAGCCCGCGCAACGCAGATCCGCTGGCGCTCGCCCCCGGAGAGCTGCGCGCCGCGCTCTCCGAGCTGCGTCTCATAGCCGTCCGGAAGGCCGGAAATGAAGTCGTGTGCGTTGGCGGCACTGGCAGCGTCGATCACCTCGCCCATCGACGCGTCGAGCTTGCCGTAGCGGATGTTCTCGGCGATCGTCCCGGAGAAGAGCAGCGGCTCCTGAAGTACGACGCTGATCTGCTCGCGGAGCGACTTCAGCTTCAGCTGGCGGATGTCGACGCCGTCGATCAGGATCCGTCCACCCTGGGGGTCGTAGAAGCGGATCAGGAGGCTCATCAGCGTCGTTTTGCCCGCTCCGGTTTGGCCCACGACGGCGATGCTCTGCCCCGCGTAAGCCTCGAATGAGACATCCTGCAGCGTGTCCCTTCGCCCCTCGTACGAGAAGCTCACGTTGTCGGCCGTGAGCTCGCCCCTCGCCCGGCCGATCTCGATCGCGTCTGGCGCCTCTTCGACCTCGGGCTCGGTGTCAAGAAGCCGCAGCGAGGCGTTGAACGCGACGAACTGCTCGTGGAGCGAGCCGATCGTCATGCTGATCTGCTCGAGCGGCTGATAGACGGACGAGATGTAGCTCATCAAAACGATCAAGCCGCCCAAAGGCATCTTCCCTTGGTAGACGTGCCAGGCTCCGAGGCCGAAGACGATCGAGATACCGGCGGCGGTCGCGGTCTGCACTCCCAGCGTGTAGACGCTCTGGCTGAAGGTCAGCTTGACCCGCTCGTCGACCGCGACCTTGCCCTGCTCACGGAAGCGCCGATGCTCGTAGTCCTCACGCCCGAAGGAGACGATCACCCGCAGCATGGACATCGCCTCGTTCACGATCGAGAGCGAGCGCCATTCCAGACGCTGCACCTTCTGGAGCTGGGGGACGATCCTGGTCCCGTAGAGGCCGAAGGAGATGTAGAGCAGCGGAACGACGCAGAGCGACACCAGGGCTACTTGCCAGTCGATGAACATCGCGATCACGAGCATCCCGGCCAACATCAGGATGGACTCGATGATCGGCGGAATGGCCATGAGGATGTTGCCGACCGAGGCGGCCTGCATGTTGATCTGACTCATGAGCTGCCCCGTCTTGCGGCGGTCGTGGAAGGTGAGCGACAGCTTCTGAACGTGCTCGAAGAGGTCGCTGCGGAGGTCGAGGACCATGTACTGATCGATCCGTGCGTCCAGATAGTTCCTGAGGACCGTGAACCCGTTGCCAATCGCGACGATCCCGAATCGCGCCGCTACCAGGAAGATCAGAAGGGTCGCCACCCCCGGATCGTCGCCGAGCAGGAAGGTGAGGAACCCTGGAACAGGATGGTCGCTGAGGACGCTGTTGAGCACCAGCGCGATCGGCCACGGCTCGGCCAGCGCGAACGCCGCGGCAAAGACCATCGCCACCATCGACATGACGAGCAGCTTCCGGTAGGGGCGCAGGTAGGGACGGGCGCGTGGCAACGCCTTCCAGAGCTCGAACGCGCCCCTCACCTGCGAGCCTTCTCCGCTTCAGGATGGAGCTGGCTGCCGCCGGCTCGCTGTTGGTGAGACACGCCGTTGCCCTCGTTCACCTTGGGTTTTGCGGGGGCCCCCGTACCCGACACGGCGCCCGCGACCCTCGCCGCGACGCGCTCAAGCGGGCCGTCGGCAGGCTCGGGGCGCTCCGCCCTCGCCTCGGCGACGTCGGCCTGCTGCGCCGCGTTCTGCACGGCCGCAGACAGGACGCCCATCGCCGCGCTGCTATCGAGCGTCGCGAGCGCAGCGAGCCCGATGACGCCGAGCGCGAGGATCAGGGCAACGGCGGGCGCGCCGTTCATCCAGGCGCTGGCGGCAAGCACGGCAAGCAGCGCGACCGCGGCGAACCCCGGGAGCCACAGCTTCGGCCAGGCGCGGATCCGCGCCATCTGCCGTCCCGAGCCGTGCTCCTCGACGGCCGTCCGCAGCCTCGCCGCTGCGAGCATCCCCACCCCGACCTCGAGGTCCCAGCGATCAAACGAGCTCCCGCGGCGCACGACCCCGCCCTCCCGGATCAGGCCTTGCTCGAGCTGGTGCAGGCGCGCCTCCGGGGCGGACCAGCGCTCGCTCCAGATCGCGAAATGACGCACGCGAGGGATGCCGCCGAGTGTAGAGGCCCGCTGGCGCCAGGACGCCCGCCGGTTGCGCAGTCTCCCGGCCAGGCGGGCGAGCGGCTGCACGAGGAAGAGGGCCGACGTCAGGGCGCGTCTTCGCGCGCGGCCAAGCCGGGATCGGCCGGCCGCGGCGGCGTGGGCCGCGCCGCCTCCCATCAGCGCCGAGGCGACCAACGCCGAGGCGACGATCCCGAGCAGCGGGAGCGCCAGCAGCAGCGGCGACCAGAGCGCTCCCAGCGCCCCCAGGACGGCGAGGACGGAGAGCGCCAGGTACGCCTCGGGCAGCAGCGGGAGGAAGCCGATCAGGCCGGGGGACGGTTGGTAGATCGCCTGGAAGAGACCGGTGCCCCAGCGGCCGTAGTCGACCCGGCGGCGGCGGCGCAGCCCGGCGCGGAGCCCTCTGCCGTAGACGCGGCCGCTCCAGCTCGGGTAGCCACCGTGGTCGTGGCGGCTCGGCCACTTACGCTCGAGGGACGCCTCCGCCTTGCCATACCCGTACTGCTGCCGAAGGTAGCCGAGGACGGAGTCGCGCCGGCGGTGGTAAACGACCGCGCCGGCGCTGAAGCCGACGGTGTGTCCCGCGTCCTGCAGCTGCCAGCAGATATCGACGTCGTCGCCGGCGGTCCGGAACTGCGGGTCGAATCCCCCGACCGCCTCGAGGCGGTCCTTGCGGAACGCCATGTTGCAGCCCGGGATGTGCTCCGCCACGCGGTCGGTGAGCAGCACGTGGACCGGGCCGCCAGGCGCCGACGCGACGCAGGCCGCCACCAGGCCCTCGTCGCCCGGGGGGATGTTGGGCCCGCCGATCCCGGCGTGATCGCTCTCGATGAACGCCTCGGCGAGGTAGCGGAGCCAGTCGCAGTCGGGATAGGCGTCATCGTCGACGTAGGCGACTATCGAGCCGGTCGCCGCCGCGAGCCCGGCGTTGCGAGCCGACGCCAGGCCTTGGTGAGGGATCCCGATCAGCCGCACGTCGTATCTCTCCGCGATCGCGGCGGTCTCGTCGGTCGAGCCATCGTCGACGACGAGCACCTCGTAGTCCGGATAGTCGAGGCGGGCGAGCGCGTCTAGACAGGCGGGCAGCGTGTTCGCGCCGTCGTGCGTGCAGACGATCGCCGAGACTCGCGGCCAGCGGCGGTCGGGCGGGAACGGGGTCTCCGCGAGGGCGTGCTCGATCGCCGCCAGCGAGGGCTTCGGGCGGCGCTTCCGGTCGACCAGGCCAAAGCTCCAGTCGAATACCTCCCGGCCGCCGCGATGCCATTCGTCGGTCCAGGAGAAGAGGAAGATGCCCGCGGCGCCGGTGGCGAACGAGCGGTGCACCTGCCACCGCAGCGCCTCGGCCTGGACGCGCTCGCCGTTCCGGCCGCTGTCGAGCCCCGCCTCGGTCACCAACAGCGGCCGATCGCCGGCGATGTTCTGGAGCCGGGCTAGATAGCTCTCGAAGGCCGGCTCGGACTCCAGGAAGACGTTGAAGCAGACGAGGTCGATGAAGGGAAGCTCGACGTACTCGGTGCTCGGGTAGTTGACGTAGGTGATGAGCGCCTCGGGGTCCTCGGACTTGGCGGCCGCGTAGAGCCGCGCCAGGAAGCGCTCGACCCGGTGGCGGCCGTGCCAGCGGACGATCGAAGCCGGGATCTCGTTGCCGAGCGCGTAGCAGAGGATCGCCGGGTGGCCGGCGCAGGCGCGCACGCCGGCGCGCACACGCTCCACGATCGAGGCGGCGCGGCGTGAGTCGTCAAGGAATGTGACGTGCTGCTCCCATGGCACGCCGACCATCACGTACAGCCCGTGCTCGGCCGCAAGATCGAGGAGCCAGCAGGGTGGAACCGTGTAGGTGCGCACCGCGTTGAGGCCGCGCTCGGCCATCGCGGCGAAGTCGCGCTTCACCGTCTCGGGGGATGGGAAGCTGGAGCCGTCGCGGGGCCGGAAGGTCCCGTACGTGACTCCACGCACGTACAGTTTGCGGCCGCCGACGGTGATCCACCTGCCCTGCGTGGTCGCTCTTGGAACGCCCGCCGAGTTCAAGGCAGGCCGTGCCCCCCGTTGCCGTCGCATTCCTTCGCCTCCCCGCCCTCCCTGGGCTTCGCTAAGCAGAACAAAGGCACCCTCCGTGGTGCATCAAGAAGACTACCTCCCAATCGGGTAGCGCGAACGCACGGGCATTGGCCTGGGGGGCAACCACCACGCTCCCTTCACCGCCCGACCACTTGACGCCCGCCACTGTGAGATTCCGTTGGTCCTGGAGTCCCACCGGACGGACCGACTTTAGGGAGCCTGGGTCGCAGATGCAAGTAACAAGGTCGTCCGACTACGGCATTTCGAGTACTCGGCCCCGCGCATCCTGGACGTCTGTACAGTCGCCCGCCGGTCCAGCCGGACGAGGGAAGCCTTGATCAGTTCGAGGGAGGCAAGGGCTGACCCCTGCGGGCCGACCCCTCGCTTCCCGCCGTCGGGCTCCTAGACGTCGTAGTACAGCGCGAACTCCCAGGGATGGGGCCGAATGCGCACCGGGTCGCACTCCTGTGAGCGCTTGTAGTCGATCCAGGTCTCGATCAGGTCCGGAGTGAAGACGCCCCCCTTGAGCAGGAACTCGTGGTCGGCCTCGAGGGCGTCGATCGCCTCATCGAGCGAGCCCGGCACGCTGGCGATCTCGGACATCTCCTCCGCGGAGAGCTCGAACAGGTCCTTGTCCACCGGCAGGCCGGGATCGATGCGCTGCTGGATCCCGTCGAGCCCGGCCATCATCATCGCCGAGAAGGCGAGGGAGGGGTTGGCCGTCGGATCGGGTGGGCGGAACTCCACCCGCTTGGCCTTGGCGGCCGGCGAGTAGACGGGGATCCGGCAGGCGGCCGAGCGGTTGCGCTGGCTGTAGGCGAGGTTCACGGGCGCCTCGTATCCGGGTACCAGCCGGCGGTAGGAGTTGGTGGTGGGAGCGCAGAACGCCATGTGGTCACGAATCGGGAGGCGTTCACGAGGCCCGCGAAGGCCGGGATTGGGGGATCGGCCACCGAGGAGCGGCGTTCACAACCTCCGTGGGCCGGACGCTAGACCTGGTGCTCGGCTGGGGCCTCGAACCGACGCTCGCGGCGGCGGGGCTCACCCACCTCGCCGGCCCCCACCGACGGCGCCGCCGCGGCGAGCTCGGCGATCGCGGCCTTGAGATCGCCGGCGAGCGCGTCGAGGTCCGGCATCGCGTCAAAGTCGGCTGTGAGGCCGAAGTTGACGCGTCCGTTGTAGCTCATGAGCGCGAAGCAGACGCTCTGGTTCTTGGCCAGGGGCACCATCGGGAAGACGTCCTGAAGCTCCCGGCCGAGCAGGTAGAGCGGGAACTGTGGTCCTGGGACGTTGGTGACGACCAGGTTGAAGAAGCGCTGGCGAGACTGAAGCCGCGCCGCCTGGGCGGCGATCGTCGGCGGTGCGAAATCGGTCACATCGCTGAGCAGGCTGGCGCCAACGGCCTGCTTCGAGGACTTCAGGTCTCCCATGGTCGTGGTGACCAAGCGCAGCCGCTCGATCGGGTCCTCGCACCAGATGGGCAGCGGCGCCATCATCGCCGAGACGCGGTTGCCGAGCGCCCCGTGCTCGTCCTCAGCGCGGACGCTGATCGGCACCATCGCTCGCAGCGCCAGGTCCTTGGTCGAGTGGCCGCGGGCCCGCAGGTAGCGGCCCAGGGCGCCCGAGACCGCCGCCAGGACCACGTCGTTGACCGTGCCGCCCGCCAGATTCTTGATCTGCTTCAGCTCCGAGAGGTCGGTGCGCACCCAGGCGAAGCGCCGGTAGGGCCCGATCTGGACGTTGAACACCGAGGCGGGGGCGGAGAGGCCTGTGCGAGCGATCGACCCGGCCGCCCCGAGACCCTCGATCGCGGCGCCGGCGGCCTGACGCGGCGCCCGCAGCAGCGCTCGGACGCCTCGAACGATCTCGGCCGGGCTGGTGGCGCGCTCGATCAATGCGTCGGCCAGCAGCTGCGTGTCGCTGGGCTCCGGATCCGGAAGCCACGGGTCGGGCTCAGCCGCCGGTTCGGGGTCGCGGTCGAGGTCGAAGAGGACGGTTGTTATGTCAACTCCGGAGACTCCGTCGACGAGGCAGTGGTGGGTCTTGGCGACGATCGCGAAGCGGTCACCTTCCACGCCATCGACCAGCCAGATCTCCCAGACCGGCTTGCTGCGGTCCAGCCGCTGCGAGAAGATCCGCGCGGCGAGCGTTCGCAGCTGATCCTCGCTGCCCGGGGGAGGGAGGGCGGTATGGCGGACGTGGTAGTCGAGGTTCAGGTTGGGATCGTCGATCCAGACGGGGCGACCCTGGCCGAAGGGGACGAAACGCAGCTTCTGCCGGAATCGCGGCACCAGGTGGAGCCGCGAGGCGATGTGGTCGCGGAACTCCTCATACGCGGGAGCTGGGCCCTCGAACAGGGTGGTCGAGGCGACGTGCATGTGGGCGGGGCCGTCCTCCAGATGAAGGAAGGAGGCATCCAGTCCGCTGAGCCTGTCCCCGTGTGCCACGGGCCCAATCTTCTCATGCGACTGAGAGCCACGTTTGTCGCAACCTCGTCAGGGCGGCCCGGCTGAGCGGCCGGAGGGCCGTCTACAGGTCGAGCGTGAGGGTGTCCTGGGCGGCGTGGCGGTGGCTTCCACAGTGCTCGGCTGCTCAGCAGCCACGGCCACCAGGCCGCCGACGCCGATCCCCAGCAGCCGCACCGGGGCGTCGAGCTCGAACTCGGCCAGCAGCTGGCTGGCCACCGAGCGCACCCGCTCGGGGTCGCGGGTCGGCTCGTCGATCGTCCGCGAGCGGGTGTGGGTACGGAAGGGCCGCAAGCGGATCTTCAGCGTCACCGTGCGACCCGCGTAGCCGCCCTCGGCGAGCCCGCGGCAGAGCGAGTCGGCGAGGCGCTCGAGAGTGTCGCCGAGGATCGCCCGGTCGGAGACGTCGGACGGGAAGGTCGTCTCGCGGCTCTCCGACTTCGGCTCGCGCTCGGTCACCACCGGCCGCTCGTCGTGGCCCCGGGCGCGGTCGCGAAGCTCGTGGCCGAGCCGTGGACCAAAGGCCCGCTCCAGCGTCGCGGCCTCCACCGCGGCGAGCTCGGCCACGGTCCGGACCCCTAGCTGGGCCAGTCGCTGGGCCGTGCGCGGCCCGACGCCAGGGATCAGAGTCGCCGGGCGCTCGCCGACGGCCTCGATCATGTGCTCCGGGTCCAGGATGCAGAGGCCGTCGGGCTTTTCGAGATCGGACGCGATCTTCGCGAGCAGCTTGTTGGGCGCCAGGCCGACCGAGCAGATCAGGCGTGTCTCGTCGCGGACCTCGCGCTTCAGCTGGCGGGCGCGTGCCTTCGGCGCCGGGCAGTCGGAGAGGTCCAGATAGGCCTCGTCCAGGCCGGCGACCTCGACCCGATCGCTGAACCGGCGCAGGATGTCCATCACCTTGCCCGAAGCGCGCCGATACAGCCCGATGTCGCGCGGGATCAGCGTCGCCTGCGGGCAGCGCCGGTGGGCGATCGCAAGCGGCAGAGCCGAGTGGACGCCGTAGCGGCGCGCCTCGTAGGAGGCCGCCATCACCACGCCGCGGGCGGCGGCGTCGGTCCCGGTCGCGACCACGACCGGCGTTCCGCGGAGCTCAGGACGGCGTAAAAGCTCCACGGCAACGAAGAACGCGTCCATGTCGATATGTGCGTAGACGTGGGGCCACCCTCGCCATGAGCCCATGCCCTCAGCGTACGCGCCGGCTCCGCCGGAACGTGGAGGGAGCCTCATGACCGAGCCGCTGGTCTGCGGACACCCGACGCCGGCCGGTCCCTGCACCCGGAAGGTGCTGCCAGGAGCTGGCGGCTGCGGCTATCCCCCCGCACCCGCTAACCCACCCGAGCAGCGCCACCCTGCACCAATGGCGACTTGCGAGTGCCCACGCCCGCTGGTCCTGGGCCGTGCCACGGAAAGGGGGGCGACGTTTCGCTCCGCCGGCCTCTCCTCCGCCCACTCGAAGCCATCCCGAAACGGAGCCGTCGCCCCCACGGCGCATCGTGGCGAAGTCGGGCCGCGTCGTCCAGTCGGCTTACCTCGACGCAGTACCGGATTTCAAGTCCCACGGGCCCACTCCCGCCGCCCGGCGGCTTCGAGGGCACTGGCGGACTACTGGACGGGCGCGTACACTGCGCCCGTCCAGAGGCGTCACCCGGGAGCGTTAGCGTGGCACCGGAGAGGTCGGAACGGAGCGGTCTCCAGGCCCTCGACCAGGGCCTTGTCGACCAAGTCGACGTTGATGCGGACCCCTTCGTGCGGGAGGCGGTTCGCGACCTGCAGCAAGAGGTTGCCGCTGCGCGGGCCGCTCGGCAGGCAGAGGCGAAGTTCGAGGAGCTGCGCCGAGAGAGCGGCCTGAAGCTGAACCTTGGATGCGGAGCCGATGTGAGGGTCGGTTGGGTGAACGTCGACCTTACGGTCGGGAATGGGAGCGGCGAGGCCGCGACCGGGACGAAGGTGATCGAGTTCGATCTCCGCCGTGGGCTGCCCCTGGCAGGCGACTCTTGCGCGCTCATCTACTCCTCCCACTTCCTTGAGCACCTCGAATATCGCCACGGCATCGCGCTCATGCGTGACTGCCATCGCTGTCTCGAACGCGGCGGCCTCCTGCGCCTGGCGCTCCCCGACTTCCGCCTCGACCTCCACGCTTATCTCAGCGGGGATTGGGGATACGTTGCGGAGTTCGATCGAATCGCCGCTCCAGACTTCGGAGAGGGCTTCGAGCTCATTCGAGGCATGCCTCCGGAGCTGCGGGGGCAGGCGATGGCCGACTACGTGAACTTCTTCATCTACCAGTACGGAGAGCACAAGACGATCTACGACCACGAGAATGCCCAGCTCATGCTCGAGCACGTCGGCTTTGGCTCCGTGCAGCGATCGAGCCACCGTGAGGACCTCGATGGGTCCGACGAGATCCGTCAGAAGTACTCCTTCTACCTGCAGGCCCTGAAGTAGCGAGGGCGCTGGGAGCATCCTCCTGCGACATCGCCCGCACAGTGGAGGGGGGGAGGATGGCCCGGCCGCTACATTTGGGGCCGTGAGCAACCCCGAGGCCAAGAACCTCGAAGCGATCTCGCGGGCGATCGACCAGCACAACGCCAATTGCCCGTTCCCCGCCTCCGAGGTGCGGATGAACCCGTTCGAGATCGAACGCCTCGGCTGGGAGGAGATCCGTGGCCTGCCGATCGTCGGCGATTCCTCGCTGGGGACCGGCCGCTTCCGGATCGTCTGCTCGCGCGACTCTGAGGGCGGCGAGCTCGAGGAGGTCGAGGCGGTCGGAAGCCCGGTCGAGGTCGGGGCCCCGGAGCCCGAGCCAGGCTGAGCGCGGCTAGGGATCGAGGCCGAGGTCGCTGGTCAGCCTCTGCGCCTCCACGTTGAGCTGGAAGAAGTCGCCGGTCAGGATCAGGACGCCCATCGCGATCAGGATCCCGCCGGCGACGGCCATGATCGCCGTGTAGTGGCGCTTGACGGCCTCGAAGGTGGTGGTCATACGGGAGAAGGCGAGCGCGGTGATGAGGAAGGGGATGCCGAGGCCGGCGGAGTAGACGGCGAGCAGGAAGGCGCCGTGGGCGGCGGAGCTCGACAGCGAGGCGGCGCTGAGGATCGCCCCGAGGGTTGGTCCGATGCACGGGGTCCAGGCGATCGCGAACGCCATCCCGGCCAGCAGCGGACCGCCCTTGCCGGCCCGTGACATCAACGCGTCGACATGCCACTCGCGGTTCAGGCGGACGACGAACAGGCTCGCGACGAACAGGACGCCCATGGCGATGATCACCGCTCCGGCGATCTTCTCCAGGGTGTCGCGGTGGTCGTGGAGCGCCTGCCCAATCCCGGTCGCGGTCAGGCCCAGGAGGATGAAGATCGTGGAGAAGCTGGCGACGAAGACCAGGCTCGGGACGAGGACGCGACGCCGCTCGGCACGATCCAGCTCGCTGACGGAGACCCCGGTGACGGCCGAGAGATAGCCGGGGACGAGCGGCAGGACGCAGGGCGACAGGAACGAGACCAGGCCCGCTCCGAGCGCCGCCAGGATGCCGACGCCCGATGCCGGATCGCTTTCCATCGCCCTGAACGCTAGCCCGCGCGGCCTAAGCAGGCCCTAATCACGGGCCTAGTTGAGCGCCGCGGCGAGGCGGCGTCGGTGCTCTCGAGCCAGCGAGTGGTCCGCACCGAGCTCAGTGAAGATCGCCACCATCACGCGGCGCACCAGGTCGCGCCGCTCGGGGTCGTCGGTCTCTGCGATCGCCTTCTGGAGGCTCTCGAGCGCTTGCTCCAGGTCGCCAGCGTCCCAAGCGGAGAAGCCGCGTGAGAGAGCCGAGTGCGCCGTTGCCCCATCGGCGCCGTCGGCGCCGATCTCCGACGCAAGGCGGGCGCGCGCAGCAAGGCCTTCGGCCTCATAGTCGCCCTGAGCGCCGTCGACCAGCTCGAGCGCCTCCGACGCTTCACCTCGCTCCAGCAGCAGGCGTGCCAGCTTGCGCGCGGCGGCGGCGCTGCCCGGCTCCAGCTCGAGCGCCTTCCGGAGCGACTCCTCGTCGTCCGCGGCGGCGAGCCTGTCGGCGGGCGAGGGGACGATCCGCGCCACGAACTGCTCGATCTGCGCCGGGGGAATCGCACCGGTGAACTCGTCGACGACCTGGCCATCACGGAAAGCCTTCACCGCGGGGATGCCGCGGATCCCGAAGCTCGCGGCGAGCGACTGGTTTTGGTCCACGTCCACCTTGGCCAACTCCAGCTCGCCGTCCCGCTTCGCGACCGCCGCCTCGAGCGCGGGCCCGAGCACGCGGCAGGGCCCGCACCACTCGGCCCAGAAGTCCACGATCACGGGGGCCTCTCGCGAGCGCTCGATCACGCGGGCCTGGAAATCGCTCTCGTTGACGTCGAAGGTCACACTTCGAGCTTAGCTAGACGCGCTTCGCGGGCACCCGGCCGCCTATGGCGGCAGAATGAACGGGTATGGATGAAGGCGGCATGGAGGACTCGCTGCGCGGCAAGCTGCTGATCGCCTCGCCCACGCTCGTCGACCCGAACTTCGCCCGCACGGTGGTCTTCATCACCGAGCACAACGATGAAGGTGCGATGGGGATCGTCCTCAACCGGCCCTCGGAGACCTCGGTGGAGTCGGTGGTGCCGGAGCTCGCCGAGATTGCCGGTGGCGAGCCCGTCTACGTCGGCGGCCCGGTGCAGCCCGAGGCGCTCGTGCTGCTGGCGGAGTTCTCCGACCCCGAGGCGGCGGCCTGGATCGTGGTCGCCGACGTCGGTCTGGCGTCTGCCGACGTCGACCTGGACGAGCTCGCGGACGCCGTCCGCCGCGGACGGGTTTACGCCGGTTATTCGGGCTGGGGGCCGGGTCAGCTCGAAGCGGAAAACGAGATCGACTCCTGGATAGTGGAGGCGCCGCTCCCGGCCGAGCTGTTCCCGGAGGACCCGGGAACGCTGTGGAGCGACGTCTTGGCCCGAAAAGGGGGGCAGTACGCGCTGATCGCGCGAATGCCGGCCGATCCGTCGCAGAACTAGGGCCGAGCCGGTCAGTCGCGGATTCAGCGCACGATAACGGTCGCTATGTAAACCTGGCCTGTAGCGAGCACATGTTCCGTCAGCGGTGCGTGCGAGTCTCTGCCCATGGCTGGTCCTCTAGACGTTCAGCCGCCTGGTCGACCCGTTGGAAGCACAACCGGCCGGAGCCCCGCTGACGGCTACCCGTCCCTGGGCCCGAAGCTGGGCGGATTTCTGGCCGGCTTCATTGAGGGTGAAGGCTCGTTCACGATTGACCGTCAGTCACGAGGTGATAACCACCGCTGCGTCATGTCGGCAGTCGCGCGCGATGACGATGCTCCACTGATCCGGGAACTCGCGTCTTCCACTGCCCTCGGCACCGTAACGACGCGTCGGAGAAGCCGATCGCGGCCGCAGGTCGCGTGGACAGTGACCGCAAAGTCGGATTGCAAGCGCCTCGTCGAACTATTGGACGTCTATCCGCTGCGCGGACGGAAGGCGCGCGATTACGCGATCTGGGCGGCGGCGATGCGCTGGTGGATCGATACAGATCCAACGCGTCTGTATCGAAACCGCGATTGGGCTCCGATGATCTACCTCCGGGGCCGCTTGCGCGACGCTAAGCGGTTCGCACGCTCGCGCAGCTACACAGTCGACGATGCCGGAACGGGGCTCGCTGGCGATTGGGGACCGTACCTCGCTGGCTTCTTCACTGCCGAGGGCACGCTGGGCATTCACCGGAATGGCCCCGGTCGTTACGTACCACGCGCCCAGATCACCCTCCGTTGCGATGATCGACCGCTGCTCGAGGAGATAAGAGCACGGCTCGGAGTCGGGCGCATATACACCGCTATCCGACCCCGAGAGCCTCAGGGCCCCTCAGTCTGTTGGATGGTTCGCGGCGCGCCTGAACTCGTGGAGCTGGTGGCGGCTTTCGACCGCTGCCCTCTCCGAGGAAGGCATCGCCATCAGTACGCGATCTGGCGCCAAGCCGTGCTCGAGTACACGAAGCCCGGGCCACGTCGCCCGATTCACGATCGGCTGGGCGAGCTGCGATCGGAGTTGGCTGAAGTCACGGCGTACTCGCCCGACGGGTCTACATAACCCGGCGGCTCCAACCTGAGTCCCGGTTTCGCGACACTAAGCGCCGCCGCCGGGGCCCGCCGCTCGCGGGTTGCCCCGACGCCCGGCGGGTAGTGTCCTTCCGTGGTCGATTCAGGCGAGATCGGCGAGCTGGAGCGTGACGAGACGCCCGCGGAGCGGCTCGATCGCAACTTCAACGAGCTGCTGGGAGAGCTCCGGATCGCGCTTCCCGGCGTGCAGGTGCTGTTCGCTTTCCTGCTGACGGTGCCCTTCGCCCAGGGCTTCGCGGATCTGAGCGGATTCGAGCGCGGCCTCTACTTCTCCATCTTGCTGTTGACCGCGCTCTCGTCCGCGTTCCTGATCGCCCCTACCGCATATCACCGGCTGCAATTCCGCCAGGGCCGCAAGCAGGAGATTCTCTTCTTCGCCAACCGCGCTGCGCTTGTGGGCCTCGCCACCCTGGCGCTGGCGATATCGGGGGCGATCCTCCTGATCGCCCACTTCCTGTTCGGCCCGGGGGCGGCAATCCCCACGGGGATCGTCACCGCCCTTGTGTTCGGGGTCCTCTGGTACCTGCTGCCCTTGGTGCGAGGACGACGGCTGCTCTAGTGGAGGGCCCGCTAGTCCTTACCGGGTGCGAGCTCGGCCCGGACCACTAGGCCGCCACTCGGTCGCCCTGGACCGCCACCAAGAGCTTGCGGAGCGCCCGTCGCATGATCCGCGAGACCTGCATCTGGGAGACCCCGAGGCGGCGGCCGATCTCGTACTCCAGGAGCTGGGGCACCCTCCCTGGCGCGGGCTGCGAGCGGCTGGTCGAGAACCGCGATCGCCGCCGGCTCGATCACCGTCCAGGACAGCCGCTCGAACGATGCGGACTCGTCCTGCCAGGGACGGAACAGGTCGCCCGGCCCGAGCAGCTCCAGGCTCCGACATCGCTCGGGCACCAGAACCCGGCGAGCGAGGCGCTCACCGATCGCGCGCTCCGGCGATCGCGCCGGCTCGCCGTCAGCGCCGCCTCTCCAACACCGTCGGGGTCGAGGAGCGCCTCCTCCTCAGCCTGTGGCAGCTCACCGAGCTGTGGGGACGGAAAGCCCCAGAAGGGGCCGTCCTACCCTTCCGACTCTCGCACCAGACGCTTGCCGATCTCGTCGGCGCCCGACGCCCGACGGTCACCGTAGCCCTGCGAAATCTCACTCAGCGGGACCTGCTGAGGCGCGGCGAGTCGGGCCACTGGATCCTGGTCGGCAACCCACCATAGGCCCCGGTCGCCGGGCGAGAGTGCCGTTCCGGCTCCGAAGGTGCCTAGTGACGCTTCCAGCCGCCCCCGAAGAGGCGTCCGAGGCGCCCAGCGCGCGGGTTCGGCCGAAAGGTGGCCGGAGCGCGCTTCGGTGGCGGCAGCGAGGCTGCCTCGGCTGAGCTGATCGCGAGGGTGACGCCGCGTTCGGCCGTCCGGGCCACCTCGGGGCCGTCCACGAACCGCAGCTCCCGACCCGGAGCCTCGATCACGATCCCGTCAAGGATGTGTTCGCGGTAGTTGTCGACCATCTCGTCGACCTTGCCGACCTCCACCCCATCGGAGCCGTAGACCGGCGTGCCACGCTCGACCGCCGCGTAATGGATCGCATTGCCATCGTCGATCATGATCGGCGAAAGGATACGGGGGCGGGCCACGGGGTTACGTAGGCTGCGGCCCGATGCTCCGGCTTCCCGGGTTGACATAACCATGGCGGGCTACTCCGGAACCCCGCTGCCCCGCAAGCTGGGGATCGCCGCAGGCCACCGGGTCGCGTTTGCCGGCGCTCCGAAAGACTTCCGGCACGCGCTGGGCCCGCTGCCCGACGGAGTCGCGGTTCGCACCCGGGTCCGCGGACCGCTGGACGTGATCGTCGCCTTCTTCGTCCGGCGCTCCGAGCTCGAGCGACGCTTCCCGCCGCTTGCAGCGGCCCTGGAGCCGGACGGCGGGCTGTGGATCGCGTGGCCGAAGCGCTCCTCGGGCGTGACCACTGACCTGACCGAGGACGTCGTGCGCGAGATCGCGATCGCCAACGGCATGGTCGACAACAAGGTGTGCGCGATCGACGACACCTGGTCCGGGCTGCGGCTGGTGTACCGGTTGCGCGATCGCCCGCCGCGGTAGCGAACCCCCTCTATCCAAGCCTCTCCGCGACGCCCGGCTCGGCGCAGAACGAGGTGATCTCGCGCGACAGCCTGCCGCCCTGCCAGGCCAGCGGGGACTCGCCCTCGGCCTCGCTGATCAGGCGCGCCTCGGGAAGGCTCTCCGCATAGGCGGCGGCCACGGAATAGGGGTGGCTCGGATCGGCTGTGTCGCGGCTCGCGACCACGAGTGCCGGCAGGTCACAGAACTCGAGCTCCGAAATCGCCTCGAAGGGCGCCGAGCGCGGCACCTCGCGGAGGGCGCGCGCGACCGCATCCGGATAGCGGTGCTCGAGCATCCGCCGGCGGGTGAAGCCCAGGATCGTCTCTCGCCAGGCCGGGTCCAGCCCCCGATCGTAAGCGTCCATGAACCCGTCCACCCCACCCCGCTCGAGCCCGTCGGCGAGCCGGTCCCAGCCGGCCAGCGCCTGCTCGTCGACGAAGCCCATGTAGGTGGGCCCGATCACCACCAGGCCGGCAAGCCGGTCGCCGCACGCGAGCGCGTAGGAGACGGCCGTGTGGGCCCCCATCGAATGACCCGCAAGGACCACGCGCCGGTCTCCCACCTCGGCGTCGAGCACCGCCTAGGTCCGCTACCAGCTCGGCGAACGAGTAGCCGCCGTGCCGGGGGGCGGGGTCGGACTGGCCGTGGCCGCGCGCGTCGTAGGAGATCTGGCGATACCCGCGCCGAGCGAGGACCTTGGAGCCGTGGACCACGTAGCGGCGGGTGGCCGTGAGGCCATGCAGGAGCACGACCGGCGGGCCGTCCCCGATCGACTCACTAGCAAGCCGGTGATCCTCCCGCTCGACCGCGAGCTGCGCTGGCTCGATGGCGCCGGCCACGATCGTCGGCGTGCTCGTCCTCAGGCTGCCGCCTCGGCCCGCGCGCGCTGGAGCGACTGCTTCAACTCGTCGACGTCCTGGTAGCGGAGCCCCAGCAGGGCGACCTGGCGGTAGCGCACGATTCCCTGGGGATCGACGATGAAGATCGAGCGGCGCACCATGCCGCCCGGCCCGAGGACGCCGTAGGCGCGGATCATGTCCCGCTCGGGATCGGCGAGCAGCGGCACGGTGAGGCCGTGCTTGGCGCGGAAGCGCTCGTGGGAGTCGAGTGTTTGCGGGGACACGCCGAGCACCTCGGCGTCAAGCTCGTCCAACCGGTCGGCCGCGTCCCGATAGGAGCAGAACTGGCGCGTGCACACGGGCGTGAAGTCGCCCGGATAGAAGGCGAGCACGAGCCAGCGTCCCCGAAAGTCGGCCAGCCGCACGGTGCGGCCGCCGGTTCCGCGAAGCTCGAAATCCGGGGCGCTGTCGCCGACGTCGATCCGAGCCACGCCTCTAGCCCCCGCCGACGGTGATCTTCCGAATCACGACGGTGGCCAGCGGCGTGCCCGTCTGGCCGCTGGCCGGGTCGGCGAGCCTCGCGATCCGATCGACGATGTCCTGTCCCAAGCTCACCTCGCCGAGCAACGCGTATTGCGGGGCCAGGCCGGCGTCGGCCGCGGTGACGACGAAGAACTGGCTTCCGGAGCTTCCGGGTGGCTCGGTAGCCGCCTTGGCCATCGCCACCGTGCCCCTCGTGTACTCGACCTTGGCCGGGGGCGGCTCGTCCACGGAGTAGCCGGGCCCGCCCCTCCCCGTCCCCAGCGGGTCGCCGCCCTGGATCACGAAGCCGGGCACGATCTTGTGGAAGGTTGTGTCGTCATAGACACCCTCGCGGGCCAGGTAGACGAACGAGCTCACCGTCTTCGGCGAGTCCCTGGCGTCGAGCGCGATCTCGAAGCTGCCACAGCTCGTGTCAACGACAGCCACCAGGCTCTGGCTCCGCCCCACCTTCCGCTGCGGCGGCTTCAGGTCGACCTGCCTGGACGGCGGCTCCTGCGCCTCCTGACAACCCCCCGGAAGGCTTACCGAGGTCGGCTCCCCCCCATCTTCGCCTCCGCAGCCCGCGAGCAGGAGCGCGGCGAGGACGGCTAGGGCGAGCGCTCGTGAGGGCCGGTTCGGTGGCACCGGGAGCGCAGGCTAGCGGGCCGGGAGCGGCGCACCACGCGGCACGGCAAGATGTCTTCAGTGGATGGGGCCAGCAGCCACTCCCAGACGGGCGCCTGATGGCGAACTCCGAGCGACGACCGACGCCCGCGCGGATCCGCGTCGCCGGCCGCATGCTGAACCGGCTGATCGTGCGGGCGCCCTGGGCCTGGCCGGCGTTTCGCGGCCCGATGCGGCGCTTCTTCGATCGCTCTGCGCCTGGCTGGGACGGGCGCACGGGCGCCGGCTCGGTGGAGCACCTCGCTCCGCTGGCGGCCGCCCTCCTTTATGTGAAGCCCGCGCCCGAGCGTGCGCTCGAGGTGGGCACCGGCACCGGCGCGGGAACGCTGCTTGTGGCGCGCGAGTTCCCGCAGGCGAGCGTTCGCGGTGTCGACATCTCCGGGGAGATGATTCGCGCCGCGACCGGCAAGGTCGGCCTCGATCCCGAGGGCCGGGTGACCTTCCGGGTCGCGGACGCCGCCAACCTACCGTACAACGACGAGTCCTTCGATCTGGTGACCCACCTCAACATGCCGCCGTTCGTCGGCGAGGTGGCCCGCGTCCTGCGCCCCGGGGGCCACGTGGTGGTCGCCTCGAGCTGGGGGGAGGCGACCCCCTTCTACACGCCTAAGGCCGTGCTCGATTGGGCTTTCGCCAAGCGTGGGATCGAGCCCGCGGCCGCCGGAGAAGCCGTCTCCGGCACCTACTGGATCGGGCGCAAGCCGCCCCGTGGCTAGATTGCCGGCATGGCCGGTTCCGCGCGCCATCGGATCATCGTCAACCCCGCGGCGGGCGGGGGGCGAGCGCGCAAGGTGCTGCCCGAGCTGGAGGCCGCCCTCCGCGCCCAGGGACTCGACTACAGGCTCGTGCTCACCACCAGCCTGGACCACGGCCGCGAGGAGGCTCTCCGGGCGGCTGGCGCCGGCGAGATCCCGGTGGTGATGAGCGGCGATGGGCTGATCGGGCAGATTGGGGGCGCGCTCGCTGGCGGCGACGCGCCAATGGGCGTGATCCCCGGTGGCCGCGGGAACGACCTGGCGCGTGTCATGGGGATACCCACCGAGATTCCCGGCGCGGTCGACCTCCTCGCCGCTGCCCCGACGCGGGCGATCGACGTCGGCGAGGTCAACGGCCGCCGTTTCCTGGGCATCGCCAGCTGTGGATTCGACTCCGAGGCCAACCGGATCGCGAACCAGGCTCGCCTCGTGAAGGGAAACCTCGTCTACCTGTACGCAGCGCTGCGCGCCCTGGCCGCCTGGAAGCCGGCCCGCTTCGAGCTCGTGCTCGACGGCAATCACCGCGGGTTCACGGGCTACTCGGTGGCCGCCGCGAACAGCAAGGCCTTCGGCGGCGGAATGTTCATTGCTCCGGATGCGGAGCTCGACGACGGAAGGCTAGACGTGGTCTGGGTGAGCGAGGTAGGCAAGCTCCGCTACCTGGCTAACCTGCCGAAGGTGTTCAAGGGCCGCCATGTCGACAGCGAGGAGGTGACGGTCCAGCGTGCCGCCGAGGTCACGATCAGCGCCGACCGGCCCTTCGCCGTGTACGCGGACGGCGACCACCTCGCTGATCTACCGGCCACGATTCGCGTCCTTCCGCGCGCGCTGACGGTGATCGCGCCGCCCCGATGAGCGGCATGTTCGGCCCCAAGCTCGCCCTGGCGCGGGCGACGGGCGCGCTCAGCCGCCGCAGCGGGCGCGGCGGAGGGACGACGCTGCCCGGCCGCCTGCTGTTGCGCCTGGCGCCGGATGCGATCTCGCGGCTGGGCGCGCAGCTGCAAGGCGGTTCCGTGATCGTCAGCGCCACCAACGGCAAGACGACCACCGCCGGGATGCTGGCCGCGGCGCTGCGGGCTGCGGGCCGCGTGCCGGTTCACAACCGCGCCGGCTCGAACATGACCTGGGGCGTGGCCACCGCGCTGCTCGAGCAGCGGGGCGAGGAGGGCCTGTTCGAGGTCGACGAGGCCTGGCTGCCCCGGATTGCGGCCGAGCTGAAACCGCGCCTGATCGTGCTCGGCAACCTGTTCCGCGATCAACTCGACCGCTACGGGGAGCTGGAGCATCTCGCCGACGAGTGGGCGGAGATGGTCGCCGCTCTCGCTGGCCAGACCGGCTTCGCGCTCAATGCCGACGACCCGCTGATCGCCGACCTCGGCCGTGACCGTGACCTGGCCCGCCGCTCCGGCGTCACCTACTTCGGGATCGACGATCCCAGCCAGGCGCTGCCGGAGCTCCAGCACGCCTTCGACGCCAAGCACTGCCGCCGCTGCGGCGCGCCCTACGTCTACGAGCGGGCCTTCGTCGGGCACCTCGGCCACTACTCCTGCCCGCGCTGCCACGCCGACCGACCGCGGGCGGACGTCGCCGCGACACGCATCGACCTGGAGGGAATGCGCGGCTCGCGCGTCACGGTGCGGGCACCTGAGGGAGAGACCGAGCTGCGCCTCCCCCTCCCTGGCCTCTACAACGTCTACAACGCGCTCGCCGCGCTGACCGCCGCGCTGCGCCTTGGCATTCCGCTCGAACGGGCCGCCGGCGCCCTGGGAGAGATGGAGGCGGTGTTCGGACGCGTGGAAACGATCCAGGTCGATGGCAAGGCGGTCTCGATCCTGCTGATCAAGAACCCCGCTGGCGCCAACGAGGTGCTGCGCACCCTGCTGCTCGAGGCGCATGCGAGCGGCGACCCTCGCGGCCTCGACCTCTGGATCGCCCTCAACGACCGGATCGCCGACGGCCGTGACGTCTCCTGGGTCTGGGACGCCGACTTCGAGCTGCTGGCCGGTCAGGTTCGCCACGTGGCCTGCGCGGGCACTCGGGCCGCCGAGATGGCGGTGCGCCTCAAGTACGCCGGTCTGCCACCGGAGGCGATCACGGTCGATGAGGCGATCGACCGCTCGCTCGATCGAGCGGTCGCCGAGGCCGACGGCTCGCTATTCGCGCTGCCCACCTATACGGCCCTGCTCGAGCTCCGCACCCTGCTCGCGAAGCGAGGCCTCGCCCGAAGGTATTGGGCGTGAGCTCAGCGGCCGTCTGGCACGACGTCGAATGTGGCGGCTACGCCGCGGACCTCCCGGTCTGGGCGCGACTCGCAGGCGCCTCCGACGGTCCGGTGCTGGAGCTGGGCTGCGGGACGGGCCGCGTCGCCCTGCGCCTGGCGGCTGGCAAAAACGAGGTCTGGGCCGTCGATGCCGACGCCTCCTTGCTCGCATCGCTCCAGGAACGAGCGGCCGCGCAGGGGCTCCCGGTGCGCGCCATCTGCGCCGACATTCGGGCTCTGGACCTCGACCGCGACTTCGAGCTGATCCTGGCTCCGATGCAGCTCCTCCAGATGCTCGGGTCAGCGGCCGCACGCCACGCGGCTCTCGAGCGGGCGGCGGGCCACCTCGCGCCTGGGGGCCGTCTCGCAGCCGCGATCGTCGAGCCCCCGTCCCCCTCGCTGGACGGCCCTGCCGCTGCCCTTCCCGACGTCCAGGAGCTGGACGGCTGGGTCTACTCGAGCCTTCCTGCCGTCCTGGTCACCGCCGGCGGCGACCTCGAGATCCACCGGCACCGGCAGGCGGTGTCCCCCGACGGCTCGCTGAGCGAGGAGGAGCACACGGACCGCCTCGACGCCCTGGGCGCTGACGCTCTGGAGGCCGAAGCCGCGACGCCGGGCCTGCGCCCGGCGGGCAGGCTCGAGGTGCCGGCCACGGACGGCTACCTCGGCTCGACGGTCGTGATTCTGGAGCGGCCCTGATGGAGCTCCGCGCCGTGGCTCTGTACCCCGAGCAGATGAACATCTACGCCGACCGCGGCAACATCCTGTTCTTGCGGCGGCGCTGCGAGTGGCGCGGGATTGACTTCTCGTACGCCGCCGCGGGCGCGGGCGAGCCGCTCGACCCGGCCGCACACGACCTGATCTACGTCGGCGGGGGCCAGGACCGCGACCAGCGCATCGTCGCCAAGGACATGGTGGCGAGCAAGCGCGCGGGCCTCGCCGAGGCGGTCGAGGACGGCGCGGTGGTGCTCGCCGTTTGCGGCGGCTACCAGCTTCTCGGCCACAGCTACGAGCTCGCCGACGAGCGGATTCCCGGCCTCGGCCTCGCCGACCTGGAGACGGTGCGCCCGCCCGGACCGAGGCTGATCGGCAACATCGAGATCGAGGTCGACCTCGGCGACGGGCCGAGGGAGCTGGCCGGGTTCGAGAACCACGGCGGGCGGACCTACCTCGGCGACGGCGCCGAGCCCCTGGGCCGCGTGGTCCGCGGCCATGGCAACAACGGTAGGGACGGCCTCGAGGGAGTGCGGCGGGCGAACATGATCGGCACCTACCTGCACGGCCCCCTGCTACCCAAGAATGCCTGGCTCGCCGATCGCCTGATCCAGCTCGCTCTCGCCCGCCGCCACGGTGGCGAGCCTGAGCTTGAGCCGCTCGACGACGCGCTCGAGGCGGCCGCCCACGATGCCGCCCGGCGGGCGGCGCTCCACGGTTGAGCGTTCCCCACCCTCGGCCCCTTGAGAAAGACCGCCCGATTCGCGACGAGATGGGATTTCTGAATCACATCGATCCAGAACTCCCATCTCGGCTGCACGGGACGCCCTCCTAGTCCGTGTTCAGCTGAGGGTTTACCGGCCGCTGGAGCCGAAGCCGCCCTCGCCCCTGGCGGGGCCCTCACCGGTCGCCATGGGCGTGCTGGCAGGCAGCTCGACCAGATCAATCGCAGCGACCGGCTCCGCGGCGGCGATCCGCATCACGAGGAGCTGCGCGATGCGGTCGCCCGGTTCAATCTCGAACGGGCAAGCTCGGTCGGTATTCAGGAGCAGCACTCGGACCTCCCCGCGGTATCCGGAGTCGATCAGCCCCGGTGCGTTGACCAGCGCGATCCCATGCTGGGCGGCCAGGCCGGAGCGTGGGAGCACCAGCCCCGCATGGCCGGGAGGAATCTCGACCGCGATCCCGGTACCGATGTTGGCCCGCTCCCCCGGCCCGATCGTCGCCGGCTCCGCGGCGTGCAGATCGAGGCCCGCGTCGTCCAAATGGGCCCGACTGGGAAGCCTGGCGCCTTTCCGAAGCAACCGCACGGCAAACTCCACTGTGCCGAAAGCGTAGAGCGACCTATAGACGTTCCCGTCCGGGACGAGCCGGACCCAGGCCGTTTCGCGCAAAGTCCGCGAACCGGTGGGCCAGCGCGGCGGGGATGCGGGCCCTGACCACCACCCCCTCCGCGCGGTCCTCGCGCTCGAGGTCGCCGGCCAGTTCGTGCAGCTCGGCTAGCGCCCCGCCCTCCGAGTAGGGGAGCAGCAGCTCCACCGGCCGCAGCGTCTCCTCGAACGCTCCTCCAATTCGATCCCGCAGCTCCTCGAGCCCCTGTCCGGTCGCGGCCGAGATCGCGATCATCTCGGGCTCGCGGATCGTCAGCTCGCGCGCCTCGGCGGGCTCCAGGAGGTCGATCTTGTTGAAGGCCACGAGCCGCGGCGCCTCCCCCGCCCCGATCTCCTCGAGCGCCGAGTCGACGGCGGCGACCGACTCGCGGCGCCACTCCTCCGTCTCCGACGCGTCGACCACGTGAACGATCAAATCAGCAAGCACGGTCTCCTCCAGCGTCGCCTTGAAGGCCTCGACCAGCTGGTGGGGGAGCTTGCGGATGAAGCCGACCGTGTCGGTCACCAGGTATCGGCGGCCCTGGTGGCGGTAGGCGCGCGTGGTGGGGTCGAGCGTATGGAAGAGCCTCTCGCCCACCCCCACTCCGGCCCCGGTGAGCGCGTTCAGGAGCGTCGACTTGCCCGCGTTCGTATAGCCGGCCAGGGCCACGGTCGGGAGCGCCGAGTCACGGCGCCGCGCCCGCATCACCTCGCGGTTTCGCTCCAGGCGCTCGAGGCGGCGGCGCAGGGTCGCAATCCGGTCGCGGGCCAGGCGGCGGTCCGTCTCGATCTGGCTCTCCCCCGGGCCGCGGGTCCCGATCCCGCCGCCGAGCCGCTCGAGGTGGGTCCACAGGCCGCGCATGCGCGCCAGGTTGTACTCGAGCTGTGCCAGCTCGACCTGGAGCTTCCCCTCCGCGCTGTGCGCATGGTCGGCGAAGATGTCGAGGATCACCGCAGTGCGATCGATTACCGGCACGCCAAGCGCCGCCTCGAGGTTCCGCTCCTGGCGCGGCACCAGCTCGTCGTCGCAGGCGACCAGGTTGGCGCCGCTGCGGGCAATCTCGGTCTTCACCTCGGCCAGCTTGCCCCGTCCGAGGTAGCGGTCGGGGTCGGGCTGCGCGCGCACCTGGACCTGCTCCCCAGCGGTCGCCACTCCGGCGGTGCGCAGGAGCTCCTTCAGCTCGGCCAGGGGATCGTCGTCGCGGGGCGAAGCGGTAAGGACGCCGACGGCCAGCGCGCGCTGGCGTGCTCGTGGGTTCTCTACCCCGGCTCCACCGGCCCCGTAATGGGTCTCTGTGGTGCGCCCTTGGCGGGTTCTCTGCACTCGTTCAAGTGTAGGCCGCTCGATAGGCTTCGGCGCGGATGAGGGTCTTCGTCACCGGAGGGACCGGGTTCATCGGCGGCCAGGTGGTTCGCAGGCTGCGCGAGCGGGGCGACGAGGTGCGGGCGCTGGTCCGCAGCCCCGACAAGGGGCAGGCGCTCGCCGACCTCGGCTGCGAGCTCATCTCCGGCACCCTCTCGAACATGGACGCGATCGGGGCCGGGATGCAGGATTGCGAGGCGGCGATCCACGGGGCGGCGGTCTACGAGGTCGGGATCCCAGAGTCGGAGCACCGGGCGATGTACGAGGCGAACGTGATCGGCACCGAGAACGTGCTGCGTGCGGCGCTCGAGGCGAAGCTCCCCAAGGTCGTCTACATCTCCACCGTAGGGGCCTTCGGCAACACCAAGGGCCAGGTCGTCGACGAGAGCTACGAGCACCCAGGGACGAACTTCACGTCCTACTACGAGGAGACGAAGCTCGAGGCGCACCGGCTCGCCAAGCGGCTGATCGCCGAGGAGGGGCTTCCCTGCGTGATCGTCCAGCCGGGCGGCGTCTACGGGCCACAGGACCATTCGGCGATCGGCCAGCAGATGAACCAGTTCCTCGCCGGGCGGATGCCGCTGATCGCCTTCCCGGACCTGGGCTTCAACATGGTGCACGTCGACGACGTCGCTGCCGGCGTCCTGCTCGCCCTCGACAAGGGCAAGGCGGGCGAGGCCTATGTGCTCGGCGGCCAGATCACGACGATGCGCGAGCTGATCCAGACGCTCGCCCGGGTCGCCGGCAAGAAGGCGCCCAGGCACGCCTTGCCGACCGGGCTGATGAAGGCGATGACCCCGTTCGGGCCGCTCGTCGGCAAGGTGATGGGCCAGGGCCCGAACCTCCGCGAGCTGATCAGCTCCGCCGACAACGTCACCTTCTGGGCCAAGCACGACAAGGCGATGGCCGAGCTCGACTACTCGCCGCGCGGCCTCGAGCAGGGGCTGCGCGACATGCTCGAAGCCGAGGGCAAGCTGCCTGCTGCGGCCTAGGGTCCCGGCTGACGGCGTGCACCGCTGGGTGGACCACACCGCCGAGCTGGAGCTCGAGCTGGAGGCGGTGAGCGAGCGAGGGGTGTTCGAAGAGGCCCTGGCGGCGCTCGGCGGGCTGCTGGCCGAGCGAACCGGCGGCGAGGAGACGGACACCGAGCCCGCTCGCCACAGGGTCAGCGCCAGCGCCCCCGACCGCGCCACCCTGCTTGCCGAGTGGCTCAGCGAGCTCGCCTACCTGGCCGAGAGTCAGGGGTTCGTCCCGACGCGGGCCGAGCGCCTGGAGCTGACCGGCAACGCACTGGAGGCGACGGTGGTCGGGCGTCGGGCATCCCCGCCCCACCTGGTCAAGGCGGTGACCTACCATCGACTGGCTATATGGGAAGAAGACGAGACTTGGCGCGCGCGGGTGATCTTTGACGTCTAGGCCCGCCTCGATCGGGTAAGACGCCTCAAACCCCAACGCTCGCGCGCGCCTCTCCCACCCCGGGACAGATGACGGAGCTTCGACAGCTCGACGAGACGCTTTGGGAGATCCCGGCCAGCGCGAGGCGGGACATGCGGGTTCCTGCCCGAGTGTTCGCGGATCCGGAGCTGCTCGAGGCGATCCGCGCCGACCGCTCGCTCGAGCAGCTCCAGAACGTCGCCACCCTTCCCGGGGTGGTCGGGGCGGCACTGGCGATGCCGGACATCCACCAGGGCTACGGTTTCCCGGTCGGCGGGCTGGCGGCGACCGAACCCCCCGATGGCGTCGTCTCTCCGGGCGGGGTTGGCTACGACATCAACTGCGGCGTGCGACTGCTGGTGGCGGCGATCGCCGCTGGCGAGCTCGGCGACCGCAAGGAGTCGCTCGTCCACGAGATCTCCCGCCTGGCGCCGGCGGGCGTCGGCCGCGAGGCGTCCCTGAAGCTGAACGGCGCCGAGCTCGACCGGGTCCTGCGCGAGGGGCCGGCAGCCCTGCTGGAGCTGCGCGGCATCGGCACCGAGGATGACGTCGAGCACACCGAGTCGCGGGGACGGCTCGTCGGCGCCGACCCCGACGCCGTCTCCGAGCGGGCGCGCCAGCGTGGCTCCGGGCAGCTGGGCACGGTGGGGGCGGGAAACCACTTCATCGAGGTGCAGCGGGTCGACCGCGTGCTCGACGAACGGTCCGCGGAGGCGTACGGCCTCAAGCCCGGTGCCATGACCGTCCTCATCCACTCGGGCTCGCGCGGGCTGGGCCATCAGGTGTGCACCGATTACGTCAAGCGCATGGACGCGGCCGTGTCCCGACACGGGATCGAGCTTCCCGATCGCCAGCTCGCCTGCGCGCCGCTGTCGGCGCCCGAGTCTCAGGACTACCTCGGGGCGATGGCCGCAGCGGCGAACTTCGCCTGGGCGAACCGCGCCGCGATAGCGCACTCGGTGCGCGAGGCGATTCGCACAGTGCTGGGCGACGAGGCCGCCGACGGCACCCGCCAGGTCTACGACGTGGCCCACAACGTCGCCAAGCTCGAGCCCTATGGCGGCAGGGAGCTATGCGTGCATCGAAAGGGCGCCACCCGCGCCTTCCCTCCGGGCCACGCCGAGATCCCGCCCGGCTACCTGGAGGCGGGACAACCCGTCTTCATACCCGGCTCGATGGGCACCTCCAGCTTCGTGCTGGCCGGTCGCCAGGGATCCATGGAGCGCTCGTTCGGCACCACCTGCCATGGCGCGGGGCGCCGAATGAGCCGCACCGGCGCGCGCAAGCGGATCAAGGGCGCCGAGCTTCGCCACCAGCTCGAAGCTGACGGGATCACGGTCCGCTGCCCCTCGAACCGGGGCCTCGCCGAGGAGGCGCCGTTCGCGTACAAGGACGTGGAGGCGGTGGTCGAGGTCGTCGAGCGCGCCGGGCTCGCGGCCCGAGTGGCCCAGCTCCGACCGATCGGGGTCGTCAAGGGATGAGCTCGGGCTGACTACGTGCGAGCAGGGGCGCTACGCCTGGGCGGTTGCCGTCTGACGCGGTGCGGGCATCAGCGCCACGGCCACGATCACGGCGGCGAACGCGAGGCAGCGGGCCACCACGTCGAGCGGGCCGTCCCCGACCGGGTCACCGAAGACGAGGATGCCGCCGACGATCGAGGCGCAGTTCGCGGCCACGGCGGTGAGCGCGATCACGGGGATCGCCCCGCCGGTCTGCAACCCGCGGGCCAACCCGAAGAAGGCGCCGATGCCCGCCACCAGCGCCACCATGGTCCAAGGGCTGATGATGGCCAGCAGGTCGCCCGGAACGGTCCCGGTGAGCGCTTTGACCGAGACGTTGGCGACCCCGAGCAGCAGTCCGGCGGCCACGGCCAGCAGTGGCCCGCTGGAGCGCCCCAGGGAGCCCACGCTTCCGGAGACCAACAGCAACGCCCCGATCCCCACCGCGCCGGCCTCGAAGGAGATCATGGCGGCGGTCGAATAGCTCGCGCTGCCCGCCCCAGCCTCCACCGAGGTCACGGCCAGAAGCGCCAGGCCCACCGCACAGAGACCGAGGCCGAGCCATTCCCGGGGCCCGACGCGGACGCCGAACCAGCGCTGGGCCAGCCAGGCGAGAAGCACCAGGCCGCCCGAGATGGTCGTCTCGACCAGCGAGATCGGGGCCACCGCCAGCGCTGCGACGTGAAGGCCCCAGGCACCGACGGCGATCCCGAAGCCGATCGCCCACCACCGCGAGCGAAACAACGCCGCCGCGCTCCGAAGCGGCTGGCTGAGCCGCACCGCGGGCGCCGCCACCGCGCCGCGATGCTTGCAGAGCATCGCCACGTTGGTGGCCAGGGCGCAGGCGAGTGCGAGCAGTGTGCCGAGTTGAAACATCGGTGACTGGATCGACCAGTACCCCAGACAGGCTTGAGGAATCGCGACGGTAATGGACGTGACTTAAGGGAAATTAAGAGCGGATTAAGCGAGGTGCTCTCGGATCCGCGTCATCGCCTCCGCGATCCGATCGTCGGGCGTAGTCAGCGAGATGCGGAAGAACCCCTCGCCGCTTGGGCCGTACATCGACCCGGGCGAGACGACCACCGCGGCCTCCTCCAGCACCCGCTCCGCGAAGGAGGCGGAGGTATCGCCGTCAGGGACCGGCGCCCAGACGTAGATCGTCCCCCTGGGCGGCTCGATCCGGACGCCGATCCCCCGCAACGCGTCCACGACCAGGTCGCGACGGCGCGCGTAGACCGCGTTCGTCTGCTCGATTGGCCCGCGCGGCCCGGTGAGTGCCGCCGCGCCCGCCAGCTGCACCGCCTCGAACAGGCCCGAGTCCACGTTCGTCTTCAGGTGCCAGTAAGAGGCGATCGCGTCGGCGTTTCCGAGCACTGCCGCGCAGCGCCAGCCGGTCATGTTGAAGCCCTTGGAGAGCGAGAAGACCTCGATCCCCACCTGCTTGGCGCCCGGGGTCGCCAGGAAGCTCGGCGCCACGTAGCCGTCATAGGTGGTCTCCGAGTAGGAGTTGTCGTGGACAACCAGGACCTCGTGCTCGCGGGCGAGCTCGACGACACGCTCGAAGAAGCCCTCGGGGACCACCGCGCCGGTGGGGTTGTTGGGGTAGTTGAGGAACAGGAGCCGGGCGCGGGCCAGAGCTTCGCCCGGGATCTTGCCAAGGTTGGGCACGAAGCCGAGCTCCGGGCGGAGTGGCATCAGCACCGCTTCGGCGCCGGCCAGCGCGGGGCCCGCGGTGTAGACGGGATAGCCCGGGTCGGCAGCGAGGGCGACGTCGCCTGGGTCGAGGAAGGCGAAGCAGAGGTGGTAGATGCACTCCTTGGCGCCGATTGCGGGTATCGCCTCGGAATCGGGGTCGATCTCGACCCCGAAGCGGTCGGCGTAGAAGCCCGCGCAGGCACGGCGGAACTCCTCGCGGCCGCGATTCGTCGGATAGCGGTGGTTGGCGGGATCCGCGACCGCGGTCTGCATCGCCTCGACGATGTGCGGGTAGGTGGCGCGATCGGGGTCGCCGATCCCGAGGCTGATCACGTCGACGCCCGCCTGGCGCTTCTCGGCGACTCGCCGCTCCAGCTCGGCGAACATGTACGCGGGCACGGCCTCCAGGCGCCGCGAGGGCGAGGTCAGGGGCCGTTTCTCGGTCTCGGAGGTTGCCACCGGAAGGCGAAGGGTAAGTGCCTGCGAGGCGGGCGGGCCTATGCCCTCTCCAGCGCGCGCACGAGCTCCGGCGAGAGCTCCCCCCGGAACACCGGCTCCGCGGTCCCGGTCAGCCGCACGTCGAGGTCCTCCCCCACCTCGACCGCCAGCTCTCCCCCGTCCAGCTTTACCGCGATCGGGCTGGCCGCGCCCCCGAGAACGGCCGCCACCGCCGCGCCGCTCGCGCCGGTCCCGGAGGAGAGCGTCTCCCCCGCCCCGCGCTCGAAGATCCGCGCCCTGACCGCGGACCCCTCGATCCGAATGAAGGAGACGTTGGTGCGGTTCGGAAACAGCTCGCTGCGCTCGATCTCGGGGCCCACCGCGCCCAGATCGAGCTCCTCGAGCTCCCCGCCCGCCTCGATCACGCACTGCGGGTTGCCGATCGAGACGTGCTGGAAGCGCCACTCGCGCCCCGCTGCGGTCAGCACGCCGATGCCGTCGGGGCCGCCTGAGGGAAAGTCCGGCGAGGTCACCGAGGCCCTGCCCATGGCCAACGTCGCGGTGTCCGCCGAGGTGATCGTGGGGCGAATCTCGCCTGCCCCGGTGAGAATCGCGAACTCGTCCTCGTCCGTCCACCCGGCGCGCCGTAGATAGAGCGCCGCCTGGCGGGCCCCGTTGCCCGAGAGCTCAGCCTCCGAGCCGTCGGGGTTGAAGATCCGCAGCTCCGCTACCTGGCGCGCGTCCTCGGCTCGCGAAAGCATCAGAACACCGTCGGAGCCGACCCCGAAGTGTGGTTCGCAGAGCCGCCGGATCCGCTTCGGCGTCAGCTCCCAGGGCAGGGCGTCGGCCTCCACGATCACATAGTCGTTTCCGAGCGCCTGCCACTTCTCGAACCGCATCGTCGAGAAGCTATTCGATCGTCCGCAAGCTCATCTTTGGTGACAACCCGTGGCACAGGCCTGGAGCAGGCCTGCCCGGAAGGCCCTCCCGGTCTGTGACCACAAATGTGGTCACAATCCGGGAGCGAGCGCGAAGGGGAGTGTGATCCACGACCTGTGTGACCGTGGCCCCGCGCTCTGCAACGAAACCCGCGCCACCGAGTGGCAAATGTCTCAGCGGTCGAGCGCGGCGGCGATCTGCTCGGCGACGCTGCCGTCGTCGCGGCCGGTGCGGTCGATCAGCTCGACGCCCGGCATCTTGCGCATCCAGGTGACCTGGCGGCGCGCATAGGCGCGATGGGCGCGCTTCACCGCCTCCAGATCGCCGGCGAGCAGCTCCTGGAACCCGAGCGCCGCCCGGGCGGTGCGCGAGGCGCCGGCCTCGGCCGCCCGGTGCGCCTCCTCGGCGGCCCCGGCGGCCACCATCTCCTCGACCCGCGCCTCGATGCGGCGCCGAAGCTCCTCGCGGTCGATCGTCAGGCCGACGAGGACGGTCGGGCGGCGAAGCTTCGCGGTCCACAGCTGCTCGCTTCCATGCGGCGGATCGATGCCCGCGCGCTGTAGCTCGAGTGCCCGAGCGACCCGCTTGCGGTCCCTCGGATGGACCGTCGCGGCGACGTCCGGATCGAGCTCACCGTGTAGCGCCTCCGGGCCGCGGGCGGCGACCTCACGCTCGACCTCGCCGCGTACCTCGGCAGCGACAGGGGGTCGCAGCTCGAGATCGGCGAGCGCGGCGCGCAGGTAGAGACCGGCCCCGCCGACCACGATCGGCCGCCGCCCCTTCGCGAGGAGCTGGTCGATCTCCGCATGCGCAAGGGTCGCGAACTGCCCGGCGCTGAACTCGCCCCTCACCTCCACGAAGCCCACCAGCCGGTGCTCGAGCCGCAAGCGCTCCTCTGGGGTCGCCGTCCCAGCGAGCGTCTCGAGTCCCCGGTAGACCTGGATCGCATCGCAGGAGACGGCGACCACGTCTTCGCCGCGCCCACGCAAAAGGTCCGCGACAGCGACCGCAACCGCCGTCTTTCCGACGCCGGTCGGGCCGAAGATCGCCAGGACCTTCAGCAGAGCAGATCGCTTTGCGCCCGGCCAGGCATCAGCTTCCTCACATGAGCCTGGCGCTCAGCAGCTCATGTCCGGACAGGGTCGTTGACGTTGCCTCGGTGATCTCCACGTCGACCAGCTCGCCGGGCTCGGCCGTGCCCTCGAAGTTGACGGTCTTGTTGTGGCCGGTGCGGCCCCGGAGCCTCGCCGGGTCGGTCCTGCTGGGGCCCTCGACCAGCACCTCCATCGTTCGCCCGACGAAGCGTTGGGCGCGCTCGCGGGCGCGACGCTGGACCAGCTCGACCAGGCGCGCCATCCGCTCCCGCTTCACGGGGTGCGGGACCTGGCCCCCCATCGTCGCCGCCTCGGTTCCTCGACGCGGCGAGAAGATGAACGTGAAGGCACCGTCGTAGCCGACCCCCTCAGTGACCTCCAGGGTCTCGGCGAAGTCGTCGGGCGTCTCGCCGGGGAAGCCGACGATGATGTCCGTGGTCAGAGCGCAGTCCGGGACTTGCTCACGGATCTGGGCGACGCGGTCGAGGTAGCGCTCCCGGTTGTACGTTCGGCGCATTGCCTTCAGGATTCGGCTCGAGCCTGATTGCAGGGGCAGGTGGATGTGCTCGCAAAGCGCCGGCAGCTCGGCGTGGGCGCGAATCACGTCCTCGCGGATGTCCTTGGGGTGGGGGCTCGTATAGCGGATCCGCTGAACGCCCTCGATGGCGTCCACACGAGCGAGCAGCTCGGCGAACGTGGTCCGCTCCTGCTTCGGCAGGTCGCGCCCGTAGCTGTTCACGTTCTGGCCGAGCAGGGTCACCTCGCGAACCCCGTCGGCGGCCAGCGACTCGATCTCGGCGATCAGCTCCCCGGGCCGGCGACTCACCTCGCGCCCGCGTGTCTGCGGAACGATGCAGTAGGCGCAGACGCAGTTGCAGCCGACGGAGATCTGGACCCAGGCCTGGAACTCGCGCGCCCGCTTCGCGGGCAGGTGGCCCGAGAAGTCCTCGAACTCGAAGTAGCCCTGCGCAGTGAGCGAGTCCTGGGTCAGGAACTCGGCCAGCCGGTGGATCTGCCCCGGCCCGAACGCGACGTCGACGAACGGGAACCGCTCGAAGACCTCGTCCTTGACCGACTGCGCCCAGCAGCCGCCGACCCCCACCACCCGCTCGGGAGCCTCCGACTTCAGCCGTTTGGCCTCACCCAGGTGAGCGATGAAGCGGTTGTCGGCCGATTCGCGGATCGAGCAGGTGTTGAAGAGGATCAGGTCGGCCGCCGAACGCTCGGCGACCTCCTGGTAGCCGAGCGACTCGAGCATTCCCTTCATCCGCTCGGAGTCGTGCTCGTTCATCTGACAGCCGAAGGTGGTGACGTGGTATCGCAATGGCATATGGCGGCCCGCTGCCACTAAATCCCCGGCCGGTCGCGTTGCTACTCGGCGATCGCCTCGCCGGAGCCGCCCAACTCTTCGGGGAAGTCCTTGAGCTTGGGGAGGTCATCGTTCATGCGCAGCACGGTCGACTCGTAATTGACGTGCACCCCGGGTGCAAACGGAAATGAAGGGATCGTCGCCGCGTAGACGTCGACCAAACCCCACTCTGGGTGTCGCGTCAGCAGATGGCCGCCGCATACCTTGCACCACTGCCGATAGCTCCGCTCGTTCTTGTGGTACTCGCCGATTTGGTCTTCTCCCTGGGTCACCTTGACCGCCTCGGGCTTCCAGAGCGTGAATGCGTTGACCGGGCCGGCGGACCAGCTCCTACAGGAGGCGCAATGGCAGTAGCCAGCGCCCTCCGGATCGCCCGTGACGACAATCGTGACAGCGCCGCAGAAGCACTGCCCTTTGAAGGTCTTTTCATCCTGGCTCATGAGTTCTCCCTTCGCTCGAGTGCAAGGCGAATCTCGATCGAGAGGCTACAGCGATCAGGTGGTTACGTCAGGCCGCCATCCAAAGACGATCGGTCGTCCGGCGCGAGATACTGCGTGGACGATGTCGCAGGAGAACGTGGAGGTGGTGCGGCGCAATCAGGACGCCTGGAACCGGTGCGACCTGAGGGCGTGGTTGGCCTCGTTTCGCTCCGACGCGGAATTGACTGGTCGCGCTCCCGAGGACCGCTCAAGGGTGTCTGTATTCGGGGGCGCGAGGGGATCGAAGTGACTGCAAGGAGCACGGTTGTGTGGACGGTCGAGACCGGGCAGATCACTCACTTTCGGATGTTCCAAGAGCGAGCCGAGGCCCTCGAAGCCACCGGGCTGTCGGAGTAGCCGAATGTCGCCAGAAAACGCGTCTTCTTTGAGCCGCAGCTTGGCTACTTGACGGTGAGGGTGCCCACCATGCCGGCCTCGCGGTGCCCGGGCACGGTGCAGTAGTAGACAAACCTGCCAGGCTCGAGGTCGACGGTGGCAGTGAGGGCAGCGTCGGCCGCGATCTCGCTCTCGTCGAGCGTCTCCCCGCCCGCCTCGATCGCGATGCTGTGGTCGACGGGAGACGGGTTCTCGTAGTCGATCGTCACGCTCCCGGCCTTCGCCGTCAGTTTGCTCGGCTCGAAAACGAGCGAGCCATCCGCCGGCGAGCTCACCTTGACGGTCTCCCCGCCCCCCTGCGCAGGCTCGGTTGTCGTGGTGGTACCGGTGGTCGTCGTCGTGGCCGTCGTTTGCTCGCTGCCGGCCGGCACGGCCGCGGCGGCCTCGGCATGCTCGGCATCCCGCTTGTGCTGTTCGTCGCGTGCGTTGAGGACGGCGAAGGTGCTCGTGGCGCCCACCAGCACCGCGAAGTAGGCGACGACCCCCGCAAGCACGATCCGGCTAGGGGGAAAGCTCTCACTGCGGAGGCCGAGCGCCGAGAGGGCGAGCGCCGAGAGCACCAGCGCGATCCCGAAGACGTAGAACAGGGTCTCGTCCATGCGGCCGGAAGCCTATCGCCGCCCCTAGCTGGCGATGGAGGTCGAGCGGCTCTCGCGGATCACGGTGATCTTGACCTGGCCGGGGTACTCCATCTCCTTCTCGATCGCGGCCGCGATCTCGTGCGAGATCAGGGCGGCCCGCTCATCGTCGATCGTGCCCGGATCGACGATCACCCGGACCTCGCGGCCGGCTCGCATCGCGTAGACCCGCTCGACGCCCTCGTGGCGAGAGGCGATCCCCTCGAGGTCCCGCAAGCGCTCGACGTACTCCTCCAGGGAGTCGCCGCGGGCGCCTGGACGCGCGCCCGAGAGCGCGTCGGCGGTCTGGACGATGATCGCCTCGATCGTGCGCGGCTCGACCTCGTTGTGATGGGCCTCCATCGCGTGTGCGACCGCCTCAGGCTCGCCGTGGCGGCGAGCGAGAGAGGCGCCGACCGCCGCGTGCGGGCCCTCGACCTCGTGGGTCACCGCCTTGCCGATGTCGTGGAGCAGGGCGGCCCGGCGCGCGGTCTCCACCGACGCTCCGAGCTCCGCGGCGATCAGCCCGGCGAGGTGCGAGCACTCGACCAGGTGATCGAGCACGTTCTGCCCGTAGCTGGTGCGGAACTTGAGCTGGCCCAGGAGGCGACTCAGCTCCGGGTCGACGCCATGCACCCGGGCTTCGAGGGCCGCGCGCTCGCCCTCCTCGACGATCCGCTCGTCGATCTCGGCCTTGGCGTGCTCATACGTCTCCTCGATCAGAGCCGGATTGATCCGCCCGTCGGCGATCAGCCGCTCCAGGGTGATCCGGGCGATCTCGCGGCGCACCCCGTCGAAGCTCGAGAGGACGACGGCGGCCGGCGTCTCGTCGATGATCACGTCGACGCCGGTGAGCTTCTCGAGCGCCCGGATGTTGCGACCGTCACGGCCGATGATCCGGCCCTTCATCTCGTCGCTCGGCAGCTCGACCAGGCGCGTCGTGCTGTCGCCCGCGTGTCTCGCCGCCAGTCGCTGCATCGCCACCGAGAGGATGTTGCGGGCGCGGCGCTCGGCCTCCCGCTTGGTCTCGGCCTCGATCTCCTGCAACCTCACCCCGGCCTGGTGGCGAGCCTCCTGCTCGACGTCGGCGAGCAGCAGCTGCTTCGCCTGCGAGGCGCTCAACGCCGAGATCCGCTCCAGCTCGTGCCGCTGGACGCGCTTGGCGCGCTTCAGCTCCTCGGACTGCTGGATCAGGTTGCGCTCGCGGTCTTCGAGCGCCTGGGTGCGCCGTTCGAGGTCGCCACGCTGTACCTCCAGGGAGTCCGTTTCACGCAGGGCCCGCTCCTCCATCCGCGCGATCTCCGCCCGGCGCGCGGCGAGCTCGTCCGGCATGGGAGCCCCGGAGTCCTCGCGCGCCTCGCCGCCGTCCTCGCTCCTGGGCTCGCCCCGTCTCCACGGTTGTAACAGCGCGCGTATCTCCATGGCTACTCCCTTCCGGGCCGGCTGGTTCGCTTCTCGACTCAGGGCGCCGCCTCTGCTCGGCGGGCCCGCAACCGGTGGCGCCGGAGACACTCATATCCGCTATGTCGATGTCGCGCCCCCACCGCGGTCACAGCCGCATCCGGTGGGGACGATTGTGTGCTTGCCGCGAAGCCCGCCTCTAGGGCACCAGCCCCCGCGACACAAGCGTGCGCAAGCAGGGCGCTTGTCCAGGGGGCACAGCCCCCGTGCCCTGCAATTGCCGTTCTGATCTATGCGTCTTGTCTGTCAAAGTTGGAAATAGCGCTCAATTCGTGTCTTCGGGCGACCAACGGCCGCTACATGGATCGTAGAGGTGAGACCGCCTTCTGGCAAGCCCCCTACCCGCCCTGGCGAGCGGCCAGGCGGATCGCCTCGTAGGCGACCTCGTACTCGTAGCCGCGCCGGGTCAAATAGCCGAGCGCCCGGGCTCGATCGGCATCGGCATCCAGGGGCTGCCCGCGCCGGGCAAGCAGGTCGCTCGCCCTCTCCACCTGGGCGCCATGCGAGTCTGCCTCCAGGGCCGCCTCGACGTGGGCCGGAGGGATCCCTCGTGAGGCGAGTGCCTCGCGGATCCGCTCGGCGCCCCAGCCGCGCAGCTCGCGCTTGTCCTCCGCGTAGCGCCGTGCGAAGCGCTCGTCGTCGAGCTCGCCAACCTCCGTCAGGCGACCGATCGTCGCCTCGATCTCCTCGGATCCATAGCCGCGCGTTGCGAGCCAGGCGCCGAGCTCGGCGGTCGCCCGCTCGGTACGCCGCAGCGCAGCGAGCGCCACCTCGAAGGCGTCTGGCGCCCGCTCGGCCACTACCACTGCTAAGCGGCCTTGCGCTCGGGCTCCTCGGCCTCCGCGGCGGCGTCGGCGATCGGCGTCGCATCGGGGCTCTGCCCGGCTGACCGCTCGCCTTCGGGCGGGCTGGCCGCCCCTTGTCGCTCGATGCCGAGGGCGTCCGCCAGCTTCGCCTCGATCTCGCGGGTGGTCTCCGGGTTCTCGACCAGGTACTGCTTGGTGTTGTTGCGACCCTGGCCGAGGCGCAGCTCGCCATAGGAGAAGAACGAGCCGGACTTCTGCACCAGGTCGTGCTCGAGTGCCAGGTCGAGCAGGCAGCCCTCGTTGGAGATCCCGGTCCCGTACTCGATGTCGAACTCCGCCTGGCGGAAGGGTGCGGCCACCTTGTTCTTGACCACCTTCACCTTGACCCGGTTGCCGACCGCCTCGGTGCCCTCCTTGAGGGTCTCGATGCGGCGGATGTCGAGTCGCTGCGAGGCATAGAACTTCAGCGCCCGGCCGCCGGGCTGCGTTTCGGACGAGCCGAAGGTGACCCCGATCTTCTCGCGGATCTGATTCGTGAACACGCACACCGTATTGGCCCGGCTGAGGTTCCCGGCCAGCTTCCGCAGCGCCTGCGACATCAGCCGCGCCTGCAGGCCGATCTGGGTCTCCCCCATCTGGCCCTCGAGCTCGACCCGCGGGGTCAGTGCGGCCACCGAGTCGATCGCGACCAGGTCGACCGCGCCGGAGCGGACCAGGACGTCGACGATCTCGAGCGCCTGCTCGCCGTAGTCGGGTTGAGAAACGAGCAGCTCATCGACGTCGACGCCGATCCGCTTCGCGTAGATCGGGTCGATCGCGTGCTCGGTGTCGACGAAGGCGCAGATCCCGCCCTTCGCCTGGGCCTCGGCGATGAGGTGGTAGACGAGCGTCGTCTTGCCCGAGGACTCGGGGCCGAAGATCTCGACGATCCTTCCCCGCGGCACCCCGCCGACGCCAAGCGCGAGGTCGAGCGAAAGGGCTCCGGTGGAGATCGTCTCGACCTGGACCGCGCTCTCGTCGCCGAGGCGCATCACCGACCCCTGACCAAACTGGCGCTCGAGGTGGGTCACCGCGGCCTGTAGGGCCGCATCCTTGGCCTTCGCCTCCTTGGCGCCAGCGCCGTTTTTGGAGCCGCTCGAGGAACGTGAGGTCGTCTTCTTCTCATCTGCCATCGTTTCCATCACCTCTTCTCCGCCTCGGCGGGCGGCAGGTCGAGTTCGGCTAGGGACGCGTACTCCGCGCCGCTAGACCGCAGGCGCGAACGGTAGAGCGTCACTCGGACAGCACGAAAGGGCTCCAGCAGCTCCGCCCGCAGCGGCCCGGGGGGCGCCTCGACGCGCATCGGGCGGCCTCTCCGGCGCCCTCGCCGATCGGAAGCAGAGCGCTTGGAGGGCTTGATCCGGGCGACGGTCACGTGGGGCCAGAAGTCGCGTTTCTCGGGCTTGTAGAAGCGCTCGGCGACGAGCGCGTCGGAGAGCTCGGCCTGGAGCTCGATCGCAGCCTCGCTCTCCGCGTCGGCCGCGAACAGGCGGGGGCGGTTCGGGGGAACCGCCACCGGCTCCTCCCTGAACCGGGCCTGGACCGGCCGCGCGCCGACCGAGCGCATGACCTCGGCGATCTGCTCGATCTCGCGCTCCGGTTGGTAGGCGAGAAAGCAGAGGGTCACATGCAGCGCCTCGGCGGCGACCGGCCGCAACATCGGGTCGGTGAGCGCTCCGCGCTGCCATGCGACCAGCCCCTCGCGCACCCGCAACGGCAGGTCGAGCGCCACGAACAGCCGCGCCCGCGGGCTCTTCAGCCTCTCCTTAGTCATCTCAACCCAACCTATGCCCTTCTCTGTTGCACAAGGCCCACGGTTCGCCAATAGATTGCAGCCGTTGGCCGACGACTTGCCGCAAGTCGAGGGCGTCGAGCACCGCTTCGTCGATGCGAAGGGGCTGCGAATCCACCTCGCTGAGGCGGGCTCAAGCGGTTCCGCGAAGCCGCCGCTCCTCCTGCTTCACGGCTGGCCCCAGCACTGGTACATGTGGCGTCAGGTCATCGGCGCCCTGCAGGGTGAGCGCCGGCTGCTCGCTCCGGACCTACGCGGCTTCGGCTGGAGCGAGGCGCCGGGATACGGCTATGACGGCGAGACCTTCGCCGCCGACCAGGTCGCGCTGCTCGACGCGCTCGGGATCGAGCGCGCTTGCGTCGTCGGCCACGACTGGGGCGGCTGGGCGGCGATCCTGCTCGGCCTCGTCCATCCCGATCGGGTCGAGCGCATGGTGGTCCTGAACGCACCGCATCCGTGGCCGCAGATCACCCCTAGGCTGATCGCCGAGGGCTGGCGGAGCTGGTACACGTGGAGGATCGCGACGCCCGGGCTCGGCCCCCGGCTGCTGCGGCAGGGCTGGATCACGCGGAACATCCTCTCGCGCGGCAACTTCGGCGTCCCGTTCACGGCCGAGGACATGGACGGCTACGTGGACAGCTTTCGCGAACGCTCCCGCGCCCTCGCCGCCAGCAACCTCTATCGCAACTACCAGCGCGCCCTTCGCGAAGGCATCGCCGGTAGGTGGCGCGACCACCGGCTCACGGTGCCGACCCGGATCCTGTTCGGCGAGCGCGACCGCTATGTGTCGCCGAAGCTGCTCGCCGGCTATCAGCCGCATGCCGACGACATGGAGGTCGAGCTGGTACCCAACTCGGGCCACTTCATCGTTGAGGAGCAGCCGGACCTGGTGGTCAAGAGGATTCGCGAGTTCCTCAGCTAGCGGCCACCACCACATTTGGGCGGCAGATGTGTGATGCGTCGGGCACCAGCATGGGCGGTGACATCGCGGTGGGTGACATCCAGCCGCGTAGAGCGGCACGATCGCACCCAGCTCCTCGACGAAGCGATGACACGCGCTGCGCTCGTAGGCCTGGCAGGTGAGCGGCGCCAGGCGGGTCAGAGGCCGGAGAGGAACCCGACCACGTCGTCGGCCAGGAGCTCCGGCTCCTCGAAGGCGGCGAAGTGGCCGCCGCGCGGCATCTCCGTCCAGCGGCGCAGGTCGGAGAAGATCCGCTCCGCCCACTCTCGGGGGGCTCTGACGATCTCGGCGGGGAAGTCGGCGGCCGCCGCCGGGACCTCGATTCGCTCCCCCGGGCCGAGCCGCCACCGATTGCGGCGCTCCCCCAGGTAGAAGCGCATCGACGACGCAATCGTCCCCGTCGCCCAGTACGTGGTCAGGAAGTCGCACAGCTGGTCCTTCGAGAACCGCCGCTCCACCTCGCCGTCGCAGTCGCTCCAGCGCCGGTATTTCTCCACCAGCCAGGCGGCGAGCCCCGCGGGTGAGTCGTTGAAGGCGACCCCGACCGCGTCCGGCGCGGCCGAGTGCAGGAACAGATGGAAGCCCTCGCGGCGGCGCCATCGCGAGCCGGTCTCCACATAGGCCTGCTCGGCCTCGCTCAGCGGTGGCTCGGTGAGGTCCCCGGGGATGGGGAGCACCGAGACGGCGTTGACGTGCACCGCCGCCACGGTGTCCGGCGAGTCGAGCGCCATCCGCGCCGAGATGTTCGCCCCCCAGTCGCCTCCCTGGACCGCATAGCGCCCGTACCCCAGGCCGGCCTCCATCACCGCGCGCAGCCGCTCGGAGACCGCGGCCACGTTCAGCGGCCGGCCCGGGTCGTCGGACCACCCGTAGCCCGGCAGCGAGGGCACAACCACATCGTGGCCCGCCTCCACCAGCAGGGGGATCAGCTCACAGAACTCCATCGGCCCGCCAGGCCAGCCGTGGATCAGCATCACCGGGAGCCCATCTCCCCCGCTTCGCTCCCAGATCAAGTGGAGGCCGTTCCAGCGCCGGTTCGGAAAGCCGTTCAGCCGTGACTCGAACGCGCGCCAGTCGTACTGGTTCGCCCAGTATCCGCAGAGCTCGCGCAGGTAGGCGACGTCGACGCCGAGCTCCCACCCTTGGCCGACGGGTTGCTCCGGCCAGCGCGTCCGCCCCAGGCGCCAGCGCAGGTCGTCGAGGACCTGCTCGTCGACGCGGACCTCGAACGGCTCGAGGGCCTCGGGCACTAAAGCGGCGCCTCCCCACCGCCGAGGAGGATTCGCAGCATGTGGAGCCCGACCAGCGCGGAGCGCTCCCGGATGTCCTGGCGGCCGCCCGGGATCACGGGGTCGCGGGCGAGGCTTCGCCCGTCGGCAAGCTTGGCGCAGAAGCAGACGTAGCCGACCGGCTTCTCCTTGGTGCCGCCCTCGGGGCCAGCGATCCCGGTGATCGAAACGGCGGCGTCGGCGCGAAACCGGTCCAGCGCCCCGTCGGCCATCGCCTCGGCGACCTCGGGCGAGACGGCGCCGTGGCGCTCGATCAGCGCGGGGTCGACCCCGAGCAGGTCCGACTTCGCCTGGTTCGAGTAGGCGACCACGCTGCCGGCGACGTACCCCGAGGCGCCCGGGAGTGCCGTCAGCCGGGCCGCCAGCAGCCCGCCGCTGCACGACTCGGCGAGGCCGACCCGTCGCCCGCGCAACAGCGCCGCCACCTGCTCGTCGATCGTCGTTCCGTCCTCGCTGAACAGATAGCGGCCGTGACGCTCCTCGACCGCGGCGCGGACCGCGTCGGCCGCGGCATCCGCACCTTCGCGATGGCGGACGTCGATCTCCAGCTCGCCACCGCGCAGGCAGGTTGTGACCTCGAGCGCCGAGAGGTCGGTGTGGCGCTCGACCTCGCGCAACGTCTTGGCGATCTCCGACTCGGGAATGCCGATCAGGCGCAGGGTGTATCCCCGAAACGGGGTCGCACGCGAGAGCACCGCGCGGACCGGCTCGGAATCGAGCGCCGCCGGCCACATCGCCTGGAGCTCGCGCGGCGGCCCGGGAAGGACGATCACCGTGGGCCCCTCTGTGGGGACCACGAGCCCGGGCGCGGTCCCGGCCGGGTCGATCGCGATCGCGCCGCGCGGCACCATCGCCTGCTTTCGGTTGGCCTCGCGAAGCGCCTCGGCGTCGAAGCGCAGCCGTCGGGCGAATTGGGCGAGGATTCGCGAGATCTTCTTCTCCATCCCCTCGTCGAGGACCAGCTCGCGGCCCGCGAACCGGGCGACCACCTCCGCCGTCAGATCGTCGGCCGTCGGGCCGAGCCCACCGCTGGTGACGATCAGGTCGGCGTCCTGCGCGGCGAGGAACCGCAGCGCCGCCTCGAGGTCGTCGGGGCGGTCTCCGACGCAGATGATGTGGGTGACCTCCACGCCCAACTCGCCGAGCCGCTCCGAGATCCACGGGCCGTCCCGGTCGCTCACTCGGCCGGTCAGGACCTCGGTGCCGGTGACCACGATCCCGGCCCGAACCGCGTCCGGGCTCACGGTCGCTCGCTCAAGGGCAATCCGGGCCCCTGAAGCTCGTGGGTCGAACGCCGTCGCCGCTGATCTGGTAGCTCGCCGCCCCCTGTGAGCGCACGGGGCGCGGCTTCCCGTCGAGGGTCAGGGTGAGCGCCCCCCCGCTCGAGAGGTCCAGCCGGTAGTTGTCGGCCGGCGGCTGGAAGGGACCCTCCTTGGCGCCCGAGATCAGCGTCTGCCCGTCGATCAGCGCCCGCCCGTCGCCGGTCACCAGGCAGACCTCCATGGAGTCGCGCGTGATCAGCGCCACCGTCACCGGTTGGGACGGGGCGCTGCCCTGGTTCGAGCCACCCCCGCTCCCCTGCTGGGCGTTCTCGCGCTTGCCCTTCTGACGCTGGGTGTTCTTGCCCTCGTTGTCCGACCCGGTCAGCCCGAGGACCAGCAGCACGACGACGGCGACCGCACCCAGGACGCCCAAAGCGGACGCCCTCACGGGCCAGCCCCGCCGCGGCTCCTCGCCGGGTCGTCGGCGGCGCTCCAGTAGAGGCTCGCTGAACAGATAGGCGCGGTCGGCGTCGAGCGCTGCCTCAACCGTGCGCCGGTACTCGTCGACCAAGGCGTCCCCGTCGAGGCCGAGGAATTGGGCGTAGGTTCGCAGGAAGCCCTTGGCGTAGGCGGACCCGGGGAGCACGTCCCACTCCTCGTTCTCCAGCGCCCTCAGGTATTTGATGCGGATCTTGGTCTGCTGCTCAACGGTGCGAATATCGATCTTGTGGCGGGTCCGGGTCCGCTTCAGGACCTCGCCGATCGGCAGCCGCTCTCCTTCATCCCTGGTGGCCATGGCGTCGCATATTCTCGCCGCCCGCGCGCCGCCGCGCCGTCTGGGGCTGAGCGCGGGGCGGCTAGGCATCCGCTGCGAGCCACCGTCGACGCACGATCACGCTCCCGTGGGGACCGGCGGCGTTAGCTGGGTAATGAGGCCACGCCGCGCTGCCACGAGCCAAGCCGCGCAATCGTCGCCTCGACCGAGGGATTGGCGCGATTGTTGCTCATGTGGCAACAAAAGCGCCAAAGGCAGCGAACCGCCCCCTCACCCAGCGCCGCTCGCGCTGCGAAGTTCGCCTCCTCGCAGCGCCCAGTGATGTCCATCAGGTGCTCTCAGCCGCTGAGGGGCTCCAGCTCGGCCCCGGTGTCGGGCTCGCGATCGCGCTCGACGCCCTCGGGTGACCGAGCCTCGCCGTCGGAGGAGGGCCGCTCGAGCATTCGCCCGAGCTCCCCCTCCGAGACCAGGACCTGACGGGGCTTCGAGCCCTCGTACCCGGAGATCATCCCCCGCCGCTCGAGCATGTCGATCAGACGGCCGGCGCGGGTGTAGCCGACCCGAAGCCGGCGCTGGATCATCGAGACGGACGCCGTCTGACCCTGGACGACGATCCGCGCCGCCTCGCCGAGCAGGTCGTCGTGATCCGGCGACAGCTCGTCGTCGCGCTGATCACCGGTCTCCTCGCGCACCTCGAGCAGCGCCTCGTCGAACTCGGGCTCGCCCTGGCGCCCCCAGTGGGAGACCAGGCGGGCGATCTCGGCCTCGGACACGAATGCCCCCTGCAGGCGCTCTAGCCTCGAGGTCCCGACCGGCCGGAACAGCATGTCGCCCTGGCCGAGCAGGGTCTCGGCGCCGCCCTGGTCGAGGATCACGCGGGAGTCGACCTGCGAGGCGACCGAGAAGGCGATCCGGGCCGGGATGTTGACCTTGATCGTCCCGGTGATCACGTCGGTCGACGGTCGCTGAGTCGCCAGCACCAGGTGGATGCCGACTGCCCGCGACTTCTGCGCCAGGCGGATGATCGAGTCCTCGACCTCCGCGGGGGCGATCATCATCAGGTCGGCCAGCTCGTCGATCACGCAGAGGATGTGCGGCAGCGGCGCCTCGCCCGCCTTGCGACGCGTCTGGTTGAGCTCGATCAGGTTGCGCGCCCTCGCCTCGCTCATGACGCCGTAGCGGCTCTCCATCTCGCCGATCAGGTTGGCGAGCACGTTGGCGGCCATCCGCGGATTGGTGACCACCGGGGTCAGCAGGTGCGGGAGCCGCTCGTAGTGGTTCAGCTCGACCCGCTTCGGGTCGACCAGCACCAGGCGAGCCTCGTTTGGCGAGGCGTGCATGAGGACCGAGCACAGCATCGCGTTGATGCAGCCCGACTTGCCCGACCCGGTGGTGCCGGCCACCAGCGCATGCGGCATCGGCGCCAGATCGGCCCACACGGCTTGCCCGGAGACGTCCTTGCCGAGCCAGACCGCGAGTGGCGAGGCGCCCTTCGGGCGCCCGTCATAGATGTCGCCCAGCCGAACCAGGCGCCGGCGCTGGTTGGGCACCTCCACGCCAACCGCCTTCTTGCCCGGGATCGGCGCCAGGATGCGAATGTCGGTGGAGGCGAGCGCGTAGGCGAGGTCGTCGCGGAGCCGGGCGACCTTGGAGACCTTCGTACCCGGCGCGAGCTGGAGCTCGTAGCGGCTCACATGAGGGCCGCTGACGACCCCCAGCAGCTTCGCCTCGACGCCGAAGTGACGAAGCGCGTCCAGCAGCGCCTTGGCGACGGCCTCGCGGTCCCGCACGTCGGGGCCCGGGTCCCCCTTCCCCCGCTGGAGCAGCTTGGCGGCGGGAAGCGTGTAGTCGATCTCATCGGACTGGGTAACCGCGCTTCGCCGGTTTCCCATCGGGGTGAGGTCGCTGCCGGTTGCCCCTTGCCCCTTGCTCGGTGCGACCCCATCGACCTCGCCGTCGGCCTCGTGCCCGACCGACTCGTCGTGCGGGAACTCGCCCGCCTCGGGAGCCTCGACCTCCTCCTCTGCCCACTCGGGGTGCTGGTGATCGCCAGCGACTCCGCTCTCCATCTCCCCCGTGTCGGGCTCGCCTCCCAGCATCCCGGCGGCGAGGGGTTCGGTTGGGCCGGCGCGCGTGATCGCGATCTCTTCGCCGCGCGGATCGAAGCCCTCGACCCCCTGACGCCCCAAGCGCACCGTCTTCGCCAGCTCGCGGGTTCCGGCGCCGGCGCTCCGCGCGACCCGCCCGGCGCGAGACAGGAGGCTCGCGACCGTGGTCCCGGTGAGCAGCAGCAGGCCGCTGGCGAACATCAAGACGGCCAGGATCTGAGCCCCGAGCCGCTGGAAGAGCGTCGTCGCGGCCCAGTAGAGCGCTTCGCCGGCGGCTCCCCCGTGGACGGTGAAGAAGCGCTGCTCGAAGTAGCCGTGGCGGGCGGGATGGTCGGGCCCCAGCCCGGCGGTCTGCGCCGCAAAGGCCAAGAGCAGCGAGGCGAGCAGCAGGACCGCTCCCGCGTTCAGCGCCCCGGGGGCGGCAACGAACGGGCGCATCACCAGCGCCATGCCCCAGCCGGCGAGGGCCAGCGGCACCACGTAGGCGATCCTGCCGGCGGCGTTCTCGAGAGCACTCTGGAGCCACTCCCCCACCGGGCCCCCATCCCAACCCACGTAGAGGACACAACCCAGGTAGACGCCGGCGGCCACCAACATGAGTCCGATCACATCGAGGTGGCGCTGCTCGAGCCCGGCGATCAGCGTGCCTGCATCACGAAACGCGAGGCGCGGTCGGTCGCGCGACCGCGCCCGCGAGGGCGAACGCGAGCGCTGGTAGCCGGTCGGGCGGCGCCGCTTGCGACGGCGCTTGCGTGTCCAGAACATCTGCGAGCGCGTTTCGACGCCGCGCCGTCGACCCCTGCGGATAAACCCGCACTAAAGATCACCCGTGTTTGTCGTTTCCAGGGCTAACCTTGTTCGGAATGCTTGCCACCGACACCATCACCGGTCGCGTCCTGGTCGTCGAGGACGACGCCGCGATCGCCGACGTTCTGCGCCGGGTGCTGCGCCAGGAGGGCCACGAGGTACGCTCGGCGGAGGACGGCGTCGAGGCGCTCAAGCTCGCCGAGAGCTTTGTGCCCGACCTCGTGATCCTCGATCTCGGGTTGCCCAAGTTGGATGGAGTCGAGGTCTGCCGTCGCCTGCGGGCCGAGAGCGACGCGCCGATCCTGATCCTCACTGCCCGCACCGACACGGACGATCGGGTCGAGGGCCTCGACTCGGGAGCCGACGACTACCTCGTGAAGCCGTTCGAGCGCAAGGAGCTCCTGGCGCGGATGCGGGCCCTGTTGCGGCGACGGCCTCCCCGAGGCACGGCCTCGCTGGCGGTCGCCGACGTTCGTCTCAATCCGGACACCCGTGAGGTCTACCGCGGCGATCGGCCGGTCGAGCTCACGAACCGCGAGTTCGAGCTGCTCGAGTACCTGATGCGCAACGAGCGGCTGGTGGTCTCGCGCGAGCGCCTGCTCGAGGAGGTCTGGGACTACGACCCGATGGCGATGACGAACACGATCGACGTCTTCATCTCGAACCTGCGTCGAAAGCTCGAGGCCGGCGGCGAGCCGCGGGTCCTGCACACCAAGCGTGGCGCCGGGTACGTCATCAGGGCGGCTCGGGATGAAGTGGCTTGAGCGCCTCCTCGCCGCGCTGACGCCGAAGCGCTGGCCGGTCCGCTGGCGGCTGGCGGCCGTCTCGGCCACCCTGACGCTGATCATCCTGGTCATCTTCGCCGTGGTGGTGGGGCGGCTCACCTCCAATCGCATCCAGGCCGACTTCAACGACGACCTTCGTAATACCGCATTCACGATCGCCGGAGAGACGCAGGTCGACATCACCCCACTCGGCCGCCAGGTCCATATCCAGCGTCACCAACTCGAGGCCATCGCCCCCCTCCCTCTGGGCTCGGGAATCCAGATCGTCCACCAAAATGGCGAGCCCATCAACAACGGGACGATCGGGGCAGTCACCACCAACTTGGGTCCGCCGGCGGTCGACAACGTCAAGCGCGTCGGCGGCTTCTCGGTAGCCGCCTACCCTCTCGCCAGCACGATCCAGGACTCAGACCCGCTCTACGTCGAGTACGCCCGCAGCACCGACGGCCTCGACGCGACGATCAACCGGCTGTGGCTGTTCCTGGGAGGTGGCGTTCTGGGTGGCACTGTGCTCGCGGCTCTGGCCGGGATCGCGATCGCGGGGCGCGCAATGCGGCCGGTCTCCGCGCTCACCGCCAGGGCGCGGGAGATCGCCTCCACGCGAGACCCTTCGCTCCGCATCCCCGAGCCGGAGACCGACGACGAGGTCGGCGAGCTGGCGCGCACCCTGGAGCAGATGCTCCGCGAGCTCGACGCAGCCCGCTCGGAGACGGAGCAGATGATGCAGGTGCAGCGCGAGTTCGTCGCCGATGCGTCGCACGAGCTGCGCACCCCGCTGACCAGCATCCTCGCCAACCTGGAGTTGCTACAGGAGCGGCTCGACGCGACCGAGCGCCGCGGCGAGCAGGGCGAGATGATCGAGTCGGCGCTCCGATCCTCCAAGCGGATGGGCCGCCTGATCTCCGACCTGCTGCTGCTCGCCCGCGCCGACGCCGGCCGCACCGGTGCCCGGCGCGAGTGCGACCTCGCCGCCGTGGCAGCCGCGGCGCTCTCCGAGGTGCGCCCGGTCGCGAACGGCCACCGCCTGACCCTGGCCGACCGCGGTCCAGTACCGGTGGACGGTAACCCGGACGAGCTTCACCGGCTGACCGTCAACCTGCTCGACAACGGGCTGCGGCATACCCCCGCCGGCACCGAGATCCGGGTGGCGGTCGAGCGCCGAAACGGCGATGCGGTGCTCGAGGTCTCGGACGATGGCCCCGGGATCCCGCCGGGCATGGAGGAGCAGGTCTTCTCCAGGTTCGTTCGCGGCTCCGGCCCCGCCGACATCGCCGGCGACGGCGGCGCCGGGCTCGGCCTCGCGATCGTGAAGGCCGTCGCGATGTCCCACGGCGGCGACGTCGATGCTGGCTCCTCGCCCGCCGGGGGGGCGCGCTTCACGGTGCGGTTGCCGCTGCCGAAGGCTTAGGGCCCTTAGCGGCTTTAGCTCGCCCTGCGAAAGCCGTGGTTGGCAGGCGGGAGTTTTAGGAGTCGTTTACACGATCCCTATACTTTTCCCTCGGACGAGACAACCCACCCGTCGAGGACACCCCCCGACACCATCTCGACGGGTGAACGTTGGCCAGTCTGAGCCAAGCGACCCGCCGGTGTTCCCCCTCCCTGACGCCGGCGGGTCTGTCTTTGGGGGCACCCGTAACGGGCCCACGGGACAACCGCTCAGGGGCCAGGTCTCAGGGGCAATTGCCGACGGAGATCCCGCGCTGGGTCTCCATCTCGGCGCAGATCTGGGCCTTGTTCGCGCCGCCGGTCGAGGCCTGATCCGCGGCGATCAGCGCCTCCACCGCCGCATCGAAGCGCTCGTTGGACGTGTACATGAATTGGGAGGAGAGCAAGATCCTGTCGAAGGCTTTGCCGCCGACTCCGTCGCGCAGATCCCACAGGGCGCTCGACCAGACCTCGCCCACGCAGTGGATTTCGAACTGACAGCTGGCCTGGGCCTCAGACAGGGTGTCGGCGCTGTCCGCACGCCGGCCGCACTTTCGGCCGAAGGCGGGGACGAAGCTTCCCCAGGGGACGCCGTCCCACTCGAAGATGCAGACGTCGTCCTTGTTGCTCGTGGCCGGTGACCGAGAGGACATCACGGCCGCCCAGTAGTCGCCGAAGCCCTCGCCGATCGCTCTGGCCTGGTTGCTGTTCCCGAACCCCGGTACTTGGTCGTCCTGAATCGCGTGGCCATATTCGTGCAGGATCACGTCGGCGTCCTCGGCATCGTCGACGCCCCCGCTGCCGTAGTTGATCCTCCGGGTCGCCGGCGAGTACCAGGAGTTGTCGTCCCTGAACGCGTCCGCGACCGCGACCTGGGTGCGATCGTTGATCCCCCTCACGGTCCCGGCGCCGAATCCGATGCGTCGGATGTAGCGCTGGGCGCGATCGATGTGGAAGTAGGTCATCAAGGCCTCGAAGCGGTTCTTCGACCGCTTCACCCCCCACCACTCGAGGCCCCGCTTGCAGACCTCCCGCGCATCGCGGCCGAGCTTGGCGTGCACCCACTTGCCGCGCAGGCAGCGCTGGCCTTCCCTGATGTCGTGAAGCGTGACCGGCCGGCGCAGCGAGGTCAAGAGGCCGGTGTTCTTGTCCCGGTGGTCCCTTCGCAGCCCCGAGGAGCCGTTGTGCTGGGCCACCGGGTTCGGGTTGTAGAGCTGTGCGTGGCCCCGCCTCGAGTCCTGGAGCAGGTTCCGGGTACGCACGACACGGCCCGAGACGGCGTCGATGAGAACCTCGAAGTCGCCCAGCGGTCGGGCGGCGGGGATGACGATGCGCCACACCAGCGTTCCCCCGTCGCCGGGCTCGATCGCCAGGGCCGCCGACCAATGCCCTCGCAGGCGCCTCACCCCCGCGCTGCGCAAAGCGGCCCCGATCGCGGGCGCCCGGCCGACTCGCGGCGAGGGCGGGCCCTCGATGCTGGGCTTACTCGAATCGGCCACCACGTCGGGCGGCGCGCCCCTCGGGTCGCTGACCACCACCTGGCCGTTGAGGACCTTCACTCCCGAGACCCGCTGCTGGAAGCGATACACGGTTGCGCCCCAAGGCAGCGGGATCGAGGCGACCGGCTTCAACTCGCTGGCCGGCGCGCTGGCGGCCTCGAGCTTCGCTGCCGCCCCCGGGGGCGCCGCGGAGGCGGAGGCCGGGGCGGCCAGCGCCGCGAGCAGCCCGGC
>JBBPIL010000010.1:0-56158 GCA_038040365.1 Actinomycetota bacterium
ACGATCAGCGTGTTCGCCTGCGGGATGTCGAGGCCCGACTCGATGATCGTCGTCGCCACCAGGCAGTCGGCCTCGCCGCGCAGGAACTCGAGCATGGTTCGCTCCAGTTCGGCCTCCTCCATCTGCCCGTGGGCCTCGGCGAAGCGGACGCCGGGACAGAGCGCGCGCAGGCGCTCGGCGACCTGGTGCAGGGTCTCGATCCTGTTGTGGAGGAAGAAGGCCTGGCCGCCGCGGTCGGACTCACGCTCGATCGCCCTGCGCACCAGCTCCTCCTCGTAGGGACCGACGTAGGTCCGAATCGGCCGGCGCCCCTCGGGGGGCGTCTCGATCACCGAGATGTCGCGCACGCCCGCCAGGCTCATCTGGAGCGTGCGAGGGATCGGCGTCGCCGACATCGAGAGCACGTCGACCTTGAGCTTCAGCTGGCGCAGGACCTCCTTCTGGCGCACCCCGAAGCGCTGCTCCTCGTCGACGATCAACAGCCCCAGGTCGGCGGCCCGGACGTCGCGCGACAGCAACCGGTGGGTGCCGATCAAGATGTCCACCTTGCCGTCCGCGAAGCCCGCCAGCGTCGCCCGGATCGCGGCGGGCTTGCGAAGGCGCGAGACCACCTCGACCTCGATCGGGAACTCCGCCAGGCGCTCCCGGAAAGTGCCGAGGTGCTGCTGCGCCAGGATCGTGGTCGGCACCAGCATCATCACCTGCTTGCCGTCAGAGACGGCCTTCTGGGCGGCGCGCAGCGCCACCTCGGTCTTGCCGTAGCCGACGTCGCCGCAGATCAGGCGGTCCATGGGGCGCTCGGACTCCAGGTCCCCCTTCACGGAGTCGATCGCCTCGAGCTGGTCGGTCGTCTCCCGATAGGGGAAGGAACGCTCGAGGATCAGCTGCCACTCGCCGTCGGGCGGGAACGCATGGCCGCGGCGAGCGCGGCGCTGCGCATAGAGGTTGAGCAGCTCTCCCGCCAGCTCGCGGGCGGCGCGCCGGGCGCGGGCCTTCACTCCCTCCCAGCGCGCCGACCCCAGCGCCGAGAGCTGCGGCGGCTCGCCCCCGGTGCCCACGTAGCGGGTGATCTTCGCCAGCTGGTCGGTGGGCGCGAAGACGCGATCGGAGCCGCGGTAGCTCAGCTCCAGGTAGTCGCGGGTGACGCTGGCGACCGTCTTGGTCTCGAAGCCGGCGAAGCGGGCGATCCCGTGGTCCTCGTGGACGACGTAGTCGCCGACCCGCAGGTCGGTGAAGGCCGCCAGGCGGCCGCGCGCGGGACCGGGGGCGGCCGCCCGGCGCCGGTGCACGAGCCGGCGGAACGGGATCACCGCCAGGCCCAGGTCGGCCGAGACGAAGCCGTCGGAAAGCCTCGCCTCCCCAAACAAGACCGCTCGCGTGCTCGGCTGCGCCTCCGCTGCGAGCGGGTCGGCTAGGGACGGGTCATCCAGAAACCGGACGTCGAGCCGGTTGAGGTTGTAGCGGGCCCGCTCGGCCTCGCCGCGATTCTCGAACGCGACCACGACGCGATTGCCGGAGCGAAGCTCCCGCTCGAGCTGGGACTCCGCCTCGCCGATGGTGCGGGCGGCGGAGGTCGGCGCCGGAGCCCGGAAGGAGAGACCAGCATCCGCCTGCGTGCTCGGCTCCGGCTCCGGGTCCGCGGCGATACCGTGGATCTTCAGCGAGGCCCGCTCGTCGAGCGGCGCGGCGACGTCGACGTAGAGACGGCGCGCGTCGGCGTCGCGGATCGCCGTCGTGACATCGTCCCAGTGGTCGCTGAGCGCGGTGTGAATCTCCTCGGCGGCGGTGAGGATCACCGCCGCCTCGGAGGGGATCAGCTCAAGCGGCGCGCGGAAGCTCTCCAGCGGCAGCAGCTCGTCGAGGTCCGGCCGCTCGGGGTCGTCTTCGAGAGCCAGCTCCGCCAGGTCCCGGTGCTCCGAGGCCAGCTCGGCGGCCGGCGACAGTTCCACCCGGTCGGCCTCGCCCAGGGAGCGCTGGGTGAAGGTCGAGAACCAGCGGATCGACTCGATCTCGTCGCCGAACAGCTCCAGTCGCGCCGCCCGGTCCTCGGTGGCTCCGAAGACGTCGAGGATCCCGCCCCGAACCGCGAACTGCCCCCGCTCCTCGACCTGGTCGATGCGCTCGTAGCCGGCCTCGACCAGGAGGGCGGCCACCTCGCCGAGGTCAACCTCCGTGCCACGGTCGAGCGTGAGGCCCGCCGGGCGCAGCGCCGCGTCTGGCACCGCCTCGGCGAGCGCCACCGCGCTGGCGACGACCACCGCCGGATCGGAGTTCGTGAGCGCGTCCAGCGCCGCGATTCGCAAGCCGACGAGATGGGGCGGCGGCGCGACATGCGAGGCGTAGCCGGTGCCGCGCGAGGGGTAGTAACGGACGCGGCGTGGCGCCAGGTAGGCGCGAAGCTCGCGGGCCAGGTCGCGCGCTCCGATGTCATCCGCGGCCACGACCAGCACCGGCCGCCCGGCCAGCCCGTCGGGGGCCTCGACCAGCGCCGCCAGCAGGTAAGGCTGGATCGAGGCGGACATGTGCACAGGCATCGACCCGCCCTCTCGGACGGCGCTGGCCAGCGAACGGAACCGCTCATGCTCAGCGGCGATCTCGAGCAGGGGGCGCAAGCTCATTTCTGCAAGTTCGATTCTAGGATGCCGGGATGACCAAGACGCAGTACTACTGCGCGAGCTCGCTGGACGGCTACATCGCCGAGACCGACGACACGATCGACTGGCTGCTCAAGTACCAGGGCAGCTTCGAAGGGGAGGGTGTCGAGCCGATCGAGGGCGCCTACGACCGCTACTACGAGGGCGTGGGAGCGCTGGTCATGGGCTCGGCGACCTACGAGTTCATCCTCGCCCACGAGGCCAAGGGCGGCGAGTGGCCCTACAAGGGCAAGCCGACCTGGGTCCTGAGCTCGCGAGATCTACCCAAACCAGCGGGTGAGGAGGTCGACATCCGGATCGTCAACGCGAAGGTCCCGGGTCTCTACGACCAGATGATCGCCGCGGCCGGCCAGCGCAACCTATGGGTCGTCGGCGGCGGCAACGTCGCGTCACAGTTCGCGGACGCAGGCCTGCTGGACGAGGTGCTCGTGACCGTGGTCCCGGTCGTGCTGGGCGAGGGCAAGCCGCTGTTCGAGCGTCGCCTGCCGGGTGGCCCGATGCAGCTAGCGGGGACGCGCAGCTTCGACAGCGGGATGGTCGAGTTGCGGTACGAGATCAGGCGTTGAGCCCTCACAAGCGGACGGTGACGCCCGCCGAAGGACCTCCCGACTTGTGACCACATTTGTGGTCACATTCCGGGAGGTCGCGTCAGCGAGGCACCGACGCCCCCGGCGCTGGGCGCTGCAGGTGCTCTAACCCTCGTACGGAAGCCCAGGCCCCGAGCGCTGCCACTCCACCTGGCCCTCGCCCTCCGCGCGGGAGCGCTCCTCGACGCCATCCCAGGCATGGAGCATCCGCTTCAGGCGCGCCACCGCCTCGGGCGGGTGCTCGGCGATCGCCGCGGCGAGGTTGAGCGCCTGCTCCTCGGTGGCGGCGGCGGGCGCGACCCTGTGCACGAGCCCCCAGCGAAGCGCGTCGTCGGCGCCCACATCCTTCGCCGTCAAGAGGAGGTACTTGGCCACCGAGAGGCCGCAGAGGCTGACCAACCGCGCGGGCCCCACGGGGACGCCGAGCGCCGCGCCTGGGAAGCGCATCCGTAGGTTGGCGCCGCCGACCCTCAGATCGCAGGCGACGGCGATCTCGGCGCCGCCGCCGACGCAGGAGCCGTGGCAGGCGGCGACCGTCGGCTTCGGGAAGGCGGTCAGCTCGTCGTAGAGCCGGGCGAACAGCTCCATGCGCCGGACCCGGCCCTCGTCGTCGAGCTCTTCGCGGACGTCGGCGCCGGCCGAGAGGGCCATGTGGTCAGTCGAGGAGAGGACGAGGACGCGGACGCGCTCGTCGTCGCAAGCGGTCGCCAGGTGTCCGAGGATCTCCTCGAGCATCTGCGTGTTGATCGCGTTGCGGGCCTCGGGCCGATCGAGCCGCAGCAGTGCGACGCCCGCCTCGTCCACGTCGTAGCTGGTCAATAAAGTCACTCCGGCGACTCCGTCAAGTCACTCCGACGCCTCCATCCCGGAGGCGTCGGGTTCGGGCGCGATCGGGGCGGCAGGTTCAGCCGCTTGACCCGCGACTTCGTCGCTAGCCCGGGCCAGCCTCACTATTAACTGTTCGGTCTCGTCGGCGGCGCGCCGCACCAGCTCGCGCACCTGCTCCTCCGGCTCCGCGAAGCGCGACAGGACGTAGGCGGAGACGACCTCGGGATCGGTCGAGTCGGGCCGCCCGACCCCGGCCCGGACACGCCAGAAGTCCGGCCCGCCGAGTCCCTGCGCCAGGCTCTTCAACCCGTTGTGCCCGGCGAGCCCGCCGCCGAGCCGGGTGCGCACCTCGCCGAACGGCAGGTCGATCTCGTCGTGGACGACGACGATCCGCTCCAGCGGCAGCTTCAGGGCCCCTCGCGCCGGCCCGGCGGAGGTCCCCGACTCGTTCATGTAGGTCTGCGGGATGAGGACCGCCACGCGCGGCCCCCCGGGGCCGGTGCGGCCCTCGGTGATCCGCCCGCGAAAGCGTTCCTTCGCCCTCGGCATCTCCCACCGCCGGGTGAGCTCGGCGGCCACCTCGAAGCCGAGGTTGTGGCGAGTGGCCGCGTAGCGCGAGCCGGGGTTGCCGAGGCCGACGACCAGCACGCGATCGGTGCCCGCCGAGACCACGGGCTGCCCCTCCTCTCCACCGCGTCGAAGCCGGCGAAGAAGCGACAGCGGCTAGTCCCCCCGCAAGCGCTCGAGCGACGGCAGGGCTACTCCCGTTCCCCGCCGCCCTCGGCCGGGGCCTCGCCCTCCGGCGGGGCCTCGCCCTCCGCAGGGGCCTCCTCGCCCTCGGGGACCTCGCCCTCCTCGCCGACCAGTGCGACCTGCTCCTCGACCTCCGGCTCGGGCTCCTCCTCTACCCGCGGCGGCGACAGGGTGGCGATCGTCACCTCGTTGGGGTCGTCGACGGCGAACTCGACTCCCTCGGGAGCGATCACGGCGCTGAGCTGAAGCGTGTCGCCGATCGACATTCCGGAGACGTCCGCGGGGATGCTCTCGGGAATCGCTGTCGGCAGGGCCTCGATCGTGATCTGGTGCGTGACGTGCTCCAGCACGCCGCCCTCCTTGACGCCGGGGGCGTCCTCGATCCCGAGCAGCTCGATCGGCACCTCGGCCTCGATCTCCTCGTCGAGCTTCACCTCGAGCAGGTCGAGGTGGATCAGCAAGCCTCGCACCGGGTCCCGCTGCTGCTCCTTGACCACCACCGGGGTGGTCCCGGAGCCGTCGAACTCGAGGTCGATCAGGGCGCCGCCGCGGGTGAGCACCGTGCTTGCCAGGCGCTCGGGTACCTGAAACGGGCGTGCCTCCCTGCCTTCGCCATAGACGACGCCGGGAACCAGGCCGGAGCGGCGCAGGCGGCGGCTCGGCCGCGAGCCGAACTCGCTGCGCTGCTCGACCTTCAGGGTTGCCCGCTCGCTGGCCATGGCCGCCCGGAGGATACTCCGCCGTCAGCTGACGCTTCCGGCTTCGTCGAGTTGCAGGCTTTGACCTGGATCGAGCACGCGCACCTCGACCTCGGGCGCAAGCCGCCGCGCCCACTCCACGAACTCGCGCGCCGGCCGCTCGAACAGCCATGGCCAGACGCGCTTCGCGCCGAGGGGCGCCAACGATCCCCAGTGCACCGGCACCACGAACCGCGGCCGGAGCATCGCCAGCGCCCTCGCCGCTCCTTCAGGATCGAGGTGACCGCGGCCCAGCCTCGGGCCCCATCCCCAGATCGGCAGCAGCGCGACATCGAGGTCCTCGGCCAGGTCCCGCATCCCATCGAACAACTCCGTGTCCCCCGCGCAATAGACCCGCATCGGTCCCTCGACCACATAGCCAACGGCCTCTCCCTTGCCGAAGCCGAAGATGCGCCCTCGGCCGTGCAGCGCCTCCACGGCCCGCACGTTCACCCCGGCCAGCGTCTGCGACTCTCCCGGGGAGAGCTCGCTCACGTTCGTGAACCCGTGCCTGGCCAGGAGACCGGCGCTTCCCGGCGGAGCCAGGATCGGCACCGAGCGCCCGATCATGCGAAGCGATGCAAGATCGAGGTGGTCGAGGTGCAGGTGCGAGATCAGCACCCCGTCCACCCGCCCGAGGGCGTCGCGGTCGACGGCGCTGTGCCGGCGCAGGACCAGCAGCAGGCGCTCGCGGAGCAGCGGGTCGGTGACGAGCCTCGCCTCCCCCATCTCGATCAGCACCGTGGCGTGGCCGGCGTAGGTGATGGCCCCCCTCGGCACGCCGGCAAGCATACGAGAGGCGAAATGTCGGCAGCGCGCGGCTACTCTGATGCCATGGCCGACGACAAGATCCCCAAGGGCCGGGTCCGGCGCTCGGCGAAGCTGGGCTCGGCGCTGGGCGTGCAGGCGACCCGCTACGCGGGCACGAAGGCTGCGAATGTCGCCCGGTCGGACGAGCGAGCCGAGCGTCAACTCGAGGCGCGCCACCTGGAGACGGCGGTCAAGATGGCCTCGACCCTGGGCGAGATGAAGGGAGCGGCGATGAAGCTCGGCCAGCTCGCCTCCTTCGTCGACACCGAGTTCCTGCCGCCCGAGTACGCGGAGCTCTACCAGGGGGAGCTCGCCAAGCTGCGCACCTCGGCGCCGTCGATGCCGTGGGAGAAGGTGGGCAAGGTGCTGGAGGAGGAGTACCGCGGTGAGCCGCTCGAGGAGCTGTTCGCCGAGATCGAGAAGGAGGCCTTCGCCGCCGCCTCGATCGGCCAGGTGCACCGCGCCAGCCTGCACGACGGTCGCGCGGTCGCGGTCAAGATCCAGTACCCCGGAGTCGCCGAGGCGCTCGAGTCGGACCTCCGCAACGTGGGCACGATCATGCGGCTGGCGCGTGCGATCGCGCCCGGGCTCGACGCCAGGGCGGTCGCCGAGGAGCTGCGCCTGCGGGTTATGGAGGAGCTCGACTACGAGTACGAGGCGCAGAGCCAGCGGACGTTCGCCCGCGCCTACCGCGGCCACCCCTTCATCTACGTTCCCGACGTGCTCACCCGCCTCTCGCGGCGCCGGGTGCTGGTCACCGAGTACGTCGAGGGCCTCGGGTTCGAGGACGTGAAGCGTCTGCCGCAGGAGGATCGCAACCGCTTCGGCGAGATCGTGTTCCGGTTCTGCTTCGGCTCGATCTACCACCTCCAGCAGTTCAACGCCGATCCGCACCCGGGCAACTACATCCTGATGCCCGACGCCCGGGTCGCCTTCCTCGACTTCGGGATGACCAAGCGGCTCGATCTCGAGCAGATCGAGCTGGAGCAGCTGGCGATCGACGCCGCCGCGCGCCGCGACCCGGAGGCGCTCCGCGAGGCGCTCCACGTCCTCGGCTTCATCAAGAACCCGTCGAAGCTCGACGCCGAGCGGCTGATGGAGCACGTGATGGTGGTCGGCGGCTGGTACATGGAGGACCGCGAGGTTCAGCTCACGCCGGAGCGGGTGATGAAGGTGATCGAGGCCACCTCGGACCCGCGTTCGCCCTACTACGACCTGATGCGCCGCGAGAGCATCCCCGCCGAGGAGCTGATGGGCCGGCGGATGGAGACGGGCGTGCTGGCGGTGCTGGCGCAGCTGCGGGCGAAGCGCAACTGGCACCGGATCATCCGGGAGTGGATCTACGGCGACCCGCCCGCCGGCGAGCTCGGCGAGCTCGAGTGGGCCTACTTCGAGGAGCGCGGCGAGCGCCGCGTGCCCGGGATCGCCGACCGAGCCTAGGGAGCGCCCTCGCCGCTGGTCGAGTTGCGATCCCATATGAATCGCAACTCGACCAGCGCGGTGGCTGAGGCCTGCGCCCGCTCAAGTTTGGCGCGTCAGCGATCCAGATCGGCGAATAGCCGCGGGTCGTTGGTGCAGATGCCGTCGACGCCGAGGGCGCCGAGCCGTCGCATCTCTCGGAGGTCATCCACGGTCCAGGCGATCAGCTCGAGGCCCGTGTCGTGGCAGGCGCGGGCCAGGCGCGGGGTGATCACCGGGTCATAAGCCCAGATCGAACGCACCCCCAGCCCCGGCGCCTCGCGACGGACGTTTCCCGGCAGACGCCTTCGCAGCGAGACGAGCCCCGCGACCACCAGCAGCTTGGCCCACGGGATCGAGTTCCAGTCGCGCGTCACCCTGGGCACCGTCCAGCCCAGCCGCAGCCCGGGATCGAGCCGGCGCAGCACCTGCAGGCTGGAGACCTCCATGGTCGAGACCGAGGCTCGCTCCAGCAGGTCCCGCTCGCTGAGCGCCGCAACCACCTCGTCCTCGCGCCCGGCGATCTTCAGGTCGCAGTCGATCTCGACGCCGTCGAGCGGCGCTCGCGTGAAGGCGTCGAGCACCTCGTCGAGGGTGAGCGGCTCGCGGCGCCGGGCGTCACCCCAGTCGTGGGCGACCAGGAGCGGGGGGGCGCCCGCGGCCACCGGCCCCGCCGCCGCCCGTCGCCAATCGCCTCCGTCGAGGAACTCCGAGCGCGGGCGAAGCACGTCCAGCTCGACCATCTCGACACCGGCCGCCACCGCCGCCTCGAAGCTCTCGAGTGTGTTCCCGGGCCGGATCGAGTCGGCTCCCTTGTGGCCGATCCGCTTCAAGCGCCCAACTGTAGTCGCGGTAGGTGGGGCATGGCGCGAGCGCCAAGCGTCCGAACCTCGAGCAACTTTTGAGCAACCAAAGCGTTGGGACGCTGGGAGGGCGATTCTCCAGGCGGGACGCGCCGCACGGAATCGCCCTCCCGCCATCTCGTCCTCCCTAAAGCTCGTGGCTACCTCTGCCGAAATGCATATTGGAATGCCCCTCATTGGATCTGATCGTGGATCTCGCGCTGATCGAGCGGCGCCGGCAGCGACCATCGCCTACACGGCAACAGCCAGGAGGGTTCCGCTCATCCGCGCCGGCCGGATCGTCGGCCGATGCTGGCGCCGACGCCAAGCCGAGAAGACGGCGCTTGCCTACCGGGAGGCCGGGTACGCCGTCGTGGTCTCCGAAGTACGCCGCGGCTGGTCAGTCCACGAGTTGAAGCGCTACGCCGTCGTGGTCTCCGAGAAAACCGCAGGAACGCTCGAGAACGGCATGAGCAGTTTTGGTCGACGCGCCCCGGTCCCGCAGAGCTCGCCTGAAGGCACGGCCGTAGCGAGATAATCCGCTAGGGGGCAGGGCGAAACGCCACTAGCCGCCGCGGCATTGTTCCAGCGAGTCCAGCCCCTTGCCGTCGCAGTTGTACTGCGATCCCCCCGGGCGGGTGGGCGGGAGCACACCCTGGGGCGCGTGTATGAACGTCGAGGCAGTGGCCTCACCGTCTGTGAATGCCACGAAGGCGCCGTGCGGACGCTCCTCGGTCCCTGGGTTCGGCTTCAGGGGCGTGAAATTGTCACTGGCATCAAGAATCCCAACCGCACCAGCCGTTGGCGGCTTCTTGGCGACGGTGCAATCGAGCGCATTGGCCGGAACAGCCAGTACGAACACAGCCGCGACGGTGCACAACACAGCAAAGAGTCTGTATGGCATTCGGGTCACCTCCACGAGACCTGCCAGGTGTCGGGCGTGGTCGCTAGTAGAACGGACCTCGGCGCTCCTGTCAAGTCGGAGGCGGACGGCCAGCGCCACACCGACCGCTATCGGGCGAACACGAACCCGCGCTCGCGCCAAGCTAGAACAGCTGGTTCTCTAAGCCTCGTCCGGTCGAATCGGCTCAATTCCGGAATCCGCTGCAAATCGCGGCGGGCTCACCACGGTGGGCTTGAATGGCCCCTAGTTTTCGGCTGCGCCCGTTAGCAACCAGTTTGCAAATGTAGGCCCTACGCCGCCGGCGGCAGGCCGACATGGTCCGAGAAATAGCTGACACTCCGCCACGTCCTGATTGGCGTGGGCATCTCGCGACCGCACTTGGCGCAGCGGACCTCGCCGTGCTGGTCCACGAGCTCGATCGGATGCTCACAGGAGCACGATCGCGCCAAGGACGGCTCGGCGTCCGGGGTCCGCGAGGTCGTATCCCCCGTTGAGCAGCTCGGCTGGCCGGACACTGATCCTCCTCCCGGCGCGGCGCTCGAGACGCAGGGGTGCCCACGGAGCGAGCCTCCGCATCCCTGGGTCCGATAGGTTCGCGACGACAACGATCGAGGAGGTAGTGGCATGCCTGTCGGACTGCGGTTGAACTTTCCGGAGAACACGCTCGATGACTACGACAAGGTCGTGGCCGCGCTCAACTTCCCGGCTGAATGGCCAGACGGGCTGATCACCCACACCTCCCACGAGGCCGACGGGCACCTCGTCGTGAGCGACGTTTGGGAGTCGCGGGGACATTTCGACCGCTTCGGGGAGGCGCGGCTCCAGGGTGCGATGGGCGAGGCGCTCGGCGACCGGGCCCGCGAGCCCGAGATCCTCGAGCGCGAACTCCATAGCTTCCACACGCGCTAGGTCAGCGAGGACTCGAACCCGCCTGCGGCGTCTCGAGCGGCGAGAGGCCCCCGACGCCGGAGAGCTACCCGCGCAAAGAACTACGAGATCGAGTCGGCCTGAAGAGCGCTCGTTAGCACCCCGTTAGCAAGAGGGGCCACAAACCGCATGGGGATGCGGGTGCCGCTAGAACAGCTGGTTCTCGCCGGCGAAGATCTCGCTGACGGAGTCGTCGGCGAAGATCCGCCGGATCGAGTCGGCAAGGGTTTGGGCCGTGGAGAGCACGGTGATGTTGTCCGGCGCGTCGGGACGCAGCGGGATCGTGTCCGTGACCACGATTTGCTCGATCCCCGATTCCTCGTAGGCGAGCCGCTCGTACGCGGGGCCCGAGAAGACGCCGTGGGTGGCGGCGGCGATCACGCGCGCGGCCCCCTCCTCGCGCACCGTGCGCGCCGCCGCACCGAGGGTGCCGGCCGTATCGATCATGTCGTCGACGAGTACCGCGGTCTTGCCCTGCACCTCGCCGACCACGTAGCCGATCTCCGCGACCTGCTGGGCGGGGCGCTCCTTCTCCATCACCGCCCAGTGGGTGCCGACCTTGCGGGCGAAGTTGCGCGCCATCTTCACCCGTCCGGCATCGGGCGAGACGATCACGAGTTGTTCGGTGAACGCCTGGTCCATGAACCACTGGGTGAGCATCGGCATCGCGGTCATGTGGTCCACGGGGACGTGGAAGAAGCCCTGGATCTGGCCCGCGTGCAGGTCCATGGTCAGCACCCGGTCGACGCCGACGCCCTCGAGGCACTTGGCGACGACGCGTGCCGAGATCGGCTCGCGCGGCGCCGACTTCTTGTCCTGGCGCGCGTAGCCGTACCAGGGCATCACGGCGATGATTCGGTGCGCCGAGGCGCCCTGGGCGGCGTCGATCATCATCAGCAGCTCCGCGAGGGCGTCGTTGGGAGTCATGCCGTGCGCCTCGTTGCCGGCCGTCGACTGGACGAGGAACACGTCGGCGCCGCGAATCGACTCCTCGTAGCGGCAGTAGACCTCGCCGTTGGAGAAGGTGCGCAGGTCGACCTCGCCGACATCGAGGTCGAGGTGGCCGGCGATCCTCGCGGCCAGCTCCATCGAGGCGCGGCCACCGAACACCATCAGGCGCTTGGTGTAGTCCTGCGGGATCGAGCTGACCAGGCGGGGGCGCTCCTCGAGCGTGCTCATGATTCCTCGGCCTCCGCTTTCCTTGCCATTTTCTCGGCGTAGCCCTCGACGTTGCGCTGCTCGGCCCGCTCGAGCCCCAGAGCCCCGGGCGGGACATCCTCGGTGATCACCGAGCCGGCTCCAGTGTAAGCGTCATCGCCGACGCTCACGGGGGCGACCAGCATGGTGTCGGATCCGATTCGCGCACGTTCCCCGATCTTCGTCCGGTGCTTGCGAAAGCCGTCGTAGTTGACGGTGACCGTTCCGGCCCCGACGTTGGAGCCGGGGCCGACCTCGGCGTCGCCGACGTAGGAGAGGTGCGGGACCTTGGCATCCTCGCCGATCTCCGAGCTCTTGATCTCGACGAAGGCGCCCGCCTTGGCGCCCTTGCGCAGCGTCGCGCCCGGGCGCAGGTGGGCAAAGGGGCCGACCTGGCCCCCGTCGGCGACCTCGCACTGGACGAGATAGGAGTGCGGGGCGCTGACCTCGGCGCCCAGACGCGAGTCGATCAGGGTCGTGTGCGGGCCGACGACGCTGCCACGCCCGACGCGGGTGCGGCCGCGCAGGGTGGTGCCGGGCTCGATCAGGGCGTCGGCCTCGATCTCGACCTCGGCGTCGATCCAGGTCGCCTCCGGGTCGGCGATGGTGACGCCGGCGAGCATGTGGCGTTCGAGGATGCGCCGGCGCGCCTCGGCGCTGACCACGGCGAGATCCACGCGAGTGTTGATGCCGATGTTGATGCTCACATCGTCCACCTTGTGAACCAGAACGCGCCGGCCCTGCTCCCGCAGCGCCTCGAGCACATCGCCGATGTAGTACTCGCCGGCCGGATTGTCGTTCGTGATCCGCCCCAGGCCGTCCGCGAGCGCGCTGCCCCCGAACGCGAAGGTGTTCGTGTTCACCTCGTGGATCGCCAGCACCTCGGGCGCGACGCCCTCGGGGTGCTTGGTCTCGACGATGCGGTCGAACTCCCCGTTCGGGTCGCGGACGACCCGGCCGAGCGAATCGGGGTCGTCACGGTCGACTGTGACCACTGTGGCCGCGGCCCCGGCCCCGCGGTGAAAGTCGACCAGGCTCGTGATCAGCTCGGCGGAGACGAGCGGGTGATCGCCGTTCATGACCACGACGGTCTCCGAGTCGCGGATGAGGTCGAGCGCCGCCCGCACCGCGCCGCCGGTTCCGTCGGGCTCCGGCTGGACGACGGTCTCGGTGCCCTCCGGGAGGGCGGGCGACAGGTCGCGGTCGGGCGAGGCGATCACGCAAACGCGCCCCGCGCCGGCCTCGCGCGCGGCGAGCACCGCCCAGGCGATCATCGGTCGACCGCAGATCGGGTGCAGCACCTTCGGCACCGACGAGCGCATCCGCGTGCCCTCGCCGGCGGCCATGATCAACACGGTGGGACCGCTCACCTTCGGAATCGTAGAGCGGTAGCGGCGTGTGCGCTGCCGAGGCGGGCGCAAGCGCGGGTATCCGATGAGTTAGGCGGCCTCCCGCTCGCCCGACTGCACCGCCTTGCGCTCCAGACGTTCCTGTTCTCGCTTGTAGAACTGGATCCACTTGCGGATCGCGTTATCCGAGACGCCGTACTTGCGGCCGACAGCCACATAGCTCGATTCCTCGATCTCGATGAGCAGTTGCTCGTAAGACGGTCGGTCGACCTTGCGTGTGTGAGGTCGTGGAATCCCGGCGGTCGATACCGGGGACGGGTTTCCGGCGTTGCCGACGCTGGCGCGGTCGCGGGTGTGGTTAAAGCAGGTAAGCGAGCAATACCTCTGCCGGATATGCCGAGGCGCAAATGTCTCACCACAGCCCGCGCAGTCGCGCTCCCGCGGCAGGTTCCTGCCGCAGTGCGTGTCTAGCGTGGCCGCGCAGTTCGGGCACACGATGCGAAGGTTCTCGAGGCGATGATCGTTGCCGATGCCGTTGATGTGGTCGAGGATCAGCGCCATCGGTCGGCCGCGCCAAATCTCGTCCTGGCCACACAACTCGCATCGCCTCTCTTTCAACCCCTCCTCGAAGAGGCGCGGCTTCAGGTTTCCCCGTGTACATGTCGAGTCGTCCACCAACACCTCTGCCAGGGGGATCCGGCGCCGGCGGTTCGCTCGGCCCCTGGCGGCGTTTGCATTGAAATGGGCTGTCGAGATCCTCCACGTCCTGGCCCAGCGCTGAATCGTCCGGAAGTTGTGACCAACGGGCCGGTAGCCGAGCGTTCGCAGAGCATCGGCCCAGCAGAGAGCATCGGCGATCGCCGTCCTCGCTACTTGCTCCCTAAACGGCGGCCTGCGCATACGAACACATGTTCGCGCCGCGGACGGACGGAAGAGCCAGCTGGGGAGCCTGGACTCGAACCAGGTCCTGGAGCTTCAAAGGCTCCCGTGCTCGGCCGGTTACACCACTCCCCAATGGGTTCAGCGCTGAAGATAGCCACACCGTGTGATGGCCACTGGCGCGGTAGGCTCGCAACTGCGTGATCCGGATACGCGAAGGGTCCGTAGAGGAGGCGAATTGACCGACGGGTACGTGTTCATCGACGAGTGGGACGTGGATGCCCCTCAGGAGGCCGTGTTCGACGCGCTCGCCGACGCCCGCACCTATCCCGAGTGGTGGCGGCCCGTCTACATCGCGGTCGAGGCGGACTGCCCGCCCCAGGTCGGCTGCGTCTCGCGCCAGGAGTTCAAGGGACGGCTCCCCTATCACCTGAAGACGCGCTCCGAGATCGTTCGCCTCGAGCGCCCGAGGGAGTTCGAGGTCAGCGTCGTCGGCGACCTGACCGGCAAGGGGACTTGGTCGCTGACTCCCTCGGACGGCGGCGTCCACATCCACTTCGACTGGCGCGTGATCGCCGACCGGCCGCTGCTCCGCATCCTCACCCCCGTGCTGCGACCGCTGTTCCGCTGGAACCACAACTGGTCGATCAAGCGGGCGATCGAGGGCCTCGAGCCCTACGCCCGCTCGCGGGGGGGCGGCTAGTCCTCGGCCGGGCGCCGGACCTTGCCCGCCTCGGTGCCGGGCTCGGTCGCCGGGCCGCGGGGGGAGGCGATCCCGAGCACCCGCATCGCCTTCAGCCCGAGGCTGAGCTTCTCGCGCCCCTCGCTCGATGAGATGTCGTGGCCGGTCAGCTCCCGAACGCGCTCCAACCGATAGCGGACGGTGTGGCGGTGTGTGAAGAGCTGGGCGGCGGTCTGGGCCACGTTGCCATCGTTCTCCAGATAGGCCTCTACGCTGGCCACCAGCTCGGTCTCGTACTGCTCGTCGTAGGCGGCGAGCGGCGCCAGGGTCTCCTCGTAGAAGCGCTCCAGCTCCCCGGGATCCTCACTCATCGCGGGCAGCAGCAGGCGGTAGGCGCCTGTGTCCTCGAAGGCGAGCACCGAGAGCCCCTCGGCCTCGGCCACGTTCGCGGCCAGCAGTGCCTCCTTCCCGGCGCGGTAGAGGTCGACCGGATCCTGTGTGCGGCGGCTTCGAGCCACGGTCACGGCAAAGCCCGGCAGCGAGGCGGCGAGCTCGCGCTCCAGCGCCTGGGCGGCACGAGCGAGGTCGCCGTCCTCGGAGGCGGGCACGATCGCCGCGACCTCGGCCGGCTCGCCCTCGGCGAGCGCCCCAAGCGAGCCGCCTCCGGTGGAGCGAAGCGCCCGTAGGGCGACCGTCAGCACTCGCGCCCGCCAGTCGCCGGACTGGGCGGTGCGCGGTGCGGCGCGGGCCATCAACACTCCGGCGCCCACCTCGATCCCCGCTCCGAGCTCGGCCGCTCGGGCGGCGATGTCGCCACGGTCGGTGACCTCACGGGCGAGCACCGCGCGCACGAAGGCGCCAGCCGCCTCGTCGCTGGCCCAATCAGGCGAGCGCGAGCGCTCCACCTCGAGCGCGAGCAGGGTCGAGACCGTTCGTGTGAGCGCTGGCGAGGGTGGCTCGCCGCGCGCCCGGTAGCGGAGCTCGCCGACTACGGAGTCCGCGACGCGCAGCTCCGCAGACGCCACGTCCTCGGCCTCTGACAGCAGCTTCCCCTCCTCCGCCGACGAGGAGGCGGCGACCGCGAGCACGGCGCTGGAGCGGTCGATCAGGGCGACGCTGGCCTCGAGCGCCTTGGCGGCGGCGCGGGCCACCGCGGGCAGGCCGGCACCCGACTCGATCGCCCCCGAGAGGGCCTCGAGCGTCGCCTCATCTGGCCCCTTTGCAGGGACTTTACGGCTCGCCGGCTTCGAGCTCACCCCGGAATCGTAGTCTGGCCTCCCAGCAGATGGCTCGCGCAGCGAGATGGGAGTTATCAATCACATTGATCGAAAAGTCCCAACTCGCCCCCAGGGGGTTGAGGCGGATCGGCACCTATGCAGGCGCCCGTTCAGTCCAGCCCGGGAATGATCCGCGTGATGTCGTCCCAGAAGTAGACGATCAGGACGCCGAGCGCGACGCCGAGGAGCGCCAGTGCGGCGAGCACGAACAGCGACAGGAGCGCCGCCGTCGCCTTCTCCCAGGTCCGCCCGTAGGAGCCGATTGCGGGGACGAGGATGAACGCCGCGAAGGCGAGCAGGCTGATCACCCCGGCGCCGCCGAAGAGGTAGTACTCAGTCCCTAACCCGAGCAGGCGGGGCATCTCGCGAGGCATTCTGCCGGAAGTGGGTGACGATCATGGCGACCGCGCCGCAGGCGGCGAAGGCCGCCACCCCGAGCGCCCAGCCGGCGTTGACGTCGCTCAGGTAGTGAACCCGTAGGTAGACGCGAGACAGCCCGACCAGCGCCGCCAGCGCGATCCCGAGGATCAGCAAGGCGGTGCCACCGGCCATCCCGGGGCGCAGGCGGACGGTGAGGGTGAGCGCGAGCCACGGGAAGATCACCGCATGGGCGGCGTGGCCACTGGGGAACGCGGAGCCCTCGGCACTGGTGAGCGGGTTGGAGGGCCGCGGCCGTGCCGTCGCGTCCTTGAGCTCCGCCACCCCTATGTAGATGATCGCCACCGCCGCAACGAGGACGGCGGCCTCGGCCCAGCGCCGCCGCGCCGCCAGGAGCAACGCCGCAAGCACTGCCAGCGGCAGGTTGACGGCGGCGGAGCCGAGCGCGGTGACGATCTTGGCGGCGTTCGTGACCCAGGCTGTGCGCAGGTGGTCGGCGAGATCGAACGCCGTGCGGTCGCCCGGCGTCGGCCCCGGATCGCCCGAGATGACCACGGTGTACGCGATCACGACGTAGAGGCTGACGGCGAGGATGGCGAGCAGGGTCGTGAACTCGAGCCCCAGCCCCCCAGGCGTCAGCCGGGCCCCTAGGAAGCGCGCTGGTGGCGCCACCCGGCGCCCCGCCGCGAGCAGCGGACGAAGGGCGGCACGTCGCTCCATCCCCGCCACCAGCCGCCGCCGGTTCTCTGGCTGCCGCAGGAACCGAACAGCGACCACGATCCCGACGATCACCGCAACCGCGATCCCGAACAGAAGCGTGCCCTGTCCGGCCGTGCGGGCCGCCGCGTCGAGGCTCTGCGAGGCGAGGTAGCCGATCAGCCCGAAGGTCGCCGCCCACAACCCGGTGCCGAGTACGGCGAACGGGAGGTAGTACGTGTACCGCATCCCCGAGCTGCCCGCAATGAACGGCGCCAGCGCCCGAACCAGGCCGATGAAGCGTCCGATCACGATCGTTGCGCCCCCGTGGCGGGAGAAGTACTCCTCGACCCGAGCGAAGCGCTTGCGCGTGATCCGCACCTTTGGGCCGTAGCGCAGAAGGAAATCTCGCCCCAGCCGGCGGCCCAGCACGAAGCTCACCGAATCGCCCATCAGCGCACAGAGCCAGACGACTCCGATCGTCAGCACAATCGAGGTCTCGCCCTGTCCCGCGACCGCGCCGCCGAGGATCACCACCGTTTCGCCAGGGAGCACCAAGCCGACGAAGGCCCCGGTCTCGAGGAATGCTCCGAGCCCGACGAGGACGTATGTGAAGCTGCCCAGCGTCGAGGAGACATCGTTGAGCGCCTGCTGGAGATCGATGTTCGGAAGCACCCTGTTGAGCGCGACGAACGCGCCGACGATGACGGCGAGGACGATCAGCTGGACCAGATGCGAGCGCCTCTCTTCGCCGCCGTTCGCGCTCATCGGCTCGTCTCGGGCGCCGCCACGATTGCGTTCGCATGGCGCGGCGGCAGCGCCCCGGCGGCCCGGTCGGCGACGGCGATGTCCTCGAACAGCCCGAAGGCCGTGGGACCCGACCCGGCGACCAGCGCCACCATCGCCCCGGCCTCCCGTAGCGCCGTGAGCGCCGCGCCAATCTCCGGCCGCATGGACAGCGCCGCCTCGCCCAGGTCGTTGACCAGCAGCTCGGGGTAATCGAGCGGCGATGCGCCGCCAGCGGCGGCGGCGCGCAGGTTCTCGCCGATCGCATCCAGCTCAACGAGGTCGCGGCCGAGGCCGAGGCGATCGGCCTCCGCGTAGACGTCGGCGGTGCGCAAGCCGTCCTCGGCGGGCAGGAGCACGGCGGCGAACTCGCGCGGTGGGGGCAACGGCTCCACCGTCTCGCCCACCCCACCGACCAGGGCGAATGCCGGATCGAGCTGCGAGGGGACATCGGCCCCGAGGTCGGCAGCGAGCTCGGCGACCCCGTCCACCTCGTCACGAGCGAGGCGCAGGAGCGCCGCGGCGTCGGCGCTGCCGCCGCCGAGCCCGGCCGCCACGGGAATGCGCTTCTCGATCTCCACCCTCGCCGGCGAGCGGCTCCAGCCACGGGCACGAAGCGCCGTGAGCGCCTCGTGGGCCAGGTTCGCCCCCTCGACGCCTGGGCAGATCACCTGGTCAGTCTCGGCGTCTGAGACGACGATCCGATCGGCGAGCGTCAGCGGGCAGAACAGCGAGCGAATCTCGTGCAGCCCCTCGCCACGGCGAGGGCCCAGGTAGAGGCAGAGGTTGAGCTTCGCCGGGGCGCGGAGCGTCAATGGACCCCCAAGCGCTCCGCGAGATGCACGAAGTCGGCAGGTGCGAGCGCCTCGGCCCGAGCGTCCCCGTCGAGGCCGAGGGCGCTGAGCGCCCCGCGCACCGCCTCCCGGGACGGTCCCCCGGCGAGCTCGAGCGATCCCGCCATCGGCTTGCGGCGATGCGCGAACGAGTCGCGCACGAACCTGGCGAGTGCCGGCGGGGCTGCCGCGGATCGCCGCTTGAGTCGCAAGAGGGCTGAGTCCACCCGCGGCCTGGGCCGAAACACGGCGCGATCCACCGCTCGCAGCAGCTCGATCTCGCAGGCGAGCTGGACCAGCACGCTGGGCGCCCCGTAGGTCCGCGAGCCGGGGCTCGCCCGCAGGCGGTCGGCGATCTCTCGCTGCACCATCACCGTCCACGCCGAGACCTCGGGCAGCTCAGCGACCGTCCTCAGCAAGACCGGGGTGGCGATCGAGTAGGGGAGGTTCGAGACCACCGCGGTCGGCGCCGGCTCCAGCGCCCGGAGATCGATCCGCATCGCGTCGCCCCACACGACCGAGAGGTTTGGGTGGCGGGTGAACACCGCCTCCAGGTCGCCCGCCAGCCGCCGGTCGAGCTCGATCACGTGCAGGTGGGCGACCCGGAGCGCGATCCGGTCGCTGAGCGCGCCCGCCCCTGCCCCGATCTCGAGCGCCACGTCGCCGGGATCGAGTTCGGCGTCGCGAACGATCGCCTCCAGCAGGTTGGTGTCAGCGAGGAAGTTCTGGCCCAGCCTTACCACCGGAACACCCTCGCCGCGTTCGCCTCGACGATTCGCTCGAGAACCTCGTACCCAATGCCGCGCTCGGCGGCAAGGCGCTCGGCGACCTCGACCACGTTGGCGGGCTGGTTGGGCTTTCCGCGCACCGACTGCGGCGCCAGGAACGGCGAGTCGGTCTCGACCAGGAGCAGTTCGTCGGGGACGAGGCGCGCCGTCTCGCGCAGGGCGTCGGCCTTGGGATAGGTGACGTTGCCGGCGAACGAGCAGTACCAGCCGCGCTCGGCGGCCTCCCCGACCCGCTCCGGTGGCGCGGAGCAGCAGTGGAGGATCACCGTCACGCCCTCGGCCTCTGCGGCCAGCGTGGCGAAGGTGTCGGACAGTGCCTCCTCGCCGCCAGCGGGATCGCGCATGTGGATCACCACCGGCAGGCCGGTGCGCCGGCCGATCGCGATCTGCGCCTCGAACGCGGTTCGCTGCTCGGCGCGCGGGGTGCGGTCGCGGTAGTAGTCGAGGCCGGTCTCACCGACCGCCACCACGCGCTCGTCCGCTGCCAGCGCCTCGATCTCGGCCGCCGCTCGGCGATCGAAGCCGGTGGCGGCGTTCGGGTGACGGCCGACGCAGGCGAACACCTCCTGGTGCGCCCCGGCCGCGGCGATCGCCTCGCGATTGGAGGCCTCCTCCATGCCCACCGTGAGGATGCGACGGACCCCGACCTGGCGCGCCGCCATAACCAGGTCCACGGCGTCGGGCTTGCAGGCGGACAGATGCGCGTGCGTGTCGACCACGGCCGCCAGTCTAGGAGCGCGAGCACTCGGCGAACTCGCCGGGTGAGTCTCAGGCCGCCGCGGTCTCGATCTTCGGGAATAACGGCGAGAGCTTCTCGGTCTCCTGGCCGCCGCCGCGCGACCCGAACGCGGCCAGCGCTCGCTCCTCCTCGCCGAGCGCCGTCAGCATCCGGTCCCCGGTCGCGGGCATGTACGCGTGCAGCAGCAGGCTGACCACGCGCAGGCCCTCGGCGAGGCTGTAGAGGACGACATCAAGCCGATCGGCCTGGTCCGCGTCCTTGGCCAGGTCCCAGGGGCGGGCCTCCTCGACGTAGCGGTTGAGGCGGCGCACGCGCACCCAGATCTCCTCCAGCGCCTGGGTCAGCTCGGCGTGATCCAAGAGCTCGGCGACGCGCGCCTCCAGCCCTGCCAGACCGTCCTCGCCGCCGGCCAGCTCCGCGTCCGGCTCGGCGTCGGGGACGCGACCTTTGCGGTAGCGCTCGATCATTGCCAGCGTGCGGCTGGCGAGGTTGCCGTAGTCGTTCGCCAGCTCGGTCTCATAGCGGGTCTCGAAGCCCGCCGCCGAGACCGAGCCGTCGCGACCGAAGGACACCTCGCGCAGGCAGTAGTAGCGAAGCGGGTCGGCGCCGAACCGCTCGATCACCTCGAACGGGTCGAGCACGTTGCCGAGCGACTTCGACATCTTGTGGCCCTCCATCAGCAGGTATCCGTGAATGAACATCCGCTTGGGCACCTCGTAGCCCGCAGCCATCAGGAACGCAGGCCAGTAGACGGCGTGGAACTTGAGGATGTCCTTGCCGATGATGTGGAAGGCCGGCCAGAAGCGCTCGGTCAGGTCCTCGCCGTCCCGCGCGTAGCTGAGCGCGGTGACGTAGTTGAGCAGCGCGTCGAACCACACGTACATCACCTGGCTTTGGTCCCAGGGCAGCCGCACTCCCCAGGTCAGCTTCGGCCGCGACAGCGACACGTCCGCCAGGCCGCCCTTGATGAACGACAGGGCCTCGTTGTAGCGGGGCTCAGGACCCACGAAGTCGGGGCGCTCCGCATAGAGGCGCTCGAGCGGCTCCTGAAAGGACGACAGGCGAAAGAACCAGTTCTCCTCCCGCTCGCGCTCGAGCGGGATCCTGTGGATGGGGCAAGTGTTGCCCTCGCCCAGCTCCGACTCGGTCTTGAAGTCGGCGCAGCGCGGGCAGTACCAGCCCTCGTAGGTCCCCTCGTAGACGTGGCCGTTGTCGTAGACGCGCTGGGTGACCTCCTGAACCTTGGCCTCGTGCTCGGGGTCGGTGGTGCGGATGAAGAAGTCGTTCGAGGCGTTGATCTTGGGCATCAGCTCCTTGAACCTGGGCGCGTTGCGATCGGCGAGCTCGCGAGGCTCGATGCCGAGCTTCTCGGCCGCCTGGGCGACCGGCTCGCCGTGCTCGTCCGTGCCGGTGAGAAAGAACACGTCCTCGCCGCGCTGGCGCATGTGGCGAGCAAGGATGTCGGCGGCGATCGTCGTGTAGGCGTGCCCGAGGTGGGGCTCGGCGTTGACGTAGTAGATCGGGGTGGTGACGTAGTAGGACACGGGCGCAGAAGGGTATTGGGTGCCAGACGGGGCCGGTTGAGGGTGTAGCGTTGGCACACACCCGCCCACCGACCGAGGGGATTCCGCCATGGATCAGACCACCGCCGCAGCCAAGACGGAGACCGCCCGTCCCGAGCCGACGTCTGAGACCGAGGCACGACTCCTTGAGCTGCGTGAGCTCGCGGCGAGCGATCCCATCGCGGCGCAGGACAGGACGTGGTCCCTGATCCAGCAGCTCGGCGAGCGCAAGGCCGAGGCCGAGCTGGGCGAGCTCTACCGCCTCGGAACCCCGCCGCGCGGGCTCGAGGGGCCAACTGAGGGGATCCTGGTCACCCCGCTGATCCATCCCGCGGCGGACTTCGCCCTCCGGGCGCTGACCGGGGCGTGGATGCCCTGGCTCGGCAAGAGCTTCGACGCGCAGGCCGCCCACGGCTACAACCGGCTGGCGGCGAGCGCTCGGTGGCCCGCGAAGCTGTTCTGGCCGCTCTACGGGACGAAGCCCGATGTGGGAGCGCGGGCGGCGTTCGACTTCGAGACGGCGATCGAGCCTGGAAAGGCCGACCCGGACGTCGAGGTTCTGAAGATCGACTACGGGCCGGTGGAGTCGAACCCGCGGTTCATCATCCGCCAGATCCGCGACGAGCTCGTCGAGCTGGTGCCTGACACCTACCTGGGGAAGATCCTCTGGCGGTCGGGGGAGGAGCGCTACACCTGCATCGGCTACTTCGCGCTACGCCAGCCTGCGGGAACCTAGGTCCTGAGGCGTCGTGCCCGGGGGGCCTGGGCCTACAGCAGGCTCTCCTGTCCCTTCGCCGTGCGCCGGCGGCGGGGGATCCCGGCCGCCTCGGTCAGCGCCGCCTCAATCTCCGCGAGGATCGCCTTCTCGGAACGTGAGGCGACGACCGGCTCCGAGAGCCCGTCGATGTGCACGTAGGTGCGCCTCCCTTCCCCCCGCTCGCCGGGCTCGAGCGGCACCAGGGCGTAGATGCGGTCGGCCCGGGCGAACTTCCCGTAGCCGAGCGAGACCAGCCGGGGCTCGCGCTTGGTCGCCATCCCGGATGAAAGCCTAACGGCGCTCGACACTTAGCCGGGAGGAAACTGCCTTTGACCCTCTATGTCATGGACAAAAGCAGTTTCGTTCGCAGTGGCCGGCGCCTCCGGCGCGGTTCGAAGCCGCCTCGTAGCCGATTCATTCCGGATGCAGCACTCGCGGCAGGCGCCGAGATCCCGACGCGTATGACTTTTTACGTCCATAGCACGTACAAGGTCACGAGCGATGACCGGCCGGCGCGGCAATCGTCGCGGCGCGCGCAAGTGGGCGTATTCCTCGCCGATGACGCATAGGAATCAATCAGCTACTCGGACTTCCTGGCGAGGCGCCTCAAGGCGTCCTTGGCCCGCCGCGTGCAGTCGGGGGCGAACGGCCGGCGAGCCAGCACCCCGATCTCTCCGTTCGGGCTTGCGATCAAGAAGTTACGGCCACCCTCGCCGCTGGCCTGGTCCACCTCGTCGCTGTCATTGAGCAGCTCGTCGACCGTGCAGAAGGGATCGCCGCCAATCCGGTAGGCGCGATCGGTCCGCTTCAGGTCGAGCGAGCTGACGATCTTCGAGTCCGAGATCGAGCTTCCCGCCCCGCAGCCGCCGGCGGCCAGGGCCAAGGCGGTGACCAAAAGCGCGAGCATGGGGCGGCGACGGGCCATCGCGACCAGAACTATCTCGCACCGGCGGCGGAAACGCGCCCCCAAACGAGAGGGGCGGCATCCAGCCGCCCCTCTCGCCTCATCCTTCGGCTTCCAAGGAGCCTAGGAGTCGAGCCGCGCTAGCCGATCGTGCATGCCTGCGTCGCGTTCGCCGTGTCGGTCGGCTGTCCGGAGCCGCTGTACTGGAACGTTGCCTTGATGTTGAGGATCTTGTTGGCGTCGTGGCACCGGGCACTGATGACGCTGGCCCGCTTGACCGTGGCGGTGAAGTCGTCCAGCGGCAGCGGCGCCAAGTCGATGTTAGGCACGGTGAGCCTCTTCCCGAAGTCGGAGGCGTCTGGTTCGTCTGTGATCGTCCCCCTCAGGGTGACGGTCGTGTTGCCCGTGCTGTTGCTCGCCGGGCTGGCGCAATTGGACGTCTGGGCGAAGGTCACCCGCGCGAACAGATAGACCGTCGGGTTGCCCTGGGCGTTGGTCGGGCCGTTGAACACCAGCGTGCAGCCATTGAAGTTCGACGGCGGCGCTGTGGACACCTTCCCGCTGACCGCGGTCGGCGGCGACATGTAGGCGTTGACCTCGGGGGCGGTATCAGCGCCGGGGCCGCAGCGTTCCCATGCCTGCGCGATCGTCGTCCCCGCGCCGAAGTTCGCCGTGCACTTCGGGATCCCCGTCAGGTTGAGCTTGCCGTCGTCGTCGAAGTAAAGCGTCACCGTCTTCGCCTTCCCGCCCAACTCTGGGACGTTCGGGTGCGCGTACACCGTGCCCGTGTGGACGAAAAGAGACGCGGGCTTGTACGTGTTAAAGGGCAGCGTGCTCGGCGTGATCTTGCTGCCCGAAAGCGTCGACGTGTTGGAAACGTGGTTCCCGAACGCGCTTCCGCCGACGGCGAGGGCCGCGACGGAAGCGAAAGCGAGCAGCATGTACCGCTTCCTGATGCGCATATCTCCTCCTTGTCCCGGGCAGCCTCCAACCGCCCTCTGATCCTGCAGAACTACCCGAAAATCTACCTGCCAAACGTGGGAGGGGCGCCAGTTGGCGATCCCTCCAAGGCGAGATGCGTAGCTCAGAGGCGATCTGGGCAGCGCAACAGCGGCACCACTTCGGAGGGGACGTCGACCTGGACGTTCCCTCCGATGGCGCTCACCACCAGCCCTCGCGCATCGGCTACCTGCGCTTCGGAGCCGAGCTTCTGCGACACCGCCTCGTTGAGCTCCTCGGCAGCGGCTGCGGCACTGGCCGAATCTCTCGCCAACCACAGGTCGAAGAACCCCCTGCTCGGGAGCACGGCCGCGCCCAGGTATTCCGCGGGGACCGAAACGCGCGGTACCCGGCCTTCGACGGTGACGTCCACCTTCCCGCTGGGCACCACCCGGATCTTCCCCCGCTTCAGACAGTCAAGGAACTTCGCCTTGTCGGCGGCCGACGCGTGCGCCACCGGCGAGCTGCCTCCGTTGTCCGACCCGCAGGCCGCGAAGGGGACACAAGAAACGACGATCACCGCAATCAGGGCGGTCAGCCTCTCCATCACGGCGCGATCTTAAACAGAGTGGCTGCCGGATTCTTGGGCGCCCTGCGCCCCAACGCGAGAGGGGCGGCACTCGGCCACCCCTCCCCAACGGGAGAGGGGCGGCACTTGCCGCCCCTCTCGTTTACGTCCTTCGGCTCGAAGAGCCTTACCAGACCAGTCGCGCTACGTGCAGGCCTTCGTCCTGACGACCGTGTCGGGCGGCTGTTCGGTTTGTGAATCGGTGTATGTGAACAGGCCCTTCAGGTGCAACAGCTTGTTGGTGTCCACACACCGGGCGCTGAACACGCTGGCCCGCTTGACCCTGGCCTTGAAGTCGTCAAGCGCCAGCGGGATCGTCGCCGGGAGTGGAACGGTGAGCCTCGTCTTGTAGTCGGGGGTCGCAATGCTCACCAGAGACCCCGTCAGAAGGGTGGTCGTGTTGCCCGTGCTGTTGCTCGCCGGGGTGCCGCAATTCGCCGTCTGGGCGAACGTCACCCGCGCGAAGAGCAGGAGCGAGGTGGCGCTCTTCTTGAACACCAAGTCGCAACCGGCGAAGTTCGCGGGCGGCGCGGTGGACACAGTCCCACTGACCGCGGTCGGCGGCGACAGGTAGGCGTTATTTGCGGCGCCAGCGCCGGGGCCGCAGGTGTTCCATGCCTGCGCGATCGTCGTGCTCGCGGTGAAGGTCGCGGTGCACGAGGGGATCCCCGCCAGGTTGATCACGACGTCGTTGTCGAAGTCCAGTTTGACGCTCGCGACCTTTCCACCCTGGGGTGAGTCCCCCGGATGCGCGTAATTCGTATGCGTCTGGACGTCGAGCTGCACTGGCGCGACCGCGCCGGAGCCGCCGTTCCCCCCTCCGCCGCTGCCGGGCAGGGCGCTGGGGGTCACATTCCAGGTCGGCAGCAAGGAATGGTTGTCCGTGCAGTTATTAGGAACAGGGCCGCAGTGTGTGTGCGGGGTCGGGCCGTGGTCCGCGGACGCGACTCCGCCGCCGACGACGGCGAAAGCCGCGACGGAAGCGAAAGCGAGAACCAGGTATCGCTTTTTCAAGCGCATGTAAGTCTCCTCCTTGTCGTGCTGGCACGACTCTCTCCATCGCGCCGGAATCACTCCCCGTCTACTCCCCTGCGAGGGGGATAAACAGACTTCAAGACTAGCAGGGACTGTTCGAGCGCGCTGAGGAGCCTAGGGCTCTCGCCGCACGTGCAGGTACTCGCTTGACTCCGGGGACCTGCCGATCGACCTGAAGGGGCCCTGCGTGTTGCACGGGGGGCTCGGCACGCTGTCGGTGCTCGGCGCGCCGGCGAACCCGAACTCCCGCACCAGATCGAAGAGCACGGTCGCCTGGCTGACGTCACTCTCGGCGCGGACGTTGAAGTTCGGGTCGTTGGCCACCTGAGCGGCTGGGGGCAACGTGGCTGTGATCCCGGCGGAGCACGGCGTGTTGGCGAAGCTCTGTAGGCCGCTTGCGAGCTGGTTGTACCCGAGCGGCTTGAAGTAGGGGTTGGCCCGGTTGGAGTTCAGCCGTTGATCGAACGAGGCGACGCTCTCCGGGTTCAGCGGGCTCGACGTTCGCAGGATATGGACCGGGTTGGTGTAGCCCGTCTCCGCTATTCCAATGTTGTATTGAGTCACCGCGGCGGCGTTGCCGAGGAACGCGGTGATCTCGTGCTTGTACATCCCGAGCACCTCGATGATCGAGTTCAGGTGCGCGAGGTAGGGGTCCTGGCCGCCGACCGAGCCGCCGAGCCGGGCCAGTAGCGGCGTGAAGTCGTCGCTGAGCAGCCTGCGGAGCGCGGGGAAGCCAGTGTCCGAGGCGTTGATCGTCCCCCGCAGCCCTTCGAAGAACGCCTTCAGGTCGGGCGCCGCCTTCTGGGCGGCGATCAGGGTGGGGCTCAGCTCGCGCGCGGCGGGCCGGAGCTGCTGCACGAGCGGGTCGGCGGTCCCAGCAAAGCGATTGAGGCGCGCCAGGGTGGCGCGCGACTCGCGCTGGAAGGTGGGCAGGATCCTGAACAGGTCGGCGAGCTCCCGGTTGCGGCGCGCGGTGGTCGAGAAGACCGTCTCGGAGTTCTGGATCAGGCCCCGGAGCTGTCCCTGGCGCTCCGAGAGCGCCTCGAAGACGGTGCCGCCATCCTGGACCAGCTTGCGGACGGCGAGGCGCTGGCTGTCGAGCACGCGGAGCAGGCGGTTCGTCTCCTCCGCGAAGGGGCTCAGCTCGGCGATGGCGGCCGAGATGTCGGGGCCACGGCCGCGCAACGATGCGGCCGTCCCCTGCATCCAGACCCTGAAGGCGTCGCGCGTCCGGGCGTTGAAGGTGCGCCAGATCTCGTCGAGCTGGACCGACTCGGCGACCTGAGCCTCCGGCAGCCTGCCGCCCTCCTCCAGGGTCGACCCCTGCCCGTCGCCGGGCGTCAGCTCGACGAAGGTCTCCCCGAGCAGGGTCTTCGTGCGCAGCATCGCCCGGGTGTCGGTGGGAATCGGCGCGTAGCTGCTGTCGAGCTCGATCGTCGCGTCGGCGCGCCCGCTGTCGGAGAGCTCGACCGCCTTCACCTTGCCCACGGGGACCCCGGAGATCCGCACGTCGGACTCCACCGCGAGCTGCGTGGCCTCGTTGAAGGGAACGGTGAATCGGTACCCCTCGGGCTTCAGCGGCAGCGGGCCGCCGAAGGTGATCCACAAAAACAGCGCCAGCGCGAAGCACGAGAGCGCGAAGCCGATCGCGACCAGGATGCGGGTGATCGTGGGCGGGCGAGTCTCCATGTCAGCAGGCGGTCGGCGTCACGGTCATCTCTATGGGACAGGGAAGGGTGGGGGGCAGGGCGCCACGGGGTCGGGGTCGTTGATCTCCTTAAGCGTCGGCACCCCGCTGATCTCGGTGAGCGCCACCAGGTTCCGATCGAACGGGAAGTTGAGCGTGCCAGCCGCGGCCCACGCGCCGTATGCCGTGGCGCAGGTCAGGAGCACGAGGCCGTGCCGCAGCGGCCCAGCGGCGTCCTGGGTGAAGAACACCGCGTTGGTGTTGTGATTCAGCCAGGAGAGCCAGAACAGATAGCCCTCCTGGGCCGAGCCGGGCGGGTTGTAGGCGAGCGCGTTGAAGAACCGGTTGAGCTCGTCGAAGCTCCCGGCGAGCTCGGTTGATGCGTTGGCCAGCGGCTTGCCGAGCCGCTTGACCTGCCTGAGCGGCTCCTGCACGTCGCGCGCGAACGGCCGGATCTGGTCGCGGATCGGGCCGACGGTGTTACGGAACAGCGGCCGGACCTCGCGCAGCGCCGGACCCAGCGCCCGGGCGGCCGGGATCAGCCGCCGCGATCCGGGACCGAGCTCGAGCGCGAACTGGTCGCCGCTCACGAGGGCCCGATGCGTCTCGCTCAGCGTTCCCGGCAGCTCGCGCAACGTGGCGCGGAGCGAGGACTCCTGGCGCGCGAACGAGGCCAGGACGTCGTTGGAGGAGCGGACGAACTCGGCGAGCCGTGTGTCGCGGTGGCCGAGCTCCCGGCTCAGGAGACCGAAGTTCGTGATCGCCCGCTTGATGTTCTCGCGGCGCTTGGCGAGAGCCCCGTTGATGCGGGCGAGGTCGCGCGCGAAGGGCTCGAAGCGCTTCAAGCCCGCCGCCAGCTTGCGGCCCCTGTCGCCCAGGCCCTCGCTGGCTGCCTGGAGCAGGAGCTGGAGGAAGGAGCGGGTGTCGCCGTCCAGGGAGGCGAAGATCTGGTCCGGCTGGACGTTCGGCTGCGAGCTCGCGAGCGGCAGCGTCGAGCCCTCCTGGACCTCATCGCCGCCGGTGCCCGGGTCGACCTCGATCGTCATGTCCTGGAGCCCGGTCCGCGGTCGCAGCAGAAGCGAGGCGTCCGGGTGGATCAGGGACGCGTACTTGTCGTCGACCTGCATGGTGACGATGGCGCGGCCGCTCTCGAGCTCGGACCCGGACACCTGGCCGACGTTGATCCCGGCGATGGTCACCGTCTGCCCCTGCCCCGGCGTCACCGCCTGCGCCGAGCTGAACTCGGCCTTGAGCTCGAACCTCTCCTCCCCGAGGAGGGGGATCCAGGACGGGAGGATGGTCGTTTGCGACGCGAGGATGACCCCGGTGGTGACCACCGCCAAGACGATGAGGACCCCGATCGCCAGGAAGTCGCGCAGGTGCTCGCGGATCGCGCGCCTCACGGGATCGCCTCCGGGCTTGGTGGGCCAAGGGCGGCGGCGGGGCCGTTGATGTCGGGCACCGCCTGCGTGTGGCAGGGGACGTCCATCCGGAAGGGCGGCCTCCCGCCGGCGGGAAGCCGCGGGCGGGTCGCCAGCGGCGCCGAGATGTTGTTCGCCGAGAGGAGGCTGTTCCCGGGAAGGCCCGTCGGGTTCGCGTTCGCCATCTGCACGCGCTCCGGGCCGCCGCCGGCCTGGAAGCGCACGAAGGGGCCATTGCCGTCGAAGCCCTGGCTCTCGCCCGCCAGCTGGGCGACGGCGTAGAAGAACTCCCGGAAGTTCGGCTGGCCGGTGCTGAACGGGTAGGCCCCCCCCGCGTCGTCGATCACGATGTTGCCGGCCGGGACCAGGTTGTGGGAGACGCAGCGGCCGAAGAGGCCGAGCTGCGGGAACAGCTTCAGCGACGCGTGGCCGGCCCTGGCCAGGGGGGGGCCCGACGCGGCGAGCAGCCGGGCGGTGCCTCCCAGTTCGCTCTTGCGCAGCAGCTTGCCCGCCTGCACGAGCCACGGCGAGCCGGCGCGGATCGTCGCCGGGAGCTCGCGGATGCCCGGCAGGGACTCGCGCGCCAGCCTGCGGAACGATGGCAGCGCGTCGTTCAGGTGGCGCAGTGAGGGCTCCGCCTCCTGGAGGGTGGGGGCGAGCTCGCGGATCGAGGCCGAGAGGTTGGCGGACTCCGAGGCCAGCGCCCCGGCGGTGATGTTGAAGTTCGTGATGAAGTCGCTGAGCGCCCCGTCGGTGGAGGCGAGCTTCGTGAACAGGTCGCGCTGGGCGCGGATCAGGCCGGACAGGTCATGGGGATGCTCGCCAAGGAACGCCTGGTTGACGATCGCGCTCGTGCGACCCGCCGTGCCGCCGTAGCGGAAGGTCTCGTTGATCGCCTGCGCGCCGGTCAAGCCCTGCACGTCCGGATCCTGGGCGGCGTCCTCGGCGGCGGTCGGCGCGGCGTTGAGCGCCTCCCCGTACCCCTCCAGGGCCCGCTGCAGGTTGGTCCTGGTGTCCGCCTGGAGCGAGGTCAGGATCTCGTCGATCTGGACGGCGGTGGTCGTCTGGGTGATGGGGATAGTCGACCCGCTCTCGAGCTCTGGAGCGCTCGGGCTTCCCGGGTGCAGGTCGAGGAAGAAGTTCCCCTCCAGGAACAACCGCGGCCGGACCTTGATCTCGGCGTCCTCGTGGATCGGCAGCCCCTGGTCGGAGACGGTGAACGTCGCCTCCGCCATGTTGCCCTCTGGCTCCACCGAGTAGACCTTGCCGACGTTGACCCCCGCGATCCGCACCGGGGAATCCGGCTTCAGCGTGGTGGCGTTCTCGAGAGCGGCGTGGAGCTCGTAGCCGCGGCCGGTGAACGGGATGCGCTTGGTGAAGCCGAGGTAGAAGCCGGCGACGAACAGGAGCGCCACGACCAAGCCGATCGCCACCGGCCTGGGGCCGCGGTAGTGTCGCCCGAAGATCCGCTCGTCGGGCCCGGGGTTTTGCGGGTCGCGCCTCACTGGCCCCCGCGGCTTTCGGCGGAGCAGGCTCACTTCTGCCCCTCCGTCGTTATGCCCTGGTTACCGGGCACGTTGCCGATCGCCACTTGGTCGAGGAGGTATGTCTCATTGCCGGCCTCGCACTCGCGGGGTTGCCCGGGTGCGGCGGTGTTCGGGTAGGGGTTGGAGTGCAGCCAGTTCGCGCCTGTTACGCCACCGCCGGTCGCCGGACCCGACGACGGGGCGCTCTCGCTGTTCGGCCCCTGCCCCCCCGACAGCACGAGGAACTGCTGGGTAGTGCCGATCCCGTCGCCGATGCTCAGCGTGCTCTGGGCGTTGCGGGCCAGCAGCGTCGCGTAGTTGCACACCGTCTGCGCCGGGGCCACGAAGCGGAGCGCCGGGTTGAGGAGGTCGAAGAACTGCGTCGAGCGCCTGATGCCGCCCCGTACGCGTGGGTCCGTGGCGAACGCACCCAGCGTCTGCGCCGTGAGCGCGACCTGGCGGTTCAGCTCCGGGGTGTCGGGCAGCACGTCGGCGCCGGTCTCGAAGGCCGCCGCGACCGTCGGCGAGCTCTCGCTCAGCGCCTTGATCCCGGGACGTAGATCGGCGAACAGGCTGGCGCTGTGCCCGAGGAAGCTCCTGATTCGTGGCGCCGTCCGGATCAGCGTGTCGAAGGTGGGCGGCGCCTCCGAGATCGACTCCTGAATGAACGGGCGCGCCACCCTGGCGAAGGCGCCGAAGGTGGACTCGAGGGAGACGAACATCTGAGCCTGGGTCTCGGCGACCGGCGCCACCTCGGCGGCGGTGTCCGCCAGGGCGCGGAAGAGGCGCCCGACTCCGGTCTTCGGCGAGGCGAGGTTGCGGGCCACCGGCACGAGGCGTTCGACCAGGGGGCGGAGCTCGCCGAGCGCCACGTTCAGATCCGGCCCGCGGCCGGCCAGCGCGTTGCCGAAGGCGACCAGGTTGGCCTGCGCCGCCTTCCGCGTCGGCGGGTCGAAGATGTTGAAAAATTGGTCGATCTCGACCGGCTTCGGATGGGCGACCTTGAGCGGCAGGGTCGACCCCTCGGCATAGCCCTCGCTCGACGTCCCCTTGCTGATCTCCAGATACTTGAGCCCCAGCGCGGAGCGCGACCGCACCACCACGCTCGAGTCCTTGGGCACGGGCTGGGCGCTCTTGTCGAGCTTCAGGTCGACCTTGGCGTGAACGGCGCCCGTGTCCGGGTCCTGGACCGGCTCGATCGACTCGACTATGCCAACCCGCACTCCGCCGATGCGCACGTCGTTGCCGCGAACGAGAGTGTTGGCATTCGGAACCTGGGCCGAGATCCTGTAGGTCGGCACGAACGGCAGGCCGTTATTGGCGTTGTAGGCGAGGAAGACGGCGAGGATCACGATCAGGGTCGTGATCGCGCCCACCAGCACCGGGCTGGAGGCGATGACGCCGGCACGGCGGCGGGTCACTGACCGCCCCCCGGGCTGGAGGGTCCTTGCCGCGGCCGCTGGGACGGCTGCCGCCTGCCGATCACCGTGTCGAGCAGGGCGCGTGCGGCGGCGATCGACGGCTGGCGGGCGCCGCGGAAGTTGGTTGAGCCGCTCGTCGGCGAACTGGCGCCACCGACCGGGTCGCCCTGGGCGTCGAGCGGCAAGCCCGTGCCGGGCGCGCTCCCCCGTGCCTGGCCGGAGGCGCCGCCGGATGCCTGCCCCGACGCCTGCTTGCGCAGCTGGTCGAGGGACCTGCTGTACCTCTGGGCCAGGGACTTACGCACTGACGCCGTCGTCTCTTGCGCCGCCCCCCCCCAGTGGGCAGTGCAGGCCTGAAGACTGACCGAGGCGAGGGTGGTGCAGGGCGTGACCTGCAGCTGCGCGCGAAGGAAATGGCCGTACTGGTCGTAGCCGTTGATCCCGCCGGTCGTGTTGAAGAGGAAGTTCGTGAACTGCTCGTGGAAGCCGGTCTTCCGGAGGTTGGCGAGCAGGCGAGTGAGGCGCTTCGCGCCAGGGGCCGCCGACTTCGCCAGGTCGGTCGCGTCCCGCAGGGTCGGGACGGAGTCGAGAAGCGGCTGCCTGCTCTGCTCGGCGGCGGTGCCAAGGCTGGTCAGCGCCGGCTCCGTCGCGTCGGCGAACGGGCCGAGCGCCCGGGTCGCCCGGGCGATCGCCGGCCCGCCGACACGGAACTGCGCGAACACCGGCGTCGCCTGGTCGGAGAAGGCGCGCAGCTGGGCCATCGTCAGGCGCAGCTCCCGCAGCGCGTCGGGGAAGCGCTGGAAGCCGGCCTCGAGGTCCTGGCTGCGCTCCGCGGTCGCCTCCGCGGCGACGTTCGCGTTGTTGATGAAGCCCGAGACCGCGCGGCGCTCGCGGGCAAACGGCTGCATGATCTTGTCGCCGTCGGCGGCAAGCTGGCCCAGCTGCCGGTTCTGGCGGGCGAGCTCGGCCAGCACCCGGTTGGTCTCGCGCAGCGCCGGGTTCGCTCGATCGATGATCGCCGCGAGGTCCTCGCCACGGGCAGCGAATCCCGCCCCCAGGTCGTTGAAGATCAACCGGAAGCGATCGGCATAGGGCTTGCGCATGATGTTGTTGATCAGGTCGATGTCGACTGACTTGCCGTTGTTCTCCACCGGCAGGAAGCGCTGCCCGGTGCCGGGCTGGTCTTCGGGGATTTCGTCGAGCGGGGGCGGCGCCTCAGAACCCGGCGCCCGCGGCACGGTCGGCTGGCAGTCGACGTACTTCTCGCCCAAAAGCGACTGGGGGCGGATCAGGCAGGTGGCGTCCTGGCGGAAGTCCTGGAAGCCCGGCTCGTCGATCTTCATCACGACGACCGCCTTGCCGGGATCGGGCGTGCCGTCCCGGTGCGCGGGCTCGCCCGCCAGCGTCACGTCGACGGACGACACCGAGCCGACGGTGGCGCCGGCGACCCGCACCTGCTCGCCGGGAACCAGGAAACCGCCGTTGTCGAAGATCGCCCGGACCTCGTACTCGTCCCCGTCCCCGCTCGCCGCCTGGCCGAAGAGGGCCAGCGTGGCCGTGGCCAGGAGCGCGACTATGGCGGCGATCCTCCTCATGGTCCCGGGGGCACGTCGGAGGTGTCGCACTTCGGGTTGGGAGCCTGGCCGCCGGTCAGCAGGTCGCCGTCATCGGTGAACGGGTTGGAGCCCGGGATCGGCTGGGTCGCGCCACCGGGGCAGCGGGTGAAGGTCCCGAACTCGAGGTCGTCGAACTGCTCGCTGGGCGGGATCGGGGCGAGCTCGCCCTGTGCATAGCCGCCCGGGACGCATTCTGGATCGGCCGCCGTCTCGCAGTAGTGGAAGAGGTTCGCCTGCGACGTGGAGACGCGGGCGTAGTGGCCGTCGGCGTCGTAGGGGGCCGTCACCTCGGCGAACTTGGCGAGGAAGCCCATCAGGTCGGGCATGTAGGGCCGGGCGAACTCGATCACCGGCTGGGAGGCGTCGAGGGCGGCGATCGTCCGCGGGACGGCCCTGCTCGCCTTGCGCTCTATCCGCGGCGCCTCGCGCAGCGTGTCGGTCAGGTCGTTGGTCGGGCCGCTGCGGTTGATCGCCAGCCGCAGGTCGCGGAAGACGGGGACCGACCGCTCGGCGACCGGGCGCAGCTTGCGCAGGAACGGAGCCAGGTCCTTGGTCGCCGGCTTGAACGCGTTGACCACCGGGGTCAGGTCGTCGAGCGCCGCGCGCACGTTGACAAAGGTGGTGTTCGCCTGGCGAAGCGCCGGCGGGAAGGCCTGGAGCGAGGCGTCGAGGGCGCTTTGCTCGCGCGCGATCGCGCCCAGGGCCTGGTTGGCGTTCGAGGTCAGCGCCGAGAGATCGTTGCGACGGTCCGCGATCGCTCCGAGCGCCCCCGAGCCCTGGACCAGGAACTGGCTGAACGCCCGGCTGTCGCGGTTCAGCTCGGCGAACAGGCGCCGGGCCGTGGACAGTCCGGGCGTGAAGTACTTGTAGGTCCTCCGCGCGCCCTCGGCGTGGTTGGCGTAGAGCGAGGCGGAGCCCTGGATCACGTTCTGGAGCGCCTCGCGCGTCCGCGGCGTCAACGTGTTGAAGAGCTGGTCGAGGTCGACGGGCGAGGTGGTCTCCTCACCCGCCAGCGTCGCTCCGTCCTCGAGCTCGGCAGCGTTGTCAGGGCCCGGCGTGATCGAGACGTAGCGGTTCGCGATCCCCGACAGGGAGGTGGCGCGGATGACCGTCGTCGTTCCCTCGGGAAGCGCCTCGTCCACCGAGATCGTCACCTCGGCCTGGCCGCCGTCGGTGAGAGTGACGTCGTCGACGGTGCCGATGGGCTGCCCGGCGCGCAGCACCTGGTTGCCGGAGACGAGCTGTCCACCGTTTTCGAACAGGAGGTGGTACTGGTTGCCGCTGCTGCCCCCGAACAGGACTACGAGCACCAGCACGAAGCCGACGAGGAGAGCCCCGCCGGCGGCGGCCCGAGCGAGCCATGGACTGCGCCCGGCATTCACGGGCTGCCGTTCAGGCGTCACCGTTGCAGGGCCGCGCGCGCCCCCTCCTACTGTGAGACCACGTGAGCGTCAGGCTTTCTCCCGCGGAAATCATTCTCTCCTTCCCGGGCCGGGGCAGGCGCCCCGGCACGAGGGTCTTGTCCTCGGATGGAATCCTAGTGCCCCGCGCGCTCCGAGGGTGCAGTAATTCGAAAATGGGCGCGGGGGCCCGTCGTCGCGGCATGGGACGCAAGCATCCGTGCGAGCCCTACTCGCGCGGCTCGCGGCCGGTGAGCGCCCTGTAGAGGTCGTTCGCCCGCGTCCCCGTCAGCGCTGCGACGACGCTGGCCGCGGCCCGAGGCCGGGCACCGGACTGGACCAAACGCCGCAGGGCATCGACGGCGAAGCCGATGTCGGGGGCGCCCGCGCTGGAGGCGGTCGGCGCCACCACCACCACGATCTCGCCCTTGACCTCGTCGCGGAATTGCCGCGCCAATTCCCCGAGGGTGCCGCGCGCGACCTCCTCGTGGAGCTTCGTCAGCTCCCGGCAGACGGCGGCGGGACGGTTGGGGGCCAGCGCCGCGAGCGCTGCCAGCGAATCGGGCAGCCGCCGAGGGGACTCGAACGCCACGACGGTCTCGGCCGAGCGAAGCACCCGCTCGAGCTCCCCGGCGCGGCGCGGCAGAAAGCCCTCGAACCGCCAGCGATCTGGGGGAAGCCCCGAGGCGACCAGCGCGGTGGTCACCGCCGACGGACCGGGCAGCACCTCGACCTCCAGGTCGCGCTCGATGCAGGTGCGAATCAGCCGGTAGCCCGGGTCGGAGATCGCCGGCGTGCCCGCGTCCGAGACCAGGACCACCTTGGCCCCGCGCTCGATCTGCTGCGCCAGCTGCACCGCCCGCTCGGCCTCGTTCCCCTCGTGGTTGGAGACGAAGCGCGGGCGGGGGATCTCCAGCCGCTCATACAGACGCCCCGTCCGCCGCGTGTCCTCGCAGGCCACCAGGTCGGCCTCGGCGAGCGTCCGGCGCGCGCGAGGGCTGAGGTCCTCGAGGTTCCCGATCGGGGTCGGGCAGACGGTCAGCCGTCCGGCCATCCAGCTCCTCCCCCCTCCGGCTCCACCGTAGCCATGGTCGCGGCCCCGATCATTCCCGCCTCCGGCCCGAGCTCGGCGGTCATCACCGGCGTCTCGCTCATCGGCGGCAGCGCGCGGGAGGCGAGCTCCTCGCGGGCCGGCCCAGCCAGCAGCTCCCCCGCCCTGCTCGCGCCCCCGCCGATCACGATCACGTCCGGGTCGAAGATGTTGGCGAGGCTTGAGAACGCGACTCCCAGCCGCTTCCCGATCTCCTCAAGCACGCCTCGCGCCGTCGAGTCCCCGGCCAGCGCCGCGTCCGTGACCTCCTTGCCGTCGAGCTGGACGCCCTCCGCCAGCGCGCGCCCGAGCGCCGAGTCGGGGGCCGCCTCGGCCGCGGCCAGGCCCTCGCGGGCGATCGCGGTACCGGAGGCCAGCGCCTCGACGCAGCCGCGGTTGGGGCAATTGCCCTGGCAGCGTGGGCCGTCGGCGTCGATCACCGTGTGGCCGAGCTCCGCGCCGGCGCCGGTCGAGCCCCGATAGAGCCGCCCATCGATGATCAACCCGCCGCCGATCCCGGTGCCGATCGTCAGCATGACGGCGTTCCGCGCTCCGCGGGCTGCACCAAAGCGGTGCTCGGCGAGGATGGCGACGTTGGCGTCGTTGTCGATCAGCACCGGCAGCCCGAGTCGCTCCGTCATCAAATCCCGGATCGGCACGTCGGCCAGATCGAGGTTGACGGCGAGGATCGCCACCCCCCGCTGACGGTCGATCGTGCACGGAATCCCCAGCCCGGCGGCCACCACATCGGGCCGCGCCGCGCGCGCCGCGCGCAGCTCGCGCTCGAGGGTCTCCAGCAGCTCCTCCTGGCGGAGGCCGTGGCTGGGCGCCGTCGAGCGGTAGACGATCCGGCGCTCTGAGTCAACCACCCCGACCAACATCTTCGTCCCCCCCAGATCGACCCCGATAGCTTCCACCGTCAACCGAGAGCCTCGCCCGGGCTAGCGACGAAGTCGCGGTTCACGCGCATGGGCCTGCCGCCCCGCCGGCGCCCAAACCCGGCGGCAGCGGAGTCGGAGCGAGCGAAGCGAGCGTGGACGAGCACGCCGTCGGTGGGTCTGGGCCATGCGGCAGTATTACCCGCTCATGCCAGCCAGCGACGACGAGGGGGAGCGCGGCCAACCGGAGCGGCCCGACTACAAGGTCTACCGGTCACGCCCCGGCCTGCTGAGCCGGCTGCGGTCTCCCGACCTCGCCGCGCTCCGCGAGCGAGTCAGGGGCAAGGGCCCGACCGGCCCCACCCGCCCGGGCGCCGAGCGGGAGCCGAAGGAGCGCAAGGAGCGCCCGCCGTGGCGCCGTGTCCTCAACTGGGTCGGGATCGCGGCGCTTGCCTGGCTCGTGCTCAGCTTCGTTGCCTTCGCCATCTCGTCCCAGATCCAGAAGGGAAAGCTGGCGGACATGGGGAACACGCTCGGCGGCAACCCCTTCCTGCTCGGCTTCCCGCAGACCGTCCTGGTGCTCGGCACCGACGTTCGCCCCTCGGGTCTGGCGGCGGTGGGGGAGGACACGCCGCAGAAGTGCATCGACGCCGCCGGTGAGGGCAAGACGCCGCCCACGAGCTGCTCGCCCTACCGGGCCGACACGATCATGCTCGTGCGCGCGGGCAGGTTCGCCTTTCGCAAACTGTCGATCCCGCGAGACACCTTCGCCTCGGTCCCGGGCCACGACGCCCAGAAGATCAACGGCGCCTACGCCTTTGGCGGCGCCAAGCTCGAGGTCCGGACCGTCGAGCAGTTCCTGGGCATCGAAATCGACCAGGTCGCCGTGGTCGACTTCAACGGCTTCCGCGACTTCATCGACGCGATCGGGGGGGTGACCGTGGACATCGACCAGAAGGTTTGCTCGGAGATCTCGGGCGGAGCGGAGAATGGCGGCTTCAGCCTCTTCCTCGATCCCGGGGAGCACGACCTGGACGCGGACGAGGCTTTGAGCCTGACGCGAACGCGCAAGAACTTGCTCACGGATCCGCAGGGGAACCCATGCCCCCCCATCGACGACCTCGATCGCGCCAAGTTCCAGCAGGACGTCCTGTCGGGCATCAAGGGCCGCATGACCAGCATCACCCGGCTCCCCTACAACTTCATCAAGGGCCCGATCATCGGCTGGAACGCCCCGAAGGCGTTCGTGTCCAGCATGGGCGTGCTGACGATGCCCCAGTTCGTGGTGGCCGCGGCGCTCGGCTTCAGCGCCAAGAGCGAGGTCCTCGAGCCCTCGGGGGCAGGCCCGCTGGGCAGCCTCACAGTCCCGCAGGACGAATGCGCCAGAGCGGTGAAGCGGTTCCTCGGCCACGACCCGCCGCAGACCCCGGCCTGCTCCCCGGCGAGCTGAGCAGGATCGCTACTCGTCCTTGGTCGAGGAGGTGTCCTTGCTCGAGGAGGCCGCGGTCGTCTTCTTCTCCGGCTTCGAGTCCGAGCCGCCGTCCTTCGACGGCTTCCCGTCGGAGGATTCCGAAGTCTTGGCGTCGCTCGCCTTGCGCGCGTAGTCGGTGGTGTAGAAGCCGGAGCCCTTGAAGTGCACGGCGACCGGGTGGAAGACTCGCTCGATCGGCTCGCCGCACTCCTGGCAGGCGGACACCGGCTCGTCTGAGATCGCCTGGAAGACCTCGAACTGATGCCCGTTGCGGCAGCGGTACTCGTAGATCGGCATCGCCACCCGATTATCGCAGCCCGCCCCGGCGCTCCCGGCACTCCGAATGCAGGAGTGCCAGCTCTGCCTCCCGCCCTCAGCCTGCTGCCCCTTGGCCGCCTGCACTCGTGGACGGCGGGCTCAGCGCCCGTTGCGGCTGCTGGGCGCCAAGAGGGTGACGCCGGTCGACTGCCAGACGATCCAGATCGCCAGGTGCCTGCTCACTCGGATGGGTGCTGTCACCAGGTTGCGCATGATCGGCTCCTCCGTATCGCGCTCTCATATGGTGAACCGCCGTTCGGCCGGAAAGTTGCCGAGGCCCTCCTAATGGGGTAACTCATCACGCGGGGCTTGCAGCGTTGTGAACGGCGCGCTAGGCACGGCCCGGCCCGCGCCGGGGGGCTGCCGTCGCGTGCACTAGCCTGCGCCAGACCGATGACCGGCATCGCTGAGCAGCCGAGCGAAACGGGCCGCCCCCCTGAGGAGACGGGCCCCGCCGAGGTGACCCTCAACGAGGTCGTGGGCCTGTGCAAGCGGCGCGGCTTCATCTTCCAGTCCTCGGAGATCTACGGGGGGCTCGCGTCCACCTACGACTACGGCCACTACGGCGTCCTGCTCAAGAACAACGTCAAGGGAGAGTGGTGGCGGGCGGTGGTGCAGGAGCGTGACGACATGGTCGCCCTCGACGCGGCGATCCTCATGCATCCCCGCACCTGGGAGGCCTCGGGCCATCTGGAGGGCTTCACCGACCCGATGGTCGATTGCCGCACCTGCAAGCTTCGCTTCCGGGCGGACAAGCTCGAGGACGCGGAATGCGGGCGAAAGCCCTCCGTGCATCCCGGCGAGCACACCGACTGCGATCTCACCGAGCCGCGCCAGTTCAACCTGATGTTCGAGACCTTCATGGGCCCGGTCCGCGAGGACGCGGCGAAGATCTACCTGCGGCCGGAGACTGCCCAGGGGATCTTCGTCAACTTCAAGAACGTGCTCCAGTTCGCGCGCAAGAAGCCGCCGTTCGGGATCGCCCAGATCGGCAAGGCGTTCCGCAACGAGATCACCCCGGCCAACTTCATCTTCCGCACCCGCGAGTTCGAGATGATGGAGATTGAGTACTTCGTCCCGGAGCACGACGCCGATGCCTGGCACCGGCGGTGGATGGAGGACCGGATGCGCTGGCACACCGACCTCGGCATCCGGCCCGACCACCTGCGCCTGCGCGAGCACGGGCCGGACGAACTCTCCCACTACTCGTCGGCGACCTCCGACATCGAGTACCTGTTCCCGATGGACTGGTCGGAGCTGGAGGGGATCGCCAACCGAGGGGATTACGACCTCTCCCGCCACGCTGAGTTCTCGGGCGAGAAGCTCGAGTACTTCGACCAGGACCGGGGCGAGGCCTACGTCCCCCACGTGATCGAGCCCTCGCTGGGTGCGGATCGCTCACTGCTCGCGTTCCTCGTCGACGCCTACGACACCGAGGAGGTCGGGGGACGAAAGCGCACCGTGCTCCGCCTCCACCCACGCCTCGCGCCGGTCAAGGTGGCGGTCCTGCCGCTGGTCTCCAAGGCGGGGATGCCCGAGAAGGCGCGCGAGATCTACGAGCAGGTGCGCCCCGAGGTCCCGGCCGAGTACGACGAGGGCGGCTCGATCGGCCGCCGCTACCGGCGCCAGGACGAGATCGGCACCCCCTGGGGAATCACCGTGGATGGCCAGACGATGGAGGACGACACGGTGACGCTGCGCGACCGCGACAGCCTCGAGCAGGTGCGGGCCCCCGCCGACGGCTTGGCCGACCGCCTCGCCGCCAAGCTCGCCGAGCCGTGGCGGAGCCCGAAGCTGAGCAAGTAGGGCAGGTCCCTTCCGCCCCGTCGGGGACGATTGGCGCGCCGTTCGGCGCGGAGTCGTGACGCTCCGAGTGCCACGCGGGCAATAACGGCAGCCATCCTGCCTGCGTGGCCGACGCTTATGACTTTGACCGTCCTATACACGTCGAAAGTCACGAGCGTCCGGATGTCGTGATCGCTCGGCTCGCCGAGCGCCAGCACGGTGTCCTGGCGCGTCGGCAGCTCCTTGCGGCAGGGTTGACCCGCGAGGCCATAGCCCACCGCATCCGCGTCGGCCGCCTTTATTGCCTTTACCGGGGCGTGTATGCCGTCGGCCATCGCGTGCTCCCACCCGAGGCGCGCTGGATGGCGGCCGTCCTGGCCGCCGGGCCCCGAGCGGTGCTGAGCCATCGGCCCGCGGCAGCGCTGTGGGGGATTCGACGCTGGCGGGGCAGCAATGTGGACGTCACGACGCCGAGCTCCAGGCGGCAACGGCCCGGCATCACGTGGCACGTGACCAACCTCCCCGCCGATGAGTTCACCTCCCTCGCTGCCATTCCGGTGACCACGGTCCCACGCACGCTGTTGGACTTGGCAGCGGTTCTCGACCACCGCGGAATCGAGCGGGCGATGAACGAGGCCGAGGTCCAGAGCTACACCGACCCCCTCTCCCTCCCTGCCCTACTTGCCCGCTACCCACGGCGACGCGGCACCGCGGCGATCCGCGCCATTCTCGCCGCCGCCGGTATAGGCACCACCCTCACCAGGAGCGAGCTCGAAGAACGCTTCCTGCGGTTCGTGAATCGCTGGGGCCTGCCTCAGCCCGAGCTGAACGTCCCCATCGCGCTGCGCGGTGCGTTCGTGGAGGTGGACTGTGTCTGGCGCCATTCGCGCCTGATCGCAGAGCTGGACGGGCGCGCCGTCCACGGGACCGCCGCGGCCTTCGAGCGCGACCGAGCCCGGGACCGGGCCCTCAACGCCGCCGGATGGCGAATCGTCCGGATCACCTGGCGGCAGATCAGCGGCGAGCCGCGGGAGCTCGCCGAAGACCTTGGCGCCCTGTTGGGCGTGAGGCGATCCGTAACCGCAACCGTCGGCGAGCCTCGAAACTGCCTTTGGCCGGGATAGATGTGAATAGAGACGGTTTCAGGGGTAACCGGCTCGTCCAGATGCCGTATTCGTTTGCATGAATTCCTGACCGCGGCGTGGGTCATCTACTGGACGGGCCCGTCGGTGCACGGGGCCATGCGTGACTCGCGCCACGCCTATCCCCTCATGCACTAGCCCCTGACACATAGGGACGGCTGGCCGTCCCGAAGGCCGCCTCCAGCCGTCCGACTGGAGTTTGGTCTGCTCAGGCCAAGGAAACCTAAAGCCTGCTTGCCATGCGTGGGCTAGGGAGCACATACTCTGCAGGTATATGCGTGACGTGCATCACAGAAGGGGTGGCTGACCTGCTCCGGGTGCATTAAGCTCATTGCAACCGTGTCATCGATCGATGACAAATGGGTTGAGCGGAGGAGGGGCAGATGAGCGTTGCGCAGAAAGACGGGATCGACCGGAGTTCCTTCGTCGACCAAGTCTCCTACGACGATCTCTACCGGCGCTGGGAGGAGGGGAACTGGAAGGCGACCGAGATCGACTTGGTCGAGGACCGCAGGGGCTGGGAGTCGCTGAGCGAGATCCAGCGGAAGTCGGCGCTGTGGACCTACTCGATGTTCTTCTACGGGGAGGACTCGGTCACCGACAACCTCTCTCCCTACATCGATGCCGCGCCGCTGGAGGAGCAGAAGTACTTCCTCGCCACCCAGCAGGTGGACGAGGCCCGCCACGCGGTCTTCTTCCATCGCTTCTTCAAGGAGGTGATCGGCGCGGGCGAGACGATCGGCTCGACGCTCGCCTACACCGAGGCGCAGCTCGGGTGGGGCTATCGCAATGTGTTCGGGCGCCTCGACCGGATGGGCGAGGAGCTTCGCAAGGACCGCTCGCTGCCCAAGTTCGCCCAGGCGATCGCGCTGTACCACATGGTCGTCGAGGCGACCCTGGCCCAGCCGGGACAGCACTTCATCGAGGACTACTTCACCAAGGCCGGGACGATGCCCGGGTTCAGCGAGGGCATGCACAACGTCTCCCGCGACGAGCAGCGTCACATCGGCTTCGGGGTGAAGACGCTCGCGGACTGCTTCCGTCAGAGCGAGGAGTGCAAGGCGGCCGTGGACGAGATCCTGCGCGAGGTGCTGCCGTGGTCGATGTCCGTGTTCGTCCCCCCCGGATGGGACCTCGAGTACACCCGCTGCTGGGGCTTCGAGCTCGAGGACATCTACGCGTTCGGGATGCGGTCCACGGAGACCAAGTGGAGGGCGGCCGGCTACCCGATCGAAGAGATGCCCCCCGACGTCTTCCCGTTCGACCTCTCACGGCCCCACAAGGAGCGAGCGAAGCGGGCGATCGCGCTGATGCGCGCGGGCGTCGTGGGCGAGCCCGTGGCAAGGCCCGACTCATCCCCTGAGACGCAGGCGCTGCTCTTCGACGTCATCGCCCGCTCCGCCCACACCGACGCCGTCAACGGCCGACCGGTGACGATCCAGTGGCGCTTCTCGGACGCCGCTCCCTGGTACATCCGGATCGACAACGGGGCGACGGAGGCGATCCAGGGCGAGGCCCCGCGCCCGAGCCTGACGCTGGAGACCTCATGGCGGGACTGGCTCGAGGTCTCGACCTACGGCGGCGACCCGCGACGGGCGATGCTGCGCCGCAGGATCCGGCCGCACGGCTCGATGAAGGTGCTCTGGAGGCTCCAGCGGATCTTCCCCCGGGGCTAGTCGGTACCCCGCCCGTATGTGAGATCGCTCACCCCGAGGTGAGCAGGAAGCGCGCCACCGCGGTGCCGGCCGCGACGGTTGCCGAGTAGTCACGCTCGGGGTCGGTGAGGCGCTGAAGCGCGCCCCCGTCGGCGGCGGCGAACATGTAGGTGACCACGGACTCGGCGTCGAAGCGCAGCGAGAGCACGCCCTCGACCTCCTTTTGGCGCAGCACCCCGGCGACGTGCTGGCGGGAGCGGTGATAGAGCTCCGCCAGCTCGGCCTGGATGTCGGGGTTCTGGCGACCGGCGGTGAACAGCTCGTAGAGGATCACGTAGAAGCCGGGGTCCTCCTGCAGCACCTCTTCGGCGCCCGAGACGAGCACGGCGATCACGTCGTCCACGGTCTTCGCCCCCGCGAGCGGCTCGTCGAGCATTGCGATCCTGGTCTCCGCGTCGTTGCGGAGGACCTCGATCAAGAGGCGCTCCTTGGTCCCGAAGTAATAGTGGAGCAGCCCGCGGCTGACGCCCGCTTCACGCGATGCTTGCTCGAACGTGGCGCCGGCGATGCCCCGCTCGGCGACGCAGTGACGCATCGCGTCGACGATCCGCTGGACCTTCTCGCCGCTCAGCTCGCGACGGGGATCGTGGATTGCCGCCTCAACGGCCTTCGATTCCGCCGGCATCTGCCTCCTCTACCCCGTGACCGGCCGGTCAACCGGACGACGTGTAATCGATTACCGCAGCCTGACCGGCGGGTTGTGGCCCGGGATCACGATCGCCGGGTCAAGCTCCCGGATCCGCCGCCACTGGGTGAGCAGCTCGTCACGCTCCGGCCCGAAGTCCTCGGGCAGGTCCATCTGCTCGAAGTACTCGGGCAGAGGCCCGACGCAGTCGGAGGCGATCACCACCAGGCCGTCGTCGGTGTCGACGAGCAGCGAGATCAGGCCGTCGGAGTGGCCGGGGGTGCGGATCCAGCGCAGGCCCGGCTCGATCTCGCCCTGATCGCCGTCGAGCAGCTCGAGCTGGACCATCTCCAGGACCCCGGAGACGAGCTGCGCATACGGGGCCTCGGTCTCCAGCCGGTGCACGAAGGCGCGGCGCTGGGGCCAGGCGACGAGCCCCTCGGCGTGGTCGAAGTGCAGGTGAGTGAGGATGACGTCCTTGATCGCGGCGGAGTCGACGCCGAGCGCCTGGAGCGCCCCGAACACAGGCCCGCCCTGCATCACGAGGCCCGGGTCGACGAGATAGTCGCGGTCGGCTCGGATCAGGCAGGTATTCGGGAAGGCGACCATGCCGGTCGGCTTGCCCCCCGCCTGGAGCTCCTTGTAGCGGCGAAAGCCATCCGCCGAGCTCTCCAGGTCCTCCACCGATGCCCCGCCGCGCCCGTCGAGCGAGAAGACGTGGCGCTGCGCGGGAACTAGGACGTGAACACTGTGCATGGGTTGCGCTAGCGACGAAGTCGCAGTAGATACGGAGGTGCCTGCCGGGTCAGGTAGGCGCCCAAGCCCGGCGGCAACGTAGCCGAAGGCGAGGCTGCCGCCGGAGTAATTATCAGGTGGCGGCGGTTTCGGCGGCCGGCGTCGTCGTCGAGCTGTACTCGAACTCCTCCTCGGCGCCGAACAGCCGGTCGAGCACCGCCTTGCGCAGGTCCTCGCTGAGCGCGATCGCCAGGACTGCCCCGAGCAGGGCAATCACCAGCAGCCTGCCCCAGCGACGCTGCTTGCGCTTGCCGCGCAGCTGATCGGACGCCTCGCGCAGCGACTCGGCGGCGCTGCGCAGGTCGCGCTGGACCTTCTTGTCGTCCGTAAGCGCCTTCACCGGCCCCTTGCCGTTCGACATCCGCTGGTACGCGTGCCGGGCCGACTCGAAGGCCTCGCGAAAATTGTTTCGCAGCTCCTGGTCCTCGATCAGCCGCCGCACATAAGGATTGGAACCCGCCGAACGGGCCGCCTCACGTGCTTGATGCGCCCTCGCGCTGGTGCTCTTTGCCATCAGCCAACTCCCTCGTCCGCTTCGCTCGTCCCGGGAGCATATACCCGGGAATACGGCCGTTACAGCGCGGCTTCGAGGGCCTTCTCGATCCGGTCCACGTAGACGAACTCAACCGCCTTGCGCTCGTGTTGGGGGATCTCGGCGATGTCCCCCTCGTTGCGCTCCGGGACGATGATCCGCTTGATCCCCGCGCTCTGGGCGGCCAGGGACTTCTCCTTCAGGCCGCCCACCGGCAGCACCTGGCCGGTCAGGGTCACCTCTCCGGTCATCGCGACGTCCGCCCTGACCGGCTTGCCTGAGACCAGCGAGGCCAGCGCGACCGCCATCGCCACCCCTGCGGAAGGGCCGTCCTTGGGCACGGCGCCGGCGGGCACATGGACGTGGATGTCGTGGGTGGCGAACCAGTCCTCGGGAAGGTCCGGCGCCAGCCGCGCGACGTTGCCGCGTACCCACGAGAGCGACGCCTGGGCCGACTCGCGCATCACCTCGCCGAGCTGGCCGGTGATCATCAACTTGCCGTCGCCCGGCACCGCGGTGGCCTCTACGAACAGCACCTCGCCGCCGACCGGCGTCCAGGCGAGCCCGGTCGCCACTCCGGGGTCCTGGGTGCGCCGCCGCTGCTCGGCGAAGTAGCGACGCCTGCCGAGCAGCTCGCGCGCACGCTTGGCGGAGATCGTCGTCTTTCCCTCGACCTTCCCCTCCGCGACCTCCCGCGCGATCTTGCGGCAGACGCTGCCGATCTCGCGCTCCAGGTTTCGCACCCCCGCCTCCCGCGTGTACTCCTCGATGATCGCCCGCAGCGCTGCGTCGGTGAACGAGATCCGGCCGCGCACGAGGCCGTTCTGCTCGATCTGGCGGGGCACCAGATAGCGCTTCGCGATGTGAAGCTTCTCGTCCAGCGTGTAGCCCGAGAGGCTGATCACCTCCATCCGGTCCTGGAGCGCCGGCGGCACCGTCTCGAGCGTGTTCGCCGTGGTGATGAACATCACCTCGGAGAGGTCGAACTCGAGGTCCAGGTAGTGGTCGCGGAAGCTGTCGTTCTGCGCCGGGTCGAGGACCTCCAACATGGCGCTTGACGGATCGCCGCGAAAGTCGGCGCCCATCTTGTCGATCTCGTCGATCATGAACACGGGGTTGCGCGAGCTGGCGTCGCGCAGGGCGCGAATGATCGTTCCCGGCATCGCCCCGATGTAGGTGCGCCGGTGGCCGCGGATCTCCGCCTCGTCGCGCACCCCGCCGACCGAGATGCGCTCGAACTGGCGCCCGAGGGCCCGCGAGATCGATCGGCCGAGGCTGGTCTTGCCCACCCCCGGCGGCCCGACGAAGCAGAGGATCGGACCCTGCGCGAACCCCGCCGCCCCCGCACGGGCACCGGAGGAAGCGGCCTCGTGCATCAGCTTGCGCACCGCCAGGTACTCGAGGATCCGGTCCTTGACCTTCTCGAGGTCGTAGTGGTCGGCATCGAGGACCTCGCGCGCATGAGCGATGTCGAGGTTGTCGTCGGTGGTCGCGCTCCACGGCAACTCGACCAGCCAGTCGAGGTAGGTGCGGATGACGCCGTACTCAGCGGCCGCCGGCGGCAGGCGCTCGAGGCGTCCCAGCTCGCGGTCGGCCTGCTTGCGGGCGTGCTCGGGAAGGTTCGCCGCCTCGATCCGCTCCCGCAGCTCGTTGATCTCGGCCTGCTGCTCGTCGGCCTCGCCGAGTTCCTGCTGGATCGCCTTCAGCTGCTCGCGCAGGTAGTACTCGCGCTGGCCCTTCTCGATCCCCGACTGGACCTGCGACTGGATCTTTGAGCCGAGCTGGATCACCTCCAGCTCGCGGGCCAGGATCTCCGAGAGTCGGCGCAGCCGCCTGCCGACGTCCACCTCCTCGAGCAGCTCCTGCTTCTCCCCGGTGGAGATCCGAAGCGCGCCGGCGATCAGATGGGCGAGCGCGGAGGGGTCGTCGACGTTGGTGACCGCTAGCTGTAGCTCCTCGGGCAGATACGGGATCTGCTCGATGATCTCGGTGAAGGTGCGCTGCACATTGCGGGTCAGCGCCTCGAGCTCGGGCGTGGGCTCGAGCACGTCGGGCAGCGGCTCGATCCGCGCCACCAGGTAGGGCTCCTCCGTGACGTAGTCGCCCACCCGCACACGCTCCGTCCCCTGGACGAGGATGCGGATCGTCCCGTCCGGGACCTTGAGCATGCGGGCGACGATCCCCGCGACCCCGACGTCGTAGAGCTGGTCGGGCCCGGGCTGATCGACCTCCGGGTCGCGCGAGGCGACCAGCGCCCGCGTCCGCTCCCCCGAGAGCACGTCGTTGACGAGCTTGATCGAGCGCTCCTGCCCGACCGCCAGCGGCGTCAGCGTGTCCGGATAGGGGACCATCTCCTTGAGCGGCAGCACCGGCAGCGCGGCCGGCAGCGGCTGGCCCTGGCGCTCCTGGATCGCCGCGTCGACGTCCGGCGTCTCGACCACTTCGACCGCGGGCCCGCCATTACCCATCTGGGCCATCCGCCCCTACTCCTTGGTCTCGATCGGGACGCGCCGACTGGCCCGGCCGCTCGAGCGAAGCGGCAGCTCGACCCGCAACACGCCGTCCTCGTAAGTGGCCTTGGCGTCCTCGGCGACGACGTCGGCGTTCAGCTCCACGACGCGGCGGAAGGGGCCCGCCTCGATCTCAACCTGCTGGTAGACCCGGCCCTCCGTCTCCTGCACGGGGCGCTCGCCGCGGATCACCAGCTCTCGCCCGACGATCTCCAGGCTGACGGTGTTGAGGCTGACCCCGGCCAGCTCGGCCTTGACCACCGCTCTCGGCGGCTCGCCGCTGTAGTAGACGTCTACCCGCGGTGAGAAGCCGGTCTGCGGCCGGCCGGACAACCAGCCGCCCTCGCCCCACACGTCGCCGAACAGCTCGTCCATCTCGCGGCGCATGCGCTCGAAGTTGACCAGCAGGTCGCGATCTCGTGGCATGGCCTTAGCCTAGCCACCCGTGTCGCCTTTGGCACTAGACCTCGTAGACAGCGCCCTCGCGTGCCATTTCCACCGGCCGACCGAACGCCTCGGAGCCCTCCCTGCGAGCCCAGTCGGGATCGAGCTCGTCGGAGATGTGGGTGAGCACGACGTGTTGCGCGCCAGCTCGGCGGGCGTGATCGCCGGCCTCGCCCGGGGTCATGTGGCCGCGGATCCCGGTGCGCTCGGGACGCGGCAGGGTCGCCTCGACGAGCAGCAGGTCGGTGTCGCGGGCGATCTCGATCAGCTCCTCGCCCGGGCAGCAGTCGGCCCCGTAGGTGAAGCGACCGCTGCCGTTGGTGGAGCTGAAGTCGATCGCGTAGGTGGTGGTGAAGTGCGGGACCTCGTGGAAGCGGGCCCGCAGGGTGCCGACCTCGACGGTGGAGCCCGCGTCGTACTCCTCGAGGGCGAAGGCGCTCTCGATCAGGTCCTCATCGCCCCAGGCGCCGACCACACGGCGGAAGCATTCACGAGCGCCGCTCGGAGCGATCAGGCGGGGACGGGCCGGGCTGTCGGTTCCCGGGTAGCCGGCGACCGGGACCGGCTGCTGGCGGGGCGCGTAGGTGAGTGCATAGGCATAGGGCACCAGGTCCAGGATGTGGTCCGCGTGCAGGTGGGAGACGAGCACGGCGTCGAGATCCGTGTAGTCGCGAAACAGGCGGAGCTTCGAGAACACGCCGTTGCCGCAATCGAGCAGCAGGGAGGTGGCGCCGTCCTCGATCACGCCGTCCTCGATGAGATACCCGCTACAGGCCCCTCCGGCGTCCTCCCACGACGGCGACTTGCCGAGCACCGTGATCCGCATCGTGACGACCAACTCTATCTCCGCCTCACCCCCGGCGGCCCCGGTTGCCGGCCCTGCAATCCCCTGCCCGAGGCGTGCGGACGCGGCCTGCCCCAGTTCGCAGCCCTCAGGCCGTCTTCGCCGCCGGCTCCTCCGGCCCTTGGCGCAAAAGAAGCGCCGGCTGGCGGGGAGGAACGAGGCCGTCGGCACTGTTCGGCCGGAAGGTGGAACAGGGCTCGTCGAGGTCGAGCGCGCAGAGCATCTGGCGGTGGAAGAAACAGTCCTCGCAGCTCGGGCGTCCCTTCCGCCTCTTGGCTGCTCGTCGCTTGGCGACCCCGATGGCCTGCGCCATCTGCTTGGCCTGATGCTCGATTTGGACCACTCCCTTACCCCTCTCGCGTTGCCACCGGAGCGCGGCATCATCTCACCGCCGCGCGCGCCCCGGAGGGCGCATTCGCGCAATCCCCGAATTTTTGAGAAACGGCCGGCAGCCGAGTTTCCCGGCCTTTGCGGAAAGCCGCGCGCGGCTAGTGCCGCGTCCACCAATGGTGGCCCGCTTCTGGCGAGCGAAAGTCGAGCATGGCGAGGACGCAGGGAGCCGGCGTAGCAGCGCTACGTCGGCGACCGAGGACGAAGCCAGGCGAAGACTTGCAGCCGCCAGAACGGGGCATCCATTGGTTGACGGGGCACTAGAATCCGGACTGATGGCACATGAGCCCACCGCGCGGCTGAGCGCCTCACCTCCCATGTTCGAGAACCGCCTCCTCGACCTCCTGTCGAGGATCCACCCCTCTGTGCCGGCGATCATCTTCGTGCCGGTGGTCGTCGCCGGGGTGTGGCTGGGCGCCGATCGCGGCTACAGCGCGGCCCAGATCGTGCTGCTGGTCGGGCTCGGGCTGCTGATCTGGACGCTGACCGAGTACTGGCTGCACCGGCTCGTCTTCCACTGGGAGCCGGACCACCCGCTCGGCAGCCGGCTCCACTTCATCATCCACGGCGTCCACCACGACCACCCGAACGACCGCCTGCGGCTGGTGATGCCTCCGGCGGCCAGCGTGCCGCTCGCGGCGCTCTTCCTGGGAGCGTTCACGCTGATCTTCGGAACCCCCGCCGCCTACCCGATCTTCGCCGGTCTGATCGTCGGCTACCTCGCCTACGACTACACCCACTATCACCTACACCATCACACGCCGACGACGAAGCTCGGCAAGGGCCTGCGCGAGCAGCACATGCGCCACCACTTCCAGGACCACCGCTACGGCTACGGCGTCTCCTCCCCGCTCTGGGACATCATCTTCCGCACCCTGCCGCGCAAGCGCAACTAGTGGGGTGTCTCATAACGTTGTGCCTGAAATGGCGGGCGCAGGCGTTCCCGGGCAAGGATGCAGGAAGCCCGAATGGCAGCGCCATTTGGGCGACTGAGGACGCAGCCCGGGGGCGATCTGCGACCGCCATTTCGGGTGCGACGTTGTGAGAGGCCCCACTAGTAGCGGCCGGCGGTGGGTTACCACTCGCCGCCCTCGAGGTCTCAGAGTTCAGAGTGTCATGCACACTGTTACAGTGCGAGCTACCCACACCGTCACATCACAAAGGGAGGAATCACTGATCGCAATGGTTACAGGCACAATCGATCAAGCGGCAAAGCTGCTCACGAGCCGGATTCGCGAGCTGGAGGGAGAGCTCTCGAAGCTTCAACGCGCTCTGTCCAGCCTCACGGACGGACGCCAGGGGCGTCGTGGCCCCGGCCGTCCGCGAGGATCGGGCGCGACCTCCCGCACGGCCGCCCGTCCGCGAAAGCGCCGGGGTGGAACCCGCGCCGACCAGGCGGTGAGACTGATCAAGGCAAACCCGGGCATCACCGCCGCTGAGGTCGCGAAGAAGATGCGGATCAAGCCGAACTACCTCTACCGCGTGCTCGGCGACCTCCAGAAGGAAGGCCGGGTGAAGAAGTCCGGCCGCTCCTACACCGCGGCGTAGGAATAACTCCGCCGGAAGCCTCGGCCTCCGGCCTACCAGGGAGCCGAAGGCGACCGGTCATCCGGCGAAGCCGGATGCGGCGGGCTTGAGCGCCGACCTTGCCCGGCAGGCACCTCCGTATCTACCGCGACTTCGTCGCTAGCCCGAGCCGTCTTTAGAGTAGGCCGAGGTCGCGGACCGCGTCCCGCTCTTCCTTCAGCTCGTTGACCGAGTTGTCGATGCGCTCGCGCGAGAAGTCGTCGATCTCGAGGCCCTCAACGAGCTTCCACTCGCCCCCGGAGCAGGTGCAGGGGAAGCCCGACACCAGGCCCTCCTCGACGCCGTAGGAGCCATCGGAGGGGACCGACATCGAGACCCAGTCGCCCTCGGACGTGCCGAGCACCCAGTCGTGGACGTGGTCGATCGCGGCGTTGGCCGCCGAGGCGGCGCTCGATGCCCCCCGTGCCTCGATCACCTCCGCCCCGCGCTTCGCCACCCTGGGGATGAACTCATCCGCGATCCAGGCTTCATCGTCCACCGCGTCCCAGGCGCCTCGCCCCCCCACCCTCGCGTGCACCAGGTCCGGGTACTGCGTGGTCGAGTGGTTGCCCCAGATGGTCATGTTGGTGATCTCGGTGACCGGCACACCGAGCTTGCTGGCGAGCTGACCGATCGCCCTGTTGTGGTCGAGCCGGGTCATCGCGGTGAAGCGCTCGCGCGGCACGTCTGGTGCGTGCGACATCGCGATCAGGCAGTTGGTGTTCGCCGGGTTACCGACCACCAGCACCCTGATGTCGTCGTCGGCGCCCTCGTTGATCGCCTCGCCCTGTGGCTTGAAGATGCCGCCGTTCGCCTCCAGCAGGTCGGAACGCTCCATGCCCTTGGTGCGGGGGCGCGCTCCGATCAGCAGGGCGACGCCGCAGCCGTCGAACGCGGCCCTTGGGTCGTCGTGGATGTCGAGCCCGGCGAGCAGCGGGAAGGCGCAGTCCTCCAGCTCCATCGCCGTGCCCTCCGCGGCCTTGAGGGCATCCGGGATCTCGAGCAGCTTCAGGTGGACTGGCGTCTCACCTCCCAGCATCTGACCGCTGGCGATCCGGAACAGGATCGCGTAGCCGATCTGGCCAGCGGCGCCGGTGACCGTGACCTTGACGGGATCCGCCATCAGCCTGTCTCCATTACCTCGATCACGGCGTCGGCAAACTCCGAGGTGCCGACCGCCGTCGGGTCGTCGCGGCTTGGCTTGAGGTCATAGGTCACCTTCTCTCCCGTGCGAATCACCTCGGCGATCGCGCTCTCCATCCGGTCGGCGGCGTCGGCCTCGTCCAGATGGCGAAGCATCAGCACCCCGGAGAGCATCAGGGCAGCCGGGTTGACCTTGTTCTGGCCCTTGTACTTGGGGGCGGAGCCGTGCGTGGCCTCGAACATGGCGGCCTGCGTGCCGATGTTGGCGCCGGGCGCCAGGCCCAGTCCGCCGATCATCCCGGCTCCGAGGTCGCTGACGATGTCGCCGTAGAGGTTGGGGAGCACGATCACGTCGTACTCCTCGGGCCGCGAGACGAGCTGGTTGCAGAGGTTGTCGATGATCCTGTCCTCGAACTCGACCTCCGGATGCCGCTTGGCGACCTGGCGCGCGGTTTCCAGAAAGAGGCCGTCGGAGAACTTCATGATGTTGGCCTTGTGCGCGGCCGTCACCCTGTGGCGGCCGTTGCGCTTTGCGTAGTCGAAGGCGGCCTCGACGATTCGCTCGCTGCCGAACACCGAGATCGGCTTGATCGAGATCCCGGAGTGCTCGCGGATGGTCCCGGCGTCCAGCGAGGCCACGAACTCGCGCAGCTTCTCGGCGCCCTCTGAGTCAACCTCGAACTCGATCCCGGCGTAGAGGTCCTCGGTGTTCTCGCGCACGATGACGATGTCCACGTCGTCGAAGTGCGACCGTACGCCCTCGTACAGCTTGCAGGGGCGGATGCAGGCGTACAGATCGAGCTCCTTGCGGAGCTGGACGTTGATCGAGCGGAAGCCCGAGCCGACCGGCGTCGTCGTCGGCCCCTTGATCCCGACGCCGGTCCGCTTGATCGAGTCCAGGGTCCGCTCGGGAAACGGGTCGCCCTCCTCGCGGTAGACGTCCTCGCCCGCCGGCTGCTCGTCCCACTCGAGCTCGACCCCGGTCGCCTCCAGCACCCGGCGGGTGGCCTCGGCTAGCTCGGGGCCGGTGCCGTCGCCGGGGATCAGGGTGACAGTGTGGGCCATGGGCGGCGCGATGCTATCGGGGCAGCCCATCGATCAGCGCGCGACCACTGGGCGTCTCCTTCCTGAGAGAATGCAGACGTGGCGACCGTCGAGCGCGGGCAGACCGCGGCCACCCACGAGGTCTTCAACCAGCCTCCGCCGCTGGAGAGCTACAACCTGTTCGCCGAGGACACGGCGCTGGTCGAGGCGGTGCGCCGCGAGGGCGCCGATTGGGTCGAGGACGAGGCTCGCGAGCTCGGCGCGCTCTGCGGGCTGCCGCAGATGATCCGCTGGGGCGTCGAGGCGAACCAGAACCCGCCCAAGCTCCGCACCCACGACCGCTTCGGCAACCGCATCGACGAGGTCGAGTTCCACCCCGCCTGGCACGAGCTGTTGCGGATCGGGATCGGGCACGGCCTGCACGCACTGCCATGGCGCCAGCCGCAGCCGGGCGCCCACGTCGCGCGCGGCGCGCTGTTCATGCTCCTCGGCCAGGTCGAGGCGGGGGTGGGCTGTCCGATCTCGATGACCTACTCGGTGATCCCGGCGCTGCGAACCCAGCCCGAGCTGGCAGCCGAATGGGAGCCGCGCTTCCTGTCGCTCTCCTACGACGGCGAGCGGCTCGTCCCGGCTCCGGACAAGAAGGGGGCGCTGTGCGGGATGGGCATGACCGAGAAGCAGGGCGGCTCCGACGTGCGGGCCAACATCACCACCGCCCGGCCGCTGAATGGCGGCGGGCCGGGTGGCGAGTACGAGATCACCGGACACAAGTGGTTCTTCTCGGCGCCGATGTGCGACGCGTTCCTCGTCCTCGCCCAGGCCGAGGGCGGCCTGTCGTGCTTCCTGCTCCCCCGCTTCACGCCCGACGGCGAGCGGAACCGCATCCACCTCCAGCGACTCAAGGACAAGCTCGGCAATCGCTCCAACGCCTCCTCCGAGGTCGAGTTCCGGGGCGCCTGGGCGCAGCTCGTCGGCGAGGAGGGACGCGGCGTGCCGACGATCATCGAGATGGTCAACCACACCCGCCTCGACTGCGCCCTGGGTGTGGCCGCGGGTATGCGCTGGGGCACAGCGGCGGCGATCCACCACTGCACCTATCGGGAGGCTTTCGGCAAGCGGCTCGCGGAGCAGCCACTGATGCGAAATGTGCTCGCCGACCTGGCGATCGAATCGGAGGCGGCGACGGTCTCGGCGATGCGACTGGCGCGGACGTTCGATCAGGCCGACGCCAATCCGGATGCTGGGGCGGCGGGATCCGAGCAAGCTCGGGAGCTCCGTCGCCTCGCCACCCCGGTGCTCAAGTACTGGACCTGCAAGCGCGGCCCGGTACACGCAGTCGAGGCCCTGGAGTGTCTGGGCGGCAACGGCTACGTCGAGGAGTCGGGCATGCCGCGGCTCTACCGGGAGAGCCCGCTCGCCTCGATCTGGGAGGGGTCGGGGAACGTCCAATGCCTCGACGTCCTGCGCGCGATGTCGCGGAACCCGTCGTCGGTCGATGCCTTCGTCGCCGAGGTCGAGGAGGCAAGCGGCGCCGAGCCGCGCGTCGACGCCGCGGTCGCTGCGCTTCGCGACGAGCTTTCCGATCTCGAGGGGATCGAGTCCCGCGCCCGCACCGTGGTGGAGCGGATGGCGCTGGCGCTCCAGGCGTCGCTGCTGGTCCGCTACGGCGATCCGGCGGTCGCCGACGCGTTCTGCGCCTCGCGCCTGGAGGGCAACTCGGGCCTGGCGTTCGGCACCCTGCCCGCGGGCACCGACTTCGGCCGCATCATCGAGCGGCACTCGCCGCACGCCTGAGGAAGCGCGTCCAGGGTGACGTTCGACATCCATAGCGTGCTCAACGTCACCCTCGTCGCCCCGCAGGCGTTGGAGGGAACTACAGCCAGCGCTCGTCGAGCCGCCGCACCACCGCCTCGGTGAGGCGGACGGCGTCGGACAGCGTGCCGTAGTCGACGTTCTCCGGCGTGTCGGTCGGCCAGTGGTAGTTGGCCGGCTGCTTGAGGTCGGTGCAGGAGCAAAGCGAGGCGCAGGGGTAGCCGGCGGCGAGCGGGAAGACGCCATCGGTCGCGTTGCGCAGGCGCAGATTCGGGAACAGCCAGATGCCGAGCTGATCGGCGAGGCCGCCGATCAGGTCGAGGGACTCGGCCGGGTACTCGTTCATCCCCAGCATCCCCTCCCCGCGCAGGACCAGCAGATGGGGCGAGCCGAGTGTGTCGAGGCACAGGAAGAAGGTCCGCTCCCGCGGCAGTTCGCCAAAGTGCCGATCCGCGAAGGCCTGCATCCCCTCGCAGAGGGCCTCCTCGGACGTGGAGACGAGCATCACCCGCACGTTCTCGGGCGGCTGCTGGGCGAGCGCCCGGGCGATCGCGATCAGGGTCGCGACCCCGGTGGCGTTGTCGTTGGCCCCGGGCACCGTCTCCCTGGAGCCGATGTCGGCGAAGGCGGCCGCCGATCCGGCGGAGAGCACCGTTCCCACCCAGCTGAGCCAGCGCTTCCCGGTCGCGGCTCCGGCGGCGACGGCGGCGGGACCGCCGATCACCGGCGCCAGCAGGGGTGGGCTGGTGTCGCTGCGCTCGATGAAGCCCAGCCGGTCGGCCAACTCGGGGATCGCGGGGTGAAACAGCAGCCCCGAATGCGCCGCGTCGTGGTGGGCGACGAGCACGACGGTGCGCTCGGCGTCCGCCCGCCCGATCGTCGCCACCACCTGGAAGGCACGCCGGCGGGGAAGGAGCTTGCGCAGCCGCCGCTTGCGCGGCGGCACCTCGTCGGCGATCGCCGCGGCCGCCGCCGCCGCGCGGCACGCCCCCCCCCCCCCCCCCCCCCCCACACCCGCCCCACCCACCACACCACCCCGACCCACAAAAACGAC
>JBBPIL010000011.1:0-53791 GCA_038040365.1 Actinomycetota bacterium
TCTCTCGGGTCCAGCGTACGGCGGTCGCCGCCGCGGGGGAGAAGGCCGAGTCGTCGAGCTCACCGAGGACGGCCAGGTCGTGGTTGCCCACCAGGCACAGCGAACAGCGCTCGGCGATCAGGCTGGCGCACTCATCCGGATGCGCACCGTAGCCAACCACGTCCCCGAGGCACCACAGCTGATCGACACCGACCCTCTGGGTGTCGGCGAGCACCGCCTCCAGGGCAGGCAGGTTGGCGTGGATGTCGCTGACGATCGCCAGTCTCACGAGCCGGGCGGACTATCGTAGGGACATGACCAACCCCAGCGGTAGGAGCCGGGTGGTGCGGGTTGGGACGGCGGCCGTGGCGATGGTTTTGGTGGCGGAGGCTGCGGTGTGGCTTTTGCGGCCGCGAGAGCAGCCGATCGAGCCGGCGCCGGTTTCCGAAAGCGACTACTTCACGTCCGCCCAGATCGACCGTGGCCGTGCCTATGGCGAGGGCCAGCTCTGGCTGCTGCTCGGCGCGGTGGGCGCCCAGGGCGCCGTGCTCGTCACCCTGGCCCTGGGGCGGCCGGCGATCGTCCGCCGCGGCCTTCAGAGGCTGGAGGCCCGGCCGGTGATCGGCGCGGCGGCGGCTGGCGCCGGGCTGTCGGTGGCGCTCGGCGTCGCGGCGTTGCCGGCGAGCATCGCCGCGCACGAGCGGGCCGTCGATTATGGGATCTCCACCCAGTCGCTCGGCTTCTGGCTCGCCGACGCCGGCAAGTCGGCGGCGATCGGGGCGGCGCTGGCCGCCGGGGGCGCAGCGCTTCTGATCGCCCTGGTGCGCCGCTTCGGGAGCCGCTGGTGGCTGCCCGGGAGCCTCGCGGTGGTCGCGATCGCCGTCGTCTTCGTCTGGCTCGCACCGGTCGTGCTGGCCCCGCTGTTCAACAGGTTCTCGGCGCTGCCGGCCGGTAGCAAGGCTCGCTCCGAGGTGCTGGCGCTCGGAAGTCGGGCCGGAGTGGACATCGGGAACGTGTACCGAGTCGACGCCAGCCGCCGGGTGCGGTCTCTGAACGCCTACGTCGACGGGATCGGATCGACCAAGCGCGTGGTCCTCTACGACACCCTGCTGGAGCGCACGACTCGCCCCGAGCTGCGGTCGATCGTCGCCCACGAGCTCGGCCACGTCAAGCACGACGACATCCTGCGCGGGCTCGCGTTCGTGGGGCTCGTGGCGCCGCTGGGGCTGCTGTTCGCGCGCGAGCTGGGCGAGGCCGTCGCAGGGCGGGCCGGGGCCGACCGTCGCGGCCCCGCTGCGCTGCCCGCCTACGCCCTCGGCCTGGCCCTGGCTTCGCTCCTCCTCGGGGTGGTGGGAAACCAGCTCTCGCGCAGGGTGGAGGCGAGTGCGGACAGCTTCGCCTTGGAGCTCACCCACGACCCAAGGGCCCTGATCCAGGTGCAGCGCCGCCTGGCGATCAAGAACGTCGCCAACCCGGACCCGCCCGCCATCGTCACCGCGTTGGCGGGGACGCATCCCCCCACAATGGATCGGATCGGGGCCGCGATCGCCTACGAGCGCGGAGCAGGGTAACGGCCCTAGTATCGCGGCATGCCCGATCCGCTCGAGCAGCTACGGGTCACGATTCGCTCCGCCGCGGACTCGCTGCGCGACGGTGCACCCGCGTCGATCGCGCCTACCCTCGAGCGACCGCCTGATCCGGAGCTGGGCGACTACTCCACCAACGCCGCGATGCTGCTCGCCCCGGCGCGCGGGCAGCAACCGCGAGAGATCGCCGAGCGACTACGCGAGGAGCTCGACGGCATGCTGGGGGGAAGCGCCGACCGGATCGAGGTAGCCGGCCCCGGATTCGTCAACGTCTTCCTGACCGATCGCTGGCACCGCGAGAGCCTCGCCGCCCTGCTCGACGCCGGCGATGCCTTCGGCCGCGGAACCCCCGCGCTGCCCGAGCAGGTGCTGGTCGAGTTCGTCTCCGCTAACCCGACCGGGCCGCTCACCGCGGCCCAGGGCCGTCACGCCGGTTACGGTGACTCGCTGGCTCGACTCCTCGCCTTCGCCGGCCACCGGGTCGGGCGGGAGTACTACCTCAACGACACCGGTGGCCAGGTGCGCCGCTTCGCCGAGTCGATCGCCGCTCGCATGCGGGGACTGGAGCCGCCCGACGAGGGCTACCAGGGCGAGTACGTCGCCGAGCTCGCAGAGGAGCTGTCCGCGGCGGGTGCCGATCCCGGCGATCTCAATGACCTCGCCCACCGGGGGATCGAGGCGATGCGCGAGCGGATCGAGGCAACGCTGGATCGCTTCGGCGTTCGATTCGACAGCTGGTTCTCGGAGCGCTCGCTGCATGCGGGCGGGGAACTCGAGCGGTCGATCGAGGCGCTCCGCGCGCGCGGCCACGTCTACGAGAGCGAGGGGGCGATCTGGCTGCGGACCACGGCGTTCGGCGACGACAAGGACCGGGTGCTGATCCGTTCCGACGGCGAGCCCACCTACTTCGCCGCTGACATCGCCTACCACCGCGACAAGCTCGAGCGGGGTGCGGACCGCCTGGTGGACCCGCTGGGCGCCGACCACCACGGCTACGTGGCGCGGATGCGGGCGGCGATCGAGGCCCTCGGCGGCGACCCGGACCGCTTCGAGGCGCCGCTGATCCAATTCGTTCATCTGGTCGAGGGCGGGGGGCGCGCCCAGATGTCGAAGCGGAGGGGCGACTTCGTGACCCTCGACGAGCTGATCGACGACATCGGCGCCGACGCGGCGCGATTCCTGATGCTTCAGAGAAGTCACGAGACCGCGGTCGACCTGGACCTCGAGCTGGCGCGACGTCAGTCGCAGGACAACCCCGTGTATTACGTCCAGTACGCCCACGCCCGGATCGCGAGCATCCTGCGCAAGGCGGTCGCCGACGGTCGGGCTCCGGCCGCGGCTGGCGAGGGAGGGGCCGACGAGGCGGCGCTGGCCGAAGCGGCCCGAGCGGAGGGGGCGCTCGGGGTGCAGGCCGAGCCGGCCGAGCGGGCGCTGGTCCGGCGGCTACTCGAGCTTCCTGGGGAGGTGGCCGGCGCTGCCGAGCGCCGCGCCCCGCACCGACTGGTCGCCTATGCGACCGCGACCGCTGCCGACTTCCACGCCTTCTACCGGGATTGCCAGGTGGTTGGGGCGCCCGACGGCCTCGAGCAGGCTCGCCTGGCGATCTGCGTGGCGGCGAAGCGGGTCATCGCCCGGACGCTCGATCTGCTCGGGGTCAGCGCCCCGCAGCGGATGTAGCGAGCGGGCACAACCCGGAAGACCGCTGTTAGATTCCGGCCCCCCCTGCACCCGACGAGGAGGAGTTCCATTGACTAAGTCTGAGTTCGTCGATCGGCTGGCGCGTGATGGCCGGATCGGCAGCAAGAAGCAGGCCGCCAACGCCGTGGAGGCGGTGCTGGACGGCATCGCCGACTCGCTGCGCGGCGGGGATTCGATCACCTTCACCGGCTTCGGCAAGTTCAGCGTCGCCGAGCGGGGCCCGCGCCAGGGCGTCAACCCGCGAACCGGCGAGCGGATCACGATCGCCGGCGGGCGCGTACCCAAGTTCTCGGCCGGCGCGGGGCTGAAGTCCAAGGTAAAGGGCTGAGTCCGCCCTTCGCCGACCGTCTCGCCGCCCGCGTCGAAGAGCGGCAAAGCCAGCTCTGTCTCGGGCTGGACCCCGATCCGTCTGGGCTGGACCCGGACTCCCCGGCGGTGGGCGAGAGCGTCGCCGAGCGGGCCGGCGAAGCGGTCGTCGCCCACTGCCGGTCGCTGATCGAGCGGGCGGGTCCGGCCTGCGTCGCCGCCAAGCTCCAGCTGGCCTGCTTCGAGCGGCTCGGCGCCCCCGGCTGGGCGGCGCTCGAGCGCACCGCGGCCGCTGCTCGCGGGGCTGGCCTGCTGGTGATCGCCGACGGCAAGCGAAACGACGTCCCGGTCAGCGCCACCGCCTACGCCCAGGCGTTGTTCGGATCGACGCCGACCCCCTGGGGCGAGGTCGGCGGCCTGGGGGCGGACGCGGCGACCGTCGGCGCGCTTCTGGGCGCCGACTCCCTGGAGCCCCTGCTCGACGGGGCCGCCGAGGCGGACGCTGGCCTGTTCGTTCTCGTGCGGACCTCCAACAGGGGCGCCGCCGATCTGCTCGACCTCCCGACCCCCGAGGCGCCCCTGTTCGAGCGCCTGGCCGCTCTGGTCGCCGAGCGCGCCCACCGGCTGATGGGCGAGTGCGGGCTCTCCGGCGTGGGTGCAGTGGTCGGCGCCACCGAGCCCCGCCACCTCTCGCGCCTGCGCGAGCTGATGCCACGCTCGATCTTCCTGGTGCCGGGGGTGGGTGCACAGGGCGGCCGCGCTGCCGACCTCGGGCCGGCCTTCAGCGAGCATCCGGCCTCGGTCCTGGTGACCGCGTCGCGCTCGATCGCGAGCGCGCCGGATCCTGCGGCGGCCGCGAGCGAGCTGCGGGCGGAGCTTTGGGCGAGCGCCGGCGACTGACCGTGTATCAGTCAATCGCTTGGGCGCCGGCTTGCCGCGCGCCGTCAACCGCCAACCGCGCGGACTGGCAGGGCTACCATCGCTCCTGAAACCCCCGATTGCGGCCGTGCTGGCGCCGCGCTCGGCGCCCGCTCGGTCCCGGCCGCCCGGGTACGACATGGAGCCACAAGCCACCCAGACGAGGCCGGGCCCGGATCCGATGGCGAGGATCGTCGCCGTCTTGGCGCTCGTGGTCGCTGCGATCGTCGTCGTCGTTGTGGTCGCGGGCTCGACCGGGGGGAGTCAGAACGGGTCCAAGCAGGGCCAAGGGGGCGCGGGGAAGAGCCGGGCGCAGCGCGAGGGCTACTGCGTCGTCCGCGCCGGGGATACGTTCGCCGCGATAGCGGTGCAGGCGCGAGTCCCGGAGACGAGGCTGGCCAAGCTCAATCCGAACCTGGACCAGTTCAGCATTCAGCCCGAGAATTGTGTGAACCTGATACCGAAGGGATGCCAGAAGCTCGCCAGCGGAGGGGCAGCGACTCCCTGCACATAGCGCCGCGGTCATGGGGGGTCCTCGCCGCCGTGCTGGCCGTTGCTGCGCTCGGTCATGGGGCTGTGGGCGCTCGCGCGTCGAGCGGCGGTGGACAACCGCCTCCACTGTCGGCGAGGGCTTGGTTCCTGGTGGACGCGCGAGACGGCACACGGCTCACTGGCCAGGATGCCGGTACCTCATCGGCGATCGCGAGCACGACGAAGCTGATGACCGCTTACCTGGCCCTGCATGAGCTGCCGCTTCAAGAGCGCCTGGTCACGCCCCCATACCACCCGCTCCCGGGTGAGTCGCTGCTCGGGCTCGAGGCAGAGGAGCAGGTCTCTGTCCGCGACCTGCTCTATGGCCTGCTTCTGCCGAGCGGCAACGACGCCGCGGTGACCCTCGCCGACGGGGTCGCGGGCTCGGTGCCGGCGTTCGTCGGGAGGATGAACCGCGCTGCCAGCCGCCTCGGGTTGCGGGACACCAGTTACGCCAATCCGATCGGGCTCGACCAGCCGGGCAACTATTCGAGTCCCCGGGATCTGGCGAAGTTGACGATCCGGCTGCGCCGCCAGCGGCTCTTCCGCCGCATCGTCGACACCTCGCAAACGACGCTTCAAACGGGCGCTCACCCGCGCACGATCGTCAACCACAACGACCTGGTGCTGAAGGTCCCGTGGATCAACGGCGTGAAGACCGGCTACACGCTGGATGCCGGCTACGTCCTGATCGGCTCCGGCACCCGAAAGGGGGTCACCCTGCTGTCGGTTGTGCTCGGCGCTCCCAGCGTCGCCGCACGCAACCAGGACACCTTGTCGCTGCTCCGCTACGGCTTCTCGCTCTATCTGCGCCAGACCCCGGTGAGAAGCGGGGAGAGGCTGGCAGCGCCCGCGGTGCGCGGCCGCGACGAGACGCTGCCCCTGGTCGCGGCCCGTTCGGTGCGGGTGACCGCGCGGCGCGGCCAGTCCGTTCGGGTGGCGGTCGACGCTCCGCGCGAGGTCGAGGGGCCGATCCCGCGTGGGCGCCGGCTCGGAACCGGCGTCGTCACCTTGGACGGCGAGGTGGTGGGACGCGTCCCCCTGCTCAGCAAGCGCCCGGTGCTCCCACCGGCCAGCTCGTCGCTGGCATCGCGCGTGGACGACGCCGTCCCCGGCCCCCGAGCCGTCGTCTGGGTGGCTGCCGCAGTCGCGGCCGTCGCGATCGTGATAGGCATTGCGCTTGCGCTGACCCACCGCCGTCGCGACCGAGGTCAGCCGGGACAAGGAGCGCCTCAGTGATCCTCACCGTCACCCTGAATGCCGCAATCGACCGCACGGTCGCGGTGCCGAACTTCCGCCTCGGGCACCGCCATAGGGCGGTCGAGTCGCGCACCTTCGCGGGGGGCAAGGGCGTCAACGTGGCGCGCGCCCTGAAACTGCTCGGCCGCCCCGTGATTGCCACCGGGCTCGCTGGTGCGGTCACCGGATCCCGCATCCTCGAGCGGCTCGCCGAGGAGTCGATCCTCCACGACTTCACCCGTATCGCGGGGGAGTCCCGGACGAACCTGGCGGTGGTCGATCCGACCTCCGGCGAGCAGTCCGAGATCAACGAGCGCGGCCCCGAGGTGCGGCCGGAGGAGATCGATCGGTTCATCGAGAAGCTCCTCTACCTGGCCCAGGGGGCGAGCCTGTGCGTGCTCGCCGGCAGCGTCCCGCCCGCCGTCGACCCCGCAATTTATGCGCGCCTGATCGGCGAGCTTCGCCGGCTCGGCGTGTCGGCGATCCTCGACACTGATGGCGAGCCGATGCGCCTCGGCCTGCGTGCCGAGCCCGCCGTGGTGGCGCCCAACGTCGTCGAGGCCGAGGAGGCCGTCGGCCATGAGTTCAACGATGCCGACGACTACGCGCTCGGGCTCGCCGGGCTGCTGGAGATGGGTGCCGGCGAGGCGGTGATCACCCGCGAGGCTGGCTGCGTGGGGATCGTCGGGAACGGCGACGACCGCCGTCGCTACGAGGTCGAGATCGCGCCGCTCGAGCCGATCTCGGGCGTCGGCTCCGGCGACTGCTTCCTGGCGGGTTACGTTGCGGCGCGGTATGAGGGCGGCTCGGCTCGCGAGTGCCTCGCCTACGGCGTCGCCTGCGGTGCCGAGTCCACCCAGCACTTTGGGGCCGGGAGCCTCGACCCGAACGAGGTCGAGCGGCTCCTGCCCCGGGTCGAGGTCCGGGAGCTGGATGTCCCGGCCGGAGTCGGCTGAACAGACCGCGACTGGTCGCGCGGGCCGGGCCGGCGCCCTGAGTCGCGCGGGCGCTACGGAGCTGCGGCTCTGATCCGCGTCGGCGCTGGGGGACAGGGCAAGTAGGGGAGCACGCCCACGCCGCGCTCGCGGTTTGCGCCGATGGTCGAGTTGCGTTCCTCTATGCAGCGCAACTCGACCATCACGGCGGCGCCGGCGGGTGGGTCAGACTGCGCCGCCGTCGCGTGGCGCATGTGCGCGCCGCGGCATACCTTCCGTGATGCACAAGCGGTGTGTGACATCCGGCCGCGTAGAGCGGCGCTATCGCATTCAGCGCCCCCTGGCAGGCCGCTCTACTTGCCCCGGCGGGCCGTCCACGCTAAGGACCGACGTAATTCACGTGCCACCATTCGTCGGGGGCCTCGGTCTTGGCCCAGCCGTAGTTGCCCCCGATCTGGTCGACCACGGTGCGCATGGAGGGCTCGGCGAGGTCGAGCGCGATGCCGTACTCGTGGGAGGAGGTTCCCGGCACGGCGGCGAGGCTGCCCTGGCCTGAGAGGTAGAGGTTGTAGAGGTACAGCTGCTGCGCGTAGGACCGGTAACCGGACAGGGTGCCGTCCGGGTAGAGATCCATCCCGTAGAGCCGCAGCGACTCCTGGCGCAACGACTCCCAGGCGGCGGCCGCGTTCGAGGCCAGGTAGACCTCCCCACAGGGGCAGTAGATGGGTGAGGTCCAGTATGGGGGCAAGGGCGGGGGCGGGCCGCTGCCGGTCGTCGACCCCGAGCTGCTCGACGCCGGCACCTCGATCGTTTGCCCGATCAAGAGCAGCGAGTCTGCGGGGAGTCCGTTGTTGGCGGCAAGCGTCTCGACCGAGAGCCCGTTCGCGCCGGCGATCGACCAGAGGCTCTCGCCGGGCGTCACGACGTGGGAGGCGGTTGTGCCCGAGGAGCTCGACGAGGAGGCGGAGTCGATACCCGCTGAAGCCAGCGCCGCGGCGCCCTCGGCCTCAGTCGGTATCTGGATCGACCCCCCCGCGTAGACCTGGGCGTCCTCGGAGAGGCCGTTGTAGGCGGCGACGGTGCGGGTCGTGAAGTTGTAGGCGACCGCGATCGACCACAGGGTCTCGCCGGGCAGCACCGTGTGCGGCGCGGATGCCCGGGCGGACCCGGCCATTGGAACGAGCGTTGCCGACGCGACGGCCGCGCTGGCCAGGGTCGTTCGAATTCTCGAGACCGGCACTTGCCGCCCCTTTCCTTTGTTGTGCCGTTTAGCTGGTGTTCTGTGCATCGGGCCCGTTCTTGTGCCCGGGACCGGTTCCCTTTGCGGTCGCGCGCGGCCCTCCTCCCCCTGAAGGAGGTCGTGCAGCCGGTGCTAACATCGCCGGGGCCTTGGACAAGCCGGCCCTCCAGTTGCCGCAAGCGCGTTTTTCGCCTCGCTCGCCGGGGCTTTTTTCGTCCGCGCCCGCGCTTAGCCTGGATCGGTACCGCCAGAGGGGAGCTGCATAGGCGATGGAAGTTGAGATCGGTCGCGGCAAGAAGGGGAGAAGGGCCTACGGGTTCGACGACATCGCGATCGTGCCCTCGCGGCGGACGCGCGATCCCGACGACGTCGACATCAGCTGGACGCTGGGCCCCTATCGCTTCGAGCTCCCGCTGCTGGCGTCGGCCATGGACGGGGTGGTCAGCCCTGCCACGGCTGCCGAGGTCGGCCGGCTGGGCGGCCTCGCGGTGCTCAATCTGGAGGGGATCTGGTCCCGGTACGAGAGCGCCGAGCAACAGCTCGAGCGGATCGCCGCGGCCTCACCCGAGACGGCCACCGCCACGATGCAGGAGATCTACCGCGAGCCGGTGAAGCCGGAGCTGATCGCGCAGCGGGTCGAGGAGATCAAGGCCCAGGGCGTCGTCGCCGCCGGATCGCTCACCCCCCAGCGCGTCGCCGGGCACTACGAGATCGCCCTCGAGGCGGGGCTGGACCTCCTGGTGATCCAGGGGACCGTGATCTCGGCCGAGCACGTTTCGTCGAAGGTTGAGCCGCTGAACCTGAAGAAGTTCATCGCCGAGGTGCCGGTGCCGTGCATCGTCGGCGGTTGCGCCTCCTATTCCACCGGCCTGCACCTGATGCGCACCGGGGCGGTCGGCGTGCTCGCCGGCGTCGGTCCCGGCGCCGCCTGCACCACCCGGGGCGTACTGGGAATCGGCGTGCCCCAGGCGACGGCGATCGCCGACGTCGCCGCCGCTCGCTCCCAGCACATGCTGGAGACCGGCGAGTACTGCAACGTGATCGCCGATGGCGGCATGCGCACTGGCGGCGACGTTTCGAAGGCGATCGCCTGCGGCGCCGATGCGGTGATGATCGGCTCGCCCCTCGCCCGCGCCGAGCAGGCGCCGGGGGGCGGATTCCACTGGGGCATGGCGACCTTCCACCCCTCGCTGCCGCGTGGCGCACGCGTGGCCACCCTGCAGGACGGCACCCTGGAGGAGATCCTGCTCGGCCCCGCCCAGGAGAACGACGGAACCTTCAACCTGATCGGCGCGTTGCGCACCTCGATGGCCACCTGCGGCTACGAGGACATCCGCGACTTCCAGCGCGCCGAGGTGATGGTCGCCCCGGCCCTCCAGACCGAGGGCAAGCAGCTACAGCGCGAGCAGTCGGTCGGCATGGGCTCCAACGGCCGCGCAGCGGTCGCGACAGGAGTCGCCGTCTCGGATGACTGACGGCCGCTCCGCCGTCTGCGCCGGCACTCACGCCGCTGCAAACCGTCGCCAGTCTTCGTCCTCGGTCGCCGAAATAGCGCGGCTATTCCACGTTCCGCACGCAGTGCGGAACGTTGCTGCGTCCTCGACTTGCTCGGTTTTCGCGACGTGAGCACCACCGCAGCCAGCGGAGAGGCCGCCAGCCATCCGCAGATGACTGAGCGGCCACGGGCCGCTGAGGCGGTGCTGGTCCTCGATTTTGGGGGGCAGTACTCCCAGCTGATCGCCCGGCGGATCCGCGAGTGCGGGGTGTTCGCCGAGCTGCTCCCCCACGACACCGACCTGGAGCGGATCCGCGAGCGGCGTCCCGCCGCGCTGGTGCTCTCCGGCGGGCCGGCGTCGGTCTATTCGGACGGCGCACCAGAGCTGCGCCGCGAGCTGCTCGAGCTCGACGTCCCGGTGCTTGGCATCTGCTACGGGATGCAGGCGATGGTCCACGTCCTCGGCGGTCGGGTCGAAGGCGCCGACGCGGGGGAGTTCGGGCGCACGTCGCTGGTCCTCGCCGACGGCGGCGGACATCTGCTGTCCGGGCTGCCGCACGAGCAGCAATGCTGGATGAGCCACCGCGACAGCGTCTTCGAGCCGCCGACGGGCTTCGTCGCGCTCGCCTCCAGCCCAGGGTCGCCGGTGGCCGCCTGCGAGAGCCCCGAGCAGGGGCTCTACGGGATCCAGTTCCACCCCGAGGTCGTCCACACGCCCTACGGCACCCAGATCCTCGACCGCTTCCTGCGTCAGGTCGCGCGCCTCGAGCAGCGCTGGTCTCCCGCCTCGGTGATCGACGAGCAGGTCGCTGCGGTGCGCGCCCAGGTCGGCGACGGAGGAGTGATCTGCGGCCTCTCGGGAGGCGTCGACTCGGCGGCCGCCGCGGCGCTCGTTCACCGCGCGGTCGGCGATCAGCTCACCTGCGTGCTCGTCGACCACGGTCTGCTGCGTAAGAACGAGGCCGAGCAGGTGGTCGAGGCCTTTCGCGACCGGGGGATAAGGCTCCTCCACGTGGCCGCTCAGGAACGCTTCCTGAGGCGGCTCGCCGGGGTCGTCGAGCCCGAGGGCAAGCGCAAGATCATCGGCGAGGAGTTCATCCGCGTTTTCGAGGAGGAGGCGGAGAAGCTTCCAGGTGTCCGCTTCCTGGTCCAGGGAACCCTGTACTCGGACGTGATCGAGTCGGGAGGGGACGGGCACGCCGGGGCGGAGACGATCAAGTCGCACCACAACGTCGGCGGCCTTCCCGAGGACCTCGACCTGGAGCTCGTCGAGCCGCTTCGGATGCTGTTCAAGGATGAGGTCCGCGCGGTCGCCACCGAGCTCGATCTGCCGGAGCGAATCGTCTGGCGCCAGCCCTTCCCCGGGCCGGGCCTCGGGATTCGCGTGGTTGGCGGCGAGGTGACGGCAGAGCGGCTCGAGATCCTCCGCGAGGCCGACGCGATCCTCCAAGAGGAGATCCGCGCTGCCGGGCTCTATCGGGAGCTGTGGCAGTCGTTTTGCGTCCTGCCGGCGGTGCGCTCGGTCGGCGTGCAGGGTGACGGCCGCACCTATGCCTATCCGATCGTCGTCCGGGCGGTGACCTCCGAGGACGCGATGACCGCCGACTGGGCGCGGCTGCCCTACGACCTCCTGGCGCGGGTGTCGAGCCGGATCATCAACGAGGTCCCGGGCGTCAACCGCGTCGCCCTGGACATCAGCTCGAAGCCTCCCGCGACGATCGAGTGGGAGTGAGGGCGAATCGCCACCCTTGGCGCTTTTGTTGCCACATGAGCAACAAACGCGCCAATCCCTTCGCCCAGGCGGCGATCGCTCGGCTTGCTACGCGGCAGCACGGCGTGGCCTAGGACCAGGAGTCCCAGCGCCGCAGGATCGGCAGGGGGTCCACAGGGCCGCCGCGGTGCCAGCCCGAGGGCCAGGCCTCGAAGTGCAGCATGCAGCCGACCGTGCGGGCGTTGCCGGTCTTGCCGATGCGGCCGATTCGCTCGCCGGTCCTCACCCGCTCGCCGTCGTGGGCCGAGGCCGCACGGATGAAGTGGGCGTACCGGTGGTCGGTGCGGGAGCCGCGACCGTCGATCACCACCCAGTTTCCGTACAGGACGGGGTCCGAGCCGCGCGACTGGACGCGGCCGCCTCGCGCCGCGACCACCGGGGTGCCGCAGGCGGCGAACACGTCCTGGCCCTGGTGGATGCGACCGCCGCTGCGGGGAGCTCCGAACCTCTGGACCGCCCCGCCGTAGCCGTGCGGCCCGCGGACCGGGAACTTGCCGTCGGCCAGGCGAAACCTCGGGGTGGGACGAGCGCGGTGGCCCCGGGTTTTGAGCTTGAACCTGTAGTGGCCGCGGGGTGCAGCGTCGCCGTGCTTGCGCATCCCGTTCCAGGTCAGGCGATGCGGGATGTACGGCAGCCTGCGCTTCTGGGTCCAGGTCCTGATGACGCTTCCGCGCCGAACCAGCTTCACGGTCACGTCCAGCGCCCCGTAGCTGCGGAAGCGGTAGCGAAGCCTGACCCCCGGCTTGGCGTCGAAGAACGCCTTCTGCGGCCGCACCTTGGCACCGAGCACGGCGAAGCTGCCCGGGGCAGGTAGCACATCGGGCGAGACGATCCGCAACGGGGGCGCGGCGACGCGGTGGCCATCGGCGTCCACCAGGCGAGGTCGCCCCGTGCGGGCGCCGCGGGGGACCCTGACCAGGACGCGATGCCGGCCGGTCGTCGTCGGCGTCCGCCACACCCCGCCCGACCCGTCCCGGAAGTGGACCTCGGTCACCCGGCCGAGCCGCCGCCCGGTGATCCGGACGGTTGCCGCCACGGCCGCCGTCTGGCGCCCCGCGCAGCGGTCGAGGCACGTGGTCTCGGTCGGCTTCGGCGGCCGGACAGCCGAGCCGGCCTCGCCGCTCGCTGCGCCTACCCCGGCCAAAGCGATGAGCCCGGCGGCCGCAGGCCCGAGTCCGAGGCGAGGGAGCTTGGCCAGGACTCCTATGCTGGCCAGGGCCGCGGGCTCGGGTGCAACCTTGTGCGTGGCCCCACTAGCTCCAGCGGTCCCACCTCTTCAGGTGCTTCGTGATCGCCCTCATGAAGTGCCCGCCCTCGTACCAGCCCGGCGCCGTCCACTCCTCCATGTGGAGGTGACAGCCGCTGGAAGAGCCGGTGGAGCCCACCTTGCCGACCAGCTGTCCGGTCTTCACCCGTTGCCCCCGATCCACCTTGGCCGGCCCCTTCAGGTGCATGTAGACGTAGTCGTGGCTCGTCTGCCTGCCGTCGATCACCAGGTAGTAGCCGGCGCCCCCCGCCTGGTAGGCCTTCCACTGCACCCGGCCGCCGCGGGCCGCCACCAGCGGGGCGCCGCAACGGGCAAAGACGTCCTGACCCTGATGGGTGTGGCCCGCCCGCGGGGCGCCGATCCCGTCACCGTAGCTGTGACCCCCCCGAATCGGGAACTTGAAGCGGTGGTACTTGAACCTGGCATCGGTGGTCGACTCCATGCTCCCGCTCTGGGGGCCGACGCGGAACCTGTACTTGCCGTTGGGAACCGGCTTCTTCGTACCGCGCCGGATCCCGTTCCATCTGGCTGTGTGCCTCGTGTTCGGCTCTTGGGCGTGCTCCACCCAGCTGTCCACCACCGTGCCGTTTCCCCGTTTGACGACGTCGATCCGCACCTTGGTCGGCTCGCTGTTCGTGAACATGTAGGTGACGCGCGGCTTCCTCTGGCCGTAGTAGTAGGACTTTCGCGGCTTCGCGGAGGCGTCCCGGAGCTTGAAGCTCCCGGACGGGATCTGGCCAGGCCCGACGATCTTGAGCGCCGTGGGGGACCTGGCGATGTTGTCGTAGGAGTCGATGACCTTCGGTCTCCCAGTCGCGGCGCCGTCGGGGACCTTGGCCGTCACCAGGCGGCTGGTGACGGCGACCGGATCGACCGCGATTCTGGCGCCCTGGTCCGCAGTGAAGAGGACCTTTGAGACGTGGCGCAGGTGACGGCCGCTTACCTGGACCCTGGAGTCGGTGGTCGCCTTGTGGACGCCGCCGCACTTGGAGATACAGACAACGTCCGTGACCTTGGGCGGGTCAGGAGGGGTGATCCCGCCGCCCGCGGCGAAGGCCAGGCCGGCGCACACGGACAAAGATGCGCCCACGACTGCCGCGGGTATCGCTGGTCGCCATCCACGCCGAGCCGGCGCCGTTCCCTGGGGCCTCAAACGGAGCTTCTCTCTTTCTCGGGCCTGCGGGGTTAGCTGTCGGGCTCGCGCCGAAAGAGCGGCGCTACGGACCCAGTCTGTGGTCCGATTCGCCCCCAGGACGGCTTTTCGACGCCGTCCCTTTGGTTCCCCCGCTCCGCTGCGGCTGGGCCGCGGCGGATTCGGCAGGTCATCTGGGCGGCGGCAGTATACCCCGGCAGGCGGCGGGATGCGATGAATCGATGAAGGATTCCCTAAGAGCGGCTAATGCTTCTCATGGCCCGAAACGCGCCCGTTGGCTGAAGTCCGGGGGATTTAGACTGCGCTCGTCGTGGACTGGCCCCTCCTCGCCGGTGTGCCCGAAGCAGACATCCGCCGAGTGCTCGCGACCGCCCGCCGGCGCAGCTTCGGGATGAAGGAAGTCGTCTTCCACGCGGGCGATCCCGCCGACACACTGCACTTGATCAAGAACGGCCGGTTCGCGGTCCAGGCGACCACGCAGCTTGGCGACACCGCGACCTTCGCGGTCCTTGGCCCCGGCGAGTCCTTTGGGGAGGTTGCGCTCGTTTCGGTGGACGCGGTTCGCTCCGCCACCGTCGCTGCCCTCGAGCCCAGCGAGACCTACTCGATCTACCATCTCGACTTCCTCCGCCTGCGAGAGCGGCACCCGAGCGTCAACATCGTCCTGCTCACTCTGTTGGCAGGCCAGGTTCTGCGCCTCTCCGAGCGGCTGGTTGAGGCCCTCTACATGGAGGCGGACACTCGCGTCTTGCGCCGCGTGCGTGACCTCTCCGTGCTCTACGGCGACGGCTCGGGGCACGCGGTCATCCCGTTGACGCAGGAGAACATCGCGGAGCTCGCGGGCACCTCCAGGGCGACCGTCAACCGGGTCTTACGCGAGGAGGAGGAACGCGGCACGCTCGAACTTGGCCGTGGCAAGACGGTCGTGTTCGACCCCGAGGCGCTTTCCCGCCGGGCGAGATAGCGCGACCACTCATCCCACTGTCGGGCAGGCGGTGGCGAACCAACGCGTCGAGAGCCACGCTCCGGCGCTCCTGTGTAAGCAGCTTGACATTCGTTGTGTCGCGCCGGCGAACGACACCACCAGCCGGCACGCATAACGTGAGCTGCACGACGACCTCTCCAAAGGAGCTAGTGATGTTCGGAAGTAGGCACAGAGTCGTTCCAGCCCCCGCCTCACACGGCTCAAACAGGAGGGTTGCAATGCGTTCCAGGCTTCGTCCGTCTCCAGCGATGGTCGTCGCGTTAATCGCTCTGTTCGTGGGCCTGGGCGGAACGGCGCTGGCGGCGAGCTACGTCGTCTCCTCCAACAGCCAGATCGGCCCGAACACGATCTCGGGTCACAAGCCGCCGACTGGCGCTCACGCCAACGTGATCGGCGGTTCCCTCAACGCCCTCGACCTGGCGACCGGGGCGGTGACCCTCGGCAAGCTCGGCGCCAACTCGGTCAACGGCGGCAAGGTCGTGAACGGGTCCCTGACCGCCACCGACGCCGACAGCACCTCGCTTCAGCGGCGGGTCACCGGCGCCTGCCCATCGGGTAAGGCGGCAACCTCCGTGACCCAGGCCGGCGGCCTCAACTGCGCCGCCACCGACGGCGGCATCGCCGGTGGCGTCGACGCGCTTTATGGCGACGGCTCCGACGGCGACGTGACGCTCGATCCGTCGATCGCCCCGATCCTCACCCGCGACACCTACTACCACGACCTCACCATCCCTCCCGGGATGACGCTCAACCCCGGCGGCTTTCGGATCTTCGTCTCCGGCACCCTGACCTTCGGCGACGGCGCCGCGATCGCCCGCGACGGAAACGACGGTGATTCCAGCAGCAGCGGCGGCCTCGACGGCGAAGCGCTGGGCTCGGGCACGCTCGGCGGCTCCGGTGGCTTCCGCGGCGGCGGGAGCGGCTCGGTCACCAACTCGCTCGGCGGCGCCGGCGGCGCCGGTTTCGGCGCCAACGGTGGCTCCGCCACGCCGCCCCCGCCGGCGGCCGGTGGCGCGGGGGTGTTTCGCCAAGCGCTGTCGGCGCTCAGCGGCCGCTCGCTCGACGGCGCGCTCGTCAACGGCGGCGCCGGTGGCACCGGCCTTGGCGTCAGTGGCGGCGGCGGCTCCGGCGGCGGCGTGGTCGTCGTCGTCGCGAGTGCGGTCGCGCTCGACGGCTCGGCCGCGATCACCGCGAACGGCGGCGCCGGCGCCGGCGCCCCCGGCGGCGGCGGCGGTGGCGTGGTCGTCGTCATCACCGCGACTCCCAAACCCGCCGCGATGACGCTCAACGCCGCGGGCGGCGCCAGCAGCAGCCACCCCGGCGCCCCCGGGTTCACCACCTGGCTCGACTGAGCTCCAAGCCGATGGCCGCCGAGCGCTCGCGCCAGCCGCGGGCGCTCGTCGGCGCCCCGGCATGCCGGGGCGAGGGGCCAGACCGACCGCCCAATCGCCGCGGCGTCCGCGAGAAGGGCGCTCGCCGCCACGCCTCGTGGCGGGATGCAGGGTCCCGGGCGCCGCCGGGTCCGCAGCAGCACCCGTCCGAGCGCGAGCTCTGCAGTGAGCCCGAAGAGCCTCAGCACCCGCAGCTAAGCTGCTCTCATGCAGGCGCCCGAGACGCGCTACGTCCGGCGCCCCGACGGCGTGAGCATCGCCTACCAGGTGTTCGGCGAGGGATCGATCGACTTGGTCTGCGCGCCCGGGCTCGTCACCCACCTCGACCTCCAATGGACCGAGCCGGGGTACACGCGCTTCCTGCGGCGGCTCGGGTCCTTCGCGCGCGTGATCTGCTTCGACAAGCCGGGCACGGGGCTATCTGACCCGGTCGCCTATCCTCCGACCCTCGAGGAGCGGGGGGACGACCTGGTCCGCGTGCTCGACGCGGTCGGCTCGGAGCGCCCGGCCCTGTTCGGGTTCTCGGAGAGCGGGCCCACTTGCGTGGTCTTCACGGCGGCCCATCCGGAGCGCGTCAGGTCGTTGATCCTCTGCGGTTCGTTTGCGTCCGGCCAACCGCAGGCCGAGCGGCCGCCGGAGCTATCGCCGGCTGAGTTCGAGGCGGTAACGCGGCAGGTGGTGGAGGGCTACAGTGCCGTCGACGAGTGGATCGAGCATTGGGGCGAGGGTCGAATGGTCGATCTCTACGGGCCCAGCGTGGCGAGCCCGGTCCAGCGGCGCGTATGGGGAACGTTCGAGCGCGCTGCGGCGAGCCCCGGCCTGGTCCGTGCGCTCATCGACGCCACAAGATCCATCGACGTGACCGACGTCCTGCCCACCGTGTCGGTGCCGACTCTCGTCATGCATCGAACCGACGACACCGCCGTCCCTTTCCTGAGCGCGCGGGTACTCACTTCGAGGATCCCGGGTGCGAAGCTGGTCGAGCTTCCGGGCCAAGATCACGGGTTCTGGTTCGGAGACTTCGACCCGATCGTCGACGAGATCGAATCGTTGCTGATCGGCACGCGCACGGCGCGCGAGCCGGAGCGGGCCCTGGCCACGTTCCTCTTCACCGACATCGTCCGCTCCACCGAGCGGGCGGCTGAGCTGGGAGATCGCCGGTGGGCGGACCTGCTGGAGAGTCACCATGGGATCGTCAGACGGCAACTTGAGATCTTCCGAGGCCAGGAGGTCGACACCGCGGGCGACAGCTTCCTGGCCACCTTCGACGGCCCGGCCAGGGCGATCCGCTGCGCCCAGGCGATCCGCGACGAGATCCGGAAGCTGGGGATGGAGATCAGGGCAGGACTTCACACCGGCGAGTGCGAGCTTGCAAACGGCGATGTCCGGGGCATCGCGGTTCACATCGGAGCCCGCGTCGCCGCGCTCGCGGGTCCAGGCGAGATCCTTGCATCCAGCACAGTCGCCGACCTGGTCGCGGGATCAGGGTTGAGCTTCACCGAGCGGGGAACCCACCACCTCAAGGGCGTCCCCGGGCAGTGGCGCATCGTCGCCCTCCCACACGAGGGCCACGCCGCGCCGCCCGTCGTGGACACCGCGACAAGGATGCGCCCCTCAGACCGGCTCGTCGTCAAGCTCGCGCGCCGTATGCCCCGTTCCATGCGCGCGGCCGCGCGGCTCGCGCGCCGGACAAGCGCCTGACGTACGACCGCACGGGCATGGGTGCATCGCCCTAGACTGGCTGAGCGAGGACCTCCAAGTGGCCGAGCAATGTAGCTGCCCGCAGTGCGGACACGAGAATGAGTCCGGCCAGAGTTTCTGCGGGTCTTGTGGTGGCTCGCTCGTTGTGATGTGTCCAGCTTGCGGGGCGACGAGCCCGTCTGATTTCCGGTTTTGTGGAAGCTGTGGCGCAGATCTGAGCGGGGCGGACGGACCGGCGCCTTCGACTGAGGAGCGGCGCGTGATCACGGTCCTGTTCGCCGATCTCGCCGGCTTCACCACGCGTGCCGAGCGGCTCGACCCCGAGGACGTGCGCGCGATTCTGACTCTCTACTACGGGCGGCTCCGAACGGAGATCCAGGCGTTCGGGGGTACGGTCGAGAAGTTCATCGGCGACGCGGTGATGGCCGTCTTCGGCGCGCCGATAGCGCATGGAGACGACCCGGAGCGCGCGGTGCGCGCCGCGCTCGCGGTCCGAGATGCGATTGCCGAGATGAACGACGCAGATCCGGAACTCGATCTTCAGGTGCGGACTGCGGTCAACACCGGAGAGGCCCTCGTCGCTCTTGACGCAAGTGTCGGAGAGGGCGAGGGCATGGTGGCCGGCGACGTCGTCAACACCGCGGCGCGGCTGCAGACGGCCGCGCCCGTGAACGGCGTCTTGGTCGGCGAGGAGACCTACCGCTGCACGAAGTCGATCATCAGTTACCAGGGCGTTGACGGCATACGCGCGAAAGGAAAGCAGGCGCCGGTTGCGGCCTGGCTCGCGCTTGCCGCACCCTCGGCTCCGGGCGAGCGGACGCCTGGGCGTATTCGGATGCTCGGTCGCTACAACGAGCTGCGCACCCTGTCCGGGATCTGGAACCAGGTCGTCGAACAGCGGCGCCCGCATCTCGTCACCGTCTTCGGCCCTCCCGGGATCGGGAAGACGCGCCTCGCCACCGAGTTCGCCGACGTCGTTGTAGGCAACGGTGGGCAGACGATCCGCGGAAGCTCACTGCCCTATGGAGACAGCGCCGCGTACGGCGCATTCGCGCACCAGGTCAAGGGGCTATGCGGCATCTTCGACAGCGACACGGCACGGGTGGCGTGCGAGAAACTCGAGCGGACAGTGGCCACCCTCATTGAGTCGGACGATGCCGGAGAGGTTGCGTCTCACGTCGCCATGCTGATCGGCTTCGGGACGGAGGGCGGTGTGGACGACCGAGAGACGCTCTTCTCCTCGGCCAGGCGGTTGGTCGAGGCGATCGCGCGAAGGCAACCGACGGTCCTTCTCTTCGAAGACATCCACTGGGCCGACGCGAGCCTGCTCGACCTGCTCGACCAACTCGCCGCAAGCGTGCGCGATGTCCCAGTGCTTCTGCTCACCCTTGCCCGCCCCGAGCTGCTTGCGAGCAGGCCGAGCTGGGGAGACAGCCTGCCCGCCTACACGGCGCTTCCGCTCGAGGCGCTCACCGAAGCGACCGGGCGGGAGCTCGCGGCTCGCTTGCTGCATGAGAGCTTCGACGACCTCGACGACGGCGACGAGGCGGCGCAGCTCGCCGAGACGGCAGACGGCAACCCCCTCTTCATCGAGGAGCTGGCCGCCTCGCTCTCCGAGGGCGCGATGGCTGCGGGGGAGGTACCGGCGAACATCCGCGGCATCCTCTTGGCCCGCCTCGACGCGCTTCCGCCCGGCCAGCGCGCGCTGCTTCTCGACGCAGCGGTGGTCGGCGAGATCTTCTGGCACGGCGCGCTCGCGCGTCTCGGCTGCGAGCCGAGCGCGCTTGCGACTCTGCTCAACTCCCTCGAGGAGCGTGACCTCATCCGGCGCGAAGCCGTCTCGGGTATCGAGGGGGACCAGCAGTTCGCGTTCAAGCACATCCTGATCCACGACGTGGCCTACGCGACGCTCACAAAGGCGAAGCGCCGGGAGGGGCATGCAGCCGTCGCGCGCTTTCTGGAGGAGACGACGGCGGACCGCGCCGAGGCGGCGGCTGGGCTCGGACGCCACTGGCGTGAAGCCGGAGAGTCGGAACGCGCGCTCGGCTACTTCGTTGCCGCGGCCGAGCAGGCTAATCGCGGCTGGGCGAAACTTGAAGCGGTGTCGCTGTTCGACGATGCCCTCGCTCTGCTCCCCGAGGGGGACGAGGAACGACGGCGCAGCATCCGCTTGCGCCGTGCGGTCGCCGTGCACGCGGTCTACCATGGCGAGAGCCTGCGCGTCGGCGGCTCACGCACGGTCCGCTGATCGATCATCTCGGGAACGCGCGCCGACCAAATGGTGGCGCCAGGTAGAAGCCGAGCGTCGGCCAGGCTGATCTTCGAGGTCAGGCTGGAAAGTCGGCCGGCGTCACATCGCCGCCGATCTCGTAAATGCGCTCGATCTGGTGCGAGCCGACGACGCCCGCGTGGTCCCGCAGCATCTGCGGGTTTGGCGCTTCGTAGGCGCAGAACGACTTGATCGTCCCCGACTCGTCGGCGACGACGTGGCTGTGCTCCCAGACGATCTCGGGGAACTGCTCGGCAGCGATGGCCTTGCTCCTCTGGCCGACCCCCGGCATCCCCTCTTCGTCGACGTCGTACGTGCGCTCAATCAGATAACGCGGCATGTTTCCTCCTGATCGATCCAGTCCGTGCAATCACTGTCGCACATTCCGCCCGGTGGCGCGATCCCGTCTCAGTCGTCGTTCGGGTCCGCTGGTAGCGCCGTCACGACGAGGTCCGCGAACAAGCGCGCGCGCACCAGATCCGCCGGCCGGTAGGGGCTGCCGTCGCGGCGGTCGAGGACGGAAAGCGCGCCCACGATGACGCCGTCGCGCTCGAGCGGCGCGACCAGAATCGTGTGCGGCACGTAGCCCGTTCCTTTCGCGATCTGGGCAGCGAAGCGGGAATCACCACGGCAGTCGCCCACCGCCACTCCCTCCCCGCTCGCCACCGCCGATCCCGCGACGCCGGCGCCGGGGGGAAGCCGGACGCCGACTATCTCATCCGCCCCCGCCCCCCATGCTGCCTGGTAGACGAGCTCGCCGGTGACCGCGTCGATCAGCGCGATCGAGGCAGCGGCGGCCTCGAACACTCCCGCCGCCGTTCGCACGATGGCCTCGACCAAGGCTCGCTGGGCGGTTGGGCCCGAGACGCTCAACTCCAGCGACTTGCCCGCGGAAACCCCGAGCGGCGAGCCGAGCGCGCTTGCGAAGGCCTCGACCGAGGCCAGGCGCCGCTCCGGCTGGAGCTCCAGCGCGCCGCGCACCGTTTCCTCCAACTCGGGTGTGACGCCCGCGACCCGCTCCGCCAGTGGCGTGCGCTCGTGATACACGGGCGGCTTCCCCACGATCAGCGTCCAGAGCGTCGCGCCGAGCGCGTAGACGTCGCTGCGCGGCGACACCTCCTCGCCGACCAGGATCTCCGGCGCCATGAACTGGGGCGTCCCGATCGCGCGGGTCCCCGGATCCTCGCCTAGCTCGCGCGCGATGCCGAAGTCGACGAGCACTACGCCATCCGAGCCGAGCACGAGGTTGCGGGGTTTCACGTCGCGATGAACGATCCCCTGCTCGTGGACGTACTGAAGCGCTTCGCACGCCTGGAGCGCACACTTGACCGCCTCGTCAGCGGGCAGGCCCGGATCGCCCCGCGCTTGCAGGAGGGCTCCGAGGTCGGTGCCCTTTACGAGCTCCATCACCAGGTACTTGCTCTCGTCATCCTGGAAGTGATCGATCACGCGAACGACGCGTGGGTGACTGAGGCGGGCGAGCAGGCGGGCCTCGATCTCGAACCGCGCGCTCTGGCTTCGGTCGACGAGATGCTTGACTGCGACCTCGCTTCCGGCAACATCCCGTGCCCGGTAGACGGCGCCCATCGCGCCTCGCGAGATCAGGTCTTCGACCGTGTAGCGGTCGCCGAGGCGGCTCCCGGCGGCGAGCTCCGGCAGGGAGCGGTTATCGGACATCGAGGGCGAGGGTAAACAGTAAGGTCGCTCGATGGAGTGGATCGAGATCTTCGGCGTGTTCGTCGTCTCGCATCTCGTCGGCGACTACCTGCTCCAGACCGAGTGGCAGGCGAGGCACAAGCGTGGTGGCCTTGGTCACGACCCGGTTTCGCGGCGAGCTCTCATCTCACACGTCGCTACCTACGGTCTCGCCTTTGTTCCCGCGTTTGTGTGGCTTGCAGACGAGGTGGGCGCAGCGGTCTTGGGGATCGCGGTGCTGATCCTGCTTCCTCATCTCGTCCAGGACGACGGACGCCCGGTGAGCGCCTACATCTGGGCCATCAAGGGAACCGTCGCAGATGCCGACGACTTCCTCTTCACCGCCGTCGACCAGAGCTTTCACTTGATCGCACTGTTCCTCGTCGCGTTGGTGGCGGCGAGTTAGTAGGTAGCCGGCCTCGCTATCCCGCGGTCGGGGAGCGGCGGTCTACGTCGGAGCGACCATCCGCCACATCGGGGATCACCAGTTCTCTTTCAGGATGCGGCGTAGATTCAGCAGCTACCGTCACGGCTCGGCCCATGTCTTCTGCAGACTGGTAGCGATCCGCCGGATCCTTCGCCATTGCGCGCCTGACGATCTCGCTGAGCTCCGGCTCGCCGGGGCAACCCGGAGCGACCTCCGCGATCTGGGGCGGCGGCTCGCTGACGTGCGCCACGATCTTCGAGACCTCCCTCGACCTCGGGAACGGCACCTGCCCTGTAAGTGCCTCGTAGAGCACGCAGCCGAGCGCATACACGTCGGTGCGGGCGTCCGTCTCGCCTGCCTGCACCTGTTCAGGCGCGGCGTAGTCGACCGTGCCCACCCAGCGTCCGGTCCTCGTGAGCCCAGTGGTAGAGCTCGTGAGCTTCGAGAGCCCAAAGTCGGTCACATAGGCGTGCGGGGCGCCGTCGCGATTCTCGATCAGGACGTTCCCAGGCTTCACGTCGCGGTGCACGAGGCCGCGTTCGTGCGCGGCGTGGAGGGCGGACGCCACTTGGGCGATGATCGGCGCCGCATGCCTCGGGTGGAGCTTCTCCTCGCAGGCGATGATCGCCCCCAGGTCCGTTCCGTCGACATAGCGCATCACCAGGAAGAGTTGCCCCTCCCACTCGCCGGCCTCGTAGACGGGGATCACGTTCGGGTGGTCGATCAGCGCCGCAAGGCGTGCTTCGCGCTTGAAGCGCTCGCGGAACAGTGGGTCGTCAGCGAATTCCGGACTGATTAGCTTGAGCGCCACCCGGCGCTCGAGCGAGAGCTGGGTGGCGAGGTACAGAACGCCCATTCCGCCGCGGCCGATCACGCCCTCGATCCGATAGCCGGAGAAGGACGATCCGACGGGAAGTTCGACCGCCATTTGCCTCCTTATACCAGGCAGCACTTCTGCGCAGCCAGGGCGCGACTGGGTGTTCGCGACCCGTGTGTCGTTGGACTAGCAGGGCGCCCTCCGCGGCGGTAGGTTCTTACCGTGAAGGGCGAGCCACTGGACCCTCACGATCCGTCCGTTTCCGAGACGCCTGCTTTCCTGCTCCACGCCGGACGCCGCATCCCGGTCGGGCCTGCGGGCGTGGTGATAGGGAGGGGCGAGGAGAGCGACGTGATGCTCTCGAGCGAGCGCGTGTCTCGCCGACACGCGCGTGTTTACGGCGACGGCGAGGGAGGGTTCTGGGTTGCCGATCTCGGATCCCGACACGGCACCTCGCTGAACGGCGAGCGCTTCCACAACGACAAGCGCAGGCTCCAGAGCGGTGACACGATCTCATTCGACGGCGAGATCGTGCGTTTCATCAGCGGGGATGGGACGAGAGTGGCGTCGCGGGCGCTTCCGATCACGGGCACCCAGATCGTTCGCTTCGACGGCCGGCGGCTTACGCTCGGCCGCGACCCGACCAACGACGTGGTGCTCGCGGACCCGAACGTGTCGCGCTTCCACGCCGAGGTCGCCGCCAAGGACGGCCTGATCGAGCTAGTGGACCTCGGCTCGAGAAACGGCACACGGCTTGACGGTGAGCTGGTCCAGCGGGCACTGGTCACCGCTGGGACTGAGATCGGGATCGGCCCCTTCGGTCTCATATTCGACGGCACCAGCTTCGTGTCGCGGGACGATCGTGGCGCGTTGCGGCTCGATGCCGAGGACGTTTTTGTCGCGGCCAGGGATAAGCGGATACTGGCGGAGACCTCGCTCGCCATCGAGCCCGGCGAGTTCATCGCGATCATCGGCGAGAGCGGTTCGGGAAAGAGCACCCTGATAAAGGCGCTCGCGGGAGTCACGAGGCCGTCGGGCGGGCGCATCTCCGTGAGCGGCGATCCGGTCTCCGCCCGCCTAACAGATATCGGCTACGTGCCCCAGGACGACATAGTCCACGCTCACCTCACGGTGGCGGAGGCCCTCCGCTACGCGGCCCGCCTGAGACTGCCGCAGGACACGACGAACGAGGACATCGAGCGCGCGGTAACCCGCGTCCTGGACGAGCTCGCGCTCACCGAGCAAGCGACCACGCGCATCGGCTCGCTCTCGGGCGGTCAGCGCAAGCGTACGGCGGTCGCCGCTGAGCTGCTGAACCGCCCCAGCCTCCTCTTCCTGGACGAGCCGACCACCGGCCTCGACCCGGGGCTCGAGTCGAGGATGATGGCGCTTCTGCGCGAGCTCGCGAACAACTCGCGCGCCGTCACCGTAGTGACCCACGCAACCAAGAACTTGCGCCTCTGCGACAAGGTCGTGGTGATGGGGCGCGGCGGCGAGCTCACCTTCTACGGCGAGCCCGAAGCAGCCCCGGCGTTCTTCGGCACCGACGACTTCGACGGCATCTACCAGGCGCTCGAAGACCGTCCCGCCGTCGAGTGGCGCCGCGAATTCGAGAGCAGGTCGGGCAAGGACGTGGGCGCCGGTAGCGGCGACGCACGGGTGGCCGCCGTCCCGGCGGTCCGCCGACCCAGCACGGGAAGGCGCATGGTTCCCCAAGCGCGTGTGTTGACCCGGCGCTACCTCCAACTCCTTCTACGCGACCGTCGCAACCTCGCCCTTTTGATCGGCCAGGTCCCGGTTCTTGCGCTCGCCAACGTCGGGCTCTTCCAGTCCGGTCTCTTCGATCGCCCGGGCGGCAGCCCGGGGGATGCCGTGCAGCTCCTCTTCCTGCTGTCGATCACGTCCATCTGGCTCGGCTCGATCGACGCCGCGCGCGAGATCGTCAAGGAGAAGAGCGTCTTCCACCGGGAGGCAGCGATCGGAACGAGGCTGAGCGCCTATCTGGTCTCGAAGGCACTCGTGCTGTTTGCGCTCGTCGCGGTGCAGACGGTCCTGTTCGCCGGGATCGTGATGGCGTTCCGTCCTCTCGATGCCTCAGCCGGCACCTACGCTGCGGTCCTTGCGCTGCTCGTGCTGACAGGTTTCGTCGCCGTGGGAATGGGCCTTCTGATCTCGGCTGCGGTCAGCACCCAGGACCAGGCAATGAGCCTGAACCCGCTCGCGCTGATACCGCAGCTCCTGTTCGCCGGAGCGATCGTCCCCGCCGACAAGATGGGCGAGCCCGTCCAGACGCTGTCCGCGCTGATGTTTGCGCAGTGGTCGTTCGCGGGCATCGGCACCTCACTGGACTTGAACGAGCGGATCGCCGAGGATCCCCAGTTCGCGATGGCAGACCGTTTTGGCACCGACTTTTTCGACGTGCAGGAGGTGACTTGCGCGCTCGTCCTGCTCGCGTTCCTGCTCGTGTTCTTCGCCTCCACGGCGCTACTGCTGCGCCGGCAGATGCGACTGTAGGGATTGTGCGCTGAGCTCATGGCTCGACTCGACTCGGATTCCTCGCAGGCCGACTTCCTGAGTGCGGTCCCGATCCTGGCGGGCCTCTCCAAGGACCTCCGAGCGGAGATCGCCTCTCGATCGAGGTCGGTGGAGGTCCCGGCGGGGGCCTGGCTTTTCCGTCAGGGCGATCCAGGCAGCAGCCTCTACGTCGTCCGCTCGGGCCGTCTCGAGGTCGTGGCCGAGATGCCCGAGTCGGAGGTGCTCCGTGTCCTCGGCCGCGGCGCAGTAGTCGGGGAGCTCGCCCTCCTCATGGAGTCACCCCGCTCTGCCTCCGTGCGTGCCCGTCGCGACAGCGAGCTACTCGAGCTGACGCGCCCCCAATTCGCAGAGCTGCTGACGACAGAGCCCGAATTCGCGCTGGCGCTCACGCGCGAACTGGGACGGGAGCTGCAAGAGAGCCGCGCGCTGATCCCGCCACGTAGACCGATCCCCTCGATGATCACGCTCCTGGCGGTCGAGCCGCCGGCGCTCACGCAGGAGGTGTCCCGTGGTCTGCTCTACGGCATGCGTGAGTTCGGGGCCGTCGCCCAGCTCGATGACCCGGGAGAGGGGGCCGACGCGTCCGATTACGGTCCCCTGCTCGACCACGCAGAGCGCACGCATCGTCAGCTCCTGCTCGCCGCCGGCCCGCCGACGGAAGGCGAGGGCTGGACGGAGTTTTGCCTTCGTCAGTCCGATCGGGTCGTGGTCCTCGCGAGCGAGGGGGAAGTTCCGGAGTGGATCGCGCGATACCCGCAGCTCTCGGGCTGCGACCTCCTCCTTCATGGAGCGAGCGCACGCCAGGCCGATGCCCAGCGGTGGTGCGAGGCGCTCCGGCCGAGAACGACCCACCTGCTGCGCGGTGGATCGGACTTCGCCAGCGACATAGGGCGTGCGGCCCGCCGCCTCGCCGGCCGTGCTGTCGGCGTCGTGCTCTCCGGGGGAGGCGCCCGGGGCTTCGCGCATATCGGAGTGCTCGAGGAGCTCTTGGCGTCGGGCATCACGATCGACCGCATCGGGGGATGCAGCATGGGCGCCTTCGTCGGGGCGATGTTCGCGATGGAGCACGATCCGGAGGCGATCCGCGCCCGCTGCCGGGAGGAGTTCGTGCTTCGCAGCCCTCTCAACGACTACACGGTCCCGTTTGTATCGCTCGTGCGCGGCCAGAGGGCGAGAGCGTCGCTGATGCGCACGTTTGGCTCCAGCACGATCGAGACGCTGCCGCGAGACTACTTCGCCGTGAGCTGCGACCTGGTGAGCGGCGATTTGGTCGTGCATCGCGAGGGTCCGCTGTTCGACGCCGTCGGCGCGAGCATGTGCCTGCCGGGGGTGTTCGCGCCGGTGCCGCATGGCGATCACCTGCTGGTGGACGGGGGCGTGCTCAACAATCTGCCCGTGCAGCCGATGGCCGCGATGGCCGAAGGGCCGGTCATCGCCGTAGACGTGACCGCGCAGTTCCTGTCACCCGAAGCGAGAGCGCCACGAAGGCGCCGCCCGCGAGCGAGGGAGTGGTCATCGCGGGCGCGACGCGCGGTGGTCGGCGTCGACACGCCGTTGCCGAGCCTGAAGGAGACACTGACGCGGGCAATCGGGATCGGCAGCGTCGACGCGGTCGAGCTGGCCCGGCGGCGCGCCGACCTGCTCATAACGCCCGAGACCGGCGTGGTCGGCATGCTCGACTTCGAGCAGATCGACCGAATGGTGGAGCTCGGGCGGCGAGCAGCGGGCGCAGCCGTCGATGCGGCACCGGGCTTTCCGGGCGACTGAGAGCTCGCCGGCGGCGAGCGGGACAGGCGGCGCGCTCCGGGTGTGAGCGCCTTGGGGGTACTCTCACGAGAATGTCCCAAGAAGACATCGACAGGCTCCGCCGAGGCTACGAGGCGTTCAACGAGGGGGGCGTCGACGCGATAGTGGAGCGGCTTGCTCCCGAGATTCAGGTCCACGATCGAGAGAGCTCACCGGATCGGGAGACGTACCACGGCCGCGGCGGAATCAGAGAGCTATTCGAGGCGACCGCAGAGGCTTTTGACGAGCTTCAACTCGAGCCGGAAGAGTTCATCGACATGGGCGATCACACGATCGTCCTGGTGCGCCAGCAGGTGCGGGGGAGGCGAAGTGGGGCCGAGATCGTCGGGCAGATCGCCCACGTCTGGACGATGGAGGAGGGAAGAGCCATCGACTTGCGCATCTGCCGGGACAGGGAGCAGGCGCTGAAGGCAGTTCAGGGGGATTCAGGGGTTCCGAGTCAGTAAGCCAAGGAGGATGCCGAGCGCGAGTTGCGCCCGGAGTCCCTGGCGCTTCGCTGCGCTCGACTATCATGCGCCGGCCGCGCCCGTGAGCGTGACGCCCGTCTGTGGGCTGAGCGCGAATAGGTTGATGGGGGCGGCTTTTCGCGGTCCGGCCGTGGTCGGGGGGCCGCCAGCTGTGAGATGAAGACTTACGTAGCCACACCCGAGAACCGCCAGCGCGACTGGTACGTGATCGACGCCGAGGGCAGGACCCTCGGCCGCCTCGCCACCCAGATCGCCGATGTGCTTCGTGGCAAGCGCAAGCCGGAGTACACGCCGCACTGCGACACCGGGGACTTCGTGGTCGTGGTCAATGCGGCCAAGATCAGGGTCACCGGGAACAAGCTCAGCGACAAGGTCTACTACCGCCACAGCGGATATCCCGGCGGATTGCGCTCGCGTACTCTCGGCGAGATGCTCGAGCGGCGACCCGAGGAGGTGATCCGCAGGGCGGTCAAGGGGATGCTTCCCCGCAACCGCCTCGCGCGCCAGCAGCTGCAGAAGTTGAAGGTCTACGCCGGCCCCGGGCACCCTCACGAGGCGCAGAAGCCGGCGGAGATGGAGGTCGATGCCTGATGGCGGACGACGAGCGCACCGAAGACGAGCAGCAGCCCGAGGACCAGCCCGCGGCCGAGGAGCCCGAGTCCGCCGAGGAACCGAAGGCGGAGGCATCTGAGGCACCCGAAGAGGACGCGGCGCCCGAAGAAGAGCCTTCCGAGGAATCCGAGGCGACTGAGTCCGCGGAAGAAAAGGCGCCGAAGACCGAGGATTCCGAGGATAAAAAACCCCCGGGTGCCGAGCTCGAGCCGATCGCGATCGAGCCCCAGCGCGAGCTCGGCGCCGAGGAGAAGGCGCGGCTGGAGGCCGAGGCCGAGGAGCGGGCGCGACTGGAGGCCGAAGCCACCGCCGAGGGTGGCGAGGAGCCCGTGCCAGCGCGCGAGCCCGCCGTCGAGGTGCCCAGCGACGCGCGGATCCAGGCCACCGGCAAGCGAAAGACCTCGATCGCCCGGGTGATCCTGATCGCCGGGAGCGGCAGCTTCGAGATCAACAAGCGCAGCCTCGAGGAGTACTTCCCTCGCCACCAGCATCAGACGCTCGTTCGCCAGCCCCTGCTGACCTCCGGCTACGAGGGCAAGGTGGACGTTCGGGTACGGGTGCATGGCGGCGGCATCTCGGGACAGGCTGGCGCCGTCCGTCACGGCATCGCTCGGGCGCTGACCGAGATCGATGCCGATCTGCGCGGAGAGCTGAAGCGCCGCGGGTTTCTGACCAGGGACGCGCGGGCCAAGGAGCGGCGCAAGGCGGGGCTCAAGAAGGCCCGCAAGCGCCCGCAGTTCTCCAAGAGGTAGTGGCCGCCAAGCTCTTCGGCACGGACGGCGTCCGTGGGCTGGCCGGCACCGAGCTGACCGCCGAGATCGCCCTGGCGCTCGGACGGGCGGGTGCGATGGAGAGCGCGACCGCGCGGCCCCAGGTCCTGATCGTCCGCGACACGCGCGAATCCGGTCCGATGCTGGAGGCGGCGCTCGCGGCGGGCGTGGCCGAGGGGGGTGGCGATGCCTGGCTCGGGGGCGTGCTGCCGACGCCGGCCGCCTCGATCCTCGTCCGCCGACACGGCCTCGACCTCGCCGCGGTCGTCTCGGCGTCCCACAACCCCTGGCGGCACAACGGGGTCAAGTTCTTCGGCGCGGATGGACGCAAGCTGGAGGACGACGCCGAGGCTGGAATCGAGGCCCGGTTCGCCCAGGGCGGCTCGGAGCCGGGGGTGCCCCTGGGACGGGTTCGCGAGCTCGATGGAGCGCTCGATGACTACCGGCGGGCGCTGCTCTCGGCCTTCCGACTCGACCTCTCCGGACGCCGCATCGTGCTCGACTGCGCGAACGGGGCGGCCTACCGGGCAGCGCCGTCGGTCTTCGAGCGGTTGGGCGCCGCGGTGGAGGCGATCGGCGCGGAGCCCGACGGGCGCAACATCAACGAAGGTTGCGGCTCCGTCCACCCGGAGCTGCTGGCCGAGAGCATCGGCCGATGCGGCGCCGAGATCGGCTTTGCCTTCGACGGCGACGGCGACCGGGTGGTCGCGGTGGACGCCAAGGGAGGGATTCGCGACGGCGACGAGCTGCTCGCGCTCTGCGCCCGGCATCTCGCGGACGCCGGCGGGCTCCACGGCGGCGTTGCCGTGACAGTGATGAGCAACTACGGCTTTCACCAGGCGATGGCCGAGGCCGGAATCGAGGTGGCGACCACACCGGTCGGCGATCGCCACGTGATCGCGGAGCTCGAGGGACGCGGCTGGGCGCTTGGCGGGGAGCAGTCCGGCCACATCATCTGGAGCGAGTACGGGCCGACCGGCGACGGGATCGCCGCGGCGCTACTCGTGATGCGGGCGCTCGGGGACGCCGAGCTCGCCGCGGCGATCCCGATGCAGAAGCTTCCGCAGATGCTCGAGAACGTCGAGATCCCCGACCCCGGCGCGCTCGAGCAGGCGAGCGCCGTCTGGGAGGCGGTGAAGCGCGAGAGCGACGCGCTGGAGGGCCGTGGCCGCGTCCTGGTGCGCGCCTCGGGCACGGAGCCGCTCGTCCGCGTGATGGTCGAAGCGCCGACGAAAGAGGAGTGCGATGAAGTCTGCACCCGCCTGGTGACTCTGATCAACCAGGAGCTCACGTAGGGCCCCGCAGCACGCTCTACTCTTATCGCCTCCCCATGTGCGGAATCGTCGGATACGTAGGCAGGCGGCCCTGCCGGGACCTGCTGATGGCGGGGCTGGAGAAGCTCGAGTACCGGGGCTACGACTCCGCCGGCATCTCGCTGCTCGAGGACGGGCGGATCGACTCGGTACGGGCGGTCGGCAACCTCGCCAACCTGCGGGCCGCAATCGGCCTCAACGGCGCCGAGGAGGGCGTCGCGGTGGCGCCGCCGCCGGCGACGATCGGGCTCGCCCACACTCGCTGGGCGACCCACGGCCGGGTGAGCGAGGAGAACGCCCACCCGCACGGGGACTGCGAGGGGCGGGTCCAGATCGTCCTCAACGGGATCGTCGAGAACCACACCGAGCTGCGCCGCGAGCTCGAGGCCGAGGGGCATCGGTTCAGCTCCGAGACCGACGCCGAGATCGTCGCCCACCTGATCGAGCGCCACGACGAGGGCGACCTGACCGAGGCGGTACGAACGGCGTTCGCCGAGCTGCGCGGCCACTACGCGTTCGCAGCCATGCACGCCGACCATCCCGACACGCTCGTCGCCGCGCGGCAGGAGTGCCCGCTGGTCGTCGGGCTGGGCGACGGGGAGACCTTCGTCGCCTCGGCGATCCCGGCCTTCCTCGCCCAGACCCGGCGCGTGCTCCTGATCGAGAATGGCGAGGTCGTCACGATCGGTTCCTCCGGGGCCACGCTCACCGGGGCCGAGGGCAACTCGGTGAGCCGCGAGGTCGAGGAGATCGACTGGGACCAGGACGCGGCCGAGAAGGGTGGCTACGAGACGTTCATGCTGAAGGAGATCCACGAGCAGGCCGACGCGGTCGCGGAGACGATCACGGATCGGCTCTCCGAGGTGGATCGCGTGGACCTCTCCGAGCTCGAGCTCTCGGACGACTTCCTCGCCGGAATGCGGCGGATCGTGATCGTCGCCTGCGGGACCAGCTACCACGCCGGGCTGGTGGGCCGCTACGCGATCGAACAATGGGCGCGGATCCCGGTCGAGATGGACATCGCCTCCGAGTACCGCTACCGCGACCCGGTGGTCGGCCACGACGACCTGGTGATCGGGATAACCCAGTCGGGCGAGACCGCCGACACGCTTGCCGCGATGCGGCTCGCGCAACAACGCGGGGCGAAGGTGATGGCAGTGACGAACATCATGGGCAGCCAGGCGACCCGCGAAGCCGACACCGTGCTGTTCACCCGCGCCGGCCTCGAGATCGGCGTCGCCGCGACCAAGACCTTCACCGCGCAGGTGGCGGCGATGTACCTGCTGGGGCTGTGGCTGGCGCGTAGCCGGGGCACGCTGCCCGCGGAGCGGATCGCCGAGCTGATCGCCGAGCTGAAGGGCATGCCGTCGATGATCGGCCGCACGATCGAGTCGGTCGAGGACGGGGTCCGGGAGATCGCGGCGGCCGAGCACAAGGGGCGCTTCTTCCTCTACCTGGGGCGGAACATCGGCCTTCCGGTCTGCCTCGAGGGGGCGCTGAAGATGAAGGAGATCTCCTACATCCCCAGCGACGCCTATGCGGCGGGCGAGATGAAGCACGGCCCGATAGCCCTGCTCGACGAGTCAACCCCGGTGGTCTGCGTCGCCACCGATAGCCCGGTCCTGGACAAGGTCCTCTCCAACATGGCCGAGGTGAGCGTTCGCGGCGCCGACGTGATCGCGGTCGCAACCGAGGGGTCGGAGCGGGTCGCCGAGATCGCCGACCAGATCCTCTACGTGCCTGCGACCGACTGGATCCTGCAGCCGATCCTGGCCATCCTGCCACTCCAGCTGCTCGCCTACCACGTGGCCCGGCTCCAGGGCCTGAACGTGGACCAGCCTCGCAACCTGGCGAAGACCGTCACGGTCGAGTAGGTATCCGGGCCTAGTGAAGGGACGCCCTGGCAGTCTGATCTCCCTGGTGGTGCTGCCGGTCGTGGCCGTGCTCGTCGGCTGCGGCGAGGGCGGAGGAGGCACTTCTGCGCCGGCTGGGCCGGATCCGGCGACCCTGGCACCCGCCGACGCGCCGCTGTTCGCCGAGGGCGTGGTTCGCCCCGAGGGCGCTCGGAAGGAGGCACTCGACTCCGCGCTCTCCAAGCTCCTGGCCACCGACGATCCAGGGGCCTTCATCGTCGAGCAACTCGACAAGGCGCTGGCGGGGAGCGACGCGGGACTCACCTACCAGGACGACATCGAGCCGTGGCTCGGCGAGCAGGCCGGCTTCTTCCTCGAGACCTTCACCGAGGACGCCGACGGTGCGGCCGTCGTTGCGACCACCGATCCGCAGGCGGCCGACAAGGCGATCGAGAAGGCGGCCGCGGCCGACGAGGAGCCCGAGCGCCGCCGCTCGTATGACGGCGTCGACTACCTGCTGGATCGGGGCGGCACGGCCGCCGGCGTGGTTGGGGACTTCCTCGTCGCCGGCACCGAAAACGGCTTCCGCAACGCGGTCGACGCCTCGAAGGGGGAGTCCCTCGCCGAGTCCGGCGACTTCAAGGCCCAGCTCGACCAGGCTCCGGATGACCGGGTGGGCTTCGTCTACGCCGACCCAAGGGCGATCCTCGACGCGCTCCAGGAGTCGGGTCAGGTGAGCTCGGCAGAGGTGGCGTCGGCGGGCCCCCGGCTGGGGGCCCTGCTCAGCCAGCCGGCCACCGCGTCGGTCTCGGCGACCTCGGACCAGCTCGCGCTCCAGGCATCGGCCGCGACCGGCGCCGCCCCGGCCTCGCAGGAGTCGCCGCTCCTGCGGGACTTCCCGGACGACGCATGGCTCGCCTTCGCGGTCACGGACATCGGCCAGACCTACGGGGGCGTGCTTGACCGGATCCGGGCCGGCGCCGGATCCGGCTCCCTGCCGCTCGGCGGCAAGCTCGGCCTCGACCTCGCCAGCCAGGTCACCCGTTGGGCCGGGGACATCGGGGGGTTCGTGGGCGGGACGTCGCTGTTTGGCCTCAGCGCGGCACTGGTGCTGGAGACGAGCGACGAGGAGGCCTCGGCCCAGACGCTCGACCAGCTGCAACGCGCGCTCGGCAACGATCCGGCGGTTAGCGTCGAGCCGCTGACCGAGTCCGGAGAGCATGGGTTCTCCCTCACGCTGGCGGGCGCCCCGATCCAGTTCCAGGTGGCCCAGCGGGGCGACAAGGTGGTCGCCGGCCTCGCCGACTCGGTCAACGACGTCTTCTCTCCGAGCTCCACGCTCGACGACTCGGATGCCTTCAACTCGGCCGCCGAAGCGCTCGGGGAGGACTTTGCCCCGGTCACCTTCATCGACTTCGTACCGCTGTTCCAGCTCGTTGACAGCTTCCCCCAGGTCCAGAGCGATCCCGACTACCGGAGCGCGAAGCCGTACCTCGACCACCTCGACTACCTCGTGCTCGGCGGTCGCCGTGATCAAGACCGCGCCGAGGTCAGGATGGTGCTCGGCCTGCGAGATGCGCCGGCCGAGGCCGTGGGGGACTCCGGAGCGGCGGCGGCGGTCGTGGGGAAATGAGCCTGCCGGAGTCGCTGGGGCTGCCCGCGGCCGGGCACCCAGCAGGGATCGGGATCGACCTGCTCGAAGTCGGGCGGCTCGAGCGGGCATTGGAGCGGCGGCCGCGGCTCGCCGAGCGCCTGTTCACCGGCGGCGAGCTGGCCCACGCGCGCTCACGGCACCGTCCCGGACGCCACCTCGCGGCCCGCTTCGCCGCCAAGGAGGCCGCCGTGAAGGCGCTCGGCGGCGGGGGGCTGGCGCTGCGGGAGATCGAGGTCACCGGCGGCGGCCGCGAGGCGCCCCAGCTGCGGCTGCACGGTCGCGCCGCCGCAGTGGCCGGCGCACGGGGCGTCGAGCTCCAGCTCTCGCTCACCCACTCGCAGGAGCTTGCCGCCGCGGCCGTCCTGGCCGTACCCGCGGCGAGGAACGAGGAGTAAGAGCGCCGTGGGTCGGACGACCCACTAGCTCCCGTACTTCGGATTACGCTGCGGGCGAGATGGAAGCTTGGCTCGAGCCCGTTTACGACGCGACCGGGATGCGTGCGGCGGACACCTGGGCGATCGAGGAGCAGCGCGTGCCCTCGCTGGAGCTGATGGAGATGGCGGGGGCGGCGGTGGCCGAGGCGGCCCGCTCCGCAGCACGTCCCGGACCGGTCCGGGTCGTCTGCGGCAAGGGCAACAACGGCGGCGACGGGCTGGTCGCGGCTCGGCGGCTGGCGGACACCGGGTACGAGGTGGAGGCGCTCCTGCTGTGGCCCGCGGACCAGCTGTCAGCCGACGCGACGGCGAACCTCGGGCGGTTCGAGGGCACAGCTATCCAGGTGGGACCGGGAGAGATCGCGGCGGCGCTCGAGGGAGCCGGGGTGATTGTGGACGCGATCTTCGGCACCGGCTTCTCGGGGGCGCCGCGCGCGCCCGCGGACGCGGCGATCGAGTCGATCAACGGCTGCGGGGCGCCGATCGTGTCGGCCGACATCGCCTCCGGCGTCGATGCGTCGACGGGCGAGGTGGAGGGAGCCGCGGTGGAGGCCGACGTCACGGTGAGCTTTCACAGGGCCAAGCTGGGGCACTGGATCGCGCCCGGGAAGACGCACACCGGCGCGCTTCGCGTGGTCGAGATCGGCATTCCCGCGGGGGCGCCGGGCGAGCCCGCGGGAGGCGTGATCGGCGACGGCGTGCTCGCCCTCGCTCCCCCGCGGACGCCGAACTCGACCAAGTTCGATTCCGGCCAGGTGCTGGTCGTGGGCGGCTCCCGGGGTCTGACGGGCGCCGTGTGCATGGCGGCGGAGGCGGCGATCAGGGTGGGTGCCGGCTACGCGACGGTGGCCGTGCCTGCCGACCTAGAGCCGATCTTCGAGGTCAAGCTGACCGAGGTGATGTCTCGGGGGTTCGCCGGGGCGGAGGGTCGCCTGGCTGCGAGCTCGGCCGAGGCGATCCTCGAGGCGGCGGAGCGCGCGGCCGCCGTCGTCCTGGGTCCCGGCCTGGGGCGCGACGAGGATTCGCTGGAGCTCGCCCGCGCCCTCGCCCGGCGGATCGAGGCGCCGCTCCTGATCGATGCCGACGGGTTGAACGCCCACGCGGAGCGCCTCGACTCGATCGCCGAGCGAGCCGCGCCCACGGTGCTCACGCCTCACGCCGGCGAGCTCGGCCGCCTGCTGGGACGCGAGTCCGGCGAGGTGGCGGAGCACCGGCTCGCCTGCGCGCGGGAGGCTGCGGAGCGAAGCGCGGCAATCGTGGTGCTCAAGGGAGACGATTCGCTGGTCGTCGACGGCGGGCGGCTTGCGGTCAGCGCCGGGGGGAGCCCCGGGCTCGCCACCGCCGGCACCGGCGATGTGCTCTCGGGCACGATCGGGGCGCTGCTCGCTCGCGGCATGGAGCCCTTCGCGGCCACCTGCGCCGGCGTCCACGCGCATCAGCTCGCCGGCAGGATCGCCGCGCGGCGGCTGGGCGCGGCCGAGTCGGTGATCGCGACCGACGTGATCGCCGCTCTCCCGGCGGCGCTCAAGTGATGCTGGCGCCGAGCAGGGTGGGCGAGCCTGCGGTCCAGCGCGCCGTGGCCGTGGTGGACCAGGGCGCCGTCGAGCGCAACTGCGCGCGGCTGATCGACGTGCTGGGCGGGTCGCGACTCTGCGCCGTGGTGAAGGCGAACGGCTACGGGCACGGGGCGGTCGAGTGCGCGCGGGCGGCGCTTGCCGGGGGGGCGACATGGCTGGCGGTCGCGGCGGCGGCGGAAGCCGCCGAGCTGCGGAGCCAGCTTCCGGACGCCCGGCTCCTGACCATGGGGGCGTTGACCGAGGCCGAGCTCGATCTGGCGCTCGGGGCCGACTCCGACGTGTCGGCGTGGCGCCGGGGCTTTGCCCGCCTGGTCGGCGAGCGCGGGGCCGAGCTGGGCGTGCGCCCGCGGGTGCACGTCAAGTACGACTCCGGCATGGGCCGCCTCGGCGAGCGCGACCCGGACGCGGTGCTCGCCCTGGTCGACGCGGTGGCGGCGGACGATCGCCTCGACCTCGCCGGGCTTTGGACGCACTTCGCCACCGCCGACGAGCCCGACTCGGACTTCTTCGGCGAGCAGCTCGGGCGCTTCGCCCAGCTCGCCGAACGCGTGCGCGCCGAGCATCCCGATCTGCTGGTGCACGCTGCCAACAGCGCCGCCACGCTGCGGGACCCCGGCTCCCACTTCGACATGGCTCGCTGCGGGATCGCGATCTACGGCCTCGACCCCTTCCAGTCCGATCCCTTCGCGCGCGGGCTCGAGCCGGCGCTCGAGTTGCGCTCCTACGTCGCCGACACCAAGCGCTTTCCGGCCGGGGCGAGCGCCGGCTACGGCCAGCGCTGGCGCGCCTCCGCCGACACCTGGGTCGGGGTGCTGCCGATCGGCTACGGGGACGGCGTTCGCCGCGGGCTCACCAACAATGGCGAGGCATTGGTGGGCGGCAAGCGATACCCGTTCATCGGCACCGTCTCGATGGACAACGTGACCGTCGACCTGGGTCCTGCCTCAACAGTGGAGCCGGGATCGGCCGCGGTGCTGATCGGCGCCCAGGGCGACGATCGGATCCTCTGCGAGGAGGTCGCTCGGCGCCTGGAGACGATCAACTACGAGATCACCTGCGGGATAGCGCCGCGGGTGCCCCGTGTGCAGGTCCGCTCCGCCGGCCCGTGAGTCCCGCGATCCCAGAGCTCTTGGCCGCGGCTCCGGCCGTGCGCGCCTGCCAGAGAGCCCTCGGCGCGGCGGAGGGAATCTGGATCGTCGGCGGGGCGATCCGCGACGCGGCCCACGGCAGGGAGGTCAAGGACCTCGACCTGGCGGTCGCCGGCGACGAGCGGCAGGCGGCCCGCGAGATCGGCCGCGTCGGAGGGGGACCCGTGTTCACGCTGTCCGAGGAGTTCGCCAGCTGGCGCGCCCTGGCGGCCGACGGCGCCTGGCACGTGGACGTCACCAGGCTGCGAGGCGATGGAATCGAGGCTGACCTCGCCCTGCGCGACTTCACGGTCAACGCGATCGCGGCCCCGCTTGCCGACCCGGCCGCCCCGCTCGTGGACCCGCATGGCGGGCTAGCCGACCTCGAGAAGCGGGTGCTGCGCGCCGTCTCCGCGCGCAGCTTCGCCGACGACCCATTACGGATCCTGCGGGCGGCCCGGATCGCCGCCGGTCTCACGCTCGAGGTCGACCAGGGGACCGCCGCCCTCGCCCGCGCGGAGGCGGGGCGGGCGGCGGAGCCGGCTGGCGAGCGCCAGTTCGCTGAGCTGCGCCTCCTGCTCACGGGCGCCGAGCCGGTGAGGGGGTTGCAGCTTCTGGACGAGCTCGCGGCGACGCCGGCCCTGCTGCCGGAGCTCGAGGCGCTTCGCGGCGTCGAGCAGAACCCGTACCACCATCTAGACGTTCACGGGCACACCATGGAGGTGCTGGCGCGGCTGATCGAGGTGGAGGCCGACCTCGAGGCCTTCGTGGGCCCCACGGCCACGGACGTTCGCGCGCTGCTCGCCGAGCCGCTCGCTGACGAGCTCACCAGGGGCGGTGCGCTGCGCTTCGCGGCCCTCTTCCACGACCTCGGCAAGCCCGAGACGCACGCCATCGGCGAGGGAGGCCGGGTCCTGTTCATCGGCCACGATCGCGCCGGTGCCCGCCTCGTCCGCGAGCTCTGCTCGCGCCTGCGAGCCAGCCGCCGTCTCGCCGACTACCTGGCCAACCTGACCCTCAACCACCTGCGGCTCGGCTTCCTGGTCCACGAGCAGCCGCTGTCGCGGCGCCACGTCTACGACTACCTGCTGGCCACCGAACCTGACTCCGTCGACGTCACCATGCTCACGGTCGCCGACCGGCTCGCCACCCAGGGCGAGCGCACCCGGCGGGAGGCGGTCGACGCCCATCTCGAGCTGGCCCGCGCGATGATCGCCGATGCCCTGGCCTGGCGTCGCTCCGGCCCGCCGCGCTCGCCGATCCGCGGCGACGAGCTGGCGTCGGAGCTGGACATCGAGCCCGGCGCCGAGCTCGGCCGGCTGCTGCGCGAGATCGAGGCGGCGGTGTTCGCGGGCGAGGTCTCCACGCGCGAGGAGGCCGTCGACTTGGCGCGACGGATCCGCTCGGGTTAGCGACGAAGTCGCGCACGGCCTCGTGCGAACGGCTTCCCTCCGGTCGCCGTGCCGTCGGTTGATCTAGGCTGCCGCCCCGATGGCGAGCGATTGCCTCTTCTGCGGGATCGTCGCCGGTGAGGTGCCGGCTCAGATCGTCGACTCAGACGAGTACACGGTCGCGTTCATGGACATCAACCCGGCCACCCGGGGACACTCGCTGGTGGTGCCACGCGCCCATAGCGCCGATCTGATCGAGGTCTCCGATCAGGACCTGGAGCTAACGATGCTCGCCGCTCGCCGCCTGGCGGGCAAGATACGCGCCGCGCTCGAGCCCGACGGCTTCAATGTCCTCAACTCGTGCGGGCCGGTCGCCTGGCAGACGATCTTCCACTTCCACCTGCACGTGGTCCCACGCTATGAGGACGATCCCCTGAAGCTGCCCTGGATACCTCGCGGCGGCGAGGCCGAGGAGATCGCCGCACTGGCCGATCGGATCAGGGAGGCGAGTCCGTGAGCGCCCCGATTCGACTGGAGCGCGACGGCGCCGTCGCCGCGATGGTGCTCCACGCCCCGCCCCTGAACCTGTTCGGGGCGGCGGCCTTCCAGGCGCTCAACGAGTGCCTCGACGAGGTCGCGGGCTCGGACGCCCGGGCGCTCGTCTGGCGCGCCGAGGGCGAGTTGTTCACGGGTGGCGCCGACGTCAACGTGTTCCAGCAGATCGTCGATGCGGGCGGCGACCGCTCCGATCTCAGCTTCGAGCCCTTGCTCAGCGCCGTGCGGCGGCTCGAGGCCCTGCCGATCCCGACGCTCGCCCTCGTCCACGGCCTCTGCCTCACCGCCGGGCTCGAGGTCTCGCTCGGCTGCGACATGATCTGGGCCGGCGAGTCCGGCCGCTTCGGCCTGGTCGAGGCCGTGGTCGGCCTCACCCCTGGCGCCGGCGGCACCCAGCGGATGGCCGAGCGAGCGGGCCCCGCCCGGGCCCGCGAGTTCGTGATGTCGCAGGGCATCTACGACGCGGCGACGCTGGAGCGCTGGAACGTCGTCAACCGCGTGCTCCCCGACGACGAGCTGCTCGAGAAGGGGATGCTGTTCGCGAAGCGTCTGGCCGCCGGCCCGACCAAGGCGCACGCGGCGACCAAGCGGATCGTCCGCGCCTACCTCGAGGGCGGCGTCGACGAGGCCGACCGGGTGACGCCCGAGGTCGCCGGCTCCCTGTTCGAGACCGAGGATCTACAGCGCGCCGTCAAGTCGTTCCTCACCGAAGGCCCGGGCAAGGCCAGCTTCGAGGGCCGTTAGCGCAGTGGCGCTAGTGCCGTCCGCTACGCTCTTCGCCGCCAATGGGTAAGGAAGAGAAGATCGAGATGGAGGGCGAGGTGACGGAGGCCCTGCCCAACACCATGTTCAAGGTCAAGCTCGACAACGACCACCAAGTCCTCGGGCACATCTCGGGCAAGATGCGCCGTCACTACATCCGCATCCTCCCCGGCGACCGGGTGAAGATCGAGCTCTCGCCATACGACCTCGACCGCGGCCGGATCACCTACCGCTACAAGTAGCGACCAGCTTCGTGCGCTTCACGTGCTGAGACGGTGCGTGGACTTCGTCACCCTCCCCGCATGCCCACCGATGGCCGAGTTGCGATCCGATATGAATCGCAAGTCGGCCCGCGCCGTGATTCGATCGATCGCGAGCGACGCCTCCTTGCACTTGCCGAGCGCCAGCACGGGGTTCTGGCGCTCCATCAGCTACGCGCCTTGGGACTGAGTGCCCCTGGCGTGGGACGGCGGGTAGCTCGGGGGCGGCTGCATCGGGTGCATCGTGGCGTGCATGCGCTAGGCCGAGCCGATCTGCCCGTTGAGGGTCGCTGGATGGCTGCCGTATTGGCATGCGGGGAAGGAGCGCTGCTGTCGCATCGGTCGGCGGTCGCGCTTCACGAGCTGCTCCGTGGCGGTGGAGCGTGGATCGACGTCACGGTCGCTGGACGCCGCGGGGTGTCGCGGCCGGGACTCCGCGTGCATCGCCCCGCCTGCCTCAGCGATGCGGATCGAACGATGGTTCGGGGTATCCCGTGTACGTCGGTGCCGAGAACCCTGCTCGATCTCGCCCAGGTCGCGAGCCCTCGAATCCTCGAGAGAGCCTGCGACCAGGCGGAGGTGCTGCGCGTCCTGGACATGAATGCCGTACGCGAGCTTCTTGCTCGGAGGGAGGGGCACCCCGGTGTTCGGCGGCTGCGCGCGGTCCTCGAGACGGGGCACGTGGGAGAGAGCATTCCCCGCACCGCGTTGGAGGAACGTTTCCTCCGGCTCTGTCGCCGCTCGGATCTGCCGCCGCCGGAGGTCAACGTGTGGATGACTCTAGGAGGCGAGGAGACGGAGGTCGACTTCCTCTGGCGCAAGTCTCGTGTGGTCGTGGAGGTCGACGGCTTCGCTACCCACGGCACACGCCAGGCCTTTCAACGCGATCACCGACGCGACCAGATGCTGCGCCTCGGTGGCTGGGAGGTTGTTCGCTTCACGTGGGACGACGTCGCCAACGAGCCCGAGCACGTGATGGAAGTCGTGCATGCGATCCTCGCCCCGGTGTGATCCGAGCCGGAACCGCGCCGCTGGCCGGGTTGCGATGCCATGTGAATCGCAACTCGACCGGGGCGGGGCGCTGGGTAGGCCGGGCGCTGGGGCAGGCCCGGCGCTAGAGGTACCTTCGTGCCGTCGCCATCTACAGGTAACTGCTGGCCGCCCCGCGCGCCGGGTCCGCCATTTCCAGCATCAGGCTGGTCCAGGCGAAGTCGGTGGCGCCGAGGCCGTCGCCGGTGAGGGGGTTGTAGTACTCGCGTAGGCCCTGGCGGAGCACGGTCTCGCCCAGTCGGCGGGACATCTGGAGGGCCTCGTCGCGGTAGCCGAGCCGGACCAAGCCGATCCACAGCATCCAGGCGGCGTTGATCCAGGTCGGCCCCCGCCAGTAGCGGCGCTTCCAGCCCGGCCCCGCCCCCGGCTCGAAGCTCCGCTCGCAGGCCGAGACCGAGGGGGGAGGCACTGCCAGCCAGAAGCGCCTCGGGTCGAGGAGATGCTCCTCGACCAGGCGCCGCCCGATCGCCTCCGGCAGGTCGGGCAGGGCGAGGGGCGCCAGCGCCGCCCAGGTTTCGACCTCGGGGCGCAGGCCGCCGGGCTGCGCCTCGTCGAGGAACAACCCCAGCCTCTCGTCCCAGAGGCGCTCGATCAGCGCCGGAGTGATCGAGGGTTCGCCCATCGCCAGGCGGGCGAGCCCCCAGAGCACGTTGGTCGTCACCTCGCACAGCACCGGCCCGCCGGCGTCCCGGACCCGCCGGGCGTCCCAGCCGAGCCGCCGGTTGCGGGCGACCAGGAAGGGAAATCCAAGCCTCGCGTGCGCCCGCCACCGCCACACCTGGTCGTACTTGGGCGACGAGTCGAGCCCCGATTCGTCGGGCTGCACGATCCACAGCAGCCCGTCGCCGTCGAGGTCGCGGTTGGCGACGAGCCACTCATGGTGGCGGGCGATGCCGGGCTCGGCCGCCGGATCGCCGACCGCGATTCGCCACGCCCAGGCCAGGAGCGGCGGCTGGATCGTTCCGGTCATCGGGTCCGAGCGCGAGGCGATGTTGTAGTAGAGGTTGCGACGGAACGAGATCGGGTGATCCCAGAAGATCACGTGACCAACGAACCCGTCCGGCCGGCAGGCGCGAAGCAGCGTCTCGAGCTCCGCCCGGGAGCGGCTCGGGTCGAAGCGGCGCCAGACGATCGCCGCGAAGCACGAGTCCCAGTACCACTGCCACGGATAGCGCGCCGGGCTCGGGCGCGTGTACGCGTAGGGGACGCCGTCGCGCTCCCCCTCGGCCCAGCTCGCGGCGAGGACACCGTGACTGAGCGCCGCGAGCTCGCCCGGGCTAGCGACGAAGTCGCGCACGGCCTCGTGCGGACGGCTTCCATCCGGTCGCCGTCTCGCCCTCGTCCTCGCGAACGCTCGCCATCCAGGCTCGCTGACCCGAGTTGCCCGGGTCCATGTGGTTTGCGCCCGAACCCGGCGGCCGCGCAGCCCCGCAGGGATGCGGGGATGACGCGAGCGGCCGCCGGTTCATGTCATTCAAATCGCGGTGCGGCGCATGCCGCGCAGGGCCAGCGCGCTGAGCAACGCAAGCAGCCCGGCGAGGGCGAGCAGTCCCGGCCAGGTGTCGCCCCAGCCCACCCCGCCGACGAAGCCCTGGCGCGCCGCCTCGACGATCTGAGTTACCGGGTTGATGCTGGCGACGTCCTGCAGCCAGCCCTGCAGCAGGTCGAGCGGAGCGTAGGCGGTGGTTGTGAGGATGAAGACGAAGGCACCGGCCTGCATCAACGGCGCCGCTGACTGGCTCTTGAAGCGCAGTGCGATCGTCACCCCCCAGAGCGCGGCGACCGTGCCCATACCCGTGACGAGCAACAGCGCTATCGCCAGGCCGTCGAGCCCCGGCCAGTCCACGCCGATGGAGAAACCGACCGTGAGCAGCATGGTCGCCGGCACCAGCGAGCGCAGGCTCGCGGAGAGCACCAGCCCCGCGAGCAGCACGGGCCGGGGCGCGGGGGAGACGAGCAGGCGGTCGAACCAACCCTGTTCGATGTCACGCGCAAGGTTTACGCCGGTGGCGGCGCCGGTGAAGCCTGCGCCCTGCAGCAAGCTCACCGGGATGACGAAGCTCTGGTAGGTGTCGGTGGTGAACCCGGGGAGCAGGGTGAGGTTGCCGAACACGGCGGTGATGCCGAGGAAGAAGATCGTCGGCGCCAGGACGCCCGGGATCGCAGCGCCCGGGACGCGCAGGAGCTCGTTCGCCGCGCGCCCGATCAGCACCCCGATCTGCGCGGCGTAGAGGCTGGCGCTCGGAGACCCGAGGCGGAAGCGGGCGGCTGCGCTCGTGGTCTCCACTCATCCTCCCGTCCGCAGGCGCCTGCGCAGGGCGAGGGCGCTGAGGCCGATGCCGAGGGCGCCGATCAAGGCGATTGAGCCGGTGGCCTTCCAGAAGGCCTCGGCGGACAGCTCCGAGGTGATCAAATCGCGGATGCCCTCGACGACGAAGCTCAGGGGGTTGTATTCGGCAACCGACGATGCGGGCTCGAGCATCAGGTTGGCCGGGAAGAAGGCGGAGGAGAGAAAGAGGATCACGAACACCAGCGGGAATAGGCCTTGCACCACCGATGCCCGTCCCGCGCGCAGGGCCACCGCCGCGCCGAGACCGCCGAACGCAATCGCTGAGAGGCTCGTGAAGATGACTACCAGGATCGCGCCGGGGATCCCACCCCCGATCGAGACCCCGAAGATCAGCCCGATAGCGAGGAACCACACGGCCGTGACGACGCCCAGCGCCGCCGTGCCCACGAGCCGCCCGAGCACGATCGCGAAGCGCGAGATCGGCGCAGCCAGCAGCCGGTCGGTGAAGCCCATCTCGATGTCGACGGCAAGCGCGATCCCGCCGCTGTTGCCGGCGAGCAGGGTGGACTGGATCATCGCCCCCGCGAGCAGGAAGGCGAGAAAGCTGTCCACCTTCGGGAACTGCGGCAGGTCAACCGCGCTGCCGGCGCCGCCGGTCTGGATCGCCAGCAGTAGCGTCGGGAAGACCAGGATCGGCGCCATCAGCTGCGTGCGGCGGAACGTCTGCTTCACCGAGCGCGCGCCCAGCGCCGCGACTACCCTGCCGTTGATGATCAGGCGCGAGGTCATCTGGAATCGCCGGCCTGCTCCTCACCGGTCGGTTTTTCGTCGCCTTCCGGGTGGTACCCGATGTGTAGATGCTCGATGTAGTCGCCGGTCTTGGCGACGAAGACGTCATCGAGGCTCGGCTCGACTAGGTCGAGCGACTCGAGCACCAGTCCGGCCTCGTCGAGCGCCCGAATCACAGACGCGACCTCGGCCGCGCCGCGCTCGAGCTCGACCAGGACTGCGCCGTCCCTGCTGGGCAGCGACTTCCCGAACCGGGACACCACCGCCTCAGCCCGCTTGGCCCCATCCTCCAGCAGCCTGATCTCGAGGTGCGGCCTGCCGATCTGCGCCTTGAGGCGCACCGGCGTGTCCTCGGCGACGATCCGGCCGACGTCGATGATCCCCACCCGATCGGCGAGCCGGTCGGCCTCCTCGAGGTACTGGGTAGTGAGGAACACGGTTGTGCCCTCGGCGTTTAGCTTCTCGACTTCCTCCCAGATCGCCCTGCGGCTGACCGGGTCGAGGCCGGTGGTCGGCTCGTCGAGGAACAGCACCCACGGCTCGTGGACGAGCGCGGAGGCGAGGTCGAGGCGGCGGCGCATCCCGCCCGAGTAGGTGCCCACCTGGCGGTTGGCGGCATCGGTGAGTCCGACCCGGTCGAGCAGCGCCTCTCCCTTCCGCCGCCCCTCGTTGCGTGGGATGCCGTGCAGCGTCGCCTGCAGGCGGATCAGCTCGCGGCCGGTCATCAGCGGGTCCAGCGCCGCCTCCTGGAGAGCGACGCCGATCGCGCGACGCACCTTTGCTGCCTCGGAGACGACGTCGAAGCCAGCCACCCTCGCGCTGCCGCCGGTCGGGCGAAGCAGGGTGGTCAGTATCCGGACGGTCGTCGTCTTGCCGGCGCCGTTGGGGCCGAGGAAGGCGTAGATCTCCCCCTCGGCCACCTCGAGGTCGACGCCGGCGACGGCTCGCACGCCGCCGGGGAAGGTCCGTTCGAGTCCTCTCGCCTCGATTGCCGGCATCGGACGGAGGATAGTGGCGCCCTCGAGCCACCAGAGGCCGTTCGGGCGTCGGGCCATTCGCGCCCGCTGGCGCGCTCGAGCGCTTCGGCGGCCCCGACCTGGCGGATAGACTCGGGCGGTGGACACGGAGAAGGGGATGCTCGTTACCCAGTGGCTCGAGCCGCTGGTTGCCGAGCTGCCGGGGCTCTCGTTCTTCGACGCCCACACGCACATCGGCTTCAACGACCCGGACGGGGCCCGGTGCACGGCGGAGCAGCTGCTCGCTCTTCTCGCTCCCCTCGGGGCCAGAGCGGTGGTCTTCCCCATGCAGGAGCCCAACGGCTATCGCGAGGCCAACGATCAGGTCATATCGGAGGCAGCCGTCTCGGAGGGACGGCTCGTCCCGTTCTGCCGGCTCGACCCGCATGACGATCCGGTTGCCGAAGCCTTGCGTTGCGTCGAACGAGGAGCGCGCGGTATCAAGCTCCATCCTCGGGCCGAGGCCTTTGCGCTCGACGCGCCGGCCGTACGGGGGATCTTCACGTTCGCCCAAGAGCGCAAACTGCCAGTCCTGATCCACGCTGGTCGGGGCATCCCCGCGCTCGGCAGACACTCCCTCGAACTGGCTGCCGAGTTTCCAGACTCGCGGATCATCCTCGCTCACGCGGCGGTCTCCGACGTGAGCTGGATCTGTGGCCACCTGCCGGATCATCCGAACGTCTTCATCGACGTTTCTTGGTGGAACCCGGTCGATTTATTGACCCTGTTCGCATACGCGCCGCCCGGCCGCATTCTCTTCGCGAGCGACGCTCCCTACGGAATGCCGGCGATGAACGCGATCCTCACGCTTCGGTGCGCGCTCCAAGCGGGCCTCTCCCCGGAGCAGGTCAGGACCGTGGCGGGCGATCAGCTCGAGCGACTTCTCGCCGGCGAGGCGCCGTTCGACGCGGGCCCGGCGCCAGGGCCGCCGGAGACCGCGACCGACCTCATCCTCGATCGGGTCTTCGCCTATCTCCTTGTGGCGCTCGGCCGGCTGATTGCCGGTGCGCCGGCCGACGAGATGGTGGCGCTCGCCCGGCTGGGATGCACGGTCGACGACCACGCGCCGCAGGCACCGACCTGCCGGGCGATGGCTGCGTTGATCGACCTGTACGAGCAGGTGTCGTCCGCTCCGGCCGACCTGACGATTCCCTCGCCGCAGCGGCTTGCCGCCCTCGGGCCGCTGCTCCTCGCCGCCACGCTCGCCGCGACGCCGCGCGTTCCGGTTCCGGCCGAGCTCGCCGCCGTATAGGGAGACGGCCGGGCTCCCTCGGCCTTCCGCCAGGGCCGAAGAACAACCGTGTGACTCGCCGAGGTCCCGGAGTCAGGCCGCGAGCGGCGGAGCGGCGTCCACCCACTGGCGTCCGTTGGCTCGCTCCAGCGCCTCCGCGGCGTCCAGCAGCAGCTCGTCGCGGCCCCATGCGGCGAGCAGCTGCAGCCCGATTGGCAGGCCCTCGGAGCTGAGGCCGACCGGGACACTGATCGCCGGAACGCCGGCCAGGTTGGCGATCCCGGCCTGGCGGGGGTTGGCGTAGTCCGGCGGGTATGCGCCGGAGGGGAGGTTCACAGTGGGGTTCTCCAGCGGCGGCGCCGGCGCGGCGACCGTCGGCCAGGCGAGCACCTCGACCCGCTCGAACAGCTCGGCGAGCGAGCGCCGCACCAGGGTGCGCACACGCAAGGACTTCGAGATCGCCACGGCGGGAAGCAGGAGCCGGTAGCGCAGCAGCGCCCGGGCGACCAGGCTCACGTCGTCGCCGAGGCCGGCGATGCGCTTGGGGGTCATGCCGGCGAGCTCCTCGGTCGAGCCGACCAGGATCGAGGAGATCAGGACGTGCTCCCGACCCGCGAAGTCGACCTCGGTGATGGTGCCCCCGCTCGCGTCGCGAAGCGCCTCTGCGGCCTGGCGACAGGCCGCGTTCACCTCGGGGTCGCAGTCGTCCCACAGCTCCCCGGGGACGATCCCGATCCGGAGTCCGTCCGGCTCGCGGGCCGTCAGTTGGTCGCCGAACAGGACGCCGCCCAGCAGCCGGCAGTCGGCGGCGTCGCGGCACATCGGCCCCGAGACGATCGTCGTCGTGGCGGCGACGTGGTGGCCCTGCATCGCCGACCGGCCGAAGGTCGGCTTCAGCCCGGTGAGCCCGCAATAGGCCGCCGGGTAGCGAATCGAGCCGATCCCGTCGGCGCCCACCGCCCCGCTCACCAACCGGGCGGCGACGGCGGCGCCGGGCCCGCTCGAGGAGCCCCCGGGGCAGCGATCGGTGTTCCACGGGTTTCGCGCCGGGCCGAAGACGGAGATGTGTCCGGTGCTTCCGGCCCCGTATTCGTGCATGTTCGCCACCCCGACGATCACCGCCCCGGCGTCGCGAAGGGCGCGATAGGGGCCGGATTCACCTGGCTTGGGCGGGAGGCCGAGGTGCTGCGCGGCCCCGAGGCGCTCCGCCCGCCAGGGCAGGGGCCACTCGTCCTTGATCGCCACCGGCACCCCGTAGAGCGGGCCGCCCTGCGCCTCGGCGAGCATCCGTCGCGAGTGCTCCGGGAAGGTCTCGACGATCGCGTTGACGCCCGGGTTCCGTTCCTCGATCCGAGCCAGGGCGGCGTCGAGCAGCTCGGCGGGATCGGCGTCGCCGCCGGCCACGGCGGCCGCCTGCTCGCGCAGGGTGCCGTCGAGCAGCGCGCTCACGCCGGGGGTCGGGACATGTCGGTACCCGGCTCGGGCTCGATTTCATCGAGCTCGTCCTCGAGCAATCTCTCGATCACCGGGCGATAGAGCCCGTCCACCGCCTCGATCACCGCGATCTCCGCCTCACCGGCCTCGAGATCGAGCAGCTCGAGGCCGGCGCGGACGAAACGCTGTACGGCGTCGGCCTCGCCACCGTCCGCCCCGCCGCTCACCTCTCGCGCTGCCGTCATTGGCCGAGGACCCTAATCTATGCGGTGAACCGCAAGCCCGACCCAGCTGGGAGTGCCGTTGGGGAGCCGCAAACCAGGCGTGGGCGGGCGGTGTGGAGCACGGAATGACCGGAACGATCGAATCGACAACCGGCCGGCGGCGGCGCGCCCGCCAGGCTCTCGCCATCGCGGCGCTGTGCACGATGCTGGCTGGCCTGTCCGTGGTTTCGCTGGCGGGGGCGAGGGACGCGAGGGTGCTCGGCAAGACCAAGCACACCCCGAGTCCCGACTGCCCGACGGACACCCAGCGGCACCCGTGTGAGGGCGTCGGCAGCGTCACCGGCTTTCCCCTGGTCGCCGGCGGCGAGAAGCGCCCGATGTACGTCCGCGAGAACGGCAAGCTGGTCGCCTGGGCGATCGACCTCTCGAGGCCCAAGAAATCGCAGCGGGACTTCTTCGGCGAGCTGTTCAAGTCCGACAAGCTCGGCACGAAGCCCACGGCGCGGATCGCCGTGATCAAGCACAAGGAGCGCCACGACTACAAGCTCATGCGCCAGAGTCCCGTGGTCAATCTGTCGAGCGCCCTCGGTCGCAGGCAAGTCTTCACGCTGGACAAGCCGCTGAGGATCCGGAAGGGCCAGGTCGTCGCGCTCACCGTCCCGACCTGGGCGTCGAACTTCGCCAGCCACATCAGCCGGAGTAAGAACCGGTGGCGGGCGAGCCGATCGCGGCGCAACTGCGCGCCGAGGAGCGGCGACGAGAGCGACGTGAGGCGATTTGCGCGCAAGAGCAGGCCCCAGCAGAAGATCGGCTCAGTGCGGGGGTACGGCTGCGACTACACGGCGGCGCGACTCCTTTACTGGGCCTACTACGTCCGCGGCTGACCAGGCCGGCTGACCTGCTTCAAGATCGCCGCCGAGTGCTCAGCAGGTTTCGGGGTGCCTTTCGCAGCGGCGCTCGAACCGCTCCGCCGGGCTGCCCGGCGGCGGCGGGATGTCGTTGTGCGCGGTGTCCTCGCCGGAGCCGCCGCCATTCGAGCCACTCGTACTGCCGCCTGCGCCCGTGCCGCCGGTCCCGCTCCCGTCCGTGGTGGAGGTAGTCGTGGTGCTGGTGGTCGTGGTCGACGCCGAGGTGGTGGTGGTGGTCGTCGGAGTGGTGTGAGTGGTGCTCTGAGTCGTGGTCGAGCTGGTCGTCGGCGGGGAGGGGGCCTCCGGAGCGTCGCCGTCCCCACCGCAGCCTGCCAGCGGCGGTCCCACCGCCAACGCGAGGGCGGCGAACGCGCCAAGCGTCCGGCTCACGACCCTCCGTCGAGCGCGGGCTGACGCAGCCCGCAGTAGGGACAGTCGCTGACGTCGAGGCCGATCAGCTGGTCGCAGCGCCGGCAGATCCTCAGGTTCTCGGGGGTTCGCAGGAGCGCCGAGTCCGAGGGAGCGAGCGGAAGCGTCCGGGTGACCGGTCTCATCTCCTCGCCGGTCTCGCGGTCAACGTAGACGGCACCCGGCTCCACCGGAGCCATCGCCTCGCGCCCCGAGGCGGGCGCACGCAGCCTGTAGACCTGCCGCGGGTTCATGGGGCGGAAACATAGCCCGCCTGGGCTAGCGACGAAGTCGCCGCGGCTCGCCCTGCCTGCGACCTCCCTGTCGCCGGCGACGGGCTCGCTTCCCGCACCGCTCGCATCCTGCTCGCTGATACGGAGGTGCCTGCCGGGTCAGGTTTGCGCCCTGACCCGGCCAGGGAGCCGAAGGCGACCGGTCATACGGCGAAGCCGGATGCGGACGCGATAGCGGAGGATGTCGCCGGTGAAAGGCGGAGGATGTCGCCGGTGAAAGTTCTGATCTTCCATGGCTACCTGCTGCACGGGACGGGCAGCAACATCTACAACGCGAGCCTGGCGCGGGCGCTCGCCCGGCTCGGCCATGAGGTCCATCTGTTGTGCCAGGACCGCGAGGCTGGCTCAATGGACTGGGTGGATGGCCTCGGTCGCTGGACGGACGGCCGGCTGCGCGTGGAGCAGGGTCCCGGGGGCTCGCGCGGCTCGGTGACCGTGTACGTGCCCGAGATCGGCGGTCTGCTTCCCGTCTACGTCGCCGACCGTTACGAGGGGTTTCGGGTGAAGACGTTCGCGCAGCTGACCGACGGCGAGCTCGACGGTTACCTGGAGGCGAACGTGGCCGCGGTCCGCGACGTCGTCGACACACTCGGGGGCGTCGACGCGGCGCTCGCCAACCACCTGGTCATGGGTCCCGCGATCCTCGCCCGGGCGGGTCTCGGCTTCGCGGTCAAGATCCACGGCTCGGCGCTCGAGTACACGGTCAAGCCGGAGCCCGAGCGCTTCCTGCCGTACGCCCGCGAGGGCATCGATGCCGCGGCCGGGGTGTTGGTGGGCTCGCGCCACACGGCCGAGAGCCTCTGGGAGGCGATCGGGGACCCGGGCCTTCCCGCAACGACCCGGCTCGGCCCGCCGGGCGTCGATACGGAGCTCTTCCGGCCGCTGGCCGGCGAGGCGCGGGCGGGGCGCCTGGCGGAGCTGGCGGCGAGGCTGGCGGCGGAGGAGGAGGGGGGCGGTGGCGCCTTCGCCCGCGACACCCGCGCCGCCGCCGACGCGATTCGCCATCTGGCGGCCGCCGGCGGTCCGCGCGTCGTCCTGGTCGGAAAGCTGATCGTCTCCAAGGGGGTCGACCTACTCCTCGCGGCCTGGCCACTGGTCCACGCCTCCAACCCCGGCGCTCGCCTGCTCGTGGTGGGCTTCGGCGAGTACGGTGGGGCGCTTCAGCGCCTCTGGGCGGCGCTGGCGGGCGGGGATGTCGAACACGCTCGGGAGCTCGCGTCCAAGGGCCGCGGGCTCGAGGGCGGGCCGCCGGGGCCGCTCCGGATGCTGAGCGCCTTCCTCTCAGATACGCCGGCCGGCTACGAGGACGCCGCCCGTGAGGCCGCCGGCAGCGTCGCCTTCGCGGGCCGGCTGGAGCACGACGAGGTCGCCAGCCTGGTGCCGGCCACCGACGCCCTGGTCTTTCCGAGCACCTTCCCCGAGTCCTTCGGCATGGTCGCGGCCGAGGCGGCCGCGGCGGGCGTCCTTCCCGTCTCGGCAGCCCACTCAGGCGCTGCCGAGGTCAGTCGAGTGCTGGCGGCCGCCCTGCCGGCGGAGGTCGGAAAGATGGTCTCGTTCCCGCTCGACGAGGGGGCCGTGAGAGGGATCGCCGAGCGGCTCAACGCCTGGCTGCGCCTTGACGAGGCCACTCGCGAGCGGGCGCGGCGAGCACTGGCGCACACGGCGTCGGAGCGGTGGAGTTGGGAGGGCGTGGCCAGCGGGGTCCTGGCCGCTTCCGCGGGCCGGCTCGACGAGCTGACGCCTGTCCGCGAATAGAATGGCGGCGCCGCATGACCCGCGCCACCCTTGTCAGGCTGTTCGCCGCGATCCTGGTGCTGACTGCCGTCACAGCGGTGCCGATGACGCAGATCCCCTGGCACGGCACCCAGGCCTCGGCGGAGGCCCCCAAGATCGACACGCTGCTCAACGTGATGATCGTGCTGTCGTGCTTCGTGTTCGCGATCGTCCTGGTGATGCTCGGCTACAGCATCTGGAAGTACCGGGCGAAGCCGGGCGACGAGTCCGACGGCGAGCCGATCCACGGCAACACCAGGCTCGAGATCACCTGGACGGTGATCCCCACCGTGATCGTCCTCTTCGGGGCGATCTATAGCTGGATCATCCTCGGGGACATCGAGAGCAAGGCCTCGAACCCGCTCCGCTTGGACGTCACGGCTCAGCAGTTCAAGTGGACCTTCAACTACCCCCAGCCCAACGGCAAGGTGGTGAGCTCGAACGTCCTGGTGGTGCCCGACGGACGCCAGCTCGACCTCCGCCTGACGGCCCTCGACGTGATCCATTCGTTCTGGGTGCCGGAGTGGCGGATCAAGCGCGACGCGGTGCCGGCCGGGGAAGGGGGCAATGACGTCGACAACACGGTCCAGGTGACCCCGGACCGGATCGGCACCTACAACGTGGTCTGCACCGAGTACTGCGGGACCGGCCACGCGACGATGAGGGCGCTGGTCAGGGTGGTGCCCGAGAGCGAGTTCAACCGCTGGCTGGCAAGCCAGGAGCTGGTGGAGCCCCAGCCAGGGAGCCCGAGCGGGGCGACCACCGGGGCCCCGTCCGACGCCGCCTCGAGCCCGGCGAGCGGGACCCAGTGATGAGTAGGCTCTCGACCCGAGGTAGGACTTGGCGGCGGCGCTGAAGACACCGGGAATGGCGCGCGGGGGGCTCGGCCTCCTGCTCGGCGTCGGCTTCGGCTTCGGGCTCGTGGTCACCTTGCGGGCCTTGGCGGGCCTCGAGATCTTCCAGACCGAGCAGACGGGCTACCCCCAGGTGGTCGTCCCGGCGATCTTCGCGCCGATCGGTTTCCTCGCCGGGCTCGGCGCCTTCGACTACTGGTTCCGGTGGGCGATCGGGGGGCCCACCTACCCGGCGGATCTCGAGCACGCCGATCACGGCGCCCATTCGTGGCGCGACTACTTCAAGTTCAACACGGATCACAAGGTGATCGGGATCCAGTACATCTGCACGACCTTCATCTTCTTCTTCATAGGCGGCCTGCTGGCGATGATCATGCGCGCCGAGCTGGCCCAGCCCGGGACCCAGATCGTCGAGCCCTCCGCCTTCAACGGGCTGTTCTCCACTCACGCCGCGATCATGATCTTCGTCTTCGTGATCCCCGTGTTCGCGGGGATCGCCAACTACGTGCTGCCGCTGATGATCGGGGCGCCGGACATGGCGTTCCCGCGCCTCAACGCGCTCAGCTTCTGGATGCTGCCCTTCGCGGGCCTCCTGTTCGTGGGCAGCTTCCTGGTCCCCGGCGGGGCCTTCGACGCAGGCTGGACGGGCTACGCGCCGTTATCGACCGGGGCGCCGCTGGGCCAGTCGTTCTTCAACCTCGGCGTGCAGTTCGCCGGCTGGTCGTCGGTGGCGACCGCGCTCAACTTCCTGGTCACGATCATCACCATGCGTGCGCCCGGAATGAACTTCTGGCGCATGCCGCTGCTGGTCTGGGCGAACTTTTCGACCTCGCTGCTGGTCGTTGCGGCGACCCCGTTCATCGCCGGGGTCCAGTTCCTGGTCCTCTTCGACCGAGCCCTGCACACGAACTTCTTCCAGGCCATCAACGGCGGCGACGTGCTCAGCTACCAGCACATCTTCTGGTTCTACTCGCACCCGGCGGTCTACATCATGATGCTGCC
>JBBPIL010000012.1:0-48436 GCA_038040365.1 Actinomycetota bacterium
CCGCATGCGGATAGCCCGCAAGCCCTCGGCCGTCGCCCGCGAGCTGCTTCGCAACTTCCCGAAGTCGGGCGGAAAGCGCCGCCGGCGCCGGGGCAAGAACGGACAACGAAGCGGGAACGGTGGGGGAAACGGCGTCAAGAACGGCGGCGACACCCGCGGCCGGGACCGCACCGCCAACCGTGCGCCGCGGGAGCGCATCGCTGAGTCGGAGCCGGACGCCTCACAGGACTGACCCGCGCCCAGCAGGTCGTTTCGACCGGTGCGCCTTGCGCAGGAACCGGGCAGGGGCGCTCGAAACTGGTTCCCATGGACCCGCGCGAGCTGATCAAAGGCGTTCGCGAGGCGTTGAGCGTCCGTCAGGTCTTCGGCGAGCCGGTGGAGCGAGACGGCGTGACCGTGATCCCCGCGGCGACCGTGATCGGCGGTGGTGGCGGCGGCGGCGGTGGCGAGGAAGTCCAGCAGCCGTCGAACGAGGACGGCGAGGCTGAGCCGCAACGGCAGAGCGGGGTCGGCGTCGGGTTCGGCGGCATGATCTGGCCCGCGGGGGCGTTCGAGATCAGGGACGACCGCGTCACCTGGCGCCCGGCGATCGACGTGACTCGGGTGCTGGTGATGGTGTTGGTGCTCGCGATCGCAGTGGTTCGCGCGCGCGGCCGCCGCTAGCTTCAGTCCGCCGGGTGGAGCGCCAGCTGCACCTCGCCGGCGCCGAGGCTGAGACGCTCGCCGTCCTCGGTGGTGACGAGCAGGTTGCCGCGGTCGTCGATCCCCTCGGCGCGACCGGCTCTCGAGGGGAGGTCGGCGCCGGCGCCCTCCCACTGGATCTGCCGCCCGCGCAGCGCATCGCGCGCGGCGAACTCCTCCAGCACCCGCCCTGGCGCCGCGTCCACCCAGAGCCCGAGCCTTTCATTGACCGACGCCAGCGCCGCGGCGGTGGTGACCCCCTGGCCGACCGAGGTCGCCGGCCAACGCAGATCGGGCGGGAACTCAGCCGGCTCGACCGCCAGGTTGAGACCGATCCCGATCACCGCCCAGTCGGGAGGGCGGGCCTCGAGCAGGACTCCCGCCGCCTTGCTTTCCCCGATCCAGACGTCGTTCGGCCACTTCACTTGACACTCCAGCGAGGCCAGCGCCTCAACCGCCTCGCAGACGGCCAGGGGCACCGCGAGCGGAAGCAGGCCGTGCTCGCGCCCCAGTGGGCGCAGGATCGCCGAATAGAGGAGCGCCTTGCCGGGCGGCGCCGCCCAGGCCCGCCCGCGGCGGCCACGGCCGGACGTCTGCTCCTCAGCGGTGACCACCGTGCCGCCGGGCGCGCCCGCGAGCGCCAGTTCGCGGGCCCGCTCGTTGGTCGAGTCGGTGACCCGAAAGTGACGGCGCGGAAGGCCGAAGGCGGTCATAGCGGGCGCAGCACGACCTCATCGCCCGGGGCGAGGTTCAGCTCTGCCGCCGCGCTGCCGCGGTTGACGGCCAGCGCGACGCTCTTGTAGGAGTCCAGGTAGACGAGCAGCTCACCCTCGGCGACGTCGGCGAAGGTGCGGGCGAAGATGGCCTCCGCGCTCCCGGAGCCGCCGGTCTCGACACCCACGGGGCGACCGAGCCTGAGCCGGGTTTCGGGCAATCGCGGCTCGCCGACGTCGAGGACAGCGTTTCCATAGTGGTCGAGGTAGGAAACGTGAGCGAACGTGCGGCCATCCTCGATCCGCGCCTGACTCGACTCCAGCGTCGTCAGCGCACTCGGCGACAGCGGCGCCCCGACCTCCTCCAGGGTCGCTCCCTGGGCGAGCGTCGCCGCCACCGGGGCGAAGACGTCGCGGCCGTGGAAGGTCGCCGACAGCGGCTCGAGCCGGAAGGGCGACAGTGAGATGTCGGCCGCCTCCAGCGGCCCGCCAAGGCGCTCGATCGCCGGCCACAGGAGCCCGTTGTCGGGGCCGACCAGCACGCGGTCCTCCTCGGTCACCCGGATCGCGACCGCCCGCCTCTCGGTGCCGACCTCCGGGTCGACGACCGCGAGGTGGACGCCGGGGGGCGCGAACGGCAGCGTGTGGGCGAGCACTGCTGCGCCCTGGCGGACCTGGTGGCGGGCGATCCCGTGGGTGAGGTCGATCACCGTGGCCTCCGGCGCGATCCGGGCGATCACGGCGCGGCAGACACCCGCGAACTCATCGTCTGCGCCGTAGTCGGAGAGAAAGGTGATCGGGCGCGCCACGCTTCTGACTCTAGTGCTGCGTCACAGCATCGCGGTGGGTGATATCCAGCCGCGTAGAGCGGCACGATCGCACCCAGCAGGTCCGGTGGCTCAGGCTGCGGCGTCGGCCTCCGGTGGCTCAGGCTGCGGCGTCGGCCTCCGGTGGCTCAGGCTGCGGCGTCGGCCAGCAGCGCCTCCACCAGGCCGTCGGGGTCGTGGCGATCGGCCTCGACGTCCACCGTCAGGCCCGCCTCCCGGGCGGCCTCGCTGGTCACCGGCCCGATCGAGACGATCCGAGCTCGCTCCGAGACCCGACCGCCGACCGCCTTTGTGAAGTTCCTCACCGTCGAGGAGGACGTGAAGGTGACGTAGTCGGCGTTTTGCGCCGCCTCGACCGCGGCCGGGTCGGGCTGCTCGGCGACCGTCTCGTAGAGGGCCACGAGGTCAACTTTGGCGCCGCGCTCCCGCAGCGCTTCGGGTAGGACGTCGCGCGCCTCCGCGGCGCGGGCGATCAGCACCGGGCGGTCGGCGACCTCGAAGTCGCGCAGCGACTCAACCAGCGCCTCGGCGATCGAGCGCTCGGGGACGATGTCGGCCCGAATCCCGCGTTCGGCGAGCGCCGCCGACGTTCCTGGCCCGATCGCGGCGACCGTCGCGTTGGCAAGCGCGCGTGCATCGCGGCCGGCGGCGGCCAGGGCATCGAACAGCAGCCGCACGCCGTTCGGGCTCGTCAGGCAGACGAGCGCGTAGGCGTGAATGGACTGCACCGCGTCGCGAACCTCCTGGGAGTCGAGCCGCGGGACGATCCGGATCGCCGGCAGCTCGACCACCTCGGCGCCCAGCGCGCGCAGCGTGGCGGCCAGGCCGCTGGCCTGGGCGCGCGCCCGTGTGACGACGACGCGCCGAGCGTGCAGGGGGCGGCGCTCCAGCCAGGCGATCGTCTCGCGCCGCGCCGCCACCGGGCCGGTGAGCACGATCGCCGGCGGGCCGATCGCCGCCGCGGCGACCGCCGCGGGCAGCTCGGCGAGCGTGGCGGTGACGGTTCGCTGGCCCGGCATCGTTCCCCGTTCGACGCAAGCCGCCGGCTCGCCGCCGTCCCGCCCCGCCGCGACCAGGCGCTCCGCCACCTCGGGCAGCCGCTTGACCCCCATGTAGAGGACGAGCGTCCCGGGGAACCGAGCGAGGGCGTCCCAGTCGAGCGCCGAGTCGTCCTTGGCGGGATCCTCGTGCCCGGTGACGAAGGCGACCGCCGAGGCGTCCTCGCGGTGGGTGAGGGGGATGCCGGCGTACGCCGGAGCGGCGACCCCGGCGGTGACCCCCGGCACGACCTCGAACGGGATTCCGGCGGCCGCCAGCGCCTCGGCCTCCTCGCCGCCGCGCCCGAAGACGAACGGGTCGCCGCCCTTGAGGCGGACCACGCTGCGTCCCGCCCGGGCACGCTCGGCCATCAGCTCCTCGATCTCGCCCTGCGATGTGTCGGCGTCACCGGGACGCTTGCCCACGTCGATCAGCTCGGTGTCCGGGCGCGCGCCATCGAGCGCGCCGGGCGGGATCAGGCGGTCGTGGAGGATCACCTCGGCGCTCGCCAGCAGCTCCAGCGACCGCGCGGTCATCAGGCCCGGATCGCCTGGCCCCGCCCCCACGAGGTAGACGACCCCTCGCCGCGCCGCCATCAGGCGAGCGCCTCGGAACGCTGCAGCAGATCGCCCGCGCCGGCCGCGAGCATCCGCTCGGCCAGCGCCTGGCCGAGCGCCGCGGGCTGCTCCGGATCGCCCGTGACCTGATCGCGCACCCACTCGGAGCCGTCTGGAAGGCCGGCGAATCCGAGCATCGCCAGCACTTCATCCTCGAGGCGGGCGCAGATCCCGACCGGCGTGTGGCAGGTGGCGTCGAGCGCCGCGACCGCGGCGCGCTCCGCCGTCAGCTCGACCAGGGCATCGTGATCCGAGATCCGCGCCGCCTGCTGCGCCGCGGTTGAGTCCGCGCGGCGCGCCTCCAGCGCCAGCGATCCCTGACCGGCGGCCGGCGTCAGCTCCGCGAGTCCGAAGCTGAACGCGATCTCCGCCTCGCGTGCCAGGCGGCGCAGGCCGGCGGCGGCGAGCACGATCCCATCGAACTCGCCCTCGGACAGCTTCCGTAGGCGGGTGTCGACGTTTCCGTGTAGCTCCACCAGCTCCAGATCGGGCCGCAACGCCAGGAGCTGGGAGCGCCGGCGCAGGCTCGCGGTGCCGATGCGAGCCCCCTCGGGCACCTCCTCGAGCGACGACGCCTCGCCCACGTACGCGTCGACGGGATCGGCGCGGCCATGCACCCCCACCAGCCTCAGCTCGTCGGGACGCTCGCCGGGCAGGTCCTTGGCCGAGTGGACCGCCAGGTCCGCCTCGCCGTCCAGGACCGCCTGCCCGACGCCGCGTACGAAGCGCTCCTTGTCGCCGGATTCGCCGTCGCTCGACCGCACGGCGACGATCTCGGCCCCGCCCAGCGCCTCCGCGATGAGCCGGGCCTGCGCAAGCGCCAGCCGGCTGCCCCGCGTTCCCAGCTTCAGCCGGTCGCTGAGAGCTCTCAACTGGCCGGGCGCTTGCGCCGCCGCGCCTCGCGCAGCGGGCGCACCTCCGCGTCGTGCTCCTCCAGCGGGGCCGTAGGCGCGTCGAGGCCGAACAGCTCGCGGAGGGCGTTGACGTAGAGGTAGGCGTCGTCGTCGCCTGAGGAGCGCTTCAAGCGCAAGGTGGGCTCGTGCAGCAGACGGCTCGCGATCGCCCGCGCCATCGCCTGCATTCGCTCCCGATCGGCGTCGGTGAGCGACTCCCACCGGGGCTCGTTCTCGGCCAGCACGCGATCGACGATCTCGGTGGCTCGCTCGCGCAGAGAGGCCACGGTCGGGGTGACGTCCTGCGAGCCGAGCCAGCGCTCGAAGCGGCCGAGCTCGGAGCGCAAGATGCTCTCGGCCTTGCGGGCCTCGGCCTCGCGGCCCGAGGCGTTTCGCTCCACAAGGGTCTGAAGGTCGTCCATGTCGTGCAGGCTCACCCCCTCCAGCTGGCGGCAATCGGGGTGGATGTCCCGCGGCACCGCGAGGTCGATCAGGAGCAGGGGTCGGCCCTGGCGTGCCGCCATCACCTCTCCGAGCGCCTCGGGCTCGACCACGTGGTGCGGCGAGCTGGTCGAGGCAACGACGATGTCTGCCTGCTCCATCTGCGCCGGCAGCTCCTCGAAGCGGACAGCACGGCCGCCGAAGCGCTGGGCGAGCCCGATCGCCCGGTCGTATCGGCGGTTGGCGATGAACGCGGGCTCGACTCCCCGCGCGGCGAGGGCTCGGGCGGTCAGCTCCGCCGTCTCGCCGGCGCCCACCACCAGGACGAGCCGGCTCGAGAGATCGCCAAGCGCCCGCTGTGCAAGCTCCACCGCGACCGAAGGCACCGAGACGCCCTTCTCGGAGATCCCGGTCTCCGATCGCGCCCGCTTGCCGGCGGCGAGCGCGCCGCGGAACAGCCGGTTGAGGATCGGTCCAGCCCCCCCCTCGACCAGCGCGAGCTCGTAGGCCCGCTTCACCTGGCCCTGGATCTCGGCCTCGCCGATGATCATCGAGTCGAGTCCCGCGGTTACCCGGAACAGGTGGTTGGCGCCGTCGGTGGCACGCAGCGAGTAGAGATGGCCGACCAGCTCCGTGGGGCGGATCTCCGCCTCGCGGGCGAGCACCCCCAGCGCCAGCGACTCGGCCGCGACGCCGTCGGGAGCGACGAGGTAGAGCTCGGTGCGGTTGCAGGTCGAGATCGCGGCCGCCTCGTGCACCTCGGGCGCCTCGACCAGCTCCCTGACCATCCCAGCCGCTCGGCCCTCGGTGAACGCGACCCGCTCGCGCAGCTCCAGCGGTGCGGTCTTGTGGGAGATGCCCAGTGCGAGCAATTCAGACATCGCCCCCGCCTCCTCGGCTGGACCTCTCCTCGGCGAGCTCGGCAAGCTCGCCCAGCTCGCGCTCGATCCGCTCCAGCTTCGCGGCCATGATCGCGACGTAGGCCAGGATCAGGGCAACGAAGACGACGTACGCGGCGGCCACGTACTTCCCCGCCTCGTCGAGTGGCAGGGCGGGCATCAGATGCGCGGGGTCGTGGGGTCGCTCATCCAGCTCGCCGAGGCGGTCCGCGAGGGGACCCCGGGCGCGATTCGCGAACCGGTGGTCGGCGGCGCGTACGCCTCGCCCTCGAGCGCCCGCCGCAGGCGCGAGAGCCTCGCCGAGGCCGACTTCGCGGCCAGCTCGAAGCGCACCAGCGACAGCCACAGGAGGGCCATCCCCGCTAGGCAGACCACGAACGTGAGCAGCATCGAGCCGGGGAGCCCTCCGGCGGAGGAGAAGGTCCGCGGGTGGATGAGCGGCTCCGCCAGGCGCACGGCGAGGAAGTTGAGCGGCACGAAGGCGCCCGCGGTGATCGCGAACACCGACGCGTACCGGGCCTGGCGCTCGCGGTCCTCGATCGCGTAGCGCAGCGGGTAGTAGGTGGCATAGAGCAGGAAGACGATCAGGAAGCTGACCAGGGTCGGCTCGTCCCAGACCCACCACTTGCCCCACTCGGCCCTTGCCCAGATCGAGCCGGTCACGAGGACGGCGATCCCGAAGATGACCGAGAGGTGGATGGAGACGTAGGAGCGTGCGTCGTGCACCGCGTCGCCGCTGCGCAGGTGGCGGATCGCGTGGATCCCGGCGATCACGAAGCCTGCGAGCGAGCAGATCGCGAGCGGGACGTGCAGGTAGAAGATCTTCTGGATGAAGCCCTCGGTATCGAGCGGCGCGTAGAAGAAGACCAGCGCGAAGCCGGCCGCGAGGACCGCGACCGTTGCCGCTGCTTGAGCTCGCAGGCTCGGGACCTTCATGTTCATCCTTCGGTCCGGCGCGCCGATGCCGCCGGATCAGTCCTCCAGCAAGAAGTCATAGACGGCGTATCCGACCAGGAGGAAGGTCACATCGTAGAGGGCGAGGATCGCCAGCCATTTGGCGATCCCGTCGTATGACGGCCCCCCTGCGGCGAGCAGCGGCTCGGCGGCGCCCGCGGCAGCGATCATCACCGGCACCAGCAGGGGCAGGAGCACCAGCGGCCCCAGCAGGTCGCGGGCGCGCGAGTTGGCGGCGATTGAGGACACCAGCACCCCGGTGGCGGCCAGGCCGAGATCTGCGAGGGCCAGGACGCCAGCGAGCGGCGCCAGCCCAGCCCACGAGTCGAGGAAGAAGACCGCAAAAACCGGCAGGGCGATCGCCTCCAGGACCAGCAGGTAGACGACCAGCGCCGTCGCCTTCGCCGCCAGCAGCGCGGTGCCATCCACGGGCGCCAGGCGGATCGCGTCGAAGCCGCCCTCGTCACGCTCGGCGACGAACAGGCGGTTGATGGCGAGGATGGCGGCGAACAGGACCGTCGCCAGCAGCACCCCCGCGGCGAGGCTGCCGCTCAGGGCGCTGCGGTCGAGCCCGTAGCGGAAGAGGACGAAGGTGGTGACCGCGAACAGCACCATCGCCGGGACCGATTGCAGGGTGCGCAGCTCGACCCTCAGGTCCTTGGCGAGAATCGCCTCGAAAGCTCGAAACGAGCTGGTTCGGGCTCTCACGGCGCGCCCCCGTAGATCGCCCGGGCGTCGCCGGCCGACAAGCCGCTCGCAGCACCGTGGTAGGCCACAGCTCCTCCCGCTCGCAGCGCCAGGACGCAGTCGCCTTCGGCCAACCCGGCCTCGATCTCGTGGGTGACGACGACGCGGGTGCGCCCCGGGGCGGGGCCGATCAGCGGCTCGACCAGGGCCGCCGCCTCGGGGTCGAGGTGGGAGCGCGGCTCGTCGAGCAGCAGCAGCTCGGGGTCCTGGAGCACCGCACGGCAGACGGCGAGCCGTTGCACCATGCCGGCGGAGAGGTTTCGAACCAGCTCGCCGGCCCACCGCGACATCCTCACCCGGTCCAGCAGTTCGCCGATCCGCTCCACGGCCTCTCCCCCGAGCCCGTGCAGGCGAGCCTGGAAGCGCAGGTTCTCGGCGCAGGTGAGGTCGCGGTAGCAGAGCGGCTCGTGGCCGAGGTAGCCGATCCGCCCCCGAGCCTTCCAGGCCTCGCGAGGGAGCGCGCAGCCGAGCACCGAGACCTCGCCGGCGGTGGGGCGGAGCAGGGTCGCCAGGACCCGCAACAGGGTGGTCTTGCCGGCGCCGTTCGGGCCCAGCACGGCGAGCGTCTCGCCCTCGGGCAGCTCGAGGGTGACGTCGCGCAGAGCCGTCCGCTCACCGTAGTCCCGCCACAGGTGAGAGAGCGCGATGGCGGGGGACGTCGCGACCGGGCTGGCGGGCCCGGATTCCCGCTGGATAGCCGTGGTTTCGGCCACGTTCCGATTCTCCCAGTTGAACCCCTCAATCGTGACGGCCGTATTCCAGGGGTAGCATCCGCCGATCAACGAGCTTGGGAGGTGAAGCGGTGCGACGGTCCTTGATCATTTCGGCAACAGCGGTGGTGCTGGCGCTGCCGGCCGTCGCCGGCGCGGCCCCACGCAAGATCGACGTCGGCGACGACTTCTTCTCCCCAAAGCGGCCGCCCGCGCGGAACCTCCAGGCCGGCCCCAGCTTCCGCTGGTCGCGCGCCGGGGGATCGGACGGCGACCACAACATCCGCCAGGACCACAAGCTGTTTTTCTCCGGGAATCCGACCGATGGCCCGATCAACTTCACGATCAACGCCTCAGCGGGCTCCTACCACTACTACTGCACGCTCCACGGCTCTCGCCGGGGCGGCATGGCTGGCCGGGTCAAGGTCCGTCCGATCGCCGAGATCGACTCACTCATCGGCGAGATCGAGGTCCACTGGGCGAATTCCGCCACCGACACCGGCTCCCGCTTCGACGTCCGCTACCGGGTCGATCAGAGGAAGTGGAAGACCTGGAAGAACGACACGCCCACCTTCCATGCCGCCTTCGGCCACAACGACAGGCCGGTCAACTACAGGCCCAGCCTCCACACCTACAAGATCAAGGTGCGCTCGGAGCGCAGGAGGGTCAAGAAGCGCAGCGACTGGTCCCCGGTCCTCACGTTCTGAAGCGCTGAGCAGCATCCACCGCGCACCCGCGCACCCCGATCACGCTTTGTCTCGCGGGCGAGCCTCTAGAGAGACCCGGACGTGGGTGATCTTGTGCACCTATGTCATGCACAACGTCATCCACGTTCGCGGGGGTAGGCGGTAGCGCGGGTCGAAACCGGCCACCCGCCGTGCTCTATCGCGCTACGACTGGGGGGATAGGGGATAGCGGTTGCGGAACTTCCGCCTAACGTTCGGGGCGTCGCCCGGCTCCGAATGGGGCCGATCTGGATGCGGGCAGATGTGGAGGGTGGGCGAAGCACCGGAAGCCAAACGCATGAGCCCGTGGCCGTCGGCGCAGGCCCCCGTGCCGTCCCACGCGCGCGTGGCCGGCTAATCCACGCCGGGATGCCGCTCAGCGGTCCGCGGCGCCTCAGCGGTCCTTGCGAAGTGTGCGGGCGCCCACCCGCAGCAGCGGCAGGCCGCCCTCCCGCAGCGCCTTCAGCCGCTGGCCGTTGCGGCCGTAGAGGAGACGGGCCGAGGCGCGCACCGCCTGGCCCAGGGTCCGGTCGTAGGGCTGCCACCAGAAGTCGCGGGTGAGGCCCGGCTCCCAGGAGACGAGCTTGACGTCCACGCACTCGTAGAAGCCGAACTTCGAGTGCGAGCGGCCGAGGCCCGACTCCTTGACGCCGCCCCACGAGCACTGGCAGGCGGCATGGGTGTAGGAGTGATCATTGATCCACACCATCCCCGACTCGATCCGCCTCGCCATCCGCTCCCCCTTGGCGCGGTCCTTGGTCCAGATCGAGGCGCCGAGGCCGAAGTTCGAGTCGTTTGCCCTCTGGAGCGCCTCGTCCTCGGAGTCGACGACGATGATCGGGACCACGGGACCGAAGATCTCCTCCTTCATGATCCGCATCTCGTCCTCGACCCCGGCGAGCACAGTGGGGGCGATGAACTTGCCGCCGAACCCCGCCACCTCGCGTGGGCCACCCGCCACTCGGTCAGCGCCGGCCTCGAGCGCGTCGTCAACCAGGCCCGAGACGATGTCGAACTGGTCCTCCGAGGCCATCGGCCCGATCTCGGTCTCCCACTCCATTGGATCCCCGACGGTGAGCTCGCCGGCCCGCCGGACGACTCCCTCGATGAAGCGGTCCGCGACATCGCGCACCACGTAGGTGCGCTCGATTCCCGAACAGGTCTGGCCCGCGTTCGCGAAGCCGCCCCACACGCAGCCCGAGATCGCGTTCGGGAGCTCGGCGTCGCCGCAGACGATTTGCGGGTCCTTGCCGCCCAGCTCCAGCACCGATCCCTTCAGCTGCCTGGCGCAGATCTCACCCACCCCGCGACCGACGTCGACCGAGCCGGTGAAGAAGATCTTTCGCGCCGAGGACTCGCATAGCGCCTGGCCGATCGCGCCGCCGCCGTGGACGACCCGCACCAGCCCCTCCGGCAGCCCCCCCTTCTCGAACGTCTCCCGGATCCGCTCCCCGAGCAGCGGCGTCAGGCTGGCCGGCTTGAGGACGACCCCGTTGCCGGCCATCAGCGCCATCGCGACCTCGTCGAAGGGGATGGCCCACGGGTAGTTCCAGGGCGCGATCACGCCGACGACCCCGAGCGGCTCGTAGCTGAACTTGGCCTTCTTCGACAGGAACAGCGCCTGCCCCATGCGGATCGGCTCGTCGGCGAGAATCTTCGGACCCTCGTCCGCGCACCAGTGAAGGACGTCGATCGTGGGGACGACCTCCATCGTGTAGCTCTCGGTGATCGGCTTCCCCTGCTCGCGCGTTAGCAGCTCTGCGACCTGGTCGAGCTCCTCGACCAGGACGTCGGCCGCCCTGCGCAAGTAGCGGGCCCGGTCGGCGAGCGCCAGCTGGGCCCAGAAGGGCTGCACCTCGGCGACGTCGTCGACGACCGCCTGGACCTCTGCGGGCTTCAGCGTCTCGACCGAGCCGACGAGCTCGCCAGTCGCGGGGTTGAAGGACTCGAGCTGCCCCATCCGGGCCGATTCTATGCGGGCGCCGCCTAGCCTGAGCCGTGGCCGGGGTCGCCGAGCCGGCGTCGAATCTCCTCGAGGCGACGCCGAAGCTCCTCTTCGAACCCCCGCTCGGTGGGCTCGTAGAAGCGCTCGGCCTCGAGGCCCTCCGGCAGCACCGGCTGATCGCCGACCCCGCCGGGCTGGTCGTGAGGGTAGACGTAGCCGATGCCGCGCCCGAGCTTGCGAGCTCCCGGGTAGTGGGCGTCCCGCAGGTATGAGGGCGGTGGCTTCGCACCGTGCTCGCGAACGTGCGCCGTGGCCCGCTGGATGCCGCGGTAGGAGGCGTTCGACTTCGGGGCCAGGGCCAGGTAGACGGCTGCCTGAGCGAGGTTGAGCCGGCACTCGGGCAGACCCACCCGGTCCACCGCCGCGGCGGCGGCGTTGGCGACCACGAGCGCCTGCGGGTCGGCGTTGCCGATGTCCTCGGAGGCCAGGATCACCATCCGCCGGGCGATGAAGCGGGGGTCCTCGCCGCCCTCGAGCATCACCGCCAGGTAGTACAGGGATGCGTCGGGGTCGGAGGCGCGGGTGGCCTTGATCCAAGCCGAGATGTAGTCGTAATGGCGGTCGCCCTCGCGATCGTAGGTGAGCGCCTTGCGCTGGAGCGCATCCTCGGCGGTGTCGAGGTCGACCGGATGGCCCTGGGCCCGCGCCGTCTCCACCGCCCGCTCGAGCGCCGATAGCGCCACCCGGGCGTCGCCACCGGAGCGGGTCGCGAGCAGCTCCAAGGCCTGCTCCGCAACCTCCGGCGGGTCCGCGATCCCGCGCTCGGGATCGGAGAGGGCGCGATGCAGCAACTGGTGTAGGTGCTCCGAGGTGAGCGGACGCAGCTCGTAGAGCTGTGTGCGACTGAGAAGCGCCGAGTTGACCTCGAAGTAGGGGTTCTCGGTGGTCGCCCCGATCAGCGTCACCAGTCCCTCCTCGACCGCCGGCAGGAGCGCGTCCTGCTGCGCCTTGTTGAAGCGATGGATCTCGTCGAGGAAGAAGATCGTCGGCTCGTCCGCGGCCCCGCGGCGCTCGTCCGCTCGCTCGATCACGGCGCGAACCTCGGCGCGGCCGGCGTTGACCGCCGAGAACTCCTCGAACGCCCCGCGGCAGGCGGTGGCGATGATCCGCGCGAGGGTCGTCTTCCCGGAGCCCGGCGGCCCGTGGAACATCGCCGAGTGGGGCTCCGCGGTCTCGACCGCGGCGCGCAGAGCCGACCCCTCACCCAGCAGGTGCTCCTGCCCGAGGAGCTCCTCCAGGGAGCGCGGTCGCATCCGCACCGGCAGGGGCGCCTCCGCCGGCGGAACGCTCGTTCTATGGCCTGGCGTGTGACCGGTGTCGAACAGCCGCTCCATCCGCGATCTCCCAATCCAGTATGACCCCGGCGTGGACGCACTCGAACTGATCGCGCTCGCCGCCTTGGGCCGGCGGGGGGCGAGTAACCTGGGCTGATGGGCGAGGAGACGGCTGCGCCAGCCAGGACTGGAGCCGGTGAGGTCGGAAGCCAAGCGGTGACGCTGCTCCAGGAGCTGATCAGGATCGACACGTCCAATCCCCCCGGCAACGAGGAGGATGCCCAGCGGCTACTGGCCGAGACCCTGACGGAGGCCGGGTTCGACTGCGAGCTGCTGGCCGCCGAGCCGGGCCGTCCGAACCTGGTCGCGCGGCTGGGCGGGGAGAGCGCCGGGCCGACGCTGTGCCTGCTCGGCCACGCGGACACGGTCCCCGCCGATCCCTCCGAGTGGAGCTTCGATCCCTGGGCGGGCGACATCGTGGACGGAGAGATTCGAGGACGAGGCGCTCAGGACATGAAGGACCAGGTCGCCGCCGAGGTGGCCGCAGCCGCCGCGCTCGGCCGCGACGGCTGGCGCCCCCGCAAGGGAGAGCTCCTGGTCGTCACCACCGCCGACGAGGAGATGGGCGCCGCGGCGGGGGCGCAGTGGCTGTGCAGCGAGCATCCCGACAAGGTGCGATCCGACTACGTGCTCAACGAGGGCGGGGGCATCTCGTTCGAGTTGGACGGGCGACGCTTCTACACGCTCTGCGTGGGCGAGAAGGGACCGTGCCGCTTCCTGATGCGAGCGCGCGGCGTGGCCGGCCACGCCTCGGTCCCGGGCCTGGGGGACAACGCGCTCCTGAAGCTGGCCCCGGCGCTCGAGCGCCTGCGCGAGCAGCCGCCGCTCGAGCCGACCCCTGAAGGCGTTGCCTTCGTCGCGGCGCTGAGCGGGGAGGAGATCGACCCGCACGATCCCGAGGCGCTCGAAGCCGCGGTCGAGCGGCTGCGCGAGGCGGCCCCCGAGATCACCGCCTACCTGGCCGAGCCGATGCTGAGGGTGACGCTGGTGCCAACCGAGGCCAGCGCCTCCAGGAAGGAGAACGTGATCCCCTCGCGCGCCGAGGTCCTGGTCGACTGCCGCGTGCCACCGGGGATGGGCCGCTCCGAGGCGCTCGAGCAAGCCCGGGCGGTGCTGGGTGAGGCGGGGGAGGGGCTCGAGCTGGAGTTCACGCAAATGGTGGTGGGGAACCGCTCCCCGGCCGACTCCCCCCTTGCCAGGGCGATCGAGGAATGGCTCGCCGAGGCCGACCCGGCAGCCACCCTGGTGCCGATCGTGATGGCCGGCTTCAGCGACAGCCACTGGTTCCGGCGTGCCTTCGACTCCGCCGTCGTCTACGGCTTCTGCCCGCAGCGCGAGATGGCCCTGACCGAGGCGATGCCGCTCGTTCACGGCGCGGACGAGCGGGCGGCTGTCGCCGACATCGACCTCGCCGCTCGCTTCTATGGAGACATCGTCCAGGCGGTGCTGGGATGAGCCACTCCGGAAATGGCGCCTCAGCCGACCCCACGCTGGGTACGCACGGCAACGGCGCCGGGGAGGAGCCGCCGCTTCGGCTCGGAGGGATGGCGCTTCGCAACGGGCTGCTGATCCACGGCCCCAGGGCCTGGGCGGCGGCAGCTCGGACCCGTGACGGGCGCATCGAGGTGGCATCGGGCCCCAAGCCGGTGTTCTCGCGCGGACGGCTGGGGTCGACCCCGCTGATTCGCGGTCCGCTGCGGCTCGCGGAGGCGTTCGCGGTCGTACCGCTGGCCCGCCGCCGCCTACCGGCGGCGCGGCTGCCGATCGAGGACCCTCGGGTGCTCGTGGTCGGGCTCGCCACCGCCGCGGTTAGCGGGGCGATCCGCCGCCAGGGACGGATGACGACGTCGCGCGGCCGCACCACCTTGCGGGAGGGCGTGATCGCCATCCTGGGAGTGCTCCCGGCGGCAGCGGCGCTTCGCGATCGAGACCTGGCCGCCTACCACGGCGTCGAGCACAAGGCGATCGGCGCCTATGAGCGCCACAGCCTGGACCCGGCCGACGCTCCCAAGGAGCATGAGCGCTGCGGCTCCAACCTGATCGTGCCCCTACTGGTCCTCTCGGTGGCCGGCCAGCTGGTCACGGAGAGGCTGTTCAGGCATCCGGGGCCGCTGCCGCGGGCGGTCGCCGGGGTCGCCAGCGTCTCGGGTGCGGTGGAGCTGTTCGCCTACGCCGAACGCCGCCCGGACTCGCCGCTCGGGCGCGCGATCCACGACATCGGGTACCAGATCCAGCGCCTCTTCTCGACCCGCGAGCCCACTCCCGAGCAGCTCGAGGTCGGCTCGGCCGCGCTGCGCGAGATCCTGCGGGCCGAGGCGGAGCTGGCAGGGAACGTTCAGCCGTAAGAGGGGACTGCCGATACCTTTTAGGTAGGAAGCCCCGGGGGGAGGACTCGACCGCAGATGACGACGCTCTCGATACTAGGCATCGACTGGTTCGAGTTCCAGAACTACGTCAGTCTCTGGGCTCCGCTCCTGCTCATGGGGGTGCTCGTCTACCTCGTGTGGCGGACGCTGAAGCTCATGCCGCGCACCAAGCCGCAGCAGATCACTCCCAGGTCCGCGAGCTCCGTCACCTGGGCCGACATCGAGGGAGTGGAGGAGACCAAAGACGAGTTGCGCGAGGTGGTCGAGTTCCTGAGACGGCCGAAGCAGTTCAAGCGGCTGGGCGCGACGGTGCCGAAGGGCATCCTGCTGCACGGGCCGCCCGGCACCGGTAAGACGCTGCTCGCCAAGGCCGTCGCCCACGAGTCGGGCGCCAACTTCTTCGGCCAGTCGGCCTCCTCGTTCGTGGAGATGTTCGCCGGCCTCGGCGCGGCGCGGATCCGGCGGCTGTTCAAGCAGGCACGGGAGCACGCCCCGGCGATCATCTTCATCGACGAGCTCGATGCGGTGGGCGCCCACCGCGGCTCGGACATCTCGGGGGAGCGCGACCAGACGCTGAACCAGCTCCTGGTCGAGATGGACGGCTTCGACTCCCGCGACAACGTGATCGTGATGGCCGCGTCGAACATGCTCGAGAAGCTCGACCGCGCGCTGCTGCGGCCGGGGCGCTTCGACCGCCAGGTCTTCGTGCCGCCGCCCGACATGCGCGGGCGCGAGCGGATCCTCGGCGTCCACACGCGCGACAAGCCGCTGGCCCAGGACGTGGACCTGCAGCGAATGGCGCGTCACACCGCCGGGCTGACCGGCGCGGACCTGGCCAACCTCTGCAACGAGGCGGCGATCCTGGCCGGCCGCAACGACCGCGAGTGCATCGCCCAAGCCGACTTCGAGAACGCCTTCGAGCGCGTGGTCGCGGGCCTTCAGTCGCGGAAGGTCATCACGGCCCACGAGAAGCGGGTGGTCGCCTGGCACGAGGCGGGGCACGCACTGGTCTCGGAGTTGCTGCCGGCGGTCGACAAGGTCCAGAAGGTCTCGATAGTGCCCCGCGGCAAGGCGCTCGGCTACACGCTCAACCTCCCGCAGGAGGACCGCTACCTGAAATCGCGCGAGGAGCTGATCGACTACATGAAGGTGCTGCTCGCCGGGCGGGTGTCGGAGCAGATCACCTTCGGTCGCGTGACCACCGGCGCCGCCGACGACCTCAAGCGGGTCACCGACATCGCGCGCTCGATGGTCTACGAGTACGCGATGGGCACCTCGATCCGCTCACATCAGGTCCCGGCCGACGACTACACGGTCTCCGAGGCGTTGCGCCGCACGCGCGACGAGGAGGTGCAGGCGATCTCCGAGGAGGCCTACCGGGGGGCCTACCGCCTGCTGGCGGATCACCGTGACCTGCTCGACGAGATCGCCGAGCGCCTGCTCACCAGCGAGGTGATCGAGCACGACGAGATCCAGGAGATCATGGGGCGCGACCGCTTCGGCGGCACCCCGCCGCGTGAGCTCGAAGAGCACCAGGAGGCCGCTGAGCTGTCCGGGGATCGCGCCGAGGCGCTCGCCTCCGAGCCCCCGACGAACCAGACTAGGGCCGAGCAACTCTAGGAGGCCGAGTGCCACTCGCCTGCCCTCGAGGCGGCGATCTCGCCGTCAATAGACTGGCTGGCGTGTTCGAGCTGATCGATCACGTGGGCCTCGCGGTATCCGACCTGGAGCGGACGACGGCCCTCTACGAGGAGGCGTTAGGGATGCCGGTCGCGCACCGGGAGACGGTCGAATCCCAGGGAGTGGACGCGGTGCTGCTCGAGGTCGGCGACGGGCACGTGGAGCTGCTTTGCCCCCTCGGGCCCGAGACCATCGTCGGCCGGTTCATCGCCAAGCGCGGCGAGGGCCTTCATCACGTCGCCTACCGGGTCACCGATATCGACTCGACGCTGGCGAGGCTGAGGCAGGCGGGCATCGAGTTGATCGACTCCGAGGCGCGGATCGGCATCCGGGGGAGCCGAGTCGCATTTCTGCATCCGAAGGCGACCGACGGCGCGCTCACCGAGCTGGTCGAGCCGGCGGCAACCCACTAGCGACCCCAGGAGGCAGTCGATGGCCGAGGAGATGAAGCGGGTCGAGATCGGGTTCGGGGGCGGCCAGGTGATGAGTGCCCGCCTCGCGGCCAGGCATCTCGAGGATCTGCGCGAGGCGCTCACCTCAACCGACAAGCTGGCGAGCGAGGCTGCCCGCTGGTACGAGCTCGAGTCCGAGGACGGCGCGATCTCGCTCGACCTGCGCCAGGTGGCGTTCGTGCGCGTGGCCGCCGCTCCCCACACGATCGGCTTCTCGGACACATGAGGAAGCTGGTCGCCCTGGGCGCCGTCGCGGTCGGCGCGGTCGCGCTGTGGTGGCGCAAGAACCCCTCCGCCTGTCCCTACGGCCAGCGATTCTGGGTCGAGGCGCCGCACCCGCTGATCACCCGCGCTCGCCTGTGCGAGATCCTGGAGCCCCAGCCGGGCGAGCGCCTGCTCGAGATCGGCCCCGGGACCGGTTACTACACGCTCGAGCTCGCGGCCTGGGTGAGCGATCAGGGGGCGATCGAGGTCCTCGACATCCAGCAGGAGATGCTCGACCACACGATCCGCGCCGCCCGCGAGCGCGGCCTTTGGAACGTCAACCCCACCCGCGGCGACGCCCAGGAGCTCGGCTGGGACGACGACAGCTTCGATGCGGCGATCCTGATCACCGTCCTCGGTGAGATCCCCGACCAGGACGCGGCGCTGCGCGAGATCGCCCGCGTGCTGAGACCCGGCGGGCGCCTGATTGTCGGCGAGCTGTTCGGCGACCCCCACATGGTCACGCTCGGCTCGCTCCAGCGGCGAGCCGAGGCCGCCGGTCTGCGCTTCGAGCGCCGGGTGGGACCAAAGGTCGGCTACTTCGCGCGCTTCAGCGCCTGATCGTCACGATCGTCGGAGCGCGCGAGCGCGGGCCAGAGGCGCTCCTCCGCGTCGAGCACCTCGGCGGCCGCGGCGCCGACCCGCGACCAGAGGTCCGGCTGGGGCTCGTCGGCCTCGCTCGCGGCCAGCAGGTCCTCGGCGAGCGACGTCCATCGCGCCGCTGCGTGGGCGGCTAGCGGCGCCTCGTCCCGGCCCGCCTCGTCCAGGAAGCGCGAATACATGAGCCGGAAGTTGCCGCCGCCGGTTCCGCGGCGCTCGATCACCTGGTAGCAGAAGCGCGCGCACCACCGCCAGTCCTCGACCTCCTGGGGCCAGTTGCCGACCTCGGCGGCGAACCGGCGCAGCGCCGGCAGGCCCTCGTACTCGCCCAGCGGAGGATCGAGCATCTGCTTGGCGTTGCGCTCGATCGCGTCCGCCGAGGCCTCGCGGACGTCGCCCAGTTCGGCCCCTTCCGGCACCGTGAACATGTGGCCCTCGAGGGGCAACACAGGATGCTTGCCGTGGCGGGCCTGGGCGAGGTTGTCAAGGCGCGTCGTCTGAAGCTCCTCGAACGAGGTGTCGGAGAGGTAGGCGACCTCGGCGTCGTAGCCGGCGAGAACCACGGCGTGGCCGGGGAAGTGCGCCGAGCTGCCGTAGTGGTCCAGGTAGTAGAGGTCGGTGAGCAGGATCGCGGGACGTCCGGCGTCCACGGCGGCCCGCGCCGCCTCCCAGGCAGCGTCGGGATCGGGGAAGGTGTCGAGCCGGATCGGCGCCGCAGTCAGCTCCACGAACTGCTCCTCGAGCCGGCCAACGCGCCCGTTCGTGAATCGCGACGGCGAGGAGCCGTCGAGCGCCACGTAGTAGAAGCTGATCCCCGCGCCCAGCCCGAGCGCCATCTCCTCGGAGATCTCGGCGCCGTGAAAGGAGAGCAGGTTGCGAAGCGCCGTCGAGCCGCAGTGGTTCCCCGGAACGTGGCGGTAGCCGGGGACCATGCTGGGCGCGGTAGTCGTCTCCATGCGGCGGGATTCTCCCCTACCCGAGGCCGTGTGTCAGGCCGCAGCGGTTTGCCCCCGTAGCCGCAGGTACTCGGCGCGGGCCCGGAAGGTGTCGCGCATCTCGCCGATCAGCTCCTCCAGGAACTCGCGGCGATAGACCTCGTCGGTGAGCATCGAGATCGCGAAGTAGAGGCCCGTGAACGCGGCGATCGCGCCGGAGACGCGGAGCAGCTCCTCGGTGAGGATGCCCTGGTGGCCGAAGAGGTCGATCGTGACCAGAACGTTCCCGCCGGAGTCGATCCAGGAGCGCAACACGTCCGCGTCGATGATCAAGACACCGACGGCGACGAAGAAGGCGCCCACGGCGAGGCTGACGAGGAGCACCTGCATGGCCTGGCTGACGAACAGGACCAGCCCCACGTTGAGGCGCTGCCGGCGATCCAGCTCGGGTCCCTCGCTGCCGGCCTCCCGCTCCAGGGAGCGCACCTCGCGGGGCACGCGAGCGATCAGAAACGAGGTGCCGAGGGCAACGAAGAGCCCCGCGAGGATCGCGAACGACGCCGGCGCCAGGTCCGAGAACACCTCCCACATCTCGACGGTCAGGAAGAGGACCACCGAGAAGATCATCAGCAGCGGGATCGCCCGCATGAGCAGCGCCAGCGAGGAAGCGAGCTGGCTCAAGAGCCGAGCGAACACCCAGCGCACGATGGAGGGCAGGCCATAGCCGATCACCCCATAGATCAAGGCCAACAGGGCGAGGTTGGCGGCGGCGGTGACCGCGGCGCTTCGCCACTGCCCGCCGAAGATCAGCGGCAAGAGCGCCGGCAGGACGACGAAGGCGCTCAGCTCCGCCCGGCCGACGTCCTGCGGCAGCGCCAGCAGCGGCCGGTCGGCGGCGCGGTTAATGGCGATGGCCGCAACCAGCAGGATCGCCAGACCGCCCAGCGCCGCGGCGACGTTGCCGAGCAGCGACCAGTCGAGCTGAATCGCGCCAAGCATCTCGGCGAGGAAGACGAGCGCGAGCAGCGGAGCCGCTCGGTTGAAGATGTCGGTCGAGGCCGAGAACCCCTCGATCAAGAGGGGGAGTCCTGCCCGCCTGAAGCCATGCTCGTAATCGGCGAGGCGGTCGTCCAGGCTCACAGGCGCATTTCAGCGGCGAGCTCGGACGTTCGGGCCCTATGCTGCGCCCGGTGCTCGAGCGGCTCCAAGAACTCGACCGGCGCCTGCTTCGCACGATGCGCACGCGCTACCACGCGCCCCAGATCGAGGACGCGATGAAGGCGCTCGGCATGGCGGGGGAGTGGGGTGCGGTATGGGTCGCGATCGGGGTCGCGGCCGCCGCCGTCGACGCGACCCGCCGCGAGCGCTGGCTGCGCGCCGCCGCGGTCGCTCCCGCCGCGGTCGGGGTCAACTATCTGGTCAAGCTCGCCGTGCGCAGGCGCCGCCCGCGCCTGCGTCGCCTCCCCCGCCTGGCCGCCGCTCCCAGCGAGCTCTCGTTCCCGTCGGCCCACGCCACCGCGTCCCTGGCGGCGGCGGCTGCGATGGGGCGCGTTGCTCCGGGCTCCCGCCCGCCGCTCTACGGGCTCGCCGGCGCCATCTGCCTGACCCGGCCGTACCTCGGCATGCACTACCCCTCGGACGTGCTCGGCGGCGCCGCCATCGGCCTCGCGATCGGCCGGCTGTGGCCGGGATTGCGCGGCAGGGGCGCCGAGGACCGGCTGATCGATCTGGTGGCGAGCGTCGCCGCCCCCTCGACCGCCGCCGCTTCGCCACACCGCTCCAGCGCAGACGGACACCCACAAGCGCCCGCCCCCCGGCCATCGGGCGGGCGCCCCCTCTCCGAAGGCGATCCAGGGCGCTCGTGAAGGTCGGCATCGTCGGCCTGCCCAACGCAGGCAAGACGACGCTCTTCAACGCCCTCACGCGGGCCGCGGCCCAAACCGCCACCTACCCGTTCACGACGGTGGAGCCGAACCTCGCCATCGCCGAGGTCCCCGACCAGCGGCTGACGGCCGTGGCGGAGGCGACGGGCGCGAGCCCACGGGTCCCGGAGACGATCGAGTTCCACGACATCGCCGGCCTGGTTCGCGGCGCCTCGGCGGGTGAGGGGCTGGGAAATCGCTTCCTCGCCGAAATCCGGGAGACCGACGCGATCTGCCACGTGGTCCGCGCCCACGGCGACGAGCGGATCCCTCATCCCGAGGGGCGGATCGACCCGGTCGCCGATGCCGAGGTGGTCGACGCCGAGCTGCTCCTCGCCGATCTCGAGCAGGCGGAGGGGCGTCTGGAGCGGGTTCGAAAACAGGCGGGCCCCGGGGCCAAGGAGGCGGCGGCCGAACGCGACTGGCTCGAGCGCGTGGTCGAGGCCCTCGGCCGCGGCGAGCCGGCGCGCGCGGTGCCGGTCCCCGCCCTGGCGCCGACGGCCCCGGCGGAACTCCAGGCGCTGAGCTCCAAACCGGTGCTCTACGTCGCCAACCTCGACGAGGGGGAAGGCGAGCCGGCGGCGGCGCTGGTCGAGCACGCGCGGCGCCAGGACGCGGGCTGCATCGGGGTCAGCGCCCGGATCGAGGCGGAACTGGCGGAGCTGCCCGCCGATCAGGCCGTCGAGATGCGGTCCGAGCTGGGGCTGGCGGAGTCGGGACTGGAGCGGCTCGTGCGCGCCGCCTACGAGCTGCTCGACCTGGTCACCTTCTTCACCGCGCATCGCGGCAGCGAGGCGAGGGCGAGGGCGCTGCGCCGCGGGCTCACCGCCTGGGACGCCGCAGGCAAGGTGCACACCGAGATCCAGGCCGGCTTCGTGCGGGCCGAGGTGATCGGCTGGCGCGAGCTGGTCGAGGCCGGCGGCTACGGCGCGGCGCGGGAGCGTGGACTGGTCCGAACCGAGGGCCGCGACTACGTCGTCAGCGACGGCGACGTGATCACGATTCGGCACTGAAGCGGGGCCTCGCACACTGAGACGTCAAGGTCACGAGGATGGCGCTGCGGCTAGATTTCCGCGCGTGCGAAGCGAGGCCCGCTTTCCCCGCCTCGGCCGCCAGGCCGGACACTACGAGAGCTTCTATCTGAAGACCTCGCGGCCGACCGGGGGACAGGCCGTGTGGATCCGGCACACCGTCCACAAGCGGCCGGCCGAAGAGCCCACCGCCGCGCTGTGGCTGACCGTGTTCGACGCTGACGCGCCCGGGCCGCGCGCGACCAAGGCCAGCTTTACCGCCGGGGAGCTCTCGGCGCCCGAAGGCGCGTACATCCGCGTCGACGGCGCCGTGCTGGAACCCGGCCGCGCCGCCGGCGAGCTGGAGACGCCCGAGCTTGAGGCGAGCTGGGATCTCACCTTCGACGATCCCGGCGAGGCGTTCCACCACCTGCCCTACGAGCGGCTCTACGAGATGCCCCTGCCCCGCACCAAGTTTCTCAGCCCCTACCCGAGCGCGCGCTTCCAGGGCACGGTGACGGTGGGCGGCGAGCGGATCGAACTCGCCGACTGGCCGGGGATGATCGGTCACAACTGGGGGGCGGAACACGCCGAGCGCTGGGTATGGATCCAGGGCGGCGACTTGGGTGGCCAGCGGGGGAGCTATCTCGACCTCGCCGCGGGTCGGATCAAGATCGGCCCCGTGACCACACCGTGGGTGGCCAACGGGATGCTTCGCATCGATGGCTCAGAGCACCGGCTCGGCGGCTTCGACCGCGTCCTGTCGACGAAGCTGGGCGAGCGCCCGACCTCCTGTGAGTTCCAGCTCTCGGGCAAGGACCTGAAGCTCCGGGGCCGGGTGTCGTCGGAGCCCCGCAACTTCGTCGCCTGGGTCTACGCCGATCCCAAGGGCCCCGAGCACAACACGCTCAACTGCTCGATCGCCGACCTCGAGCTGGAGGTCGAGCGCCGCGGTCGCCAGCCCGAGCGCCTCGAGCTCAGTGGCGGGGCGACCTACGAAATCGGGATGCGCCAGACCGATCACGGCATCCCGGTCCAGCCCTATCCGGACGGCTAGATCGCTGGCCGAGCTTCGTCGCAAAGGCGCGCCGGGCTCACCTCTTCAGAAAGCGGGCCCAGGTGCTCCGCAGGTCCAGCAGCCCCTGGAGCCCGGGGCCCGAGACCTTGGAGCTCCCCTGTGAGCCGACCACGCGCGCGCTGACGATCCGCGGGGAGTCCCCGCGCTTCAGGACCCTGATGTTGCGCAGCCTGCCAGAGAAGAGCCCCGAGAGCCGCGACTCGATCTCGCTCTGCGAGTAGTGGACCTTCCACCTGTGGTAGGGGGACGCCGCGTCGTAAGGGTCTCGGACACTTTTCAGGTAGGGGGCCGGGTCGGCGCCGGGGAAGCCGTACTGGACGCTCTCCGTCTGGCCGCCCGAGGTCGAGAAGAAATACGTCGTCGCCACCTGCTTGCCGTGACGCACCACGAGGCCGCGGGTGCGCTTGGCGGCCTCGTTGGTGCGCTGGGTCTCGGAGCCCTTGCCGCCGTAGACCTGGCTGCGCGTGTCGTCATAGACGTCGAAGTCACCGCTTCCGCTGGTGGCAAGCACGTAGGAGCGCGCGGCGACCGCCTGCGCCCGAAGTGCCGCCTTCGGCCACGAGGACGGCACCTCGTTCGGGACGACCCCCATCACATATGCCTGGAGCGCGACCGCGTTGATCACCAGCAGGTCGCCCCCCGACGCCGTCGCCTTCAGCTTGCCTCGATAGCCCTTGCCCCCGATCCGGATCGTCCCGCCGCCGGTGGCGATGCCGCGTCGGCCGCAGTTCGCGATCCTGCCTCGATGGGCGCGCCGCAGGATCACGTCCGAGCCGGACCGCTTGAAGCGGTAGCCGCGGTCGCGGCGGAGCCGCTTGCCGCACGCCTTCCTCGCCTTCCTGAAGCTCACCGAGTCCGATCCCGAGTCGAGCAGAACCTTGATCGTGTGGCTTCCGGCGTGCCCGATCCGCGTGTGCCGGTAGTAGTGATGGAGGATCTTGCGGTAGCCGCGCCCGTGCCGGGCAAGGCCGTAGGCGCCGTACTGGCTCATGCCGACCCCGTGCCCCCAGCCGCGCCCCTTGACCACCCATTTGGCGCCGCTTGCGCCCCCAGGCCAGGCCAGAGCAGCCAGCGCCACGACGCAAGCCACGAGCCCGACTGCCTTTTTCTTTCCCTTCGCCTCCATCCGCCTCTCGGCCCGCACAACGCAGGGGGACCCCAAAGCCGCGCTTCGACCGCCGGTGCCCATTCCCTTCGTTTCGTACGCTGCGGTGTACCCGTTCATCGCCCGAATACTCTGGGCATGAGGCCGTGATTGGAGGTTTGCAGATGAGCATCGCGACGCAGGAGCAGACCGTCGTCGACCGGGTCGAGAAGCGCCTCTACATCGGGGGCGAGTGGCGCGGTGCGAGCGGGGGTGGCACGCTCACGGTCGAGGACCCCGCGACCGGGGAGGCGCTGTGCGAGATCGCCGATGCCACCCCGGACGACGCCACGGCGGCGCTCGACGCCGCGGTCGCCAGCCAGGCCGAGTGGGCCGCCACGTCCCCCAACCAGCGGGGGGAGATCCTCTGGCGCGCCTTCGAGATCCTCAACCGGCGGGCCGACGACCTCGCCCTGCTGATGACCCTCGAGATGGGCAAGACGGTGGCGGAGTCGAAGGCCGAGATCGCCTATGCGGCAGAGTTCTGCCGCTGGTTCTCGGGCGAGGCCCTGCGGATCGACGGCAACTACAAGTTGGCGGGCAACGCGGCCAGCCGGGTGCTGGTCATGCGTCAGCCGGTCGGTCCGTGCTTCTTCATCACCCCGTGGAACTTCCCCACCGCGATGGGAACGCGAAAGATCGGCCCCGCGATCGCCGCCGGCTGCACCATGGTCTGGAAGCCGGCCAAGCAGACGCCCCTGTCGGCGTTCGCCCTCGCCCAGGTCCTGGAGGAATGCGGCCTGCCGAGCGGGGTGCTGAACGTGATCGCGAGCTCCTCGTCGAGCTCCGTCGCCGAGCCGGTGATCGCCGATCCCCGATTGCGAAAGCTGAGCTTCACGGGCTCGACCGAGGTCGGCCGCAAGCTGATCGCGCAGGCGGCGGACAACGTGCTCAACGTCTCGATGGAGCTGGGAGGGAACGCCCCGTTCCTGATCTTCGACGACGCCGACCTGGACGCGGCGCTCGAGGGAGCGATGATCGCCAAGATGCGGAACATCGGCGAGGCCTGCACCTCGGCGAATCGCTTCCACGTCGCCGACTCGCTGGCCGACGACTTCGCATCGAGGCTCGCGGACCGCATGGGCTCGCTGAAGGTCGGCCGCGGCACGGAGGACGGCGTCGACGTCGGGCCCCTGATCGACGACGACCAGCGCTCGAAGGTGGCCGAGCTGGTCGAGGACGCGGTTGGCAAGGGGGCCCGGGCGGTCGTGGGCGGGGGCAGGCTCGACGGGGCCGGATACTTCTTCGAGCCCACGGTGCTGGGCGGCGTGACGCCGGACGCCCGAGTGCTCAAGGAGGAGATCTTCGGGCCGGTGGCGCCGATCGCCTCGTTCTCCTCCGAGGAGGAGGCGATCGCGGCCGCCAACGACACCGAGTACGGGCTCGTCGCCTACGTCTTCACTCGCGACATCAACCGGGCGCTGCGCGTCTGCGAAGGCCTGGAGACCGGGATGATCGGCCTCAACCAGGGCATGGTCTCGAACGCCGGCGCCCCGTTCGGCGGCGTGAAGCAGTCCGGCATCGGCCGCGAGGGCGGCGACGAGGGCATGGACGAGTTCCTGGAGACGAAGTACGTGGCCGTGAACCTCTGAGCGCCGCCTCGCCGGCCGCCCTCACCAAGCGAGCTCGGGCGCAGTCGGCAGGCCGGTCCGCCGGCGGATAGGGTCGGGGCATCGGTGCGGTCGAGCTCGACAAGCTGACCTGGCCCGAGGTCGAGGCGGAGCTCCGCGGGGGGCGCGACACGGTGGTGGTCGCCTTCGGCGCCACCGAGCAGCACGGCCACCACATGCCGCTGGGCACCGACGCGCTGATCGGCGATCACTTCGCCCGCCGGCTGGCCGACCGCCTCGAGGCCTTCGTGGCGCCGACCGTCCGGGTCGGCTGCTCCAGCCACCACCTGGCCTTTCCCGGAACCCTCTCGATCGCGGACCAGACCTTCCACGCGATCGTCGCCGATCTTGCCTCATCGCTGGAAAGCGCCGGCTTCCGCCGGATCGTGCTCGTGCCCACCCACGGCGGCAACTTCGCCCCGCTGGCCGCGGCGGTCGAGAAGCTGCCGGACTCCCAGCGCCAACGCGTCGTCGCGATCACCGACCTGAGCGTGTTCCTGCGCGTGGCGCAGCTCGGCGAGCAGGAGTTCGAGGTGCCGATGCCCGAGGGTGGCCTGCACGCGGGTGAATGGGAGACCTCCATGCTGCTGGCGATTCACCCCGACCTTGTCCACATGGACCGCGCCGAGGCCGGCTACGTCGGCGATCCGCAGGAGGCGATCGCGAGCCTGTTCGAGAGCGGGGTCAAGTCGCTCTCCGAGACCGGTGCGATCGGGGATCCAACGCGGGCCAGCCCCGAGCACGGGCGCCGCTACTGGGAGGCGGTGCTGGACCTGGCTGTGGAGCTGGTCGAGGCCGAGAGCCGCTAGCTGTCAGCGGCCCAGCAGCGTCCCCATCAGCCCGCTCGAGCTGCGCTTCTGGAGGTAGCACTGGTGGTGCTCCTCCGCGCGCCAGAAGGGCTTCGCGGGCTCGATCGTGGTGACGATCGGGTTGCGGAAGCGCTGCTGGGCACGCTCTACCACGCGCTGCGCGGCCTCGGCCTGCTCGTCGGAGTGCGCGAAGATCACCGATCGGTACTGATAGCCGACGTCCGGTCCCTGGCGGTTGAGCTGGGTCGGGTCGTGGATCTCGAGGTACTTCGCGATCAGGTCCTCGTAGCTCACCTTGGAGGGGTCGAAGGTGACCTGGCACACCTCGACGTGGCCGGTGGTGCCGCTGCACACCTGCTCGTAGGTGGGGTTGTCGACGTCACCGCCCTCGTACCCGACGGCGGTCTCGACGACGCCGGGAAGATCCTGGAAGGCCGCCTCGACCTGCCAGAAGCAGCCGGCGCCGAAGGTTGCCTTCTCGGTCCTCGCCTCAGGCGTTGTCTCGTTACGGCTCTCGGTTGTCTCGCTGCTGTTCTCCATCGGGCTCCTTCCAGGCGGTTTCAGGGACCAATGATCCCATCCCGACCATTAGACAAGCGGGCGGCCACGGCATTACGCAGCGGCCGCTCCCGAGGCACTGCGATCCCTACGCCGGCTGGGTCTTGACCAGCCCGATCATGTGGCCCTCGGGGTCGTTGAAGAGGCCGATCGTCACCTGTTCCATGACGTCCATCGGGCCCATGACGCGCGATCCGCCGAGGCTCTCGGCCTTTTGCAGGCCGGCCTCGACGTCGTCCACCTCGACGTAGAAGGTGACGTAGCTCTGGCCCTCCTGCCCGGCAGCGATTCCGCCGCCGATCCCGACGCCGTCGGCGTTGCTGTTCGCCTCGCGCTGCACGAGGCCGTAGTTCATCGGGTTGTCCGAGTCGATCTCCCAACCGAACAGATCCGAGTAGAAGCTCTGAAGCTTGTCTCCGTCCTTCCCGAACACCTCGAAGTGCACAACCGCTTGACCCATCTACTGCTCCTTTCCGGCGCCGCTTCGACGCCTCCAATCCAATGTAGGCGACCGCACTCAACGGTCGGCAGACCGGGGCTCTCAGGCCTCGTGCTGGTCGAGTTGCGATTCATATCGCATCGCAACTCGACCAGCAGCGACAACCTGGTCTGAGATTTCCCCAGCAGAGACTTACGTTTGGAAGGCGCCACTCCCCGGGGAGAAGCCGAGCTTCTGCACGAAGGCCCCACCCGAAGCGAGCTGCGCGGCGAGCGGCTCGGGAACGTGGTCCTGGGACTACTCGTGCGGGCGCGCCAGCTTGCGGTGGTCGAGGGCTCGTTCGAGGATCTCCTCGGCGACCCCCATCTCGCGCGCAACCTCGCGCAGCGGCCGACCCTGGTCGGCCGCTGCCTTGACTATCTCGGTCGCCCGGTCGTAGCCGATGTGGGGGTTGAGCGCCGTTGCCGTGGCGAGGGTCGCCTCAGCGTGGCGCTCCGCCACCTCCTCGTCTGCCTCGATCCCCTGCACGCACTTGGTGTCCAGCAGCCGGCAGGCCGACCCGAGCAGCTTGATCGAGTCGAGCAGGTTGCGGGCGATCAACGGAACCCGCACGTTGAGCTCGAACTGGCCCTGCGAGCCGGCAATCGTGATCGCCGCGTCATTGCCCATCACCTGCGCCCCGACCTGGATCGTGACCTCGCAGATCACCGGGTTCACCTTCCCGGGCATGATCGAGGAGCCCTTCTGGAGCGCCGGCAGACGCAGCTCCCCAAGCCCGGCGCGGGGCCCCGAGCCCATCAGCGCGATGTCGTTGGCGATCTTCGTCAGGGAGACGGCCACCACCTTCAGCGCCCCGGAGAGCTCGACCAGGGCGTCGCGGCTCCCCTGCGCCTCGAAGCGGTCGAGCGGCTCGGAGATCTCCAGCCCGGTTTCCTCGGCGAGCTTGGCGCGCACGCGCTGGGCGAACTCCGGGTGCGTGTTGAGGCCGGTGCCGGTGGCGGTGCCGCCGAGCGGGATCTGACCGACCCGCCCCAGGGTGGCACGCACCCTCTCCGTGCCCAGTTTGATCTGAGCGGCGTAGCCGCCGAACTCCTGGCCGAGGGTGACCGGAACGGCGTCCATCAGATGCGTGCGCCCGGCCTTGACGACGTCGGCGAACTCCTCCGACTTGCGTTCCAGGGCGGAGGCGAGCCCGTCCATCGCCGGCAGGAGGTCGTGGGTCACCTCGGCGAGCGCCGCCAGGTGGACGGCCGACGGGAAGACGTCGTTCGACGACTGGCCCATGTTCACGTGGTCGCTCGGGTGGACCCCCTCACCGGCGAGGCTCGCGATCACCTCGTTGGCGTTCGTGTGCGACGAGGTGCCGGAGCCGGTCTGGAAGACGTCGATCGGGAACTGGTCGTCGTGCTCGCCGGCGGCGATCGCGTCTCCGGCGGCGGCGATTCGCTCGGCGATCTCCGGGTCGAGCAGGCCGAGCTCCGCGTTCACCCGCGCCGCGGCGGACTTGATCCGCCCCAGCCAACGCACGACGGGGACGGGGATCGGCTGCCCGGAAACGGGGAAATTGGCGATCGCCTTGCGGGTCTCCTCTCCCCAGAGCTCCGTCGCGGTATCGGTCGCCATGGCTTCCTCCATTCGCCGTTTCCCTAACACCGGAGGCTATCGCCGCCGCATTCGGGCGCGGGGTTTCATTCGACTGGGTGCTCTCAGCCGCCGCTGCGGCCCGCCGCGTAGCCCCGCGCGTAGGCGAGGTCAAACGAGCTCGTGCCGCGGGGCTTCAGGTAGCCGGCGCTGGCCTCGATCCGCCGCACCAGGTCGGTGTGTATCCCGCTCGTCTCCGAGGCGCCCTCCTGAACCGCGCCGACCAGGTACCCGAGGCGCAGCGTCTGCTCGCCGCCGGGGTCCCTTTGAGCGGCGGCGGAGAGAAGCGTCGCCGCCCGGACCAACGACGCGCCCAGGTCGGCGAGGTCCCCAGCCGACTGGTCCTTGACCAGACAGCCGCTGATCGGCGTCTCGCCGGCCAGTCGCACCGGGTCGGGCGCAGCCTCGAGGGCCTTCAGATAGGTCGCGGCCGGGGCCAGGCAGGCGGCCGGCATGTCGCCGCCGTCGCTCGAGCCGCAGCCGGCAACCAGGAGGGCGAGCGGGATCAGGAGGACGGACGAGCGGCGCACCGCCCCCATGCTAAGGCGCGTCCAGAGTCACGTTCGGCATCCATATCGGGCCCAACGTCACCTTGGTCGCCGGGCTGAGGGCAGGCGCTCGCCCGCCGCTTGGCAGAATCAGGCGCCGATGGCCGCCTACCGCCCGGTAGACCCGAAGCAGTCCTTCCCCGAGCTCGAGGAGCGAACGCTGGCGCGCTGGCGCCAGCGCGACGTGTTCCACCGCTCTCTGGCGCAGCGCCAGGACGCCCCCGTGTGGAGCTTCTACGAGGGGCCGCCGACCGCCAACGGCGAGCCCGGCTCGCACCACGTCCTGTCGCGCGTGTTCAAGGACATCTATCCCCGCTACCAGACCATGCGCGGCCACCGGGTGCCCCGCAAGGCCGGTTGGGACTGCCACGGCCTGCCGGTCGAGCTGGAGGTCGAGAGGGAGCTGGGGATCTCCTCGAAGGCCGAGATCGAGGCGTACGGGATCGCCGAGTTCAACCAGCGCTGCCGCGAGTCGGTGTTCCGCTACGTAGAGGAATGGAACCGGCTCACCGAGCGGATCGGGTTCTGGATCGACCTCGACGACCCCTACGTGACGCTCACCAACTCCTACATCGAGTCGGTCTGGTGGTCGCTGCGCAAGATCTGGGACGACGGGCGCCTCTACGAGGGCCACAAGGTTGTCCCCTACTGCCCGCGCTGCGGCACGGCGCTCTCCTCGCACGAGGTCGCTCAGGGCTATGAGGACGTCGAGGACCCCTCCGTATACGTGCGCCTTGGGGTCCGCGAGCCGCCGGCGCCGCTTCAGGACGGGGACAGCCTGCTCGTCTGGACCACCACGCCATGGACCCTGATCTCGAACGCCGCGGTCGCCGTCGGCCCCGAGATCGAATACGTGCGAGTGAGGCCGGCCGGCTCCGACGAGGTCTTGATCGTGGCCGCCCCGCTGGTCGAGCGCGTGCTGGGCGAGGGCGCCGAGGTGCTCGACCGCCTTCCGGGCAGCGCTCTGGCCGGAACCTCCTACGAGCCCCCCTTCCCCTACATCACCGACTACGGGCCGCGCGGCCACACGGTGCTCGAGGCCGATTTCGTGACTACCGAGGAGGGCACCGGCCTCGTGCACACCGCGATCGCCTTCGGCGAGGACGACTTCCGGCTCGGCGAGCAGTATGGGATCAAGCTCCAGAACCCGGTGCGTGAGGACGGCACCTTCGACGAGCGGATCACCGGCTTCGCGGGCCAGTCCGTCAAGGACGCCGACCCGGCGATCGTCGAGGCGCTTCGCGACGGCGGCCGCCTGCTGCGCGCCGAGCGCTACCGCCACTCCTATCCCCACTGCTGGCGCTGCGGAACGCCGCTGCTCTACTACGCGAAGTCGAGCTGGTACGTGCGCACCACCGACGTCCGTGAACGAATGCTGGCCGAGAACGAGGAGATCGGCTGGCACCCCGAGCACATCAAACATGGCCGGTTCGGCAACTGGCTCGAGGGCAACGTCGATTGGGCGCTCTCTCGCGAGCGCTACTGGGGCACGCCGCTGCCGATCTGGGAGTGCGGGTCCGAGAACTGCGAGGAGCGTTTCTGCGCCGGATCGATGGCCGATCTGCGCGAGCGCGGCGGCCAGGTGCCCGACGACCTCCACCGCCCCTACATCGACGAGGTCACGCTGCGCTGCGAGTCCTGCGGCGGGGAGATGCGCCGCGTCCGCGAGACGATCGACGCCTGGTACGACTCGGGCTCGATGCCTTTCGCCCAGTTCCACTACCCGTTCGAGGGAGAGGAGCTGTTCACCGACCGCTTCCCGGCCGACTTCATCAGCGAGGCGGTCGACCAGACCCGCGGCTGGTTCTACTCGCTGCACGCGGTCTCGGTGCTGGTCTTCGACCGCGCCAGCTACCGCAACTGCGTCGTCCTCGGCCTGATCCTCGACCCGGAGGGCCAGAAGATGTCGAAGAGCCGCCGAAACGTGGTCGATCCCTGGGAGGTGATCGGCCGCCACGGCGCGGACGCCTTGCGCTGGTACTACTTCACGGCCCAGCAGCCCTGGGCCGGCTACCGCTTCTCCGCCGACACGGTGGGCGAGGCGGTGCGCCAGTTCATGCTCACGCTCTGGAACACGTACGCGTTCTGGGTGCTGTACGCGAACGCCGAGGGCCTCCGTGCTGAGGATCTCGGCCAGTCGCTCGCTGCTGACAACTCGTTGCTCGAGCGAGACGCGCACGCAGGAGACCTCGATCGTTGGGCGCTGTCCCGCCTCCAGGGCACGGTGCGGACGGTGATCGAGGGCATGGACACCTACGACTGCACGACGGCCGGACGGGCGATCGCCGCCTATGTGGAGGAGCTCTCCAACTGGTACGTGCGGCTCTCGCGCCGCCGCTTCTGGGAGGGTGAACGCGCCGCCTTCGCCACCCTCCGCCACTGCCTGCTCACCGTCGCCACGTTGCTGGCGCCCTTCACGCCCTTCCTGGCCGACGAGATCTACGCCAACCTGGCCGGGGGCGAGGCGGAGGAATTCGGCGCCGAGCCGGACTCCGTTCACCTGCTCGACTTCCCCGAGCCCGACCCCTCGCTGGAGGATCACGAGCTGGAAGCCGGGGTCGAGACGGCACGCCGCGCGGTCGAGTTGGGGCGGGCGGCTCGCGCCCAGGCCAGGGTCAAGGTCCGCCAGCCGCTGCGCAAGGCGGTGATCGTGGCCAGCGGCGCCGAGCGGGAGGCCATCGAGCGCCTCGACGAGCTCGTCGCCGGAGAGTTGAACGTGAAGGAGCTCGAGTTCGTCTCCGAGGAGGCGGAGCTGGTGCGCTACCAGGTGAAGCCGAACTACCGAACGCTCGGCCCCCGGTTCGGCAGGCTGATGCCGAACGCGGCGGCCGCGGTCGAAGCGCTCGACCCATCCGCGGTCGCCGACGCGGTCGCCGGCCGCACGAGGCTGGGGATAAACGTGGACGGGCAGGAGCACGAGCTCCAGCCCGACGACGTGACGCTGGTCATGGAGCCGCTTGACGGCTACCAGGTGGAGGCGGAGGCGGGTCGCGCGGTGGCGCTGGCCGTCGAGCTCGACGATGAGCTCCGTCGCGAGGGGCTGGCGCGCGAGATCGTCCACGCCGTGCAGAACGCCCGTCGCGAGTCCGGCCTCGAGGTCACCAACCGGATCGAGCTCAGGCTTGCGGGCGATGCGGAACTGCTGGACGCCGCTCGCGCCCATGAGGCATACGTGGCCGGCGAGACGCTCGCCACCTCGGTGTCCTACGACAGCGACCCGGCACAGACCCCACCGCCCGCGCATCCGGCTTCGCCGGATGACCGGTCGCCTTCGGCTCCCTCGAAGCGGAGCAGGCGGCGGGCGGTGGCTTCGATCGAGGGGCGGGAGCTGCGGATCGACCTCGAGCGATCTGTCTAGGCGGCCGCCGATCTCGATCGACGCCGTCATCTTCGACCTCGACGGGGTCCTGATCGACTCCGAGTCCGCATGGGCGTCGGTCCGCGAGCAGCTGACCCGGGAGTCCGGCGGCCGCTGGCACCGGGGCGCCCAGGAGGAGATGATGGGCATGAGCTCGAGCGAGTGGTCGCGCCACATGCAGGAGGAGCTTGGCGTGCCGATGGAGCCGGCCGAGATCTCGGCCGCCGTGGTCGAGGGGCTCGAGGCCTACTACCGCCGCCGCGTCCCGCTGCTGCCCCACGCGGTCGAGACCGTGCGCGCGCTCGCCGAGCGCTGGCCGCTGGCGGTCGCGTCCTCGGCCAACCGGCCGCTCATCGACCTCGTGCTGGAGCTGACCCGCACGGCCGGGCTCTTCCGCGCCACGGTCTCCTCCGAGGAGGTGCCGCGCGGCAAGCCCGAGCCGGACGTCTACATCGAAGCCGCGCGGCGGCTGGACGTCGTTCCGGAAGGGTGCGCCGCGGTCGAGGACTCAACCAACGGGATCCGCTCGGCGCGCTCCGCCGGCATGCGGGTGATCGCTGTCCCACGCCCGGACTTCCCGCCCTCCGCCGAGGCGCTGCGACTCGCCGACGCCGTGCTCGACTCACTCAGCGAGCTCGAGCCCACGCTGGGCAAGTTCAGCTGACGCGTCGACCTCGAGTCCGCGAGCGCGAGGTCCTGCGCTAGGTAGTCAAGGCCGGCTCGAGCTCGGCCTCGAGGCGGCGCTTCGGCACCGCGCCGATGACCCGCTTGGCCTCGGCGCCGTCCTTGAACAGGATCAGGGTCGGGATCGAGAGGATGTCGAACCGGGCCGCGGTCTGCTGGTTCTCGTCGGTGTTGATGCTGACGATGCGAAAGTCCTCACGCTCGCCCGCCATCTCCTCGAGGATCGGGTGGACGACGCGGCACGGCCCGCACCAGGGCGCCCAAAAGTCCACCAGCACCGGCTGCTCGGCCTCGAGCACCTCAGACTGGAAGTTGCCGTCGGTCACGTCGGGGAGCTTCCCAGTCACTTCTCGTCTCCTGATCGTTCGATCTGCATCGTCTTCGCTCGCCGGCCGCCCCTCGCGGCCATCCAATACTATACAAAATATAGTACCGGCGAAATAGGAACGGGTGGCCCGAGTACCGGCGAGGGAACGGGCCACGGGTGCCCTGCCAAGGATATGCGGATCCGCAGCCGAATCGCCCGTTCAGCGTCCCCGAAGCCGCATCGTGGGCACTCGCCAGGCCGCCTCGAGCATGACCGAGGCGGTCATCTTGGATTGGCCGACGCGGCGGTCGCGGAAGGTGATCGGCACCTCGACCACCCTGAAGCCGGCCCGGATCGTCCGGAACGTCGTCTCGACCTGGAACGCGTAGCCGCGCGAGGCGAGGGACTGAAAGTCGATCGCCTCCAGCGCCCGGCGGCGAAAGACCTTGAAGCCGCCGGTCAGGTCCCGGATCCCGACGCCCAGCGCCGCCCTGGCGTAGGCGCTCCCCCAGCGGCTGATCGCGCGCCGGCCCGGGCCCCATTCGGTGACCCCGCCGCCCTCCACGTAGCGCGAGCCGAGCACCAGGTCCGCGTCGACGGCCGCCTCCAGCAGGCGCGGGAGATCGGCCGGGTCGTGCGAGAAGTCGGCGTCCATGTGAGCGATCAGCTCCGCCCCGCCCGCCAGCGCCTCACGGAACCCGGCGACGTACGCCGGTCCGAGGCCCCTCTTGGCTGGCCGATGCAGGACGGCGACGTCCTCGCGACCCTGGGCGAGGCGATCGGCGATCCGCCCGGTGCCGTCGGGCGATGAGTCGTCGACGACCAGGAGCCGCCGCTTCGGCGGCAGCTGCTCGAGCGCCGCAGCGACGATCGCCTCGACGTTCGGGGCTTCGTTGTAGGTGGGAATGACGAGCCAGACGCCCGCGTTCTCCGACACCCCCGGATGCTATTCGCCACCCGCCCGTGGCGGGACAACCTCCCGCGGCGGGAATAGGTTTGGGGGATGCGAAACGCCGAGATCGCCGAGGCGCTGGCCGAGCTGGCGACGCTGTATGAGCTCGACGGGGCGATCAGGTACCGCGTCCTCGCCTACCGCGAGGCGGCCCGGGTGATTCGGCAGAGCCCCGTGTCGGTCGAGGAGCTGGCCCGTGCCGGCAGGGCGACCGAGCTGCCCGGCGTCGGCAAGACGCTGGAGCAGAAGATCCTGGCGCTGCTCGACAGCGGCGAGATCCCCGCGGCGGCGAAGCTGAAGCGAAAGTTCCCGCCCTCGCTGATCGAGGTGACCATGGTCCCCGGAGTGGGGGCGAAGACGGCGCGCCGCCTCTACGACGAGCTCGGCGTCTCGAGCCTCGAGGAGCTGCGCGCCGCCGCCGAGCAGGAGCGGATCCGCCAGCTCAAGGGCCTCGGGCCGAAGGCCGAGGAGAACGTGCTGGCGGCGCTGGGCAAGCTCACCGACGGGGCGCCCGCCGAGCGGCTGCTGCTCTCCGAGGTGCTGCCGGTGGCCGAGCAGCTCGCGGACGACCTTCGGGCCCACCCCGCCAGCGACGCGGTCGAGCTCGCCGGCTCGGCCCGGCGGCGAACCGAGACCTGCCACGACATCGACCTGATCGCCACCGCCAGCGAGCCGGCGGCGCTGGCGCAAGCGCTTCTCGACCATCCCCTGGCGGCGACCAAGGGCTCCTCCGGCGAGGGCGGAGCTCGGATCACGACCCACAACGGGATCGCCGTCGACCTGCGGATCGTCGCGCCCGCCGCCTACGGAAACCTGCTTCAGCACTTCACCGGGTCGGCCGAGCACAACATCGAGCTGCGCGAGCGCGCCGTCGGGATGGAGCTCTCGGTCTCCGAGCACGGGATCACAGACACGCGCACCGGGGAGGTCTCCCGCTACGTGACCGAGGCCGAGGTCTACGAGCGCCTTGGCCTCGCCTACATCGAGCCCGAGCTGCGCGAGGCCAACGGCGAGATCGCCGCCGCAGCCGCCGGCACACTGCCGGAGCTCGTCTCCGGGGAGGACATTCGGGGCGACCTCCACTGCCACACCACGATCTCCGACGGCCACAACACGCTCGAGGAGATGGCCGAGGCCGCGCGGGCCCGCGGCTACGCCTACCTCGCGCTCACCGACCACTCCGCCAGCCACGGCTTCGGCAACCACGTCTCGGCGGAGCGTCTGGGGGAGCGGATCGAGGAGGTGCGGGCGTTCAACTCGGGTCGGCGCGGCTTCCGGCTGCTCGCTGGCTCGGAGGTCAACGTCCTCCCGGACGGCTCGCTTGACTACGCGGACGACCTGCTCGCTGAGCTCGACTGGGCGGTCGCCAGCGTCCACACCTCATTCAAGATCTCCCAGCGAGCGATGACGGAGCGGGTGATCGCGGCGATCGATCACCCGCTGGTCGACTGCATTGGGCACCTCAGCGGGCGCCTGATCGGAAGGCGCGATCCCTACGAGATCGACGTCGAGCGCGTGGTCGAGGCGGCCGTCCGCACCGGGACCATGCTCGAGATCAACGGCAACCCGAACCGCCGCGACCTCTCCGAGCGCCACGCCCGGCTCGCCGCCGAGGCCGGCGCCTTGATCTGCGTCAACACCGACGCACATCGGGTGGCAACCCTCAACAACATGATCTACGGGATCGCCACCGCCCGGCGCGCCTGGCTGACCCCGGAGCAGGTCGCAAACACGCGGCCCTGGCGCGAGTTCGCTCGGCTGCGTAAGCGGGCCAGGCGTTAGCCGACCCACCCGCTCCCGATCGTGGGCGGGGACTGTCGTAAGTAGTTTGCTATGGTAATTAGCAATGGTAAGAGCTTCCGCCGTGATCACCCGTTCCGCTCCCAGGGGGACGCCGGATGCTCGCCCCGGCGAGCTCGCGGCACGGTTGCGGCTTGTGATCACACGCACGGCGCGGCGACTGCGGCAGGAGGCCGGGACCGAGCTCAGTCCCTCGCAGACAGCCGCACTGGCGACGATCGAGCGCCATGGACCCCTCACCCCCAGCGAGCTGGCCCAGCTGGAGCGCGTGCAGCGGCCCACCGCGACTCGGATCGTGGCCCGGCTCGAGGACGGGGCGCTCGTCGAGCGCACCAGCGATCCCGCTGATGGAAGGTCGTTCACCGTCGCCGCGACGCCCAAGGGCCGCGCGTTGATGGGCAAGCTTCGAACCCGCAAGAACGCCTACCTGGCGCGCCGCCTCCGCCGCCTCGACGACGCCGACCTCGCGACGCTCGAACGGGCGGCCGAGATCCTCGAGCGGCTCATCGAGGGTGAGCGCCGGTGAGCAGGGCGCTGCGCCGCTCCTTCACTTCCCTGGCCGTCCCCAACTACCGCCGCTACTTCGCGGGCCAGCTCGTCTCGGTAAGCGGGAACTGGACCCAGGTCGTCGCCGAGATGTGGCTGATCCTGGCGCTGACCGGGAGCGGCCTGGCGGTCGGGGTGACCTCGGCGCTCCAGTTCCTGCCGCTGCTCCTGTTCGGCGCGTGGGGAGGGCTGCTCGCCGATCGCTTTCCGAAGCGCTCCCTGCTCATGGTCACGCAGACGATGATGGCCCTCCCAGCGCTGGCTCTATGGGCGGTGACGAGCGCCGGCGACGTCGCACCGTGGATGGTCTACGCCCTCGTCTTCGCGCGGGGGACGATCAACGCGGTCGACTTCCCGACCCGTCAGAGCTTCGCGATCGAGATGGTGGGCGCGGATCGGGTCGTCAACGCGGTCAGCCTGAACAGCGCCCTGATTCATTCCGCTCGGATCCTGGGGCCGGCGACGGCCGGGATCCTGATCACCACGCTCGGAGTCGGCACCTGCTTCTTGGTCAACGCGCTCTCGTTCGGCGCCATGGTCATCGCCCTGAGAGCAATGGAGCCGCATGAGCTTCGCCCCGCCCCCGCGGCCTCGCGCGGGCCCGGCGCCGTGCGCGACGCATTGCGCTACGTCCGGCGGACACCGGCCCTCGCGATCCCGCTGGCGATGATGGCCCTGGTCGGGACTCTCGGCTACAACTTCCAGGTCATCCTGCCGTTGCTGGCGCGCTTCAGCTTCGATGGCGGAGCATCCGCGTACACCGCCCTCGTCGTGGCCATGGGAGCCGGATCGGTGGTCGGCGCCCTGGTGGCGGGGGCGCGCGGGCGCGTCGGGCCGGGCCTGCTGATCGGAGCCGCGTTCGGGTTCGGCGCCGTTGCTCTGATCGCCGCCGCCGCCCCCACCCTGCCCCTCGAGGCGATCGCCCTGGTCCCGCTGGGGGCCGCCAGCGTCACCTTCGCCGCGGGCATCAACTCCTCGCTCCAGCTCGCCGCGGAGCCGGCGATGCGCGGCCGGGTGATGGCTCTGTACTCGATGGTGTTCCTCGGCTCGGCCCCGATCGGCGGCCCGATCACCGGCTGGCTCAGCGAGGCGATCGATCCCCGGGCCGCCCTGGTGCTCGCGGGCGTCTCCGGAGTCGTGGCGGCAATCGGCGCCCGGGCAGCGTTCCGGCGCATGGGCGCTCCCGGACCGCCGATCCGCGACTGCGAGCGACCCCGTTCGGAGCTGCCGCGCGCGGCCAGTGGGGCTAGGACTCGGCGGCCTCTCGCTCCGGCGGCGGGGGTGGTGGGTGACCGGCCGGCATGCGATCGCGCCCCAGACCCGGTGTCCGGACCAGCCTGATCGGCTCCAGGGCCGAGGTCGGCTCGACGTAGAAGCGGACCCCGTCGCGCTCCTCGATCGCGGTCACCACCCGCTCCCGGTTTCGCCACGCAAGCGCGTTGAGGATCGCGAAGCCGGTGCCGACCGCGGCGACCTGGGGGAGCAGCCAGGCGAGACCGCCGACTACGATCGCGAAGGCGGCGATCGGCCACAGCCTCAAGAAGGCGATGCGCCCCGGGCTCTCGGTGGGCAGGGAGGTTGCGGTCCGTGCCGACGACAGCGCGCGCGTCATCGCCTCCCCGGCTCGCGAGGAGCCTCCCAGGAGGATGCCGAGGACGGCCGCCAGCGTCCACCAACCGCCCGCGACGATCAGGGGCGCGGAGTCGGCGTCCTGTTGCGCCGCCACCACCGTGACCGCGCCCAGGGCCGTCGCCGATCCCCCGATCAGCAGCACGGTGAGCCGCAAGAGGTCGACGAACAGCATCAGCCGCGCGCCGCGTCGGGGGTCCGGGCTCTCGGCTCCGCCAGCGCTCTCAGCACCCCCAGGAACTCCTCGGTACCGCCGACGACGGCGTCCGCCTGCTGGGAGAGCTCCGCCGGCGCCTCGGCGGAGCCGATGCCGATGCAGACCGCGCCGGCCAGGCTTCCCGCGGCGACCAGCGAGCGTAGAGCGTGGAAGGCATCGAGATCGGTGCGGTCGTCGCCGGCGAACAGCGCCCGCTCGATCCGCTGCGCGGAGAGCAGCCGCATCACGGCCGTCCCCTTGTCGATCCCCGAAGCGGGGCGGATCTCCAGCACCTTGCGCCCCCAGCGAGGCTCGAGACCGGCCTTCCGAGCCGCGGCCGCGATCTCGCCCGCCCGTCGCTCGGCAGCCTCCTCGTCGGCGGCCCCGCGCCAGTGAAGCGCCTGGATGGGTCCCTTGTCCTCGAGCCGCAGCCCGGCGCCGCTCAGCGCGGCGCCCTCCAGCTCGCGAACGAAGTCGCGCGCGGCCTGAACGCGTTCGGTAACCGCGGGGTCGACGATCGCCTCCTCGGCGCGCGGCGCCAGCAGCTCGAGGCCGTGGTTGCCCGCGTAGGCGAGCTCGTCGACCCCGACCAGCCAGCGCGCCTCGACGGCGCGCCGACCCGAAACGCAGGCCACGAGCGCGTAGCGTCGCGCCAGCGCCCGGAGCGCCTCCCGGGTCTCCTCAGGCACGGCGGCGGACTCGGGATCGTCGACGATCGGGGCCAGCGTCCCGTCGACGTCACAGAGCACCGCGGCGGACCCGGGCTGCTCGCGCAGCGGCGCGATCAGCTGCGCGATCCTCGCTGCGACGGCTGCCCCCGCGGTCACGGCGGCGTGGCGGTGGCGGCCATCATGCCCACTAGTATCGCCGCCCGTGTCCCGTGATCGACTCCTGAAGCTGGTGGCGATCGGCACCGCGGCGGGGGCCTTCAGCGGTCTGTTAGGGGTCGGCGGCGGGACGGTGATCGTGCCGCTCTTGATCCTCTGGCTCGGCTACGGCGAGCGCGAGGCCACCGGCACCAGCCTGGCCGCGATCGTGGTCATCGCCGCCCTGGCGACCGCCGGTCAGGGCCTGTACGGGAACGTGGACGTGGCGAACGCGATCGTGGTCGGAGTCCCGGCAATGGCCGGCGTGATCGCGGGGACGGCGCTTCAGCAGAGGCTCCCCGAGCGGGCCGTGGCCCTCCTGTTCGCGGCGCTCTTGGTGGCCACCGCGGTGGCGCTGCTGCTGCCCTGATGGAGTACGTGGCCGCAGCCCTGCTGGGGTTCGTCGGGGGGACCCTCGGCGGCCTGGTCGGCGTTGGCGGCGGGATCCTGTTCGTGCCCGCGCTGGTGATCTTCCTCGACCAGTCCCAGATCCGCGCCGAGGCGACCTCGCTGCTGGCGATCGTCTTCGTGGCGCTGATCGGAGCCTGGCGCCAGCGGGGCTACGGAAACGTGAGGGTTCGGGACGGCCTGCTGGTCGGCGCCCTCTCGCCGCTCGGCGTGGTCGCCGGCGTCGCGATCTCAAACGCCGTCCCGGAACGCACCCTCGAGCTTCTGTTCGCGGCCCTTGCCCTCGTGTTCGCCGCTCAGCTCCTCCGCCGAGCCCTAAATACCGCCGACGGCACCTGATCAGGTGCCGTCGGGTCCGGGCTCCAGCGGGGCGGCAGGTCCACACGGCTAGGGAGCCGTAGGCGACCGGTCATCCGGCGAAGCCGGATGCGCGACTTCGTCGCTAGCCCAAGCCTTGTTCAAGCGCGCCCTTGACCGACGCGTCGAGGGCGTTCAGCCGGTAGAGCGCCAGCGCCTCGGCGGAGGCGAAGCCGCGCGCTCCGGAGCCGGCGCCCTGACGAGCGCGACCGGGGCCGGCCTCCGAGCCGTGGTGCGAGAGCACGCAGTGAAGCAGCGCCAGCCGGCGCTCGGCGGGCAGCTCGCCCGCCGCTCCCGCGACCATCTGCGCTCCGATCGCCAGGTGGCCGAGCAACCGGCCCTCGTCGCTGACCCCGAATGCCGCCTCGTAGGTGAACTCGCGTGTCTTGCCGACGTCGTGAACAAGCGCCGCGGCCATCAGCAGGTCGGAGTCGAGCCTGGGGTGGAGCTGGCACAGCTCGCCGACCAACGTCCCCACCGAGACCGTGTGCTCGAGCAGCCCACCGAGGTAGGCGTGATGCCCGCCCCTGGTGCACGGCGCCCGGCGGAAGTCGCTCGCCAGCGGCTCGGCGAAGACGAGCCGTTCCACGACGCCGCGCAGGCCGGGATCGTGAACCTCGCGGCACAGGTGCTCGAGGAAGCCCTCCAGCTCCTCGACCGAGCGATAGGCGGCGGGAAGGAACTCGGCGGGGTCGAACGACCCGGGCTCGAGCCGGCGCACGTCGTCGAGCTCCGCCGCCAGCTCGCCCCTGAAGCGCTCCAGCTTGCCGCGGGCGAGCACCGCGTCGCCACGCTCGAAGCGCAGCCCGATCCGGTCGGCCTCGCGGAAGACGCGAGCGGCAAGCGTCCCGGTACGGTCGCGCAGCTCGAGCGACAGGTAGGCGCCCCCGTTCCGGGCCGTCAATCGGTCCTTCCGCAGGCACGCGTAGCGGCCCTCGAACCGCTGGCCTGGACGCAGCTCGGCGATCGCGGCCCGCGCCCGCTCCCCCGCTGAGATCGCCACCGCCGCTTCCACACCCCGATCGTGAAGGCCGGGCCGGACGGCGCCGGCTTGATTCGAGCCCATTCCGGGTAGGCTCGGCTGATGGACGATCCGGTGATCTGGCAGGGCGATCCGCCCGAGCTTCGCTCGCCCGCCCTCGTCTGCGCCTTCGCGGGTTGGAACGACGCGGCGAGCGCGGCGAGCGCGGCGCTGGAGACGGTCGCGGCGTCGCTCGACTCGGACGTCGTAGCGCGGATCGACCCGGAGGAGTTCTACGACTTTCAGGTGAACCGGCCGACGATCCGCCTGGTCGAGGGGCAAACGCGCCAGATCGACTGGCCACAGAACACGCTGCTGACCGTGAGCGTGCCCAGCGCGGAGCGCGATCTGGTGCTGCTCAGCGGGGTCGAGCCGAATGTTCGCTGGCGCACCTTCGCCGACGCGATTCTGGCCGCCGCCGAACGCCTTGGTGTGCAGATGGTGATCACGCTCGGCGCGCTGATCGCCGACGTCGCCCACACCCGTCCCGTGCCGATCACGGGCCTTGCCTCGGATCCGGAGCTGGTCGAGCAGCTCGGCCTCAGCCGCTCCAGCTACGAGGGCCCGACCGGGATCGTCGGCGTCGTGCACGACGCCTGCCGGCGGCGGGAGATCGTGTCCGCGAGCCTTTGGGCCGCGGTCCCGCACTACGTCGCGGCGGTCCCGAATCCGAAGGCGGCGCTGGCGCTGTTGCGCCGTCTCGAGGGACTGACGGGCATCGCCGTCGACGCCTCGGATCTGGAGGACGCCACCGAGCGCTTCGAGGAGCAGGTCGATCGTGCCATCTCCGCGAACCCGGAGATCGAGGAGCTGGTCCGCAACCTGGAGGCTGCGCAGGAGGGGGAGTTCGAGCCCAGCCAGGACGTCCCCTCGGCCGACGACATCGCCCAGGAGTTCCAGCAGTTCCTCCGCCAGCGAGGCACCGACAAGAACTAGTGAGAGGCCCGGTAGGCGCCCCGGGAGCTCAGGCCTCCGAGGCGGGGCAGATGAGGCGGTAGTCGCACCAGCTGCAGATCTCATAAGAGGGCCGGGGCTCGAAGTCCTGGCCCTCGATCCCGGCCGCCACCTCGAGCACCGTGCGCTCGACCCGCTCGGCGTCGTCGGGGGCCGTCGGCACCGGCACGCGCTCGTCCTCGAGCACGTACCAGTAGCTGCCGAGCTCCGTCTCGACCTGCCACGCCTCGCGGGCGCCGAGCCGGTACAGGGCGAGCTGCACGTCGTCACCCGAGCCGGTCCTGCGCTCGCCGGTCTTGTAGTCGATCAGCTCGTAACCGCCGTCAGGGTGCTGGTCGACCCGATCCACCCGGCCGCGGAGCTGATGGGAGCCGATCGCGAACGCGAAGCTTCGCTCCAGCCAGACGGGCCTCGACTCGGAGCGCTGCTGATGCTCGTGGTAGCGGGCCAGCGCCGCCACCGCCCGATCGCGGTACTGGAGCTCGTCGTCCGAGGAGCCGAACCCGGTGCGGCGCCAACCCGCCTCGAACAGCGCCAGCAGGCGATCGAGGCTACCCGCGGGCGAAGGAGGTTCGGTCTGTGACCCAGCGACCTCCCTGAGCGCATCGGCGCGCAGCTGCTCGCTGTGGAAGCGCTCCAACACCTGGTGGATGAGGATCCCGAACCGCTGGTTGATCGTCGGCTCCTGCGGGATCGCGAACACCCGCGCGAACTTGTACTTCAGCGGGCAGGTCCGGTAGAGGTCGATGTCCGAGGCCGAGAGCGCCAGGCCCTCGCCGCGGTGGGGGATGAACTGCTCCAGGGACGGCTCGCGCCTAGCGGCGACCAGCTCGCGCCGGGCCGCCAGGTCGCGCTGCTCGCCGATCACGTACTCGTCCAGCGTCGACGCCTCCAGCGCCGCGCGCTGCTCCGGCGAGGCCACCCGGCCAAGCAGCTCGTTGAGCGCCGCCAGGGCCTCCGCGGCGGGCTCGGCGCCGGGGGCCTGGACCAGCGCCGCGAGCTTGATCAGCTCCAGATAGCGCGCCATCGCCTGGGTCACGTCCTCGGCCGTGTCCAGGCGCATCTCCGAGAGGGCCGAGCCCGCTCGCCAAGACGCCTCGAGCACCTCGTCGCGAAGCATCCGGTAGGTCGAGTGCAGCCCCTCAGCGGGCCCGAAAAGCTCCGCCTCGTGCACTTCCTCCTCGGCGTCCAGCGCATCGCGAGCCGCCTCGTAGAACGGAGAGGGCGGGATCAGTCCCTCGCCGGTGGTCTCCGGCCAGGAGAGCACCAGGGCGAGGCGGGCGCGGGTCATCGCCAGGTAGGCGAGCCGAGCGGGACGCGCCGAGACGCCAGAGCGAGTCGTGGGCGGCTCCACGCCTCCGTTCGGGAGCGGCTCGGCGAGCAGCTTGGGCGGAATCCAAGCCGCGTCACGGTCCCGCCCCGCGATCGCGCCGCGATGAAGGCCGAGCAGGTAGACGTGCTCGAACTCGAGCCCCTTGACCTGCTCGGGCTCGGCGAGCACGACCTCGCCGGGCGGTGGGGTGGCCGCATCGTCGGGGTCGAGCTCGCCGGCGTCGGCGACCGCGGTCAGGTGGCGAACGAAGTCCCGCACCGAGCCGCGGGGCTCACGCCGCGTCCACGCGGCCGCGAGCTCCGAAAGGCGCGAGAGGCTCTGTAACCGCTCTGCGGCCTCCGGGGTGGCGACGAAGAGGCGATGGCGACGCAGCCCGATGCGTTCGATCAGGCGCCGCACGAAGACGTCCGCCCGGATCTCCTCGAGCGCCGCTGCGGCCGCGTGGTGAAGCTTCAGGAACGCCTGGATCCGGTCGCGGGCCTCGGGCGGTAACTGGGGACTCTCGAGGGCCGCCTCGAGCGCCGAGATCATGTCCAGCTTGCGACGCCGGGCGATCGCGGTGCAGCGCGCCAGATCGATCGAGCGAAGCTCGACCGGCGGCCGGGTCACGGCCCGCACGACCGCCGCCGAGTCGGTCGGATCCGCGAGCATCCGCAGCCAGGCGAGCACGTCGCGTACCTCGGGCCGCTGGAAGAGGGCGGCGTCGCCGGCGAAGCGGAACGGCACCCTGCGCTCCTCGAGCGCCGCCGCCACCAGGCGCGCCTCGCGCCAGCCGGAGCCGACGATCACGCAGACGGCCTCGGGCCGCACCTCGCCGGCCGCCAGCAGGTGCTCGATCTCCCGCGCGGCTGCCTCTGCCTGGGCGCGCTCACCGCTGCAGCGCCAGAATCTCACTCCGCCGGAAGCCTCCTGAATAACTCCGCCGGAAGCCTCGCCTTCATCGAGAATAACTCCGCCGGAAGCCTCGCCTTCGGCTCCGTTTCCGGCGGGTTCGGGCGCCGACGCGGCGGCAGGTTCAGCCGCCTGCACCGCGACTCCGTCGCTAGCCCGGGCGGGCGCATCTTGCGCCAGGGCTGCGACCGCCCGCGCCGCGCGGGCGATCGTGGGGCCGAACCGGAGGGGGCGGTCGAGGACCACCTGGTCGGCGTCGGGGTGGCTGTCCATGAACGAGGGGGCGGGGTCGCGGGCCGCCAGCGAGGGACGGCGAATCGACTGGCCCAGGTCGCAGGCGCAGACCAGGTTCCCGTGCTCGGCCACCAACGCCTCGACCAGCGCGCGGTGAGCCGCCCCCGCGTCCTCGAGCTCGTCGACCATCAGGTAGGGGAAGCGCTCGGAGAGCGCCCGGCGCACGTCGGCGCGTTCGCCGAGCAGACGCTCCAGCTCAATCACGAGGTCGCCGGCGTCCAGGCTGCCGCAATCGCGCAGCACGCGATCGTGACTCGCGTACAGGTCCGCGAACTCGCGCTCGCGCTGGGCTCGCTCGCGCTCGGCCGCGCCCTGCGCCTCGCGCTCGCGCTGCTCGGCCCAGTCGCGCAGCCGGCCGGGGGTGATCCGCTCCGCCTTCAGGGTGTCGATTCGGCGCAAGAGCCTGGCCAGAAGGCCGGCCGGGTTGCCGCGAATCTCGTGCCTGCGCAGCGACAGGTCATCGAGCCGGTCGAGCAGCATCGCCAGCCGATCGGCGGCGCGCACCGTGGCGAAGAAGGGATCGAGCGCCGCCTCCAGCGCGTGCTCTCGTAGCAGGCGCTCGGTGACGACCTCATAGGTCGAGATCCAGAGCTCCTCATAGGGAAGCTCGATCAGGGCGGCGGTACGCGCCCGCAGGTGGGTGGCGGCGGCACGCGAGCGCGTCAGCACCATGATCCGCTCGGGAGCGGTCCCCCCTTCGACCAGGCGAGCAAGCCGGGCGGCGAGCGCCTCGCTGCGCCCTGAGCCGGCCGGGCCGACCACCAGCATCGCCCCCGGGCCATGCTCGACCACCCGCCGCTGAGCGTCCGTGAGCTGCATCCCTAGGCGGGCGGGGTCTCCCTCCATCGGCCTAACGCTAGCGGGCTGGGCAAGCGTCACCGGATGGGCGGGGCTGGAGCGAGACGGGCACCGTCTAGCATGGCCCGGGTGGCGCGCGAGCACTCTTCCGCACCGGGTGGGGCCACGCCTGGCGCGAACCCGCGCGAGGTGGATTGGCTATCCGCCTGCCGACGCATGGTCGCCGCTCAGCGCGAGTTGTTCGCCGAGCAGCGCGGAATCGCGACGCGCACGGTCTACGCCGGGGTCGGTGAGGGCGGCGACCGCACGCTCGCCATCGATCGCCGCTGCGAGGACATCGTCTTCGCCGAGCTGGAGCGGCTCCACGCCGAGGGGCACCAGTTCACGGCGATCTCCGAGGAGCGCGGCGAGGTCGCGTTCGGCGACCCCGGGGCGGCCGTTCGCGTGATCGTCGATCCCCTCGACGGCTCGCTGAATGCGCGCCGCATGCTCCCCTCGCACTCGCTCAGCATCGCCATCGCCTGGGGTGCGACGATGGCCGACGTCAAGCTCGGCTATGTGTACGACTTCGGCGCCGCCGAGGAGTACTTCGCGCGTCGCGGCCAGGGAGCGACCCTCGACGGCCGGGAGCTGCGAGCCGAGGGCCCCGGTTACGGCCTCGAGGTGGTGGGGATCGAGTCGGCGAAGCCAGAGCGCGCGCTGCCCCTGCTCGAGGCCCTCGCCGGCAAGGCCTATCGGATCCGGGCGGTCGGCTCGATCGCGATCTCCCTCTGCTACGTGGCCGGGGGGCGCTTCGACGGCATGCTGACCGGCCGTGCCTGCCGTTCCGTCGACGCTGCCGGCGGACAGCTGATCGCCCGGGAGGCCGGCGCTGAGGTGGTCTTCGACGGGGCGGGCCTGGATGTGAGCCTCGACCTCGACGCCCGCTACCACGTCGCCGCGGCCCTCGATCGAGAGCTGCTGGCCAGCGTGCTCGAGGCGCAGGAGCGCGCCGAGCCGCCCCCGGAGCCAGGGGCATGAGCGCGAGCAGTTTCGTCGACTGGGGGTTGGCCGAGCGGGTGGCGCTGGCGCTCGGCGGCAAGGATGCTGCGTCGGGCGTCTTCGACCAAAAGGCCGTGGACTCCGCGTGCGCCGAGGCCATGGCTCTGGCGCTCGACTACTCGCGCCTGCGCCCCACCGGCGAGCTGCCGCAGCCGGAGCTGGTCGATCGCGCGGAGTGGGCGCGCCTCGCGCTGCGGACGCTGCGCGAGCTCTCGGAGCAGCTCGAGCGCCGGGTCGCAGACGGCCTCTCGCTCCCGGGCCCGCTCGGGGGCCTCGCCCGCTCGCTGGCCGGAGCCGCCGCCGGCGCCGAGGCCGGGGTCGCGGTCGGCTACGGGGCGCGGAAGGTGCTCGGCCAGTACGACGTCGCCCTGGTGCCGACTGAGAGGCAACCGCGGCTGGTGTTCGTGGGCCCGAATCTCGCCGCAGCACACCTCGAGCTCGGCGAGGATCCCGGCCTCTTCCTGCGCTGGATCGCGCTCCACGAGAGCACTCACTCGATCCAGTTCGCGTCGGTCCCCTGGCTTCGGCCGCATCTGGCCGAGCTTCTCGAGCAGCTCATCGCCGGCGCCTCGGCGCGGCTCGACCTCGGCTCGCTCGGGGAGCTGGCGCGACGTCTGTTCCGCAGCGACCCTCGCGCAGCGGTTCGCAGGGTCCTGCGCGGCGATCTCGCCCGCCTCCTCGCGGGGCCCGAGCAGCGGCGGACCCTCGATCGCCTCCAGGCGACGATGTCCGTGATCGAGGGCCACGCCGAGCACGTGATGGACGCCGCCGGCGAGCAGCTCGATCCGGGTTATGACCGCCTCCGCGGGGGCGTCGAGGCTCGGCGGGCGAGCCGGGGAGGGCTGGGCGAGGTGATCCTGCGGATGCTGGGGCTCGAGCTCAAGCTTCGCCAGTACAGACTCGGCAAGGCCTTCTGCGACACGGTGGTGGGGGAGGCGGGGATCGAGGGGCTGAACCGGGTCTGGCGCGCGCCCGAGGCCCTGCCCACGCTCGCCGAGCTCGAGCAGCCCGGGGGCTGGCTGGGCCGGGTCGTGACCGAGTCGGCCGCCGAGGCCGCTTAGAAGCCGCCTCTTCGCGGCAGCTAGAAGCCCGGCCGGGGACGATGGGGGCTGGACCGCCCTCAGTCGAGCGCTTCGACTGCGCTCCCGCCGCACCCTGTAACCCGAGAAAAGGGGCCGGGGTACAAACACGTGTTCGGGTTGCTAGACTCGAACAACCTTAGAAATAAGGAGATCCAAGAGCAAAAGACCCACCGAGAGGGGTACAAAGGAATGTCAGCCAACGGCAACACCCAGGGTAGGACCACCGCCCAGGGCAGGACCACCGCCCAGGGCAGGACCACCGCCCAGGGCAGGACCACC
>JBBPIL010000012.1:48536-53303 GCA_038040365.1 Actinomycetota bacterium
CGCCCAGGGCAGGACCACCGCCCAGGGCAGGACCACCGCCCAGGGCAGGACCACCGCCCAGGGCAGGACCACCACCACTACAACCGCCCGCAGCGAGAGCGCGAAGAGCAGTCGCAGTGACAGCGCGAGGGTCCGCGAGGGCCTTAACGGCAGCGCCACCTACGCGCGCCAGACGGCCGAGCGGTCCGTCGACGTTCCCGTCGGCGTGGCGCTGACGGTCGCCGACCGGGTCAACGAGATCGTCGAGCCGTTCACCGCGCGCCAGACCGCCGAGCGGGAGCTGAGGAGCATCCGCACGCGGGTCGAGCGCGAGCTGAACAGGTTCGAGCGGCGCGGCGCCGGCGCACGTCGCAAGGCCAGGACGCGCGTGCGTCAGACTCGCAACCGAGTCGAGCGCGAGCTCAGGCAGCGGCGGCGCAAGGTCGAGACGACGGTGAAGCAGCGCCGCGCCAAGGCCGAGGATGGCCTGAAGCGCGCCCAGACCGTCGTGCAGGACCGCGTCTCGACGCTGGTCTAGGACCTTAGCCCGGGCCGCCTCGAGAGGTGGCGAGCCCGGAGGGAGCTGCCCACGGGGGAGGCGCCGCATCACGGTGCCGCAGGGGCCAGGCCCCATTTCCTGGCGGGCAGCACAGTACCTCTCCTCCCCCGGATCGACAGGCCCTAGGGCCGGTCGATCCACGTTCGGGGCTGCAGCATCGCGGTAGCCCGAGCGCCCTGCGACAATCAACGGTCAGTGGCGATTCCAACAAAGGAACAGATCACACAAGCGCTGACGGCGGTGATCGACCCGGAGCTTCGGAGGTCGATCGTGGAGTTGGGGATGGTCCGCTCGATCGAGATCGGCGACCAGGGCCGGGTCGCGGTCGTCGTTTCGCTGACCACGCCCGGGTGCCCGATCCGCTCGCACTTCCAGCAGGCGGTGGCCGAACAGGTCGGCGGGCTCGAGGGCGTCTCGGGGGTGGCGGTTGACTTCGACGTGCTCAGCAACGAGGAGAAGGGCCGGCTTCAGCAGTCGCTAGGCCGCCAGCGCCTCCCCGAGGGCGCGCTGGCCCAGGTCAAGAACATCGTTTGCGTCGCCTCCGGCAAAGGAGGTGTCGGCAAGTCGACCATGACCGCCAACCTGGCCGCCTCCCTTCAGGCGGAGGGCCAGGCCAGCGGAGCCCTCGACTGCGACGTCTACGGCTACTCGATCCCCCGCATGATGGGCGTCAACCGCAAGCCCGAGGTCAACGCGGAGCGAAAGATCGTCCCCGTGAGTGGCCCGGCCGGCATCAAGGTGATGTCGATCGGCTTCTTCCTCGAGGAGAACGCGGCCGTCGTCTGGCGTGGTCCGATGCTCCACAAGGCGATCCAGCAGTTCCTCGAGGACGTCGACTGGGGGGAGCTCGACTACCTCCTGCTCGACCTTCCGCCCGGCACCGGCGACGTCTCGATGACCCTGGCGCAGCTTCTGCCCCAGGCGAAGGTGTTGATCGTGACCACCCCCCAGCCGGCGGCCCAGACGGTGGCCCGCCGCGCCGCCGAGATGGCGGGCAAGGTCGACCTCGAGCTGCTCGGGGTGATCGAGAACATGTCCGGCTTCACAGCGCCCGACGGCCAGCGCTTCGCGATCTTCGGCGAGGGCGGCGGCCAGCTGCTGGCGGACGAGCTCGGCGTGCCCCTGATCGGCAAGGTGCCCCTCTCGGAGGAGCTCCGCGAGCACGCCGACGCCGGAGCGCCCCTGGCGCTCGAGAACCCCGATGCACCGGCCGCCCAGGCGATCCGGGACGCGGCGCGCGGGATCGTCGCCGCCACGCCCCACGAGCTTCCGGTGATGCAGGCGCCACCCGCCGCGGTCGCCGCTCAGGCGCCCGTTGGCGGCACCGAGCTCCCGGTCGTCCAGTAACTCCCCCCGCCCGAACTAGCGACGAAGTCGCGGTGCTGGCGGACGGGCCTGCCGGGTCAGGTCCGTGCCCTCGCCCGCCGAAAACGTAGCCGCAGGCGAGGCTTTCGGCGGAGTTACTACTTCGAGTAGTACCCGGAGTTGACCTCGATGTACTTGGTCCACTCGTCAGGCAGCTGATCCTCGGCGAAGCAGGCGTCCACCGGGCAGGCCTCGACGCAGGCGTCGCAGTCGATGCACTCGTCAGGATCGATGTAGAGCTGCTCGACGCCCTCGTAGTCGGGCTCGTCGGGCGTCGGATGGATGCAGTCGACGGGACAGACCTCGACGCACGAGTTGTCCTTCGTCCCGATGCAGGGCTCGGCGATGACGTAGGCCAAGGCCCTTCATTCTAGGCGAGTGCCGGTGCGTAGCTAGAGTCCAGCGCCGATGATCCTGCTAACCGGGGCGAGCGGAACCGTCGGCAGGGCGCTGCTCCCGCTCCTGCTGGAGGCCGGTCACGACGTGCGGGCGCTGGTCCGCGACCCGCGCGGCCTCGGCCGTCATCGGGTCGAGGTCCAGATCGCGCTCGGGGACCTGGCCCACCTCGGCGACCGCCATCTTCAGCGTCAGGCGCTGCGCGGAGCGCATACGGTGGTCCACCTCGCGGCGGCGATCCGCGACGAGCCCCATGCGCGGGTCGAGGAGCTGAACGGGCTGGCCACCGTGCGCCTCTTGCGGGCGGCCGAGCGGGCCGGGGTGGAGCGCTTCGTGTTCTTCTCCGCGCTCGGGGCGAGCGAGTTCCAGCGCACCCGCTTCTTCCGAGCCAAGGCGCTCGCCGAGGAGGCGGTGGCGGCCTCGCCGCTTGCCACGGCGATCTTCGCGCCCTCGATCGTCTATGACCCTGGCGACCGCTGGGTGCGGCTCTTGAAGCGGCTGGCGCTGCTCCCGGTGATCCCGATCTCCGGCTCAGGGCGATCCGCCTACCAACCGATCTGGGCGGCCGACGTGGCGCGCTGCGTGATCTCGGCGCTCGAGCGCGACAAGCCGCGCGCCCGTTACGAGCTTGGCGGCCCCGAGGTCCTCACCTATGACGAGATCGCCCTCACCGTGGCGCGCGCGGCGGGACGGGAGCGGCCACTCGTGCACGTGCCGCTCGGCCTCGTGCACCTGGGCCTGGTCTCGCTGCGCCGTGCGTTCGGCGAGGCGGTCTTCGCCACCTGGGAGGAGGCGGAGCTGATGGAGGTGCCGATGACGACCGCGCGCGGCACGGCCGACGCCGAGAGTCTCGGCGTCGAGCCGTTGCCGGTGCGCGATGTCCTGAGCAGCGCCCGCTCGTAGGCACCCTGGGAGGAAAGCGAAGGGCCCGGCAGCGCCGGGCCCTTCGTCAGTACTGGGATCGCCAAAGGCGCCTACATCATCCCGCCCATGTCGGGCATGCCGCCGCCTGCGCCCGCGCCGGCGCCGTCCTTCTCGGGCGGCTCGGCCACGATCGCCTCGGTGGTGAGGATGTTCTTGGCGATCGACGCTGCGTTCTGAAGCGCCGACCGGGTGACCATGGTCGGGTCGATGACGCCGTCCTTGACCAGGTCGCCGTAGTCGCCCGACTCCGCGTTCAGGCCCTCGCCCGGCTTCATGCCGCGGACATTGTTGACCACGACCGAGCCCTCGAAGCCCGAGTTCCCGGCAATCTGGCGCATCGGCTCCTCGAGCGCGCGGCGAACGATCTCGGCCCCGGTGCTCTCGTCGCCGTCGGCCACACCGCTGGTGTCGATCGCGTCCTGGGCGTTGAGCAGCGCCACGCCGCCGCCCGGAACGATGCCCTCCTCGAGGGCCGCCCGGGTCGCCTGCAGCGCGTCCTCGACGCGGTGCTTCTTCTCCTTCATCTCGGTCTCGGTGGCGGCGCCGACCTTGACCACGGCGACACCGCCGGCGAGCTTCGCCAGCCGCTCCTGGAGCTTCTCGCGGTCGAAGTCCGAGTCGGTGGTCTCGATCTCGGAGCGGATCTGGTTGATCCGACCCTCGATCTGCGACTTCTCGCCCGCGCCGTCGATGATCGTGGTCGTGTCCTTGTTGACGACCACACGGCGGGCCCGACCGAGCTGCGAGACCTGCGTGTTCTCGAGCTTCAGGCCCATCTCCTCGGTGATCACCTCGCCGCCGGTGAGGATCGCGATGTCCTCGAGCATGCGCTTGCGGCGATCGCCGAACCCGGGCGCCTTCACGGCGACGCCGGTGAAGGTGCCGCGGAGCTTGTTGACGACCAGGGTTGCCAGCGACTCGCCCTCGACGTCCTCGGCGACCACGACCAGCGGCTTGCCGCTCTGCATCACCTGCTCGAGCAGCGGTAGCAGGTCGCGTACGGAGCCGATCTTCTGGTTCGCGATCAGGAGGTACGGCTCGTCCAGCACCGCCTCCATGCGGTCCTGGTCGGTGATCATGTACGGGGAGACGTAGCCCTTGTCGAACTGCATCCCCTCGGTGAACTCCAGCTCCATGCCGAAGGTCTGGCCCTCCTCGACGTTGACGACCCCGTCCTTGCCGACCTTCTCGATCGCGTCCGCAATCACGTTGCCGATCTCGTCGTCGGCCGCCGAGATCGCCGCCACGCGCGCGATCTGATCCTTGCCGGCGATCTCCCGCGACTGGGTGTCGCGCAGGTTCTCGACCACCTGATCGACAGCGTTCTCGATCCCGCGCCGCAGCGCCAACGGGTTGGCGCCGGCGGCTACGTTCCTGAGGCCGCTGTGGACGATCGTCTGGGCGAGCAGGGTGGCGGTGGTGGTGCCGTCGCCGGCGACGTCGTTCGTCGCCGTGGCCACCTCGCGCACGAGCTGTGCGCCCTGGTTCTCGAACACGTCCTCGATCTCGATCTCGCGGGCGATCGTGACGCCGTCGTTGGTGAT
>JBBPIL010000013.1:0-32628 GCA_038040365.1 Actinomycetota bacterium
AAGCTCGGCCAGCCGGTGCCGGAGTCGAACTTCGTGTCGGAGCTGAACAGCTCCTGGCCGCAGCCCGCGCACCGGTAGACGCCGCCGGCCTTCTCGTCCCAATAGGTGCCGGTGAAGGCGCGCTCCGTGCCCTTGCGACGCAGCACCTCGTACTGCTCGGGCGTCAGCTCCGCCTGCCACTCGGCATCCGACTTCTTCAGCTTCTCCATCTCACTTCCTCGTCGATTTGGGTTTGGTACGTCCCTTCCATGAGCTTAGACCGCCGGGCGCGCCAGCCATTACGCATACGATCCGGCCAATGCCCGAGGAGGCATTCTTCGTTCCGCAGGGGGATGCCTATGCCCCCACCGAGCTGACCCGGGGGCCCTGGGATCCCGACTCCCAGCACGCGGGGCCGCCCGCCGCTCTGCTCGGTCGCGAGATCGAGCGGCTCGACGGCGAAGGGGAGCGGCAAGTGGGGAGGATCACGTTCGAGATCCTCCGCGCGGTGCCGATCGCCCCGTTGCGGGTCGAGGCCCGGGTCGCCCGCCCGGGCCGCAGCGTGGAGCTGGTCGAAGCGAGCCTCACCGACTCCGATGGCGAGGTGATCAGGGCCACCGCCTGGCGGCTGCGCTCCGCGGAGATCGAGCTTCCCGCCGGGCTGTCCAGCGTCGATGGGCCGGGGCTGATCGGCACCTCCCCGTCGACGCTTCGGCCCGGCTTCGCTCCGCCAGGGGTCGAGGAAGCGCGGCCCGGCACCTTCCCGCCGACCGGCCACGACGTCGGCTACCACACCGCGATGGAGTACCGGTTCGTGCGCGGCGACTTCGGGATTCCCGGCCCGGCGCTGGTCTGGATGCGCATGCGCCAACCGCTCGTTGCGGGTGAGGAGCCGTCGCCACTTCAACGGGTCCTGGTCGCCGCCGACTCGGGCAACGGTGTCAGCGCGACGCTCGATTGGGATCGCTACCTGTTCATCAACGTCGACCTCACCGTTCACCTGCATCGCCCGCTGGCCGGCGAGTGGGTCTGCCTCGACTCGATCACGATTCCCGAGCCCCTCGGCGTCGGGCTCGCCGACACGGCGCTCTACGACGGTCGGGGGCCGATCGGGCGGGCCGCCCAGACCTTGTTGATCGACGAGCGCTAGATCCTCCACCCTTCCCTCAGCGCCGCCGGTGCCCCGCCCTTCATCGGTCTGCCGCGTAGCCGAGGATGGAGCGATCGACCAGCCATTCCACCGGCGCGCGATCGTCGGTGTACACGCTGCCGCCCGGAAGGCGCGGTCCGACCCTTGCCGCCTCGGTCTCGGCCAGCCGCTGAAGGCTCGCCGGGAGGGTGCTGATCGCGGCGTGCAGCCGGCCGGCGGACGTGGCCCCCTCGCTGGCGACGAGCAGCGTGTTGGAGTCGTCGAACGGATCGCGCAGCACGTTGGGGAAGACCGCCGACATCGTCCTCCCGATTACCGTCTCCAGGTCGTCGTTCCCCTCCGGGTGGCCGACGTTGACGAGCACAACGCCGCCTGGGGCGAGCCGGTCACGCACCAGGTCGAAGAACTCGCGCGTCGCCAGGTAGAAGGGGACGTACGGCTGCCGATAGGAGTCGACGACGATCACCTCATAGCCGCTCGTGGACCGGCGAAGCCACGGCCGGGCGTCCTCGTTGTAGACGGTCAGGTTCGGGTTGCTGCCCATGTCGAAGTAGCGCCGACCGACCTCCTCGAGCTTTGGATCGATCTCCACTCCGTCGACGCGGGCGCGGGGGAAGAAGCGGCCGTATCCGCGCGCCGTCGTGCCGGCGCCGTTGCCGAGAATCGCGACCCGATGCGGGGGCCGCTCGAGGGTCGTGAACGGCAGCACCAGCATCCCGTCCCAGTAGCCGCCGGTGAGGTAGGAGCCGGGCCGGTAAAGGGAATGCCTGGCCTCTCCCTCGTTGAGCTCCAGCACGCGGTCGCCGTCCGGCTCCTCGACGACCCGGATGTACTGAAGGGCGCTCTCCCGCTCATACAGAACTCGTGCATCCCCAGCCGCCTTGATCGTCCCAACCGGGAGGGCGAGCGCCCCGATCAGTGCCGCGGGGAGGGCGAGGAACCGCCAGCCGAGTCCCAGCGCGGCGATCAGCGCCAGAGCCGCGGCGAAGGCCAGGAAGGTGCGCTGGGTGCCGGCGAAGGGGATCAGGACCAGCGCCGCGAGCATCGTCCCGAGCAGCGAGCCGGCGGTCGAGATCGCGTACAGCCGTCCGGCGACCCGGCCCGAGTGCTCCACGTCGGGGACCGCCAGGCGGAGCGCGTACGGCGAGCAGGCGCCGAGCAGGATCACCGGGACGGCGACGAGGAAGAGAACGCCGATCAACGAGCCGACGAACGCCCCCGCGGAGACAGAGTCGAGGGCCTCGACCGAGACGTCGAAGAAGGGCCGGGCGATGAACGGCACGATCGCCAGCAGCACGGCGGCCCCCATGACCAGCAGGCAGAGGCCACGGAGGTGCGGGTGGCGGTCGCCGAGCCTGCCTCCGATCCAGTAGCCGACAGACAGCGCCACGAGCACGACCCCGATGGTGTTCGCCCAGACGATCGTCGAAGCGCCGAAGAACGGCGCCATCAGTCGCGCCGCGGCGATCTCAGCCCCAAGGCTGGCCGATCCGACGATGAACACGAGGGCCTGTAGGAAGCGGTTACCGATCATCGGCAACGCGGCCGATCGTAGGCCACCTGTGAGCCTGGCTCGGCTACCGTGGCTCCGGCCTGACGCCGCGCTCGAGCTCGACACCAACCGCCCTCATCGCCCGCCGGCTCCTGCCGGCTGGGATGGAGCTGCTCGCCGGGAGGTGCGCGATCAGGGATGGCGGCCTCGATCTCACCCGGGAGGAGCTGCTCGAGCTGGCGCGCGGCGTCGACGCGATCGTCGCCGACCCCGCGGTGGCGGTCGACGAGGCGCTGCTGGAGGCGGCCGGGCCGCAGCTTCGGGTGGTCGCCAACTTCGCGGTCGGCCACGACAACGTCGACCTCGATGCCTGCCGGCGTCGCGGCGTCGCGGTCACCAACACCCCCGACGTGCTCACCAACGCCACAGCCGAGCTGGCGCTGGCGCTGGCGCTGGCCGCCGCGCGGCGCTTCACCGAGGCGGAGGCCGACCTGCGCGGCGGGCGCTGGCGCGGCTGGGATCCGGGTGCCTACCTGGGCCTCGAGCTCACCGGGGCGACGTTCGGGGTCGTCGGGATGGGACGGATCGGGCGCCGCTATGCCGAGCTGGTCGTGGGCTTCGCCGGCGAGGTCCTGTACGCGAGCCGCACCCGCAAGGAGGATGCCGAGCGGGAGTTGGGCGTCCGGCAGGTGGCGCTGGAGGAGATCTTCCCCCGCGCCGACGTGGTCAGCCTCCACCTGCCGGCGACCGGCGAAACGACCGGGCTGGTCGGGCCGCGAGAGCTATCGGCGATGAAGCCCGAGGCGATCCTCGTCAACACGTCGCGTGGGCCGCTGGTCGACTCGAGGGCGCTGGCCCGGGCCTTGCGCGACGGCGAGATCGGCGCTGCGGGCCTCGACGTCTACGAGCATGAGCCGGACGTTCCCACCGAGCTGCTCGAGGCGCCCCGCTGTGTGCTGTTGCCCCACATCGGCTCCGCCACGACGCGATCGCGGGACGGTATGGCTCGCCTGGTGGCCGAGAACGTCCTCGCCGTGCTTGAAGGCGAGGATCCCCCCAACCGGGTCGCCTGACCGCGTTTACCCAATTCATCTGAGAGCGCCACGCAGATCTTCCGTCGGCTCTTCGAGGCGCTCGACTCTGAGGACCGCGAGGCCACGCTCGACGCGCTTCGCGGCGGCTACGAGCTGGTCAGCCGCGACGGAGTCGGCGCGTGGCTGGAGTGCATGGACCCCGAGATCGAATGGAGCGAGGGTACGGAAGTCCCCGAGCGCCGCGTTTACCAGGGCCACGAAGGAGTTATGCGCCAGCAGGAGCAATTCGAGGAGGCGTGGGAGAGCTTCCGCATCGAGCCTGTGGACTTCGCCGCCTCGGGCGACAAGCTCGTTGTCATCGTGCAGCTCTGGGGGCGAGGGAGGGGAAGCGGCGTCGAGGTCGAGGCCCGGGGGGCCCATCTCTGGGAATTCCGGAACGGTAAGGCGGTGCGGTTTGAGATCTATGGCGACCCCGAACGGGCACTGCGGGTCATCACGGCGCAGGGATAGTCGGAGGCAGGCGGTCGCCGGCTCGAGCGGAGGCATCGGACGCTGCGTCGGTGGCGCGGACCGGGGCCGGGATCAGAGCCGCCCCTGCGACGACGAGAGAGAACGCGAGCATCCGCCCGCTGATCTCCAGCGCCCCCGTGCCGACCGGGTCACGGAAGACCAGAATGCCGCCGACGATCGCGGTGAGGTTGGCCGCCACCGAGGTGAGGGCGATCACCTCGACGCCCGGGCCCAGTTGCAGTCCGCGGGCCGAGGCATAGAAGGCACCCACCGAGGCGACCAGGGCCGCCCCGCTCCAGGGGCTGATCAACTCGAGCACCCCGTCTGCAACGGCGTCTGCCAGGTACTTGAGGGCGATGTCGGAGACGCCGAACAGCGCCCCGGCGGTAGCGCCGAGGAGCAGACCCTGCGCCGGACCCGGGATGCGGTGGTGGGTCGAGATCGCGGCGACCGCGGCGCAGACGACAAGGACGCCGCACTCGATCGAGATCAAGGCAGCCAGGGCGTAGCCGGGCGGATCGCCGTCGTCCGGCCCCGAGGTCAGCCCGATGACCGCAAGCCCCGCCGCCGTGACGATCACGCCGGCCCACTGGCGGCGTCCGAGCCGGAAGCCGAAGAAGCGCTCGGCGAAGACGGCGAGGAAAACCAGCCCGCCCGAGAGCACGGCCTGCACGATCGACAATGGCGCCAGGGCGAGCGCGCCGACGTGAAGAGCCCAGGCGCCGAACGCCACTATGTAGCCGACCGTGAACCACCTGGAGCGGAAGAGATCGGCCGCGCTTCGCAGCGGGTGTCGGACCCGCACGGGCGGGGCGAGGACCGCGCCGCGATGCTTGAGCAGAAAGGCGACGCTCGTGCCGACCGCGCAGGCCACGGCGAGGGCGAGTCCGACGATCATGCCGGAGAGCGTCCCCTGGCGAGTACCAAAGCGAAGGCCGGAACTCGAATACCGTTCACGAAGTAAACCCTTGCATCTCCCGGCAGCATCGGCGATCGACCTGCTGCTCTGCAGCGTCGTCTCGATGGGCTCCCTCAATCCGCTAAACGGAAGCGGCGGTGACGGACGCGGATAGCGAACCGATCGGCGACCCGTCGCCGCGGCCGCGCGGCGCGCGTCGGCTGACCGAACTGACTACCCGCCTCCGGGACTTCGGTCGCCGCCGACGCACGCTGATCGCGGTCGTGGGGTCGCTGGCGACCGCGACGGCCCTCGCGTTCCTGCTCGCCGGGCGGCGCCATGAGTTCGCGGCCGCGCTCTCCGGCGCCGCGGCGTCGGTGCTCGCCGTGACCGTGCTGTTGCAGATCGTCGCGCTGCTCGCGCGCACAGAGGCGTGGCATCTGTCCATCCGGGCGGCGGGCGGGACGGTCGACCGCCGCGTCCTCTATCGCGCGTCGAGCATGCAGGTCTTGGGCAGCGTGCTCAATACGCAGCTGGGGGTCGCCGCGCGGATCGCCGCGCTGCGGCGCTCGTCACCCACCGTCAGTCCGCAGGTGCCGACCTTGATCGCCGCGGAGTTTCCGATCCTCGCCGTCGAGGCGATGCTGGCCGCGCTGGCGTCGTTCACCCTGGTCGAGCCGCTCGGCCTGCCCTGGTGGCTGCCGCTCATCGGCCTTGCGGTGATCGGGACGGCCAGCGCCGGCCTGCGGCAGCTCGCCCTCCGGAAGGGCCGCGAGCTGTGGAGGGGCCTCGCGGTCCTCCGCCGCCTGGGCGGCGGAAGCCGCGTGATCGGCTTCATGCTGGTGGCCGTATTCGCGCAGATCTTCCGCAACTGGCTGCTGCTGCATGCGGTCGGCGTCGATGCGTCGTTGTTCGATGCGACCGCGGTGCTGATCGCGGTGGTGACGCTGGCTCAGCTTCCGGTCGGTCCCGGCGCCGGCGCTGCGGCGGCGGTCCTCATCCTCGGCAGCGACGGGGTGGCGGCGGCAGCGGCCGCCGGGGTTCTCATGACCGTGACGGGCACCGTCGGCGGATTGTGCTTCGCGGCGTGGGCCGGCGCCGACCGGCTCTGGTCAGTCAGCCGCAGGACCCGGTTGCGGCGTGCTCGTGCCCGAGCCCCGCGGTCGCGCTGAGGCGCACGGACGACTTCGACCGGCTGCGTCATGTCTCTTCGACGCCACGACCCACGCCACCCGTGGAGCCACCCAACGAGTAGGCGAAGGCGTTAGGCGGTCCGGTAGCGCAGGAGGACGATGCCGGAGCGAAACGGCTGGGCCTCCACCAGACGCAGCCTCGGGACCTCAGTCGCGTCCGCGAACAGCCGCCCGCCGCGCCCGAGCACGACTGGGTATATGAACAAGCGGAACTCGTCGACCAGTCCGGCCGCGATGAGGTCGTGCACGACCCTCATGCTGCCAGTGGTCACGATGTCCCTGCCCGGCTTGGACTTCAGCGCCTGAATCTCGTCGACAAGGGCGCCCTGCAGCACGGTGGTGTGCTCCCATTGCGGGTCCTGCAGCGTGCTGGAGACGACGTACTTCGACACGTTGTTGAGGTAGTCGGTGATGCCCGTCGTGTCGTCTGTCTGCAGCGGCCAGTACCCGCGCATCTGCTCGAACGTCACCCGCCCGAGCAGCAGCGTATCGGCGGCCTCGCGCTGCTCGCGAAGAGCCGCCTCAACGTCTGACTGATCGATCTCGGCGGCGTCGCCGGCCGGGTTGAACCAGCCTTCCGTCGCCTCGATGACGCCGTCGAGCGTGACGTTCTCAGTGACGATCAGTTCCCTCATGCCTGGACCTCCATAGCTGGTGCACGCGTAAGTGTTGCGGGACACCACCGAGCCGTGGCGCGCTCGGGCGCGGCGTTGACAACAGCCTCGTGGCCCACTAGCAAAGACCGCCGAGTGCGGCGAAACTCATCGTCCCGTCCCTGTTCGGGGTTGGCAGGAAGCGAAACCCTGCGCCGGGGCCGCCCTTAACCGTTGCGTGGCATCATCCCGCGCCGTGCGCCCCGACCTGCGGCCCGAGAACCCCACCGAGTGGTTCGCCCTGCGGTTCAACCTCGCCCCGAGGCCGGTCGGCGAGGCGATGTTCGGGATGCCGATGGCGCGCTCGATCATGGCCGGCGTGCGGCTCGGGATCTTCGAACGGCTGGCGAAGGGGCCTGCTGGCGCGGACGAGCTCGCGCGCGAGCTGGAGCTGACGCCGGCGGGCACCCGTCTGCTGCTCGACTCGCTCTACGCGCTCGGGCACGTGGAGCGCGACGGGAGCCGCTACGAACTGACGAAGAACGCGCGGCGCTGGCTGGATCCCGCATCCGACACGTACGTCGGCAACTTCATCCAGGACTGCTTCCAGTACTGGGAATGGTGGTCGCAGCTCGAGGACGTCGTCCGGACGGGCAGGAGCTTCGAGCTGCATGACACGCCGCCCGAGGATCCCGGCTGGCAGACCTACATCCGCGGGCAGTTCGAGCTCGCCCGGCTGTCCGCGCCCGAAGTGGCAAAAGCACTGAGGCTGCCTGACGAGCCGACCGCATTGCTCGACGTGGCGGGCGCCCACGGCTGGTTCTCGGCGGAGCTCTGCCGTCGGCATCCGGGGCTCCAGGCCACCGTCGTCGACCTTCCCGGCAGCGCGGCGGTCGGCCGGCAGATCGTTGCCGAGCACGGCATGTCCGACCGCGTTGAGCACCGCGAGGGCGACGCGTTCGAGGTCGACCTCGGCGGTCCCTACGACGGCGCGCTCTGCTTCAACCTGATCCATCACCTGAGCCCCGAGCAGAACGTCACGCTGTTCCGCCGGATCCACGACGCGCTCAAGCCGGGCGGGAGGTTCGCCGTGCTAGACCTCTTCACGCCCAAGGAGGGCGCGCACGCGGACGCCTCGGCGTTCCTCGGGCTGTTCTTCTACCTCACCTCGGCTGCCGCCACCTACAGCCCAGACGAGCTGGCCGTCTGGCTCGCGGAGGCGGGCTTCGAGAAGCCGCGGCGGGTCAGGATCCGTCGGATACCGAGCCAGACGCTGTACGAGGCGCGAAAGCCGGGCTAGCCGACGCGATCGCGCCGAGCGCAGCGGCGAGGAAGGGCTCCCCGCAAGGGCTTGCGTCCGGGCGCGGCGGTGCAGCACGCCTCGGGGTTGCGACTGGGCGCGGCGAGGTGTAGTTTTCTCAAGCTTGATACGGAACATTTAGGTCTTAGCGTGTTCTTCCGATAAAGCGCGTATGGAGGTCTCCTCCCTTCCAACAACCGCCAGTCCCACCGGCGTTCTCGCACGGCGAACGCCGCTGCTTCGCTTGCAGCCTGACGAGCGGTTGGTGTCCCTGATCCGCGGGGGCCACGACCGCGCCTTCGAGGTTCTCTTCAACCGCTACCAGTCGCGGCTGCTGGCGTTCTGCCGGCACCTGGTCGGCTCTCCGCAGGACGCCGAGGACGTCCTCCAGGAGGTGTTCGCGGCGGCGCACGCCGCGATCCTCGCCGATGACCGGGCGATCAACGCCCGGCCGTGGCTGTACCGGATCGCCCGCAATCGCTCCCTCAATCACCTGCGCCGGCCCACCGCAGAAGGCGTCGACTCGATGGACGTCCACCCGCACGAGAACGGCACCTCCACCCTGGAGCAGGTACAGCGGCGCGAGCAGCTGCGGGAAATCGTCTCCGACGTTACCGAGCTGCCCGAGACCCAGCGCACGGCGCTCGTCCTACGCCAGGTCGACGATCTCTCCTACACGGACATCGCCCAGGCGATGGGCACCACCCTTCCCTCCGTGAAGTCTCTGCTGGTTCGGGCCCGGATGTCGCTGGCCGAGTCGAGCGAAGCGCGCATCCTGACCTGCGACGAGGTCCGGCTCGAGCTGGCCGGGGCGGCCGAGGGACTGTGCAAGCTGGCGGGCTCGGCCCGCCGCCATGTCCGCGATTGCCCGTCCTGCAGCCGCTACCGCAGCGAGCTTCGCTCGAGCACCAAGGCGCGCTGGGCCCTGGCGCCGTTCGGGCTGCTGGCGCTGCTGCGGAAGCTGATCCCCGCCAAGCTCGGCGGCAGCTCGGGGGCCGGCGGTGCAGCCGGCACCGCCGGCACGGTCGGCTCGGCCGGTAGCGCGGCGGGCACGGCCGGCGGAGTCGCTGGCACGACCGGCGGAGTCGCTGCAGCGGGAAGCTCCGGCATCACGATCGGTGGCGTGGTCAGCGCGGCGAACACCGCCGCCACCGGGATTGGAGGCGCCCTGGGCGCCAAGGCAGCCGTCGGCGTCGCGACTGCCGCCCTCGTCACGGCTGGAGCTGTGGGCGTCACCGAGAGGAATCTTGATGGCCAGCATGCGACGCCGGGGGCAGGCAGGGCAGGGGTCTCAGCCACCGCGGGAGCGACGGGTGGAATCGGGTCCTCGGCCACGAGCCCACCGGCTGGACCGAGGGCGGCGACGGACACTGCCGGCGCCGCGGGCTCGAGAGCCAGCAACGGCTCGAGGCATAGGCGGGCTACAACCGGCAGGCCGCATGTCAAGCCCGCGCCGCCTGTCAAGCTCCCCGCCAAGCCGGCGGCGGGCAGCGGCCACGGAGTGCAAGCATCGACCGCTACTGGAAAATCAGAGTTTGCGCCGGGAACCTCGAAGATACCCGCGGCCTCCAAGGGAATTGGTGCTGTTGACCCCCCTGGGCCTCGGCTCGAGCGGGCAGCGGGCGGCTTACTACGAACGCGGCCCGCGGGGCCGCCCAATGGGCATCCTTCGCCGCCCAAGCCGCCCCGTACGCCAATCACCCGTCGGTAGAGTTACCGCAGGCCCCGCGCTCGGGCTGGTGGAACCCTTCTACGACGCTACAGCTGCTGCTAGCTACCCGCAGCCGGTGTTGTTCCCGCAGCTCGAGCAGGTGTAGCAGGAGCCGGTGCGCTGCATCATGCCGCCGCACTGCTCGCAGGCGGGGCCCAGCTCGCGGCCCTGCATCTGGGCCGGGACCACGGGCGGAGTGTCGGTGAGCGCCGAGGCGGCCGGCAGGGAGTCCGAGGAGTGGTCGGTGCTCTCGTGGGAGCCGTTCGAGCCATTCCCCTCGCCGGCGCCGTTCCCCTCTCTCGCGGGGGCGTCGTCGAGCAGCAGGCTCTGCTGGGCCTCGCGGCGGGCACGGATCTCGGCGGTGAGGATGCCGAGGTCCTCGAGCACGTCGGGGTCGTCGATGAAGCGGCTCCCCAGCCAGCGCATCAGGTAGTCGGGCATCGACTTCGCAAACGGGATCTCCGGGTTGTTGGTGATCCCCTCGGGGTCGAAGCGCATGTAGCTGAACTTGCGCACGAAGACCTCGAGCGGCACCCCGTACTGGAGGCCGATCGAGATCGCGGTGGCGAACGCGTTCATCATCCCGCGCAGGGTCGACCCCTCCTTACCGATGTCGGTGAGGAAGATCTCGCCCACCGAGCCGTCCTCGTATTTCCCCGCCGTGACGTAGCCCTCGTGGCCGGCGATCGAGAACTTGTGGGTGATCGACTCCCGCTCGCGGGGCATCCGGCGGCGCACCGGCTGCTGGACGTTCGGCCCGGGCCCGGGCTGTGGCGCGGTTTCGGTCGGCGTGTCCTTCTTCTCGCCAGCGTCCGTTCGCAGCGCCTGGGCGGTCTTCGAGCCGTCCCGATAGATCGCCAGAGCCTTCAGTCCCAGCTTCCAGCCCTGCGTGTAGGCGTCAGCGATGTCCTCGACCGTCGCCGACTCGGGCAGGTTGACGGTCTTCGAGAGTGCGCCCGAGATGAACGGCTGGACCGCCGACATCATCTCGGTGTGACCGGTGTGCGAGATCGCCCGCTCGCCGACAGCCACGTCGAACACCGGCAGGTGCTCGTCATTCAGCTCGGGGGCGCCGATGATCGTTCCCTTCTGGTTGACATGGGCCTCGATCTGCTCGATCTGGGACTCGGAGTAGCCGAGCGTCCGCAGTGCCATCGGCACCGTGCGATTGACGATCGTCATCTGCCCACCGCCGACCAGCTCCTTGAACTTGACCAGCGAGAAGTCGGGCTCGATGCCGGTCGTGTCGCAGTCCATCAGGAAGCTGATCGTGCCGGTGGGTGCGAGCACGGTCGCCTGCGCGTTCCGATAGCCGTGCTTCTCACCGAGCGCGACCGCCTCGTCCCAGGTCTCGCGAGCGGCCTCGAGCAGGTCGCCCTTGAGCCCTGCGGGATCGATCTCGTAGGCAGCGTCCCGGTGCATCTGCATCACCCGGTTGTGCGCCTCCCGGTTCTTCGCGTACTCGTCGTACGCGCCGATCGCGGCGGCGATCTCAGCGGACTTGCGATACGCCCGTCCGGTCATCAGCCCCGTGATCGCCGCCGCCACGTTGCGCCCTTCGTGGGAGTCGTAGGGCATCCCATCGGCCATCAGGTAGGCGCCGAGGTTGGCGTACCCGAGCCCGATCTGGCGGAACGCGCGGGCGTTGCGGCCGATCTTGTCGGTCGGGTAGCTCGACGGCCCGACGATGATCTCCTGGGCGAGGAAGACGACATCGACGGCGTGCTCAAAGCCCTCTGTGTCGAACGTGCCGTCCTCACGGCGGAACTTCATCAGGTTCAGCGACGCCAGATTGCAGGCCGAGTCGTCGACGTGCATGTACTCACTGTTGTGAACGACGATCCCTGGGGCCGCATCGCTGTGGCTCACGACGAAGTTGTGAGCCCCTTCAACTTCGAGGTCGAAGACCTGGACATCTGCGTCGATGATCTCGATTTCCGCCACGGCATCCGTTGTGGCCACGGCGATCCGCTCCACAAGTGCACCTGAGTCGACGTCGACAAGACCGATCGCCTGTAGCGAGTCACCCGAGCGAAGCTCGCGTGCCTCGATCCACGTCCCGGCCTCCGTCAGGAAACGATGCTCGGGCGTGCACCGGAGCTCGTGACCACCAACTGTGCGGACGACGCTAAGCGAACTCGCCTGACCGGCGATCCACACGCGATTGATCGGCGACTGTTTCGGCTCCCCCGTTCCCGGGTCGAAGCAGTCAGCGCTGGGAAGAGAGTCACCCTCGCTGAAGCGGCGGTAGAGCTCGGTGATCTTGAGCAACCCCTCGTCCGTGCTCACCAGCGTCTCGCCGACGAAGCAGCAGGGGTTCGAGGCGTTGATCCGCCCCGACTCGGGGCAGGTGTGCCAGCGGTTGATCGTCGTGTCGTACTGGACGCCGGGATCGGCGCAGCGCCAGGCCGCGTCGGCGATCTGACGCATGAGCTCGCGCGCCTTGACCGTCTTGATGGTGCGGCCGTCCACGCGCGCGGTGAGCTCCCAGTCACCGTCCTCCTCGACCGCCTTCATGAACTCATCGCTCACGCGCACCGAGTTGTTGGCGTTCTGGTACTGGACCGAGGCAAACGCCTCGGAATCCAGCCGCATGTCGAAGCCGGCCGCCTTCAGGGCTGCGGCCTTCTCTTCCTCGCGCGCCTTGCACCAAATGAAATCCTCGATATCCGGGTGGTCTACATCGAGGACCACCATCTTCGCTGCCCTGCGGGTCCCACCGCCGCTCTTGATTGCGCCCGCCCAAGAGTCGGCGCCGCGCATGAAGCTGACCGGGCCGGAGGCGATCCCGCCCTTGGCGAGCGGTTCCATCGAGCCGCGGATCTTCGAGAGGTTGATCCCGGATCCCGAGCCGCCCTTGAAGATGATCCCCTCCTGGGTGTTCCAGTCGAGGATCGACTCCATCGTGTCCTGGACCGAGAGGATGAAGCAGGCCGAGCACTGTTGGTCCCCGTCCTCGCGCCACCCCACGTTGAACCACACCGGGCTGTTGAAGGCCGCGTTCTGGTGGAGCAGGATGTGGGTCAGCTCGGCCTCGAAGGCGTCCGCGTCCTCGTCGGTTGCGAAGTAGCCGCCATCGCGCCCCCATGTGGCGATCGTCCCGGTGACCCGGGAGATCATCTGCTTCACCGAGCCCTCGCGATCCGGGGAGCCGGGCTTGCCGCGGAAGTACTTCTGGGTGACGATGTTGGTCGCGTTCTGGGACCAACTCTTCGGGAACTCGACCTCGCGCTGCTCGAACGCGGGGTTCTCCGGATCGCCGATCACCGCGTCGCGGATCTCCCACTCGACCTCGTCGAAGGGGTGGATGCCGGGCCTCGTGAAGTGGCGCTCCACCGCCAGTCCCACCTCGCGGGTTGGTGCTTCCTTTGCAGCGATTTTAGTCATCAAGTCCTCTCCTTCAAGCGGCATTCGGGGGGAACTCCGAATCCTCGCGCGTGGACCGGATGGAACCGGCGGCGACCGGGGCGGCTCCGGATGCCTCGGGATCCGATGCGGACGGCAGCGTTCCAGCGAACTGGAGATAGGCGCCCCAGTCGAGCTCGCGGAGCTCCGCGAGGCAGAGCCGGCCGATGCGTTCGGAGGAGAGCTCCCCACCTCCGTCGTCGACCGCGATCTCGATTCGATCGACGATCGCCTCGATGTCGGACGCGATCACGGGCCGCTTGTGGGCCGCGTTGAGGAGCGCGGCGCGGAGCTTCGTTCGATCGAAGCGCTGGCGTTCGCCGTCGCGCTTGATCACATGGAGGGGCTCCGGCTCGCGGCGCTCGAAGGTCGTGAACCGATGGCCGCACCGCGAACACTCGCGCCGCCGGCGCACGGTGCCGCCGTCGGGGGCGCGGCGGCTCTCGAGCACTCGCGTCGGCGACTGGCAACTGGCGCAAACCATCCCAAGCATTCTACTAGCCATGGGGCTCTCCCTCAGGGCCTGAACACCAGATGTAGCGTCTCCATGCGTAAGTGTGAGATGTGCATCGTCGTCGGTGCTCGGTTCGCTAGGCTCGCGCTTCGATGACCAGACGGGAGCGCGCAAAGGAGCGGGTCGCCGATGCCCGTGCGGCGGCCTCAGAGCGGATGGTCGATGCTGCGGCCGTGGCCTCGGAGCGGGTCGCCGACGGAAAGACCGCCGCCTCGGGGCGGGTCGCCGACGCTAAGACCGCCGCCTCGGGGCGGGTCGCCGACGCAAGGACCGCCGCCGACGAGTTCATCGCCCGCCAGAAGCCGCGCCTTCGCGGCGTCTCACACGAGTGGGCGTTCTTCGTCTCGCTGGTCGCTGGCGCGGCGCTCGTGGTCGCGGCGCCGACCCCGCGGGCGACCGCCGCGGTCGCGATCTACGCCGCGTCGCTGTCGGCGTTGCTCGGGGTGAGCGCCCTCTATCACCGGATCGACTGGCGCCGCCCGGAGATCCGCCGCTGGATGCGGCGGCTCGACCACTCGATGATCTTCCTGCTGATCGCGGGCACCACGACCCCGTTCGCTGTGCTCGTCCTCCACGGGACCCTGGCGAAGGCGCTCTTGATCGCAGTCTGGGCCGGCGCCGCGGCGGGGATCGTCGTCGAGCTGGTCTGGGTCGAGGCCCCGAAGTGGGTCACGGCGCTCGTCTATGTCGGGGTCGGTTGGATCGGCGCCCTCGGCTTCCCCGGGATCGTCGGCAACGCGGGACCGGGCGCAGGCGCCCTGATCGCCGTCGGGGGCGTCTTCTACACCGCGGGCGCCGTGATCTACGCGCGCCAGCGGCCGGACCCGAACCCGGCGGTCTTCGGCTATCACGAGATCTTCCACCTGCTCGTGATCGTCGCCGCCGCGGCCCACTTCGCGGCCGTGGCGATCTACGCGCTGCCCGCGGGCTGAGCGTCCTAGACGGTTGGTGCTTCAGATGGGCAATAAGGGCAGCCGTCCTGCCCAGGCATCGCATAGCGAGGGCAATCCAGGACAGTGCCTTGCCCGCGAGCGTCGGGCGCCGGCTCGGCGGGGGCTTGCCTGGGGGCGGTCGGTCCCTTAGCTAACCCCGTTGCGCCGTCGCGGCGTGGCTCTCCTTCGCGGCCTCGATCAGCGCCCGCAGCTCGTCCTCGCGCCCCTCTCGGACCAGCTCCACCGGGTCCGGCTCGCCGTTCACGATCCCCTCGAAGAACTCCTTGCGGTCCTGGTAGGTGGGAAGCGTGGCCTTCGCCCAACCCCGGGCCTGGTTGAGGATCACCGCGAGGCGCGCGTAGGGCTCGCCGTACGCCTGGGCGATCTCGCGCTTCAGCCGCTTGGCGAGGGCGGGAGAGGCGCCGGAGGTGGAGATCGCGATCGCCAGCGGGCCGCTGCGGACGATCGCGGGCAGGATGAAGTTGCATAGCGGCGGCACGTCGACGACGTTGCAGAGCATCGCCCGACGCTCCGCCCCCTCGTAGACGGAGATGTTGACCTCGGTCGCGCCGGTGGCCGCGATCGCCACGAACTTCCCGTCGAGGTCCGAGTCGCGGAACTCGCGCCGCTCCCAGCGGATCGAGCCCTCGCGCGCGTAGGCCTCGAGCTCGGGAATGGCCGCCGGGGCGACCAGCGTCACCTCGCCGTCGCAGGCGAGCAGACCCTCCACCTTCTCGAGCCCGACCTCGCCGCCTCCGACCACCAGGCACCGGCGTCCCGACAGCCGCAGGCAGGCGATGTAGAGCGGCGTCTCGAGCATGTCGCGCACGCACGACTGGTCGCAGATCCCCTTGCGGAGCTGGCAGACGCATTCCTTACCGGCGTAGGCCTGGGCGGGCATCGAGAACAGGGTAGAGGGCCGCCGCGTTCACGCTCCGAAGGCCGGTGCTGAACGCCGCCTGCTGCCCAGCCGCCGTTCCGGAGCCGTTTTGGCCCCCTGCTACCCTCGCGTCCGATCGGCGAGGCATGGTGCTTCGCCGTAGCTCTTATATGTAGAGGGCTTTCATCCGATAGGGGCACCGATGCGCCTCATAGTCACCGAGAAGAACAACTCAGCGAAGAAGATCGCCGAGATCCTCAGCGACGGCCAGGCCAAGGCCGACAAGGCCTACAAGGTTCCGTTCTACACCTGGTCCGACGGGGATGGCGAGCAGATGACGATCGGCCTCAAGGGCCACGTCATGAACCCGGCGTTCCCCGACGGCTACTCGAACTGGCAGCAGACCGACCTCCACGAGCTGATCGACGCTGACCTGATCAAGGAGCCGACGGACAAGAACGTTGTGCGCGCGATCCGCAAGGTGGCCAAGGACGCGGACGAGATCGTGATCGCGACGGACTACGACCGCGAGGGCGAGCTGATCGGCCTCGAGGCCCTCGAGCAGATCGTCGAGGCGAATCCCGCGATCACCGAGGGCGGCATCGCGACGCGGCCGCGGGTCAAGCGGGCCCGCTACTCGGCGCTCACCAAAGAGGAGATCGAACGCGCCTTCGGCGATCTCGACGACCTCGCCTACGACCTCGCGTACGCGGGCGCCGCGCGCCAGGACATCGACCTGATCTGGGGCGCGACGCTGACCCGCGCCGTCTCGCTCGCCACGCGGCGCTTCGGCTCCAACTTCCTCTCGGTCGGGCGGGTGCAGAGCCCGACCCTGGCGCTGATCGTCGAGCGTGAGCTCGAGCGGCGCGCCCATGTCGCGAAGCCGTACTGGGAGCTCCTGGCGCGCTTCCAGCACCCGGACGGGGCGTTCGAGGCCCATCACGCCACCGACAGGTTCTGGGAGAAGGCCGAGGCCGAGGCGGCGCTCGCCGGCACCAAGTCGCCGGGGGTCGTCAAGGGGGTCAGCTCGAAGCGCAACTCGCGTCGTCCGCCGACGCCCTACAACACCACCGCGTTCACGACCGATGCGTCGAGCCGCCTGGGGATCACGCCGTCGGCGGCAATGCGCATCGCCGAGGACCTCTACATGGACGGCTTCATCTCCTACCCGCGTACCGACAACACGGTCTATCCGCGCTCGCTGAACACCCGCGAGCTGGTCTCCTCGCTGGTACGAATCCCGGATTTCGACGCCGCGGCGCCGCTGCTCGACACGGACCTCGCCCCGACCCGCGGCAAGAAGGAGACCACCGACCACCCGCCGATCTACCCGACGCAGGCCGTCTACGCGAACGCGCTCGACGGGTCCAAGCGCCGCGTGTACGAGCTCGTGGTCCGGCGTTTCCTCGCCACCTTCTCCCCGCCGATGATCACCGAGTCCACCCGCGCCGACATCAAGGCCGGCGCGGAGAGCTACTTCGTCCGGGGGTCGGTCGTGGTCGACCCCGGATACGCCGGGATCTACATCTACGCACGCTCGAGCGACGACGAGATCCCGAAGCTCGAAGAGGGCCAGGAGCTGGCGCTCGACGGCGAGCCGTGGCTGGTCGACAAGGAGACCCAGCCGCCGGCGCGGATCAGCCAGGGCAAGCTGGTCGAGATGATGGAGGAGCGGGGCCTGGGCACCAAGGCCACCCGCGCGGACATCATCCAGAAGCTCTACGACCGCGGCTACGTGTTCGGTAATCCCCCGGAGCCCTCCGAGACCGGCATCGCCATGTACAAGGCGTTCCACGAGTACGTGCCCCGGATGGCGACCCCCGAGATGACCGCCGAGCTCGAGCAGGACATGGACCAGATCGCCGCGGGCAAGACCTCCAGGGACGAGGTGCTTCGAATCAGCCGCGAGATGCTCCACTCCACCACCTCCGACCTCCAGGAGCGCCACGAGGACCTCGCGAAGCAGATCTGGGCGGGCATGGACGAGGACAAGTTCCTCGGCCCGTGCAAGGTCTGCGAGGAGGCGGGGCGAAAGCACGAGGACGGCTCGCCGAATCGCCTGCGGATCATCCAGCTGAAGGGCGGGAAGCGGATGTACGGCTGCGAGGGCTGGAACCGCGACAATCCCGAGTCGCCCGATTCCTGCCAGGTGTCCGGCCCGCTCCCGGGCCGCGGCTATGACCTCTGGCGACTCGAGGAGCGCTGCTCGATTTGCGGCGAGATGCCGCGCCTCACCGTGAAGGGCTTCCGCGGCCGCCCCTGGAAGCTGTGCCTGAACGACGACTGTCCCTCGATGGTCGAGATGCGGCAGAAGCGTGCGGAGCGCGAGCGCGCGCGCGAGGCGAGGGAGAAGGCGAAGGCCGCCGACAACGGGGCCGACGCCGACGCCGAGGCCAAGGCCGAGGCGCCCAGCTCGGGGCCCCGCGGCAACGGCCGCCGTCGTGCCCGCCGCAAGCCCCCCTCGCCCGGCACCGCCCGCACCAAGCGCGCCGGCACCCGCACGAAGAAGTAGCGCGGTATTTCGGTGTTCGTCACGCTCGAGGGGATCGACCGCTCGGGGAAGACCACACAGGCCGCGCTGCTCACCGAGGCGCTCGGCCCCGAGACGCTGCTGCTCCGCGAGCCGGGTGGGACCGATGCGGGCGAGCGGATCCGCGCTCTGCTCAAGGACCCGGCCACCGACCTCGACCCGCGCGCCGAGCTGCTGCTGTTCTGCGCGGCGCGGGCGGAGCTCTGCGCGCGGCTGGTGCGACCGGCGCTCGATCAGGGACGGGACGTGGTCAGCGATCGGTTCGTGGACTCGACCGTCGCCTACCAGGGCGCCGCCCGGGGCCTCGGCCGAGACCTGGTGGAGCGCTTGAACGAGATCGCGATCGCCGGCTCCCTGCCCGACATCACGGTGCTCTTGAGGATCGATCCCGAGGGCGCCGAGTCCCGCGGCCAGCAGCGCTTGGCGGAGGGTGGCGCCGACGGCATCGATCGCTTCGAGCGACAGGGAATCGAGTTCCAGCGCCTGGTCGCGGCCGCCTATGACGACCTGGCCTCCCGTCACCCTGAGCGGATCGCGGTAGTCGAAGCAGAGGGTGGCGTGGCCGAAGTGCACGCCCGGGTCATGGAGGCGGTGGGACGAGTTGCCGCTCGCGACGGCTGACGTTCCGCAGGCGCTTCGGGACGCCACCGAGCACCAGCCGGGAGCGCGGGCGGCGCTCGCTGCGGCGCTCGTCGCGCCGGCCCATGCGTACCTGTTCGCCGGCCCGCCAGGGTCGGGCAAGCGGGCCACGGCGCGGGCCTTCGCCGCGGAGCTGCTGGCCACCGGAGCTCCCGAGCCCGACGACGTGCGCCGGCGCGCGCTGGCCGATCCCTCGCCGCACCCGGACCTGGTCTGGCTGGCGCCGCAGGGCACCCAGCATCTGGTGGACGAGGTGCGCGAGCGGGTGATCGTGGCCGCCGCCTATCGGCCGTTCGAAGGGGCGCGCCGCGCCTTCGTGATCGAAGCGGCGGCGGCGATGGCGGACGAGAGCCAGAACGCGCTGCTCAAGACCCTCGAGGAACCGCCGCCATTCGTCCACCTGGTCCTGATCACTTCCGAGCCCGCCGCGCTGCTGGAGACGGTCCGCTCGCGCTGCCAGGCGGTGCGCTTCGCGCCGCTCACCGACAAGGCCGTCGAGCTGCACCTCTCGGAGCTCGGGCTGGGCGAGGGAGACGAGGAGCGCCGGGCCGCGGCCCGCCTGGCCGGCGGCGACACCGACCGGGCGGCGTTCCTCCTCGGCGAGCAAGGCCGGGAGCTCCGCCGGGGTGCGCAGGCGTGCGTCGCGGCGGCGCTCTCGGGCGAGCTCGCCGATGCCCCCTGGCGTGGCCTGCTCAGCGCCGCGGAGGCGGCGAGCGAGCAGGGAGCCGAGGCGGCGCGAGCGCGCGTTACGGCCTTGGCTGCCGAGGGCGGCGAGGGCGAGAGCCGCGGGGCTCGGCGCCGATCCCGCGAGACGGAGGAGGCCACCAGGCGCGCCGCCCGCCGTGCCCGAACCGAGGCGCTCGACCTCGGCTTGGCCCTGATCGCCGCCTGGCTGCGGGACCTGGCGACGGTCGCCGAGGGCGCCGAGAGGCTGGTCCTGAACTGCGATCGCCTCGAGGGGCTCCGCACCGCTTCGGCCCGCGCGGCCGGCGGCCTCGACTCGCGCCGCGCGCGCGCGGGCGCCGAGCTCGTGATGGAGACCCGCAGGCGGCTGCGCGTCAACGTTGGTGAAGAGCTCGCACTCGAGGCCCTCGTGTTCCGCCTGGAAGCTCTGTTAAGGGATGCTTAGACTCCCGTCATGGCCGCGATCGGCCAGCCAGCCACAGTCGCTCGGTCACGACGGCCGTTCGGCGTCCGTCTGTACCTCACCCTCGGCTTCGCCGCCGTGGCCTCGATCGCCGCGGGATTCTCGTATCTGTTGGTCACCGGATCCAGCGACGAGGCGGCAGGCGAGCAGGCCGCCAACATCACGCTCGGAAGCACGGCGCGGCTGGCCGACCGGATCGGCGCCCACCCGAAGGCCAACGCCACGGCCCAGATCGACTTGGTCAAGGATCAGGGATTCTCGGCCTGGGCGTTCGATGCGCACGGCCGCCTGCTCACGCCGCGGCTCTCGCGAGGCGTGGAGCTCGGCGAGGTGCCGGGCCAGCGGGCGGGAATTGCGGCGGCCATGCGCGGTTCGCGGACCGTCGATGAGCTGCCGGGCGTCGTCAGCGTGGCCTCCGTGCCGCTCTTCCGCAACGGCCGCCTCTCGGGCGCCGTGCTCGCCCGGGCCGACCAGCCCGAGGAGATCGAACGCACCATCGACGCGCTTCGCGGCGATCGCCTGGCCGCGGCCGCAATCGCGGTCGCGATCGCCGTGGTGATCGGCTTTCTGATCGCTACGGCGATCACCACGCGAGTCAAGCGGCTGGCCGGCAGCGCGGCTCGGATCACCGAGGGAAGGCTCGACGAGCCCCTCGAGGGGACCGGCGGGCGGGACGAGATCACCGAGCTCGGTATGGCTCTGGAGACGATGCGGATTGCGCTGCGCGAGACCTTCGGGGCGCTGTCGTCGGAGCGCGACCGTCTATCGGCGATCTTCGACGCACTCGACGACGCGGTCATGGTCGTCGGCCGTCAGGCGGAGGTGCGGTTCTCGAATCGGGCCGCCGAGCCCCTGATCGGGCGGGATGGAAAGGCGATCGCGGCGCTCGTCCCCTGGCTGCGCCGCGCCGCCGAGCGCGGCGCCGCCGAGCACGACGGCCTGCAGCTCGGCGATCGGGTCTACGCGTTCGGGATTCGGGATCTGCCGGCCGAGGACGCCGTGCTGGCGGTGGTGCGCGATCGCACCGCCGGGCTCCGCCGCGAGCTCGCGGAGCGCGAGTTCGTGTCCAACGCCGCCCACGAGCTGCGCAACCCGATCGCCGGCATCTCGGGTGCGATCGAGGTCCTGCGCGCCGGCGCCAAGGACGATCCGAACGCGCGCGATCACTTCCTTGCCCGGCTCTCGGAGGACGTCGAGCGGGTTACTCGCCTCACCGACTCCCTGCTGACCCTGGCCCGGATGGAGGCTGTCGGGAAGGAGACCACGGAGGCGCTCGATGTGGGGATCACGATCGAGGAGGCCGCCCAGGCCGTGGCGCCCCCCGATGGGATCGATGTCAAGCTCGACGTCGGGGCGGACGTTGCCGCTCAGGGCGATCCGGTGCTCCTCCGCCAGGTCCTCATCGGCCTGCTGACGAACGCGTTCAAGAACACGCCCCCGCCCGGCGTCGTTACGCTTCGCGCGCGTCGTGGCAGGGACGGCAAGGTGTTGATCGAGGTCTCAGACACCGGCACCGGAATTGCCGCGGAGGAGGTCGGTCGGGTCTTCGAGCGCTTCTACCGAGGCTCGGGCTCCCTCGAGCAGGAGGGCTTCGGCCTCGGGCTCTCGATCGCGAAGCGGATGGTGGATGTAATGGAGGGGGAGATGGGGGTGGAGTCGAAAGTAGGAACGGGCAGCACCTTCTGGGTGCGCCTTCCGGTCGCAGAGGTGGCCGCAACCCCGGTGGCGTGATTGCGATGACCGACGGCAGAATTCTGATCGCGGACGACGAGCCCTCGGTGCGGGACGCGGTCGGCTATGCGCTCGTGCAGGAGGGCTTCGACGTCACCCTGGCCGAGGACGGGCACGACGCGGATCGCAAGCTCGGGGACGACGAGCCGAGCTTCGACCTGCTGATCCTCGACATCATGATGCCCGGCCGCAGCGGCCTGGATATCTGCCGCGACGTCCGCGCCCGCAGCCCGGTGCCGATCATCCTGCTGACGGCCAAGGACGCCGAGGTCGACAAGGTCGTCGGCCTCGAGGTCGGCGCCGACGACTATGTGACGAAGCCGTTCTCGGTGCGGGAGCTGCTGGGCAGGGTGCGCGCCCAATTGCGCCGCCGCGAGCTCGACCGGAGCTCCTCGGGGCGGGAGGGCAAGACGATCGAGGCCGGCGCGGTGAGGATCGACCTCGCCCGCCATCTGGTGACGATCCGGGGCGAGCCCGTGAACCTGACGCGATCGGAGTTTCAGGTCCTGCGCTTGCTCGCGGAGCGTCCCGGTCAGGTATTCAGCCGCCTCGAGATCATGGAGGAGCTGTGGCAGTCGGAGTTCTCGGGCGACGTGCGCGCCTGCGACGTCCACATCTCCAACCTGCGCCAGAAGATCGAGCGCGACCCCCAGGACCCGAAGCTCGTCCTCACCGTTCGCGGCGTCGGCTACCGGTTGGCCGAGGAGCAGGGATAGGCGGCGCGGGCTAAGAGCGACTTACACAATGAAACGCTGCACCCGGATGCGGCCCAGCACCGTCGCTGGATCGCCACCCGGCTCCTCGCCAATAGGCACAGCTATTGGCTTCGTCCCCGTGCGGCGCCCAGCTCGGTTCTGGACCGCCCCGGGCACACCGTCATTGTGAAAGGCGCTCTAAGGAGGCAGCCGGGAAGAGCCGGAGACGGGATTCGAACCCGTGACCCCCGCTTTACGAGAGCGGTGCTCTGGCCAACTGAGCTACTCCGGCGTCGCCCGCATTCTAGGAGCGCCGTGGTTGACCGTGATCGCGTTCGCGCATAGGGTGAGGGTGTCGGAACGTAGAACGAGGAGGAAGTAGCGGCATGGCGCAGGACAACGTGGACGTGGTCCAGGGCGCGTGGGACGCGTTCGGCCGCGGTGACATCGATGCGGTGCTCGAGGCGATCGCCCCGTCGGCGGAGACGAGGCTCCCCGAGTCGCTTCCCTGGGGCGGAACCTACGCGGGGCCGGATGGCTTCCGGGACTTCCTGACCAAGCTGGGCGACAGCTGGGACCAGTTCAGCGCCACTCCCCAGAAGGTCCTCGGCGCCGACGACAACCACGTCGTCGTTCTCGCCAAGACCAAGGGACGCACGAAGGCGGGCGCCACGATCGAGGGCAGGACGATCTGGATCTACCAGCTCCGCGACGGCAAGATCGCCGACGCGGAGAGCTTTGGCGACACGGCGCAGCTTCTCGAGGCGCTTGCCTGAGGCCCCGGGCCAGGGGGCTGATCCGGAACCCACGGCGGGCCGGCAAACACACGTGCTGCACCGCCGCCGCGCCGCTGGTGGAGTTCCGATGCCATATGCAACGCAACTCGACCACGGACGTCCCGGGGCCTCCGCCAGGGTGCCGTTGATACCCGACTGCCGCGACTCGTCAAGGAGATGCGGCACGTCGCACCCCGCTCGTATCATCGCCCGGCCTTGAGCCGCCTCTCAGTCGTCATCGTCACGCACAACCACCGCGAGCAGGTGCGCGGAGCCCTGCCGGCGCTCGCCGCGCAGCTCGATCACGGCGACCAGCTGATCGTCGTCGACAACGACTCCTCCGACGGGACCCCGGACGCGGTGCGCGAGCTGGCCCCGGACGCGATCGTGATCGACGCCGGGGCGAACCTCGGCTTTGCCGCCGGCTGCAACCGCGGCGCCTCGACGGCCTCCGGGGAGCTGCTCTGCTTCCTGAACCCGGATGTCGTTCCGGCGCCTGGCTTCCGCGAGGCGATCGAGCGGCCGCTCGCCGACGACCGTGGCTGGGCGGCATGGCAGGGGCTGGTCACCGCGGAGGGGGGGCGGGTGGTCAACACCCGTGGCGGGGTGGTCCATTTCACCGGCATCGCCTGGGCGGGCGGAGCTGGAGAACCCCTGGCAGTCGAGGGGGGCGCGGGCGTCCCGGCCGAAGAGCCTTCCACGCGCGAGCCCGGGTTCGTTTCGGGTGCCTGCCTGGCTATCCCGCATGCGAGGTTCGAGCGAATTGGGGGCTTCGCGGAGCGATTCTTCCTCTACCACGAGGACGTCGATCTGTCGCTGCGGCTGCGGCTCGCGGGGCAGCGGCTGGGCGTGGAGCCGGCAGCTCGGGTCGAGCACGCGTACGAGTTCGCCAAGGGGGCCGCCAAGTGGCGCCACCTGGAGCGCAATCGCTGGGCGACGCTGATTCGCACTTATCCGGCAGCCCTGCTGACGCTGCTTGCCCCGGCGCTGGTGGCCACCGAGCTGGCGCTGGTCCCGGTGTCTGCCGCCGGTGGCTGGTTCGGGCAGAAGCTGCTCGCCTGGGGCGACACGCTGCGTGCCACGCCGCGGCTGTTTCGTGAGCGCCGCCAGATCCAGGCGACCCGGACGATCGACGCGGCGGAGTTCGCGCGGGGGTTGACCGCCGACCTCGCATCCCCTTATCTGGGGCGCGCCGGACGCTCGCGCGTCCTCCGCGGCGCGCTCCGCGCCTACTGGTCGGTGGTGCTCGCGCTGCTCGGCGCCTCGGACTGAGGCTGCCCGCTGCGCGCTGGCTGCTCCGTGCCCCGGATCCCGGCGCCGTCACCGTTCGCTCCAGCCGCTCGCGCCGCCCGCAGCTCCTCGTCCAGCCGTGCGACCTCCTGGGCGAGAATCCTGGTCTCCTCGGAGAGCCGCGAGATGGCGATCGAGAAGTGCAGGAGCAGCACGAAGGCGACCCCGAAGGCGGCGATGAACAGGAAGTTGGCGGGTACCGCGATATGGAGCAGATCGGCTGCCGAGGCGAGCAGCTGGTTCCAGATCGCGAGCACGAGCAGCGCCACCGAGACAAGCATCCAGAGCAGCGCGTAGCGCTCGACCAGTCGGCGCCGCCGGACCAGCTCGAGCACCACGCCGACCAGCAGGGCGGTGACCACCACCGCCGCGATCCGTATGCGGCCGTCGAGCTGCGTGGCGGCGAACGGCAGCCACGAAAAGGCGGTGCTCAACGTGCCTCCGGCTCGCCGCCGGCTCCCGAGACCGTGGCGCCCGGCGCAACCGGCCGGCCCTCGGATGGATCGGGGGTGTCGTCAAGCGGGACCGGCCGCCGCCGGAACAGGCCCACGAACAGCGCCAGGAGCACCTTGGCCATGTAGTAGGCGCTGCGCGGGTAGTCGATCGAGCTGCGGCCGAAGCCGCGGGCGTTCATCCGCACCGGCACCTCGTGGATCCGCAGCCGGTGCGCGTGCAGCATCAGGATCGCCTCGACCTCGGGGTAGTCGTGAGGGTAATCGCGTGCGAACAGCTCGATCCCGCGCCGGTTCGTCATCCGGAAGCCGGAGGTCGGGTCACTGATCCGTTGGCGGCAGATCGCGGTCAGGACGACCGAGAAGATCAGGTTGCCGATCCGGCGGCCGATCGGCACCTTGTAGCCGGGATCGCCGCGGAAACGGCTGCCGCAGACCATGTCGGCCTCGTGGCCGCTGGTTTGAAGCTTGGCCAGCAGGTCGTGTAGGTGGGCGGGCTTGTGCTGGCCGTCGCCGTCGACCTGGGCGGCGACGTCGTAGGAGTGCCGCAGCGCGTACTTGAAGCCGGACTGCATCGCGCCGCCGATCCCGGTGTTGAACGGATGGTGCAGGACGACCGCGCCGCTGTCCTCCGCCTCAGCCGCGGTTTCGTCGGTGGAGCCATCGTCGACTACCACGACGTCGAACTCGGGGGCCTGGCGGCGGATGTCGCGCACCACGCGGCCCACCATTCCCTGCTCGTTGTAGGCGGGGACGATCGCTAGCTTGCGGAGCTGGGGGGGGTCGGGCGCCATCTCGGAGGTGCTCGGGCGGAGCCACCCGTCGCCGGGCGAGCCTGTGCGTAAGCCGCCCTCGCCCAAGCCAGGTTAGCGTCCCCTGGCGGCGGCCACGCGCTCCGCGCCCCCCTCGGCACCAGCCGCTTCGTCGCGCCGGCGAACCGCTAGATAGGTGAGGGCGGCGAAGACGGCGAGGGCGATGACGTTGAGCACCAGCTTGTAGTCGAGCTCGATCGAGCCGAAGACGTCCTCCCGGCTGGGCCGGGCCGACGGGATCAAGCCGGCCAGGGAGAAGAGGCCGTCCACGATCAGCGCCGCGAGAACCATGGTCACGAACATCAACGCCGTGATCCGCAATGCGAACTTGGTCCCGTAGTACTTGCGGTAGGCGGCCACGATCGGCAGCACGATCAGGTCGGCGAAGATGAACGCCATCACGCCGCCGAACGAGATCCCTCCGGACCACAGCACGGCGGCGAGCGGGACGTTGCCGATCGAGCAGACGAAGCTGAGCACGGCGATGATCGGGCCGGCGATCACGTTCTCCACCGTGCGGATCGCGGCCGGGGCGTCGGTCACGAACAGCTCATTGAAGAAGTCGTCGCCGAGCAGCCCGATGAACCCCGCGAGCAGGAAGCCGATCGTGATCTCCTTCCACAGCATCTGCCAGTCGGCGCGGAAGTTGTGGGCGACGTCCGACCAGGCCGAAGCGGAGGTGACTCGCTCGCGCCAACTCATCCCGTCCGACCCGGCCATGTGGTGCTGGTGGCCTGCGACTGCCTCTTGGGCGTGGCGGCGGGCATGCTCCTCGAGCCGCGGCGAGACGAAGAACCGGAGCAGCGCCGCCATCAGCCCGATCAAAACCAGCCCACCGACGAACTCGGCCAGCGCGAACTGCCACCCGATCAGCACCCAGAGGACGAGACCGAGCTCCCAGACCAGGTTCGTGGACGCGAACTGGAAGGCCAGCGCGGTGGCGGCCGAGGCGCCCTTCTGGAACAGCGACTTGGCGATCGCGATCGCGGCGTAGGAGCAGGAGGAGGAGGCCGCGCCCAGGCCGGTCGCCTTGCAGACGGGGCCAAAGCCGCTCCCGGAGAGCGCCGCCTCGACCCGCTGGCGCGGCACCCACGCCTGGACCATGGCCGAGATCGCGAAGCCCAGGACCAGCGCCCACCAGACCTCGTAGGCCATCAGGGCAGCGTTCTTGAGGCCGTCGAGCACCGTTGAGAGGACGTCACCCACCGGCCGCGAGTATACCCATAGGGGGTATAGGTCTCCTCCGACGATGGCCCCCCTAGGCCTCGCCCCGATGGCGCAGGATCTGCTCGCGCTCGGCGAGGCGGTTGCGGCGGCGCAGCTCGGCCTCTCGCTGCCGGCGGCGCTCGGCCTCCGACTCCACGATCAGCTCCGGGACAGGGACGGGCGTGCCGTCGTCGTCGATCCCGACCATGGTCAGGTAGGCGGTCGAGGTATGGCGCCGCTCGCCGGTTCGGGGGTTCTCGGCCTCTACCCGCACCCCGACCTCCATCGAGGTGCGCCAGACGGCGTTGACGCTCGCCGAGCAGATCAGGAGCTCGCCGATGTTGACCGGATGCAGGAAGGTCATCCGGTCCACCGCCGCGGTCACCACCCGGTTCCCAGAGTGGCGGATCCCGGCGATCCCGGCGACCTCGTCGCAGAGCCTCATCACCACGCCCCCGTGGACGAACCCGGCCGAGTTGGCGTCGCCGATGCCCATCCACTTGACGAGCTCGGAGCGCGACTCAGCGGCGGGCTTGGCGTCCATGGCGCGGCGATCGTAGCGGCGGATAAACGGTTCTCGGCTTGTGAGAGGCCCCACTAGCCTTCGACCGGTGCCCGAAGATCAGTCCAGCTCGCTGCCGGTCCTCGGTCGCCGGATCGTCCGCTGCCGCCGCTGCCCGCGGCTGGTCGAGTGGCGCGAGCAGGTCGCCGCCAAGCCTCCCCGGCGCTTCAAAGGCCACCAATACTGGGCGCGGCCGCTCCCGGGCTTCGGCGACCCGGCCGCCCGGCTGGTCGTGATCGGGCTGGCGCCCGCCGCCCATGGCGGCAACCGAACCGGGCGCGTCTTCACCGGCGATCGGTCCGGGGACTGGCTCTATGCGTCGCTTCACCGGGCCGGGTTCGCAAACCAGGCACGGTCGGAGCGTCGCGACGACGGACTGCGGCTGCGCGCCGCCTACGTCACCGCCGTCAACCGCTGCCCGCCGCCGGGCAACCGCCCCACGCCCGCGGAGCGCGACAACTGCATCCCGTACCTGGTCGAGGAGCTGCGGCTGCTCGAGCGCGCAAAGGTCCTCGTCGCGCTGGGCTCCTTCGCCTGGGAGGGGGCGCTGCGGGCGCTGCGGGAGCTGGAGCAGGAGATCCCTCGTCCCAAGCCTCGCTTCGGCCACGGCGCGGAGGCGCTCATCGGCGGCTACGTGCTGGTCGGCTGCTACCACCCCTCGCAGCAGAACACCTTCACCGGCAGGCTCACGGAGGCGATGCTCGACGATGTGTTCGCTCGAGCTCGGGAGCTGGCTCGGGGCCAGCGTTCGAGCCAGAGGTGATCGAGCGGGGCGGACATGGAACGCGGTCGTTGCAGGTGGGAGCGTCGCTTGGGGTGCAAGCGACGCTCCCGGAGGGGGCACCATCCCGAAACTGAGGCGACCCCTCAGTCCCGCCCCAGTCCCGTTTCGACGGGGACCTGGGCGGTCCTTTTCGACGGCGCGACCACGGCTGAACGTAGTCGACCGCCACTCCGCGCAAGTATCTACGCTCCAGGTTGATGGTCCCGCTCAACCTGCCCAACGTGCTCACCTTGTTGCGCATCCTCGCGGTGCCGGTGATTGTCGTGGCGCTGCTCGGCGAGACCCCGAACGGTGACGCGCTGGCCGCAGGGGTATTCGCGCTGGCCGCGCTCACCGACGGGCTCGACGGCTACATCGCGCGGCGCCGCCGGGACGTGACCACGTTCGGCAAGCTGATGGACCCGCTCGCCGACAAGGTGCTGATCATCGCGGCGCTGGTCTCACTGGTCTCGCTCAGCCGGCTCGCGGCCTGGGTGGCGATGGTGATCATCGCCCGAGAGTTGGCGGTCACCGGCCTGCGCGCGGTCGCCGCCGAGCAGGGAGTGGTGATCGCGGCGAGCTGGCTCGGAAAGCTGAAGACGGCGCTCCAGATCAGCGCCGTGTTCGCGCTGATCATCTGGAATCCCTCCCCCCTGGCCGTGGACGTGCTCGTCTATGCCGCCGTCGCCGCCACGGTGATCAGCGGCGTGGACTACTTCTTCGGCATCCGCCGGCGGATCGCGGAGGAGCGGGCGAGGCGCACCCGCGCCCCGGCGCCGCCGGAACGCGCCTGAGAGCACCTAGTCCGAGCAGGGCGCCTCGAGCCACTCGCGCTCGGTCATGTGATGCGGCGAGTGCTCGCCGCTCTGGACCTCGGCGAGGATCTCGGTGAGCAAGCCGGAGCGCTCGGCGAACACCGAGTGGCGGTGGATCGTCTCCAGGTTCTCCTGGCGGGCGAGCACGAACCCGCCCTCGCGAAGCCGTGGGTAGGCCTCGGCGACGCGACGCACCATCTCCCGCACGCAGTCCTCGACGAAGCGCGGGTTGAGGTGGGCCTTCTCGACCACCGCGACCTCGTCGGAGCGCTTCATCAGCTCGTATATCTCCGAGCTCATGGACTGCTCGACGATGTGCAGGAGGTCGCGGGCGTCGACGTCGAGTTCCACTCCCTCCGGACGGCCGAGGTGCAGGGATCCGATGCCGCGCTGGTTGTGGGTGGCGACCGGGACGGCCTTCAGCACGCGGTCGATCTCGTCGTCGGTGAATCCATCGGCGGCGAGCCGCTCCCGCGAGCGCCCGCTGACCAGCTCCTGGGCGCAGGGGCAGGCCGTCATCCCCTGCGCCTCGACGCCGGTGAGAGTGCGGGTGCCGCGTTCGGAGACGACGGCGGTTCCGCACAAGGTGTAGATCTCCTGAGTCGGCAGGCGCGAGGCCGGGGTCGCGACCGTCTCCGGATAGCGAGCGGTGATCGTCACCTCGGCGCGCAGGCCCTCCTGCTGCTCGCGAACGCGAGCGGCGATATGGGCGGCGAGCTCCTCGGCGCGCAGCGTCTCGCCGAGCACCACCTCGTCGATGGCCGCGTTGACGACCTCCTCGAAGCGCGACATGTGGACGCCCGACTGGCGGGGGTTGAGGTCGACGAAGCACTCCAGCTCGGCGAAGAAGTGATTGCCGGCGTCCGGGCCCCCGCCAGCGGTCGCCGCCGCCTGGCCGGCGACCCGGCCGCCGTTCACGTTGATCACCTTCTCGATTCCCCGTACGCCGACGCGGGTGAGGCTGACCTCGGTCCGGGGTCGCGACGCCTGGACGTCGACGCTGCGGGAGAGAACCTCGCTGGTCTCGCTCATTGGAGTGTGGGAAGCGCTCGGGAAGCTGGGTCGGTTCGGGCTGGCCGCGAGCCGCGCAGGTGGCGTCCCGCGACTGGCCGGTCAGCCAAGGTTAGCGAGCGCAAGGCCGCCGCTCGCGGGGGGGCCAGCCCATATACTTCGCGCCGCCCGGACCCCGAGCGCGAGGAAAGGACGGGGCGGGAAGTGTCTGACAAGGGGAAGGTACTGCTGACCGGCGAGAATGGCGCCGAGCCCGCCGGGCAAGAGGCGGGGAGCGAGGAGGCGACCGCCAGGCTCGACGGCGACCCCCGATTTCAGGACCCCGACGAGCTCCGCTCGCTGATCGCTGAGGGACGGGAGCGCGGTTACCTGACCTTCGAGCAGATCGCCTCCACGCTCGAGGAGGTCGAGGTGACCAAGGAGCAGGTCCGCGACCTTCACGGCTACTTGATCGAGCACGGCGTCGACGTGATCGCGCAGGACGGCCTCACCGCCTATAAGGAGGCCAAGGAGGCGGGCCAGCCCGGCCAGGCGAAGAAGCCCGAGCTGGACCTGACCATCGAGCCCAGCCTCGACTCGCTGCGGCTCTACCTGCGCTCGATCGGACGCGTCGAACTGCTGACCGCGGATCAGGAGATCGAGCTGGCGAGGCGGATCGAGAGGGGCGACATAGGCGCCAAGCGCCACATGGTGGAGGCCAACCTCCGCTTGGTCGTCTCGATCGCGAAGGGGTACCTGGGCCGCGGTCTCGGCTTCCTCGACCTGATCCAGGAGGGGTCGCTGGGGCTGATCCGCGCGGTCGAGAAGTTCGACTACCGCCGCGGCTACAAGTTCTCGACGTACGCCACCTGGTGGATCCGCCAGGCGGTGACCAGGGCGATCGCCGACAAGGCGCGGACGATCCGCATCCCCGTTCACATGGTGGAGAAGCTGAACCGGGTCACCCACGTGGAGCGCCAACTCGTCCAGCGCCTCGGCCGCGAGCCCGAGCCGGCGGAGATCGCGGCGGAGCTGAAGGTCACCCTACGCGAGGTCAGGGACATCCTGCGGGTGGCCCAGATGCCGGTGTCGCTGGAGAAGCCGGTCGGGGACGAGGAGGAGTCCGAGCTGGGCGATTTCGTCGCCGACGAGACCACCGAGGAGCCGTTCGAGACCGCGACCGAAAACCTCCAGCGCGAGGACATCCAGAGGGCGCTCGATGCCCTGCCGCAGCGCGAGCGCCAGGTGATCGAGCTGCGCTACGGGCTACGCGGGCACGAGCCGTTGACGCTCGAGGAGGTCGGCCGCGCCTTCGGCGTGACCCGCGAGCGGGTCCGCCAGATCGAGAACAACACGCTGAAGAAGCTCAAGCAACTACCCGAGACGCAGAGGCTTCGGGAGCTGGCGTAGCCCTACCGGGGACCGGCCTGGAGCATCTTCCGCATGTGCTCGAGCTCGAACTCGTAGGGCTCGGTCGTTTCGACGAACTCCGTAAGCTCGGCGACGAAGCGGTCGGGATCGTCGAGCTGGGGCCAGTGTCCGGAGCCGGGGATCTCGACCAGGCGGCTTTTGGGGATCCGCTCTTGCGCGGCGCGGCCGTGCTCCATCGGGATGATCGGATCGTCGGTCCCCCAGATCAGCAGGGTGGGAAGCCGCTCGGCCAAGTACAGGCGGTCGGTTGCGCTCACCCGCTGGCCCTCGAGATCGACCACCGCTCGCAGCGTGTGCAGGAAGGCTTCGCGCGCGCCGCGGTCGGCCAGCGAGGCGTAGCCGCGCGCGGCCTCGGCGAGATCGGGCCCGGCCGAGAAGCCGAAACGGTCCAGAAACCCGGCCACCGCGGAACCGGCGCCTATCGCCCAGTCCCGGATGATCAGTGGCATCACGAGCTCGGCGCCCGGAAGCGCGGCGGCGCGCAGCAAGGGGTGGACCTCCTTGCCGAGCCCGCCGCTGGAGACGAGCACCAGCCGCTCGCAGTACTCCGGGAACTGGTAGGCGAACTGAAGTGCGATGCCGCCGCCCAGGGAGTGGCCCACCACCGTTCCTCGCTCGAAGCCGAGGACGCCGAGCAGATCCCGGGCACCGCTCGCGTAGGCGCCCAACGAGTAGTCGCCGCGGGGCTTCGCCGAGCGGCCGTGGCCGAGCAGATCGGGAGCCACGACGGTGTAGCGCTCCGCGAGCCGCTCCATCGCCTCGAGCCACACGTCCGAGGTCGAGGTGATCCCGTGAAGGAGGACGATCAGCGGTCCTTCTCCGGCAACCCGGAAGCCGACGCGGTGGCCGTGCAGGGCGACCTCCTGGAGGGGGATCTCGCCTCTCATGGGCGTCTCGTGACCCATCGCTAACGAGCTCGCGAGCTGCGCGGGGTGCGGACGGTGATCCGGCCGAGGCGCCCGGCCGTTCGCTGGATCGGGTGGATTGCGTCGCGCAGGTCGATCACGTCGACGCCGATCGACTCGACTCCCTGGTGCAGTCCGGTCACCTCGCGGTCGAGCGACTCGACGCGGCGCTCGATCACGGCGAGGCGCTCCAAGACGTCCGGCAGGACCCGGGTCGAGTCGGCGATCGTGCGGATGTCGGCGAGGCGCTCCAAGACGTCCGGCAGGACCCGGGTCGAGTCGGCGATCGTGCG
>JBBPIL010000013.1:32728-50539 GCA_038040365.1 Actinomycetota bacterium
CCAAGACGTCCGGCAGGACCCGGGTCGAGTCGGCGATCGTGCGGATGTCGGCGAGCAGCGAGAGCGGCCAGCGAACCGGCAGCGAGGGTCGTGAGATTGGCACGAGCCTTCCGATCACGAGCCCTGACTCCGGCCGGCGAACGCACCTTCCATCATGCGGCGATCTTGACGTTGCGCTCGGTCGTCTCGACCGAGTTCTCCGCAGGGTTCACCGGGGGGACGGCAGGCGGCTCGGGCAGCGCCCTCCCGGTGAGACGCGCCCGGAGCGAGATCAGCTTCAGGACCGCGCTGGCGGCCTTGATGTCGCGCATTGTCTCGCCGACTCCGACGAGCATCCGGGAGTTGGGGCGACGCAGGCGCGCGAGGTCATCGGCGAGCGGATGGTCGAGGCGCTCCTGGGTATGGATCATCTTCGTCAATGCCTCGGCGCCGCGGGAGATCAGCGGCCCGGCGCCACCCCGAGGCTGAAGCAGCCCGAAGACGTAGAGGTTGGCGACGCCGGGCGCTAGCAGGCTTGCGACTCGGACCGGCACGCCGTCCTTCCACTCGAATAGGTCTTGATCGAGGAACGGGAAGCTGATCTCGAAGCCCGTGCCCCAGACGATCGTGTCGTAGGTGCCCGCGGTGCCGTCGACGAAGTGGACGGTGCGCCCGTCGAGGCGCTCGATCCCGGGCCGTGCGCGTACGACGCCGTGCCGCAGGAAATAGAGCATCTCCTCGTTGACGATCGGGTGCTTGTCGAACGGGCGGTAGTCAGGGTCCGGCAGGCCGTAACGCGACCAGGAGCCGAACCGGATGCGGATCATCAGCGTGATGATCCGTCGCTGCGCCCAGACGGGCAACCAGGGCTTGTCCCATTCCGCGGTCGGAATGCCGAGCATCGTCTTCGGGAAGAACCAGTTGCCCCGGCGCATCGAGATGTCACACGGCCCGCGGGTGTGGGCCGCCTCGACCGCCACGTCGCAAGCGGAGTTCCCGGCGCCGACGACGAGCACCCGCTCGCCTTCGAGGTCGGAGGGCCGCCTGTAGTCCTTCGAGTGGAGCTGCTTGCCGGTGAACTCGCCCGGATAGTCGGGATAGCGCTTTGCCCAGTGGTGGCCGTTGGCGACGACGACGCCGGCGTAGTGGCGGACCTCGCCTGAGCCAAGCTCGACCCGCCAGCCACTAAGACCGCGCTCGTCGAGGGGGGTCAAGCGAACGACCTCGGAGCCAAACTCGATCCGCTCCCGAAGGCCGAAGTGATCGACGTAGGCGTTCAGGTAGTCCAGGACCTGTTCGCGGGAGGGAAAGTCCGGGTAGTCGCGGGGCATCGGGAAGTCGGCGTATTGGGTTGAGTCGCGGGAGCTGATGATGTGGGTCGAGTCGTACACGCCGTGGGCCCAGTTGCCGCCGACGTGGTCGGTTTGCTCGAGGTGGTCGTAGGGAATGCCCGCGTCCGTGAACGCCTTGGCCACCCCGTTTCCGGCATAGCCGGCGCCGATGATGCACTGGCGCCGCTCGGTCACGGCCGCGCCCCGGTGGGGATCGAAGTCGGGCGCAACCGCGGCTCTCGCCGTGGCCGGGGAGGCGGCTCCGGCGCGGTCCGCCGTGCGAGCCTGCTGAGGCCCCAGGCAAGCACGGCCAGGAAGCCGAGTGCGAGGACGAGCACGCCGAGAGGGGCCATGGTTTTCAGCCAGCCGGGGACGCCGGGCTTCTGCTCGCGCTGGAGAAGCTCGCTGTCGTTGACGAACGGGCGCGTGAAGGATTGCTTCGCCGACACCTTGGGGGCGGGGATGGCGGTGTCCTCGGGCAGGTAGACGGGGAGGCCGAGGACCTCGCGGCCGCGCTGGAGCCGGATCGAGGCCTTCCAGTCGCCGTGGACCGGGATCGGCTCCGTGGTGCGGTAGACGCCGTTACCGCGGGCGGCGAGCCGGTTGACGAGCAGGCCGCCCCCTTGCCACGCGGTGACGTTGAGCCAGGCGGGATCTTCGGCAGCCTGGGGGGGATCGATGCGGACCGCGGCGCCGACCTCGCGCTCCGGGCCGGGTCGGAGGTTGTGGAGCGTCACGTGGGCCTGGACGTTTTCTGGCGCGGTGGTCCACAGCCCGTCGGCGAACACGCCCGCGATCGCGAGCAGCGCGACGACGGGGATGGTTCGCGCCACCGCGGCCCGCGGCAGGCGACCGAGCAGGGCGCAGCCGAGCAGCGCGCCGACCAGGCCGCCTGCGATCGCGGCGATGATCGCCAGGACCAGTCCCTCGGGAAGGAGGTCCGAGGTCCAGGGGAACGGCATCGCGATCTGGGACCACCCCCATTCCGCGGCGAAGCCGACGGTTCCGATCCCGAGGCCCGAGGCCGCTCCAAGGGCCAGGGGTCGGCGGGCGAGCGCGAGGCCCGCGAGCTCGACGCAGGCCGCCTCGGCGAGGTAGAGCGGCAGATGAGGGGCGGTCTGCCCGAACACGTCGCCGACGATCAGGCTGATCCCGCCGCGGATCGCGACGAAGAAGGTGGCGGCGGCGAGGGCGCCTCCGCGCCCGATCCAGATCCGGGCGCCGACGAGGGCCACCGAGGCGGCGACGGCGAGCAGCACCGGCTCGAGCACGAGGCGGAACTGGGGCACGCCGAAGTCGAACTCCGCCTGGAAGGTCGACAGTCCGATCAGCAGGCCGCCCATGAGGCCGACGCGGCGCAGGCGGACGATCAGGGCGGGCTCGGTGGGCGGGGCCTCGGTGGCGGACCCCCGGGAGGCGCGCGCTGCCCGCATCCCCTCGACCAGCAGCACGGCCTGGCCGATCAGGGTCATGCCGGCCCCCCCGATCAGCATCAGGTGGGTCGGCCCCCAGAGGGTCACGTCCTGGCCGAACAGCCGGTGCCAGAGGTCGTCGAGCGGGAAGCCGACGAGGGCGAAGGCGCCGCAGGCGGCGATCAGGAGCCCGCCGACGGGCGCGTACCAGTCGCCCGTGATGTGGACGGCGGCCGGGCCGGGGCGCTCCTTCGGCAGACAGATCGCGAAGTAGCCGGCGCTGAAGACGCCGAAGAGGCCGGCGAGGATCAGGTAGTGGGCGGGGTTGGCGAGCGGGCCCGCGTCGCGACCGGCGTCGATATGGAGCGAGATGTCCCAGTACATACCGAGCAGGGCGACCAGAAGCGATGCGGCCGCCAGCGCCGAGGGCAGTGCCGCCCAGCCTGGGAGGCCGGAGACTCGCTCGGTGAAGTCGGCGGCGCGGCCGAGGTAGGGGACCCTGCCGCTGCGATGGCCCATCCCCAGCCAGGAGATCGCGGCGCTCAGCATCAGGGCGGCGCCGGTGGCGATCACCACCTGGTCGAGGGCGGCGCCGCCGGCGGGCTCGCCCGTGGCGAGGAGGGGAGCGACGAGGGTGGTGGAGGCGATTGCTTTCACTGGTCTGTCCCGGATATACCCATGCACGGGTCAATGTAACATCATTTAATGGAACATCGAGTGGATGTACGATGCTCGTGTGACCGAACTCACGGACGAGACAGCTCGGGGGAATGGCGCCGCCGGAGGGGAGGCATCGATGACGATCGATGAGCTGGCGCGGCGGAGCGGGATGACGGTGCGGAACATCCGCGCGCACCAGTCGCGCGGGCTGGTGCCGCCGCCCGAGGTCCGGGGGCGCACCGGCTATTACGGCGACGAGCACCTGGCGCGGATCGAGCTGATCAAGGAGCTTCAGGGCGACGGCTTCAACCTCGAGGCGATCCGGCGCCTGCTCGAGGGCGCGGGCGGGTCGAGCAGCGAGGTGCTCAACTTCTCGCGGGCGCTGCGGGCGCCGTTCGAGGACGAGGAGCCGGAGATCCTCGACGCCGATGAGGTGGCGGAGAGGTGGGGAGGGGCGGACGCGGAGCTCTTGAAGCGAGCGGAGAAGCTGGGGATGATGCGGCCGCTGGGCGAGGGCCGGTTCGAGATCCTGAGCCCGCGCCTCCAGCGGGCGGGGATCGAGCTGGCGGCGCTTGGGATTCCGGCGGACAAGTCGCTGGAGATCGGCGAGAAGGTGCGCCGACAGGCGCGCGGCGTCGCGCGCGTCTTCGTCGAGGTCTTCGTGGAGAACGTGTGGAAGCCGTTCAACCGCGCCGGCCGGCCGGAGGAGGAATGGCCGAAGGTACGCGACGCGTTGGAGCGATTGCGACCGCTGGCCTCCGAGGCGCTCTTGGCGATCTTCCAGCAGGTGATGAGCGAGGCGGTCGAGGAGGCCGCCGGCCGCGAGATCCGGCAGGAGCTGCGGGAGCCGGCCGAGCGGAAGAAGCGGCCGGCGCGTCGCGCGAGACGCCGGCGACGCTAGCCGGGTATCCGGTCGCGTCAGGCGGGTCGAGTCCAGCGAGGCAACTCGATGCGCTCGAGTACCACGCGTCCGTACCCGTCACTCCTCACCCGCACTCGGTCGCCGAGCTCGAAGCCCGCTTCGAAGAATGGCTTCTGCGGGATGTTGACCCGCCGCTTCTGGTTGATGATGGCTTGGCCGCTGCGGCCCAGCTTCCTCTCGTATTTGCTGGGCTTGAAGCCAGGCCTGGGCGGACGCTCCGGGGCGGGCGATGGGGGAGGTGGGATTCGAACCCACTCAGCTATCGAGGCACTGGATTTACAGTCCAGCCCGGCTCTCCCACTCCGGCGCTCCCCCAGCGGGAGACCATCGATTCTAGAGGTCGTCTCGAGGGGCCGGCCGGGCTCGATCTCGAACTCTGAGTACCTCGGGCCGCCGAGCGTCAGCGCCGATCGGCAGTCGAGCGCCCCCGTCGGGATGAACCATTGGCGTCCATCGGCGACAAGCACGAACAAGTAGTCGCAGCGCTTCGGGTCGAAGTACTTCACTAGCCCCGACCAGCTCTGGTTGCCGCCACTCGTCGAGATCGTCACGCCCCAGTGCCCGTTCGCTCTCGGGTAGGTGGTCGTCTTCACCTCGATCCTCAGCACCTGGTGGCCAAGCACCGCGACCAGGTCGACGTCCGGGCTGTGGAAGACCGGCCGGTAGACGGACGCTCCTCGCGACATGAGCCACGTCATCGCGGCCCGCTCCCCCCAATCTCCTTGCTCCCGAGGCTTGAGGGGCGAGGGCATGCCCCCAACATACGTCGCCGCGGGGCGGAAAAAGGGCTTGGCCAAGCCCTTTCCGGCAACTTTGACAGCTCCGGTTCAAAGCCGTTTCAGACCCGTCGCAAAGCGTGGTGCTTCGTGCACGGCGGGCCGCGCGGGTCAGTCAGACGCACCCTGGGCGAGGCGACCCACCAGCCGCGACAGCACCACCTGGGAGCGCGTCCGGACCACCGATCCGTTGCGCTGTAGATCCATGATCAGCCGCTCCAGCGCCGTGTTGTCCTCCGTCCGCACCCGGGCGATCGCGTCCGCCTCCCCGGTGACGCTCCAGCCCTCGACCACCTCGGGGTGCTCGCGCAAGGTCGCCGCCACCTCGTCGAGCGTCGTCCCCGGCCGGTAGAAGAGCTCGACCAGCGCCTCGGTGTTCCAGCCCATCGCCCCGTGGTCGACGACCGCCGTGAACCCCTCCAGCGCGCCCTCCTCCCGCAGCCGGTCGATGCGCCGCTTCACCGACGGCGCGGAGAGGCTCACCCGTCGGGCGATGTCGTCGTAGGTGCGTCGCCCGTCCTCGACCAGCAGTGAAAGAATCTTGCGATCCAGGGCATCCATTCGTTCGATTATTGCGCGATCTGCCGCTGAATTGGCATTGACGTCCACGCTTCAAGCCCGTACCGTTGGGAATATGCCCGCGCAGCCGAAGGTCGCCCGCATCCTCTTCGACGAGTCCCACTCCGAGGCGTGGACGATCCGTCGCGAGCTCGCCAAGGAGATGCAGCCCTCCCATCCCGAGGACTCCTCCTACGCCGTCGCCGCCGAGACGCTCGCCAACCGCGATTTCGAGGTCCTGCCGAACGCCGAGCGCACCCTCACCCGCGAAACGCTCGCCGGCGCCGACGTCCTGGTCATCGCCCATCCCTCCGACCCCAGGTGGGAAGCGACCACCAACGCCCGCACCCCCCGGCTCTCCGATCGCGAGCTGGACGCGATCGAGGAGTTCGTGCGCGGCGGCGGCGGCCTGATCGCGCTCGGCGAGACCGAGCAGGCGAAGTACGGAAACAACCTCAACGACCTCCTCACCCGGTTCGGGATCGAGGTCTCCAACTGCACCGTGCAGGACTACGAGCATTACCTGTCGGCTCCGTCCTGGGTCCTGGCCGAGCTCGAGAACGGCTCCGCCGGCGAGCTCGAGAACGTTGACCTCTTCGCCCGGGTGCGCCAGGCCTGCTTCTACCGCGCCGGTGCCTTGGCGCTCCACAACGGCGGCCGCGTGATCGCGCGCAGCTCGCCCACCGCCTCGCCGCCGGACGCGCCCCTCGCCGCGATCACCGAGCACGGCGCCGGCCGCGTGGTGGTACTCGCCGACTCCGATCTGTTCGGCGACGACTGCATCGGCGAGCTCGACAACGAGTCGCTGTGGCTGAACCTCATCTATTGGGCGGCCCAGCCGGCCTTCGCCGGCGTCGAGACCGTGATCGACTCGCCGGCCCGCTCCGACCCGAGCTGGGCAGAGCTCAAGACCGCGGTCGAGGAGCTGCGCCTGACCCAGGAGCCCGACGGCTCGGTCGACCTGTCCGGGCACGACGCCCACCGCCTCACCGAGCTCGTCGGAACGATCTCGAACGCCGCCCAGAGCCTGGCGCGCCACCTCCCCCACCAAAAGGACTACATCGACGCCCTGCGAGGGGACCTGCGCGCCTGGGTCGACGCCGGCTTCGCCAAGCCCGACTTCGTCCGCTCCCTGGAGACGTTCCGGCCGGAGCGCGACCGGCGCGATGGGATCGAGCACCTGGTGGTGTTCCCGATGTACAAGCAGAACGCCTCGCGCGACACCTGCTTCGAGGCGTTGATCGTGCGCGTCTCCTGGCCGGCCTTCGTCGCCGAGCTGGAGCGCTCCGGCTACGACAACCCGAAGTTCGTCCCGGTCACCTTCGTCGACTACACGGCCGGCTACGACTCCGAGTGCGCGGTCCTGTTCCCCGAGACCTTCTCCACCGCGGAGCGGCCGCCGAGCTACTTCGGGGGAATCTTCTGCGACCGCGAGGCGGAGCGCTTCCGCCGCGTTTGCGGCCAAGCCGCGGAACTCCTGCGGCTCAACCTGCCGCCCGACGCGGCCTGCCTGCTGACCTCGCCGGAGCTGTCCGCGGACGCCTACGTCGTCTGGGACCTGATCCACGACCGCACGCACATGCGCGGCGATCTGCCCTTCGACCCGTTCATGATCCGCCAGCGCAGCCCCTACTGGATGTACTCGCTCGAGGAGCTTCGGTGTGACCTGACGGCATTCGGCGAGGCGGTGAAGCTGGAGCGAAACGGCTTCGCCTTCGCCCGCTACGTGCAGTACGCGATCCTCTTCGACCGCCTGTTCCGCTTCCCCGTCACCGGCAGTCGGGTCCGCAACTACGACGGCCTCGGCGGCCAGCTCCTGTTTGCCTTCCTTCACACCGCGGGCTACCTGCACTGGACCGACAACCGCCTGACGATCGACTGGGAGCGGGTCGCCGAGGGAGTCGGCGCCCTGCGGGAGCGCGTGCAGGACCTCTATCGCTCCGGCATCGACCGCTCGAAGCTCGGGCAGTGGGTCGCCGCTCACGACCTGGTCGCCACCTTCGTGCCGCCTGCCGCTGGCTCGCGCTGGGCGACCGAGGGGCGCGACCTGCCTGAGGTGGAGGAGCCGAAGGAGCTCGTCGACCTGGTCAAGGACGACGAGTTCCCGCTCAGCCTCTTCTACGTCCAGCTCCAAGAGAAGCTCGAGCCGGTCTTGGCGCGTCCCCAGGACGCGTTGTAGGAATCGGGCAGAATCCCTGCGATGAACGAGCTCGCCGGCCGGGTGATCGCGATCGCGGGTGCTTCGGGAGGGCTCGGGCCCTCGGTCGCCAAGCGGCTTGCCGCCGGCGGCGCGACGATCGCCGGGGTCGACCGCTCCCAGGAGCACCTCGACGCACTCCGCGCCGAGCTCGACCTTCCCGACGATCGCTTTGACGGCCAGGTCGTCGATCTGCTCGACGAGCACGCGGCGCGCGACTGGGCGGCGCAGCTCGGAAGCCGCTTCGGTGGCGTCGACGCGCTCCTGCACCTGGTGGGCGGCTGGCGCGGCGGCCAGCCGCTCGCCGAGGCGCCACTGTCGGACTACGAGTGGCTGCACGACCTCCTGGTCCGCACGGTCCAGCACACGACGCGCGCCTTCCACGATGCGCTGGCCGCCAGCGATCACGGGCGCTTCGTGCTCGTCTCCTCCTCCCAGGCGCAAAGCCCGGAGGGCACGAACGCCTCCTACGCCGCCGCCAAGGCGGCCGCCGAGAGCTGGACGCTGGCCCTCGCCGACTCGTTCAAGGACACCGCCGCGACTGCGAACATCATCGTCGTCAACGCGATCCTGACGCCGCGGATGCGCGAGGAGGATCCGGACAAGCCCTTCCGCAGCTTCACCTCGGCCGAGCAGATCGCGGAGGCGATCGCCTTCGTCTGCAGCGATGCGGCCGTGAAGATGAACGGCAAGCGGCTATCACTCCATCCTTGACGACCCAGCCGCGCGGTTTCGCGAGCGACAACAACTCAGGCGCCCACCCCGACGTCCTGGCCGCGATCGCCCAGGCGAACGACGGGCACGTGGCCGCCTACGGCGACGACGACCACACGGCCGCCGCGCGCCGGCGCTTCCGCGAGCACTTCGGCGAGCAGGCCGAGGCGTTCCTGGTCTTCAACGGCACCGGCGCCAACGTCCTTGCGCTTCAGGCGCTCGCCCGCCCCCACGAGGCGGTCATCTGCCCCGAGACCGCGCACCTGAACGTCGACGAGTGCGGGGCGCCGGAGCGGATCGCGGGGGTGAAGCTCCTGCCCGCCCCCACGCCCGACGGAAAGCTGACCCCGGAACTGGTCGCGGAGCGGCTCACCCGGATCGGCGATCAGCACGCCTCCCAGCCCCGCGTCGTCTCGATCTCCGAGTCGACCGAGCTCGGCACCGCCTACACGGCGGAGGAGATCGGCGTCCTAGCCGAGCTCGCCCACCAGCACGAGATGGTCCTGCACTTAGACGGCGCTCGGCTGGCCAATGCCGCCGCTGCCCTCGATCTGCCCCTTCGTGCGCTGACCACCGACCCCGGCGTCGACGTCCTCTCCTTCGGGGGGACGAAGAACGGCCTCCTGATCGGCGACGCGATCGTCTTCCTGCGCCCTGAGCTGTCACGCGACTTCCTCTTCATCCGCAAGCAATCGATGCAGCTCGCCTCGAAGATGAGGTTTCTGGCGGCGCAATTCGACGCCCTGCTCGGCGGCGATCTGTGGCACCGGAACGCCTCGCGCGCCAACGCGATGGCCCGCCGCCTCGCCGACGCGATCTCCGCCATCGACGGCGCGGAACTCGCCTATCCGGTGGAGGCGAACGGCGTCTTCGCCACCCTGCCGGAGCCGGCGATCGAGCGGCTGCGCGCGGCGCTTCCCGCCGAGCTCCCGTTCTACGTCTGGGACGAACCCGCGGGCACGATCCGTCTCATGTGCTCCTGGGACACCAGCGAGGAGGACGTCGACGGGCTCGCGGCGGCGCTCGCGGCGGCGCTATCTTGACGCTGGCGCCCGGATAGCTCAGTTGGTAGAGCACCTCCATGGTAAGGAGGGGGTCGTCGGTTCGAGTCCGACTCCGGGCTTTCTTCGCGCCGTACCCCGCCGGTGGCGAGGCTGCCCGGAACGCCGCAACTAGACTCCGCGCTTCGTGGACTTCTCGTTCACCGACGAGCAGGGCGACTTCGTCGCCGCGATCCGCGACTTCTGCCGCCGCGAGTGCGGGACGCAAGAGCAGCGCGAGAAGCTGACCAAGGGCTACACCGAGGCCCACAACGACGGCCTCTACCGCAAGATGGCCGAGCTGGGCTGGCTCGGGGTGACGATCCCCGACGAGTACGGCGGCTCGGGCGGCAGCATGCTTGAGGCCTGCCTCTTCATGGAGGAGAGTTCGCGCGGCCTGGCCCCGATCGGCGGCTACGCGACGACGCTCATCGTCGCCGGGGCCACGCAGCGGTTCGGCACCGACGACCAGAAGCGCGACCTGCTCGGCGGCATCGCCCGCGGCGAGGTAGAGGCGATCGCGATGACCGAGCCCGAGGCCGGCTCCGACGTCGGCTCGCTCGCCACCTCCGCGGAGCGAGTCGACGGCGGCTTCGTCATCCGAGGCCAGAAGGTGTTCTGCTCCAACGCCCGGTTCGCCCGCCACATCCTGGTCGTCTGCCGCACCACCAAGGGGGAGGACAAGCACCAGGGCCTGTCGATGATCTGGATCCCGGCCGACGCCCCGAACCTCCGCATCGACCCGATCGACACCATGGGCGGCCGCGAGACCGCCCATCTATACCTGGACGAGGTCGAGGCGCCCCAGAGCGCGGTGCTCGGCGAGGTCGACCAGGGCTGGACCCAGCTGATGGCAGGGCTGAACGTCGAGCGCCTGATCCTCGCCGCGACCATGCTCGGGATCGGCCAGCGGGCCTTCGACGACGTTCTCTCCTACGTCAAGGAGCGGCGCCAATTCGGTCGCCCGATCGGCTCCTTCCAGGCGCTCCAGCACCGGCTCGCCGACCTCGCCACCGAGCTCGAGGCGGCCCGGCTGTTGACCTACTGGGTGGCCACCAAGGTCGACGACGACCCGGACCGCATGCTCCCGCGCGAGGCCTCGATGGTGAAGCTGTTCGTCACCGAGACGGCGCAGAAGTCCGCGCTCGAGGGCATGCAGATGATGGGTGGCTACGGCTACTCGTCCGAGTACGACATGGAGCGCCTGGTCCGCGCCACCCTGGTCTCGACCATATACGGCGGCACCTCCGAGATCCAGCGCAACATCATCGCCAAGACGCTGGGGCTCTGATCGAGGGGCGCAGCACCGAGCTGTCGATTCGATTGCGCGCTGCCGCCGGGCAGCCGGGTTCAACGCGGTCCGCTGACCGCGCGCCGCCGGCCCGGCGGAGCGCCGTCGAGGCGCTATCCTTCGGCCACCTCGCGCCTCCTCGCCGCAATGCGAGGGGCGGGGTCTTTTTTCTGAGAAGCCGGTGCACGGCCCGTGAAGCGCCGCCCGCCCGGACCGAAGAGGGGAACACCACCAGCCAATGGCCCGCGGAGAAGTCCGAATCGCCGTGACGCTCGCCTGCGAGGAGTGCAAGCGACGCAACTACCAGACCAACAAGTCGCGCCGCAACACTCCCGATCGGCTCGAGCTTCGCAAGTACTGCCACTGGTGCAGCCGGCACACCCCCCACAAGGAGACCCGCTGAGCGAGGACTGGTGTAGCGGTGGCGAAGACTCGGGCGCAGCGGAAGGCAGAGCGGCGAGCGCGAGAGGCGCAGGCCGCTCGCGAAGTGCAGCGCGCGCGGGGCTCGGACACCCGTGCCCAGGAGCGGACCCAGGTGCCGGAGTCGGCCGAGGTGGTCGAGGCGGAGCTGGCCGAGCGCGGAGCCGACCTCGAGGCGCTGAAGCAGAGTCCGCCGGAGGAGGCAGCCGTACAGGAGGCGCCCGCCCCGGAGGAGGCACCCGCCGAAGCGGCCGAGGAGCTGCGCGCCCCGGCGCCCTCGCGCGCCGACGTCGGCGTCCCCGCCGAGGCGGCCCCGGACCGGATCAGCCGCCGGGAGCGCCGCCGCGAAGAGAAGGAGCGCGAGCAGCGCCGCAAGGAGTCCGAGAAGCGCCGGCAGACCGCCGCCGAGCCGCAGGAGCGACAGCGCGGCGCCGTGAGCGGATTCATCGCCTCCTGCTGGGCGGAGCTGAAGCGGGTCCAGTGGCCCGACCGCGAGACCTTGATCCAGGCTTCGGCGGTGACCTTGGTGTTCATCGCCATCGCGGCCGCCTACCTGGGGGCGCTCGACGCGCTGTTCAACTTCCTTGTCCAGCGCCTCCTCTGACGCTGCCAACGAGCAACGAGCGACGAGCGACGAGCCACTGATCCATGTTCCGCTGGTACGTGATCAATACCTACTCCGGGCACGAGAACAAGGTCAAGCAGAACCTCGAGCACCGGATCGAGTCGATGGACCAGCGACAGCGCGTGCGCCAGGTCGTGGTTCCGACCGAGCAAGTCTCGGAGCTCAAGGACGGCCAGCGAATGCAGGTCGAGAAGCGGACGATGCCCGGCTACGTGCTGGTCCAGATGGAGATGACCGACGATGCCTGGAGCCTGGTCAAGAACACGCCCGGAGTCACCGGCTTCGTCGGCTCGCGAAACAAGCCGATCCCGCTCTCGCAGCCCGAAGTCGACCGCCTGCTCCACCGCGAGACTGCCGAGCGGCCACGCAGCCGCGCTCAGTTCACCGTCGGCGAGACGGTCAAGGTGATCTCCGGTCCGCTGTCGGACTTCTCGGGTGAGATCGCCGAGATCAACGAGGACGCCGCCAAGCTCAAGGTGCTGGTCTCGATCTTCGGGCGCGAGACGCCGGTCGAGGTCGGCTACGACCAGGTGAAGAAGATCTAGGCCGGACTGACGATTCGATGGCGAAGAAGGTCCTCACCATGATCAAGCTCCAGATCCCGGCCGGCGCCGCCAACCCGGCACCGCCCGTCGGTCCCGCGCTCGGCCAGCACGGGGTGAACATCATGGAGTTCTGCAAGGCGTTCAACGCCCAGACGCAGCAGGACGCCGGCACGATCATCCCGGTCGAGATCACGGTCTTCGAGGATCGCTCGTTCGACTTCATCACCAAGACTCCGCCCGCCGCGGTGCTGATCAAGGAGGCGGCCGCGATCGAGAAGGGCTCCGGGGAGCCCAACCGCGAGAAGGTCGGCCGGATCACGGCCGCTCAGGTGCGCCAGATCGCCGAGCGCAAGATGCCCGACTTGAACGCTAACGACCTCGAGGCCGCGTCGCGGATCATCGCGGGCACCGCTCGATCGATGGGCGTCGAGGTCGAGGGGATGGAGGTGGAGTAGAAATGGCCCACCGCCGCGGGAAGCGGTTCCGCGCCGCCTACGAGAAGGTCGACCGCGACCACAACTACGCGCCGGCCGAGGCGATCGCGCTGGTCAAGGAGACCGCCAGCAGCAAGTTCGACGAGACCGTCGAGGTCCACCTGCGCCTCGGGGTCAATGTCCGCCACGCCGAGGAGCAACTGCGTGGCACCCTGGCGCTGCCCAATGGCCTCGGCAAGGAGGTGACGGTCGCCGTGTTCGCCGAGGGGGACGCGGCGAAGGCCGCCACCGAGGCGGGCGCCGACCACGTCGGCGCCCAAGATCTGGCCGATCGCGTCTCCGAAGGTTGGACGGACTTCGACCTGGCGATCGCCACGCCTGACCTGATGGGCCCGGTGGTCTCGAAGCTGGGACGGATCCTGGGGCCGCAGGGCAAGATGCCCAATCCGAAGGTCGGCACGGTCACCAACGACGTCGCCAAGGCCGTCAGCGAGGCCAAGGCCGGCAAGGTCGAGTACCGCACCGACCGCCAGGCGGTCGTCCACCTGACGATCGGCAAGGCGAGCTTCGACGAGCTGGCGCTGCTCGAGAACTACGCGGCGGTGGTCGACGAGATCGTTCGCGCCAAGCCGGCCGCGGCCAAGGGGCGCTATTTGCTCTCGATCACCCTGGCGACCACGATGGGCCCTGGCATCCGGGTGGATGCGACCCGCACCCGAGAGGCCGAGATCCTGGCCGGAGCCCCGTCCGGCAACGGCGCGGGCAGCGCCGATTCGGAGGCCGAGCCGGCGCAGGCTGCGGCAAGTTCCGAGGGCACCGACTAGGAGCCCGCTTCGCTGGTGGTCGAATTGCGATGCCATGTGCAACGCAACTCGACCATCGACGAGCGATCGGCTACCATCGCCCCTCCAACCGGTACCTGCCGAAGACCGTCGGCGGGGCCGCTCCCGAGGCGGCCCGAAAGACCGGCGCAGGCGAGGTCAGGAGCATGCCTGAGCCCGCCCGCGCGCGGGCTCTTGTGGTTCGGCGGCGGGGCGAAATCTGATCGAGATGAAGATGAGGAAGGAAGACAAGGCGGCCCTGGTCGACGAGATCGCCGATCGCCTTGGCGACGCGGAGGCGATCTTCGCCGTCGACTACCGGGGCATCACGGTCCCGCAAGCGGCCGAGCTGCGGGCCAAGCTGACCGAGGCTGACGCCACTTTCCGCGTGGTGAAGAACCGGCTCGCGAAGCGGGCCACCGAGCGGGCCGGCACCGCCGAGCTCGACCGGCTGTTCGAGGGCCCGACCGCGCTCGCCTTCGTCAAGGGCGACGCGGTGACGGCCGCGAAGGCAATCTCGACCTTCGGCCGCCAGCACGACATCCTCGAGTACAAGGGCGGGCTGATGGACGGGGCGCCGCTCGACCCCGACCAGTTCAGGGCGATCGCCCGACTGCCCGGACTCGACGTTCTGCGCGGCCAGCTGGTGAGCGTCGTGGCCAGCCCGCTCACCGGGCTCGCCCGCGGCCTCGCGTCGATGCTCTCCGGCCTCGCTGTCGCCCTCGGCCAGATCCAGGAGCAGGGGCTGGTCGGCGGCGACGAAGGCACGGCCGAGCAGGAGCCGGAGGAGACTGCAAAGGAGGAGCCCGCTGGGGCTAGCGACGAAGTCGCAGTGCAGGAGGCTGAACCTGCCGGTCGGGCGGCACCCGAACCCGCCGCCTCCGCAGGCGAAGCCGAGGAAGGCGGCGGAGTTATGCCCGAAGTCGCGGTGCAGGAGAGTGAACCTGCCGCCCCGCCGGAGCCCGAACCCGCCGGAAACGAAGCCGAAGGCGAGGCTTCCGGCGGCGATGTTAATGACGATGAAGAAGCCGGTAACGCCGGAGCTGAGGAGAACGACTGATGGCTACAAAGGCGATGTCCACCGATGAATGGATCGAGGAGCTGAAGACGATCTCGGTGATCGAGCTCTCCGAGCGCATCAAGGCGCTCGAGGAGGAGTTCGGCGTATCTGCGACCGCGATCGCCGCCCCGGCGGCTGGGGCCCCGGCCGCGGGCGAGGAGGAGGGCGAGGAGGAGTCGACCACCGTCGACGTCGTGCTCACCGCCCCCGGCGACAAGAAGATTCAGGTGATCAAGGCCGTCCGGGCTGCCACCGGGCTCGGCCTCAAGGAGGCCAAGGCGCTCGTCGACAGCGCCCCGGAGCCCGTCAAGGAGGGCCTCGAGCGCGAGGAGGCCGAGCAGCTCAAGTCTGATCTAGAAGAGGCCGGCGGCGAGGTCGAGCTGAAGTAGCTCCACGCCTACCCGACGCCTGCACGCGTACCTGCTAGGCTTGCCCGAGCGTGCGTACGTATGGTATTTTGCGGGGTCGCGCGCCGTTGGCCCTGCTTGCTTCGAATCTCTCTCGCGCGGATTCGCTCTGCCCCGATGCCCCGACCATCCGAGGAGTCGCCTAGTTGGCCCGATCTCATGCTGCCCCTGTCACCCGGAGATCCTTTTCACGCCTGGAGAACCCGCTTGAAGTCCCACACCTGATCGACATCCAGCGCCTCTCCTTCGAGCATCTCACCAATCCGAAGGAGGGGTTGCTGCGGGAGACGATCGCCGACATCTCTCCGATCGAGGACTACACCGGTAGCCTCGCGATCGTCTTCGCGGACTTCGAGTTCGACCAGCCGACGCATTCGGTCGCCGAGTGCCGTGAGAAGGACATCACCTATTCGCGTCCCCTGAACGTCCAGGTCGCGTTCCAGAACCGCGAGACCGGCGAGATCCGCGAGCAGACCGTGTTCATGGGCGACTTCCCGTGGATGACGGACCGCGGCACCTTCATCATCAACGGCACCGAGCGCGTGGTGGTCACCCAGCTGGTGCGTTCCCCCGGCGCCTACGTGATGGAGCCGAAGGATCGCGAGAAGCAGGTCTTCATCGCCAACCTGATGCCGGCGCGCGGCTCCTGGCTCGAGCTCGAGATCGACAAGAAGGGCCGCGTCTATGCGCGCATCGACCGCAAGCGCAAGCTCCCGGTCAGCGTGCTGCTGCGCGCGATGGGCTTCAGCGACAAGGACATTCTGGAGCTGTTTGAAGACTCTGCATATATCCGGCACACGCTTGAAGCGGACGCAGACCCGCTGCTCGAGCATCCCCCGGAGAAGTTCTTCGAACACTTGCGGTACATGCGTAAGACGGTTGAGGCGAGAGAAGACTTCTGGGGGCCACCTCCTGGATCCTCCGCAATCGCGCAGTTGAGGTCAATGGTGAGATGGGTCGACGAGAAGGGTGGCCCATGGAAAGCAGCCCAGGAGAAGGAATTCAAGGCGGCCAAGAGCACGCTTGGAGAGGTTGAAGAGCAAATAGAGCACCCGTCGCTAATCGAGCTGTTCAAGAAGCAGCGTCCGGGCGAGCCGCCCTCGGTGGACGCGGCGCGGGCGCTGCTGGAGCAGCTCTTCTTCGACCCGAAGCGGTACGACCTCACCCGAGTTGGGCGGTACAAGCTCAATGCGCGACTGGATCTGGATATCGATCTAGACACCCGGACTCTGACACCTGCCGACATCATCGCCCTGATCAAGGAGCTGGTCTCGGTCCCGCGCCTGCTCGGGATACCCGAGGAGATCGACGAGGAGAACCCGATCAAGGACTACGCGGCCGAGGCGCAGCACTACCCGCGTGACCCGATCCACGACCACCTCGACGAGTACGAGCACTTCGGCAACCGCCGCCTGCGGACGGTGGGCGAGCTGATCCAGGACGCCTTCCGCGTCGGCCTGTACCGGATGGAGCGCGTCGTCCGGGAGCGGCTGACGACCGAGGACTCGGACGCGATCACCCCGCAGACGATCATCAACATCCGTCCCGTGGTTGCGGCGCTGAAGGAGTTCTTCGGCTCCTCGCAGCTGTCGCAGTTCATGGACCAGACGAACTCGCTCGCCGGCCTCACCCACCGGCGCCGCCTCTCGGCGCTCGGCGCCGGCGGCCTGACGCGCGAGCGGGCGCCGATCGAGGTTCGCGACGTCCATCCCACCCACTACGGCCGCATGTGCCCGATCGAGACCCCCGAGGGCCCGAACATCGGCCTGATCGGCTCGCTGTCCTCATACGCCCAGATCTCCGAGCACGGGTTCGTGACCACGCCGTACCGGGTGGTCAAGGACGGCGTGGTCACCAACAAGATCGTCCACCTGGATGCCACCCAGGAAGAGGAGAAGACGATCGCCCAGGCCAACGCCGAGATCGACCCGAAGACGAAGCGGCTCAAGGGACCCCAGGTGGACTGCCGCTCGGGCGATGGCGAGGTGGTGGCGGTGCCGCCGAAGCAGGTCGACCTGATGGACGTCTCGCCGACGCAGATCTGGTCGGTGGCCACGGCCCTGATCCCCTTCCTCGAACACGACGACGCCAACCGCGCACTGATGGGCTCGAACATGCAGCGCCAGGCCGTGCCGCTGCTGAAGCCCGAGGCGCCGCTGGTCGGCACCGGGATGGAGCGCCGCGCCGCGATCGACACCGGCGACGTGGTGCTGGCCGAAAGCGACGGCGAGGTGAGCTACGTGGACGCGGAGCGCATCGTGGTCACTCACGGCTCGAAGAAGGACGAGTACGAGCTGCTCAAGTTCATGCGCTCGAACCAGGGCACGATCATCCACCAGCGCCCGATCGTCTCGGTCGGCGACAAGGTGAACGCCGACGAGGTGCTGGCGGATGGCTCCTCGACGGCTGGGGGCGAGATCGCGCTCGGCAAGAACGTCGTGGTCGCCTTCATGTCCTGGGAGGGCTACAACTTCGAGGACGCGATCATCATCTCCGAGCGCCTGGTCAAGGACGACGAGCTCACCTCGATCCACATCGAGGAGTACGAGATCGACGCCCGCACGACCAAGCTGGGCGACGAGGAGATCACCCGCGACATCCCGAACCGCTCGGAGGAGT
>JBBPIL010000014.1:0-35943 GCA_038040365.1 Actinomycetota bacterium
AACAAAAAATCGATTTACCCCCCTTCGCGCGGGTTCTCTCGTGGGCGACCGAGTTTGTTGGCGACGGCCGGGGCGTGAGCCCCGGCCGTCTCCTTTCACGTTCGCTCGTCTTCGACGGCGCCCCGCTCCACCTCCGGTCGATCGATGCGCGCCGTGCCGCCCAGGTAGAGCTCCGCCACCTTCGGGTCCGCGAGCAGCTCCCGCCCGGGCCCCTCGAAACGGTTCGCGCCGAGGTCGAGCACATACCCACGATCCGACATCGCGAGCGCGCGGCGGGCGTTCTGCTCGACCATGACGATCGTGGCCCCAGCTCGGTTGATGTCCTCGATCTTCTCGAAGATCGCCTCGACGAATGCCGGCGCGAGGCCCGCCGAGGGCTCGTCGAGCAAGAGCACCCGAGGGTCGGGCATCAGCGCGCGCGCCATCGCCACCATCTGCTGCTCCCCGCCGCTCATCGTCCCCACCGTCTGCCCACGCCGCTCGCCGAGTCGCGGGAAGAGCTCGAACATCCGGTCCATCTGCGGGCCGGTCCGCTCTCGGTCCAAGGAGCCCATTTCGAGGTTCTCCTCCACGGTCAGGCTTGGGAATACGTTGTCCAGCTGCGGCACGTAGCTCAGTCCCAGCCGCGTGATCGTGTGCGGCTTACGACCCGTGATGTCCTCGCCGCTGAAGACGACGCGTCCGCTGCGGGGACGCAGGAGGCCGAAGATCGTCTTGATCAGAGTCGACTTGCCGGCCCCGTTGGGTCCGATCACCGTGACTATCTCGTTCTCATTGACGTGGATGGAAACACCGGTGAGGACGTCGACCTCGGAGACGTACCCGGCAACGACATCCTCCGTGACGAGAAGCGCGCCGTTCGCTTTGGCGTCAGCCGTCACGTGTCCTCCGGGCGCTCGTCAGCCGCGGTTCTGCTCCCAAGATAGGCATCGACCACGGCCTTATCCCGGCGGACCTCCTGCGGTTCCCCCTCGGCGATCACGCGGCCCTCGGCCATCACGATCACCCGGTCGGAGTGGTTCATCACAACCTCCATGTCGTGCTCGATGAACAAGAAGGTGACTCCCTCCTCGGTTCGCAACCGCTTCATGTGGTCGAGCAGGCGTCGCCCCAGGGTCGGGTTGATGCCCGCCATCGGCTCATCGAGAAGCAGGAAGCGAGGTCTGGTCATCAACGCACGCGCCAGCTCCAGCAGCTTGCGCTGCCCACCCGAGAGGGTGCCCGCATAGTCGCCGGCCAGCCGGTCCAGGTCGAAGATCTCGAGCAGCTTCATCGCCTGCTCGCGCACGTCGGCCTCCCGGCGTCGCACGGCCCCCGGACTGAAGATGACGTTGCGCAGGCGCTCGCCCGGCTGGTCGGGGGCAGCGAGCATCATGTTGTCGATCACCGGCATCCGGGCCAAAGCCTTGGTGATCTGAAACGTGCGCACCATGCCCAGGCGGGCGATCGCGTATGGCGGGCGCCCCAGGACGCGCCTGCCCTCGAAGACGGCCTTGCCTCCGTCAGGCCTGTAGAAGCCGGTGATGACGTTGAAGAACGTGGTCTTGCCCGCGCCGTTCGGCCCGATCAGGGCGGTGATCGAGCCCTCCGCGACGTCGAGCGTGGCCCCATTCACCGCCCGGATCCCGCCAAAGCGCTTGACCACGTCGCGTGCCTCGAAGATCGCCCCCCCGTTGCTGCGCGCTTGCGCGGTCGCCGCCGCGGCTGGACCCTCAGTCACCCAGCACCATCTCCTCGCGCTTGCCGAACATCCCCTGCGGCCGGAAGGCCATCAGCAGGATCAGCACCAGCCCTACGATCGCGAGGCGAAGCGCGGTCTGATCCGACTGGTCGTCGAAGACGTCGATGAAGCGGGTCGCCTCGAGCAGCGTCCAGAAGATCACCGAGCCGACCAGCACTCCCCAGTAGTTTGCAAGCCCGCCCAGCACGAGCACCCCGTAGGCGAAGAAGGTCACCAGGGGCTCGAAGTCGATCGGGTGAACCGTGGCCAGGTTTAGGGCCAGGATCCAACCGGCAATCGCCGCAATCGCGGCGGAGATGACGAGCGACTGGAGCTTGTAGGCAACCGCGTTCTTTCCCAGTGCCCTGGCCGCATCCTCGTCCTCGCGCACGGCGCGAAGCACCCTTCCCCAAGGACTGCGCTGGACGAACAACAGGCCAAGGGTGACGATGACCACCAGGGCCCACGCGACGAGCAGGAGCGGGAAGAGGATCTCCGGATCGCCCCAGCCGAGATCCACAAGCCAGCCCTGGATCGTGTTGGAGACGTCGAGCCAGCTGTCGTCGAAGCACTTGCTCTGGTCATCGCTGCAGAACAGGCCCTGGTTGCCTCCCGTCAGCTCGCGGGCGTTCTGCGCTATGAGGCGGATGATCTCGGCAAAGGCGATGGTCGCGATCGCCAGGTAGTCGGTCCGCAGGCGCAAGGAGGGGAGGCCGACGATCAGGCCGAACGCCATCGTGACCAGGACCGAGAGCGGGAGGGAGAGCCAGAACGAAATGTCCGTGTCGATCGTGAGGATCGCCATCGTGTAGGCGCCAACCGCCATGAAGCCGGCCGCGCCGAAGTTGACGATTCCGGTAAAGCCCACGTTGAGCTGCAGCCCGAGCGCGACCAGCGCGTAGGTGGCGGCCAGCACGCCGACGCTGGTCCAAAAGTTGACGCTGGTGAGGAAGTCGAAGGTGATCGCGATGGGAAGGGGGTCCATGGCGGTCAGATCTCTCTCGCCCGCCCGAAGATGCCCTGCGGCCTGACGATCAGGACGAGGATGAGCGCCACGAAGCCGATCGACACCTTCCAGCGCGCCTCGATGAACATGGTGGACCACTCGATGATCAGCCCCAGGACCAGCCCGCCCGCCAAAGCGCCGAACGCGTCCCCGATTCCGCCCAGGATCACGGCGGCGAAGATCGGCAGCAGCAGCTCGAAGCCCAGCTCGGGCCGCAGCTCGGTCGTCGCCGCGGCCATGACGCCCGCCAATCCCGCCAGGGCGCCGGCGAACAACCAGGTGTAGAGGATCACCCGGGAGGTATTGATCCCGGACGTCTCGGCCAGTTCCAGGTTGTCGGAGAGCGCGCGCATCTGCTTGCCCAGCAGCGTGTAGCGGAGCATCAGGCCGATCGCGGCGATGAGGACGATTCCGACGACCAGAATGACGAGCGACGTGCGCCCGATCCGCAGACCGAGGACCTCCACCGTCTCGATGACGTTCACGTCGAGGAAGCGGATCTCGGTGGACCAGACGTACTGAATGAACGCCCGGATCAGGAAGGCGAGCCCGATTGACATCAGGAGGAGCTGTAGGAGACCGGCGCGCCGCGCCCGCATCGGTCCCCACATCACCTTCTCGAAGAAGACACCCAGCATCGCGGTCATCGCCATCGCGAAGAAGATCCCGAGCACGAGCGGCATCCCCCACGTGACGTTCACCACGTACGCCATGTAGGCGCCGAAGGTGAGGAAGTCGCCGTGCGCGAAGTTGACCAGCTTGAGGATCCCGTAGACGAGCGTCAGCCCGACGGCGCCGAGCGCGTAGATCGCCCCGAGCGAGAGGCCGGTGAGGCCGGTCTGGGCGACGTCGTGGAGCCCCTTTGAGGCGACCATCACGACGATGATCACCCCGAGCACGATCGCCGCCGCGAGGGCCGGCCGCCGGTCGGCCGCCTCCTTGAGCCGCTGCCAGGCACTCTCCTCAGCGCCCAGGGTGAGCGATCGAGCCTCCATCTCCCGGTCGGGATCGTATGCGCTAGGAGAACTTCGCGCCTAGGCGGGAGATCACCTCGTCGGTGAACTCAGTCGTGCCGGCGTGCCCGCCCAGGTCGGGGGTTCGGACCCCGGCCGCCGTCGCCTCCAGCACCGACTCGTAGACCGCCCTGGATGCCTCCTCGGCTCGGTCCGCGCCGGCCTCGCCGGCGTGGTGGAGGAGCGCCGCGGCGGCGAGGATCATCCCCATCGGGTTGGCGATGTCCTTGCCCTCCAGCGCCGGCGCCGTCCCGTGCGGCGCCTCGGCCATCGCGACGGTGGTGCGCAGCTGGTCGTCGAGCGCCAGCAGGATCGACTCGGCGCCCGCAATCGAGCCGAACAGCGGCAGGACCAGATCGGAGAGCAGGTCGCCGTCGCGGTTCAGGCAGGGGATCACGAGCGGCTCCGTGGCCGCGCCGCTGACCAGTCCGGCGAGGCTGGCGTCGATCAGGACCGGCTCGTAGGCGACCTCGGGGTGGCGCTCCGCGGCGGCGTCCGTCTCCTCCTTCAGCATCCCCTCGTAGATCGGGCTCACGGTCCACTTGGGACCGCCGTAGACGCGCCCCTCGATCCGGCTCGCAGCACGGAACGCGTATTCGGCGACGGCCAGGCAGTGCGAGCGCCGGATCGTCTCGGTGCGGTGAGCGAGCTCATCGCCGTCGGTCACCTCTCGCCACTGCTCGGCGCCGTACGCGTCGCCGACCGCCATCCGGCAGACGGCGATCGGGTGGTGGACGCCGCCGATCGGGGCCACACCGGGGATTCTGCGGCCGGTGCGGAGGATCACCTTGCCGTCGACCGCCTCGCGCAGGATCCGGTTCGGGCTGCCGACGTCGCTGGCGCCCTCCGGCGTGATCGTCGCCGCCTTCAATCCGAGCCCGGTCTCGCGCATCGCCTGCGCGGCCTGGAGGCAGACGCCGTTCTGGGTCTTGCGCCGGTTCTCCAGCGAGAGGTCGAAGCGGACCAGCTCGAGCTCGAGCTCGAGCCCGAGGACGTCCGCGTCGAGCACCCGCAGCGCCTGCTCGAGCAGCTCCTGGCCGGTCTGGTCACCCTCCAGCGCGACTATCCTGATCGGGGCCATGCAGAGGACCCTAATGAGCCGTGGCTGACGGTTGCACCTGGTGCGGGCAGGCCGTCGACGTCGACGATGGCTTTCGGCTCTATGAGCCCGCAGGCGACCGTCGCGCGGCCTTCTGCCGGCTCGAGCACGTGGTTCCCTGGGGGATCCAGGGGGCCCATTGGGAGGCCGGCGAGGTGACCGAGCCCGCCTCGATCGACGAGGGCCCGATCAGCTGCTCGCAGTGCGGCTCAGAGCTCGGCGAGGTCCATGTCCTGCTCGTCCGCCACCGCGGCGAGCACCGCATCCCCGACGACTTCTGCAGCGTGGACCACCTCCTGGAATGGGCCAAGGCGGGGGGGAGGTGGCAATAAGGGAACGGCTGAGGTTTTCGCACCCCATGTGCACCTGAGGGTTCAGCCAGGGCGCAATGGCGATCGAGTGTCGAGTTGTGTGTCCATACGACACACAACTCGACGTTCGCTGCGGGCTACCGCTTTTGCCTGCCGCGCCCCGGCCTTCCTGCCGCCTCGCCGCCCACTTCCGCCGCGAACTCGAGGATCAGGCGAGAGGTCTCCGCGGGCTTCTCGACGTTCGGAGAGTGGCCGGCGCCGGGGATGGTCGTGATCCGCGCCCCCGGGACGTCACCGTAGGCCTGGGCGGCCGCACTGGGGTCGTCATAGAGCTGGTCCTCTTCGCCGAAGATCACCAGCAGCGGTACGGCGGCGCTGCGGATTCGCTGGTCGAGGGGCAGCTCGTTCCCGTAGTCGTCGGACTCAGCGGGGGAGCGGTCGTACGAGGTGTAGGTCATGGCCCGGAAGTCGTCGACGACCTGGTCTGAGAAGTCGCCGAGGTCATAGCCGGGAGCGAAGGCCGACTCGTAGCCGTCCTTGATCGCGAAGTCGGGCGCGATCCGCCGCAACGCCTGCCCGATCACCGGGGTGAAGGTGAGCCTGGCCAGGAACGGCAGATCGCCGAAGCTGGGGTCCGGGGCGTCGTCGATGTCGACCAGGCGGTCGACCAGCTCGCTGGACTCGCTGGCGAGCGCGGTCGCCACATCGAACCCCATCGAGTGGCCGACCACGACCGCGCCCTGCACCTGGAGCCTGCCCAGGGCGAGGGCGACGAGGCGCGCCTGGTCCTCCATCGAGTAGCCGCTCTTCGGCTTCTCAGAGCCGCCGAAGCCGAGCAGGTCGATGCGGATCACTCGATGGCGCTTCGCCAGCAGGGGGACCATCCGGTCCCACCAGTGAAGGGAGCAGCCGAAGCAGTGCAGGAGCACGATCGGCGGCGGGGCGGCGCTGTCGCGCCGAGCGACGCGGGCGACGGTCGGTCCCTGCTCGACCACCTGCACCGCGCCGCCGGTGAGGTCCAGGATCCGTCCCCCGCTCACCGTCACGCCCGCGGCTTTGGTTTGCTGGTCGAGGACGATCGTATTCACGGCGAGCAGGATCGCCAGCGCGACGAGGACGCCGATCAGGATCTTCCAGCGGCGTTTCACGCAGGCGTTTGCGGGCGGGCGAGGCCGAGCTCATCGGCCCGCTCGGCCATCGCGTCGATCACGAGCTGGATGTGCTCGTTCTCATCGACACCGAGCTCCTCGATTCCGCGGCGGATCTGGTCGCGGTCGACCTTCGCGGCGAACGAGGGCTGCTTGAGCTTCTTGCGCACGGACTTCGGCGTCATCCCCTCGATCCCCGTGGGGCGCACCAGGGCGCAGGCGGCGATGAAGCCCGACAGCTCGTCGACCCCGAACAGCGTCTTCGCGAGCGGCGTCTCGCGGGGCACGCCCAGGAACTCGGCGTGGCCGGCGACCGCATCGATCACCTCCCCCGGATAGCCGCGGGCCTCGAGCTCCTTCAGGGCGTGACGGGGATGGCCCGTCTCCAGGTCGGGGTAGCGTTCGTAGTCGAGGTCGTGGACCAATCCGGTGATCGCCCAAAGCTCCTCGTCCTCGCCGCCCTCGCGGGCGTAGGCGCGCATCGCCGCCTCGACCCCGAGCACGTGCTTGCGCAGCGAGTCTGAGGAGATCCACTCACAGACCAGGTTCCAGGCGTCCTCGCGCGTCGGTTCGGGCATGAGCCGTTGTTACCCTAGCCGCGCACCGCAAATGGATAAGTTCGTCATACAGGGAGGCGGTCCGCTTTCGGGCGAGATCGTCGCCGCCGGGAACAAGAACGCGGCCCTGCCGGAGATCGCCGCCTGCCTGCTCACCGACGAGGAGGTGGTGCTGTCCAACGTGCCGCGGATCAGGGACACCGAGGCGCAGATCGCCCTGCTCGAGCGGCTCGGGGCGAGGGTCCAGTGGAGCGGAGAGAACGAGATCCGTCTACAGGCCGACGCCGTCACGGACACCACGGTGGACGAGGGCCTGGCCGCTCGGCTCCGCGCCTCGTTCCTGCTCGCCGGCCCGCTCCTGGCGCGCTTCGGCCAGGCGCGGATGCCCCCGCCCGGCGGCGACTTCATCGGCCGGCGCCGCCTCGACCCGCATCTCGACGCCTTCCGGGACATGGGCGCCCGGGTGGATGGCGAGCGCTGGATCGAGATCGACGCACCGGACGAGGGACTGAAGCCGTGCGCGGTGTTCATGGACGAGCCCTCCGTGATGGGGACCGAGAACGCGCTCATGGCGGCCGCGCTGACCCCCGGGCCAACGACGATCGGCAACGCCGCCTGCGAGCCCCACGTCCAGGACCTCGCCCGCTTGCTGGTGAAGATGGGCGCGCAGATCGACGGCGTCGGTTCGAACGTGATGACCGTGCATGGGCGCGACAAGCTGGGCGGCGCCGAGCACCGAGTCTGCGCCGACCACATCGAGGTCGCGAGCTTCATGGCCCTCGCCGCGGCGACCAAGGGAGAGCTGCGTATCCGTGATGCCGAGCCCGAGGACCTGATCGCGATCCGCCGGGTGTTTCGCCGCCTGGGCCTCCAGTCGATGGTCGAGGGGCGCGATGTCTTGGTGCCGCCGGAGCAGGCGCTGGAGGTGAAGACCGATCTCGGCGATGCGATTCCCAAGATCGAAGACGGCCCGTGGCCGGCCTTCCCCGCGGACCTCACCTCGATCGCGCTGGCGCTCGCCACGCAGGCCCGCGGCACGGTGCTGATCTTCGAGAAGATGTTCGAGAACCGGCTGTTCTTCGTGGACAAGCTGGTCGCGATGGGCGCTCGGATCACGCTCTGCGATCCCCACAGGGCGATCGTCAGCGGTCCGAGCCGTCTTCACGGCGAGCGGGTCGACAGCCCCGACATCCGCGCCGGCATGGCGATGCTCATCGCCGCGTTGGCCGCGGACGGCACCTCGGAGATCGGCAACGTCTCCCAGATCGACCGCGGCTACGAGCGCATCGACCTGCGGCTTCGCGACCTCGGCGCCCGCATCGAGCGCGTCAGCGTGGAGCCGGTTCCGGCGTAGCCAGAATAACTCCGCCGGAAGCCTCGCCTGCGGCTACGTTTCCGGCGGGCGAGGGCACAGACCTGACCCGGCAGGCACCTCCGTAGCTACCGCGACTTCGTCGCTAGCGCATACCCTCCTACCACGATGACGCATCGGATTCCCCCAGGTACCCGGGACGTCCTTCCCGACGAGATGCGGGAGCTACGTCGCCTCGAGCGTTCGCTGGTCGAGGCCTTCGAGCGGTTCGGCTACGGCGAGGTGGCGACGCCGACGATCGAGTACCACGAGGTGCTCGCGCGCGGCGACGACCGCGGCGCGCCCGCCGCGTACCGCTTCTTCGACGAGGGCGGTGAGCTGTTGGCGATGCGCTCCGACATGACGATCCCGATCGCGCGCCTGGCGGCGACGCGGTTCGGCGACACCGATCCTCCCCTCAGGCTCTCCTACGTCGGCAACGCCTACCGGGCGATCCGCCCGCAGCGAGGCCAGATGCGCGAGTTCGCCCAGGCCGGCGTGGAGCTGATCGGGACCGAGGCGCCGGAGGGCACCGCCGAGGTGGTCGAGGTGCTGAGCGCGGCGCTGGACGCGGCCGGACTGACGAGGGCGGTGATCGGCCTCGGTGACGCCGACCTGTACCGCCAGCTCCTGGACGAGCTGGGCGTGGCGGACGATCGCCGCGACCGCATCCTCGAGGTGCTCGCGACGCATGATCTGGTCGGACTCGAGGCGGAGGTCGATGAGCTCGAGCTCGGCGACGGCGAGCGCGAGACGCTGCTGGGGCTTCCGAGCCTGCGCGGCGGTCCCGAGGCGCTGGATCGAGCCCACGAGCTCGGTGGCGGGGCGGTCGAGCGCGCCACCCAGCGCCTTGCCTCCACTTATGAGGCCCTGGCGGCGCGGGGCGTCGCCGAGCGCGTCAGCCTCGACCTGGGCCTGCTGCGGGACCTCGGCTACTACACGGGCGCCATCCTCGAGGTCTACGACCCGGCGCTCGGGCACGTGCTCGGCGGCGGCGGGCGCTACGACGAGCTGATGGGGCGCTTCGGGCGACCGCTCCCGGCCGCGGGCTTTGCGCTCTACCTCGAGCGGCTGCACATAGCGCAGGCGGAGGAGCAGCGACTGGGGCAGGAGACGAGCTCGTGAGGCTGACCGGGGTGGAAGCCACGCGACCGCGAGCCGCCGGGCCACTGAAGCTCGCCGTGCCGAGGGGGGCGCTGTTCGAGGGCACGCTCGATCTCCTCGACAGGATCGGCACGGATACCGCGGAGTTGCGCGGAGAGTCGCGCTCGCTGGTCTTCCGAGCCGATGGGCTGGTGCTGGTCACGATGCGTCCCTCGGACGTCCCCACCTACGTCGAGGCTGGCGCCGCCGATCTCGGCATCACGGGGAAGGACGTGCTGCTCGAGCAGCGGGACCGCGCCGTGTACGAGCTTCTCGACCTGCGCTACGGGGCCTGCCGGATGGTGCTCGCCGGCCGCAGGGGGGACGAGAGCCTCGGCGAAGCGGAGCGCCGTCTCGGCGCGATGCGGATCGCGACCAAGTACCCGCGCACGGCGGAGCGCTACTTCCAGGAGACCGGTCGCCAGGCCGAGGTGATCGAGGTCAAGGGGTCGGTCGAGCTGGCACCGATCGTCGGGCTCGCCGACGGGATCGTGGATCTCGTCAACACGGGGAGGACGCTGACCGAGAACGAGCTCGAGGTGCGCGAGGAGATCACCCGCTGCACGGCCCGCTTGGTCGCCAACCGCGTGGCCCACAAGCTGCGCGCTGCCGAGGTGGACGGGCTGGCCGAGCGGCTGCGGGAGGCGACTCGGGAATGAGGATCGAGCGCGCAGACTGGGACGGGGGCGACGCGACGGGGTTCGCGGGCCGGCTGCGAGCGCTGACGCCCGCGCTCGGCGAGGTGACCGCCGAGGTGGAGCGGATCGTGGACAGGGTTCGAAGCGGCGGCGACGCCGGGCTGCGGGAGGTCGCCGAGGGTCTCGGTGAAGCCGTGCCGGAGTCGTTCCGGGTCGATCCGGAGGCCGTGGCGGCGGCCCCGGGGCTGCTCGAGCCCGAGGTGCGCGAGGCGATGCGCATGGCGGAGCGGAACATCGAGGCGGTGGCGCACGCCGAGCTGGAGGCGCGGGCGCGCCCGGCGACGGCCGAGCTGCCCGAGGGCCACCGGGTCGAGGTGCGCGAGGAGCCCGTGGCCACCGCCGGCGTCTACGCGCCCGGCGGCAGGGCGGCTTATCCGTCCTCGGTGCTGATGTGCTGCGTTCCCGCCCGCGTGGCGGGGGTGGCGCGCATCTGCGTGGCGAGCCCGCCCGGTGCCGCCGGGCGGCCCAACGCCGCCGTGCTGGCCGCCTGCGCGATTTCGGGCGTGCACGAGGTCTACGCGATCGGGGGAGCCCAGGCGATAGCGGCCCTGGCGTTCGGCACCGAGGCGATCGATCGAGTCGACCTGATCGCCGGACCCGGGAATCGCTACGTCACCGAGGCCAAGCGGCTGGTCTGGGGGCAGGTCGGGATCGATGGGATCGCCGGGCCCAGCGAGCTGATGGTGGTCGCCGACGGCACCGCGAACCCGGATTGGATTGCGCTTGACCTCTGCGCACAGGGCGAGCACGGCGACGACAGCCTGCTGATCGTGGCATCTGCGGACATCGCGCTCCTGGACCGGATCGGGGAGCTCGTCTCCGAGCTCGCCCCCGAGCGCCCCAGCGTCGCCGAGGCGCCGCTCGCCCTGGTCGCCACCCGCGGCCTCGAGGCGGCGCTGACGCTCGCCGACGCGGTGGCCCCCGAGCACCTCGAGCTCGCCTTCCAGGGGGCGGACGAGACCGCCGCCCGGGCGCGGGTCGCCGGCTGCGTGTTCGTCGGGGCGGGCGGCGCGGCGGCGTTCGGCGACTACGTGGCCGGCTCGAACCACGTCCTGCCCACCGGTGGCGCGGCGCGTTTCGGCGGCCCGCTCGGACCGGGAACCTTCCGGCGCCGGGCCTCGGTCGTCACCCTGCCCGGCGCCGCCGCGAGCGCCCTTGCCACCCACGTGGGTGCCCTGGCGCGCGCCGAGGGCTTTCCCGTGCACGGCGAGTCGGCCGAGGCTCGCGGCCGCGCCTGATCCGCGAAGATGCTCAGTTTGCAGGTGGTTTCAGAACCCAGATGAGCCGGACACCGAGATGAGCCGCACAGCCGAGATCTCACGCAAGACCCGCGAAACCGAGGTCAAGCTCGCGCTCGACCTCGACGGGGGAGATGTGTCGGCCTCGACCGGGGTCGGCTTCCTCGATCACATGCTCGAGCTGCTCGGCCGCCACGGGCGGCTCGGACTGCGGGTGGAGGCGACCGGCGATCTGGAGACCGGGGCCCATCACACGGTCGAGGACGTCGGCATCGCGCTCGGGCAGGCGATCGACCGGGCGCTGGACGACCGCGCCGGGATCCGCCGCTACGGGTACACCGCTATCCCGATGGACGAGGCGCTCGGGATGTGTGCGATCGACGTGTCCGGGCGGCCGCTGTGCCTGTTCGAGGCCGACCTGCCGCCGGTCTCGATCGCCGGCTTCGACGCCGAGCTCGCGGAGGAGTTCTTTCGCGCCGTTGCCACCAACGCGAAGCTGACCCTGCACGTCGGGACGCGCTACGGCTCTAACGCCCACCACATGATCGAGGCCTGTTTCAAGGCGTTCGCGAGGGCCCTGCGCCAAGCCGTTGAGATCGACCCGCTCCAGACCGGAGTCCCATCCACCAAGGGGACCCTGACCTAGTGGGCCGTCCGGCCAAGATCGCGATCCTCGATTACGGAATGGGCAATCTGCGCTCCGTCGAGAAGGCGCTCGAGCGGGTCGGCGCCGAGGCGTCCATCAGCAGCGATCCCAGCGCGGTGCGCGTCGCCGACGGCGTCATCCTGCCCGGCGTCGGGGCGTTCCCGGCGGCGATGCGCCGGGTGCGGGAGCTGGAGCTCGACGCACTGGTCGCCGAGCGCCTGAGCTCCGGCACACCCGTGCTCGGCATTTGCCTCGGCCTCCAGCTCCTGCTCGAGCGCTCGAGCGAGCAGGGCGGGGCAGAGGGTCTCGGCCTGATCCCGGGTGAGGTGGTGGAGCTCGAGGCGCGGGGCTTGAAGGTGCCGCACATCGGCTGGGAGCCGGTTCGCTGGGAGCGCTCCGCAGAGCTCACCGACGGGCTGGCAACGGAGACGCCGTTCTACTTCGTGCACTCGTTCGGGGTTCGTCCATCCGATGGCGCCGACGTGCTCGGGACCGCCGAATGTGGCGAGCGCTTCGTGTGCGCCGTCGCCCACCCACCGCTCTATGGGGTCCAGTTTCATCCGGAGAAGTCGAGCGCCGCCGGGCTCCGCCTGCTGGCGAACTTCACCGAGATCTGCGCCTCCGTGCCGGCTTGACGTGATCCTGTATCCGGCGATCGACATCCGGGGCGGGCATGCCGTTCGCCTGGAGCGTGGCGAGTATCGCCGCGAGACCGTCTACGACGCCGACCCGGCGGACGCCGCGCGCCGGTGGGTCGAGCAGGGGGCGAGCTTCCTGCACGTCGTCGACCTCGACGGGGCGCGTTCGGGCGAGCCCGAAAACCTCGAGCACGTGAGGCGGATCGCGACCGAAGTCAGCGCCCCGATTCAGCTCGGAGGCGGGTTGCGCGACGCCGAGACGGTCGCCGAGGCGCTCGCCGCCGGAGTCGAGCGGGTGGTGCTGGGAACGGCAACGCTTGCCAGGCCGGAGCTTGTCGAAGGGCTAGCCGTCGAACACGGAGAGCGGATCGTCGCCGGCGTCGACGCTCGCTCGGGCCGAGTCGCGATCGAGGGCTGGGAGCGTGAGACGGCGGCGACGCCCGGCGACCTGATCGCCGAGCTTGCGGGGCGCGGCGTGGGCCGCTTCGTCTACACGCCCGTGGAGGTGGACGGGACGATGGAGGGGCCTGGCATCGAGGGCCTGCGAGCCGCTGCCGCCGCCGCGAATGCCGCCGGTGCGGAGCTGATCTACTCGGGCGGCGTCGGCTCGCTCGGCCATCTGCGGGAGCTGGCCGGGTTGGGCCTGGACAGCCTCGCCGGGGTGATCGTCGGTCGTGCCCTGTACGAGGGCCGGTTCACGGTCGCCGAGGGCATTGAAGCCCTGGGCGGGAGCGGATAGATTTTGCGCCGTGGCGGCGGCGAACGCACTCGCTGGAGGTTTCCGACGGATTCCATGGGGCCGGGTGCTCTGGCTCTCTCAGGAGGCCGGCAAGCGAGGAAGCGCCGTCTGGCGCGCACTGGGCGAGGAGGGTCGCAAGCGGTTCGTCGAACTTGTCCGCAAGTCAAAGGGCAGGCCGGACAGGAACCTCAGCCAGCGCGAGCGTGATGAGTTCCGGTCGCTCGCGTCAAAAGCGCTGAAGGCGGCTCGAAGCCCGGGCTCCGCCTAAAAGCCCATCCTGCCCCACCCACAGGCTCGGGGCGTTCCGACGGCCCCCTCCCGGAGTGTGACCACAAATGTGGTCACGGATCGGGAGGCTTCGCGCCCGCTGTCCTGCCTTGGCATCGGTATTCGGGGTCTATCCAGGATCCGGCCGCTACCCTCGCAGCGTGGCTTTGAAGCGCGTCATCCCCTGCCTCGACGTGGACGAGGGCCGGGTGGTCAAGGGGACCAACTTCGTCGGCCTGCGCGACGCCGGCGATCCGGTGGAGCTCGCGGCTCGCTACGACGCCGAGGGGGCGGACGAGCTGGTCTTCCTCGACATCACCGCCTCACACCAGCGCCGCGAGACGATCGTCGAACTGGCACGGCGGACCGCCGACAACGTCTTCATCCCATTTGTAATCGGCGGCGGCATCCGCTCGCCGGAGGACGCCCAGGCTGTGCTCGACGCCGGCGCCGACAAGGTCTCGGTCAACTCCGCTGCGCTGGCGCGACCCGGGCTGATCGGCGAGCTGGCCGAAGTCTTCGGTACTCAATGCGTGGTGGTTGCGATCGATGCGAAGCGGCGGGAGGGAGGCTGGGACGTCTACGTCAATGGCGGTCGCACCGTGGTCGAGGGTCGCGAGGCGGTCGCCTGGGCTCGTGAGGCAACCGAGCGCGGGGCCGGAGAGGTGCTGCTGACGAGCATGGATCGCGACGGGACGACGGACGGCTACGACCTCGAGCTGACGCGGGCGGTGGCCGACGCGGTCGCGGTGCCGGTGATCGCCTCCGGCGGTGCCGGAGAGCTCCGCCACCTATCGGAGGGCATCATCGAGGGCCGCGCCGATGCGGTCCTCTGTGCCTCCATCTTCCACTACGGCAAGCACACCGTGGGTGAGGCCAAGGAGCACCTGCGCGAGGCCGGGATCCCAGTCCGTAGCTGACCTCAGCCCTGCTTGCCGCCTCGGCCCTTCCCGCCCCCGCGGTGGCTCGGCTCCGGCAGGAAGGCGCGGATCGCCGAGGCCCCGGTGAGATAGATCTTCTTGCCGTCCGAGATCACGGGGTTGTACTCGCCCTGGTCGTTCTCGAATACCTTCTTGCCGTCCTTGACCCTGTAGCCGAAGGTGCCGGTGTTCGGCCCGATCATCGAGACGTAGACGGTCTCCCCGACCACGCTGGAGGACCCGAGCACAATCCCGTCGAGCGGGTGCTCCCAGCGGAGCTCTCCGGTGCGGGCGTCGAGCGCGTAGAAGTGCTTGTCCTGTGAGCCGGCATAGACGGTTGGCGGCGAATTGGGCGTGTCCGCGACAGCGGGCGATGGGTAGACCTCAGCGCCGGTCGAGTGGCTCCAGGCCAGCTCTCCGGTCTTCTCGACAAAGCTGTAGATGCGCCCGTCCAGGCTGCCGAGGTAGACGCGGCCCCAGGCAACCGCCGGGGTCGAGTAGACGCCGCCGCCGCGCAGCAAGCCTCCGCCCTGCGTATGGGCCGTCCACCTGACTTGGCCGTTGGAGGCGTCGATCGCGTAGATCTCGCCCGCGTAATTGCCCGCGAACACCGTGCCGTCGTTGAAGGCCAGGCCGCCCTTTACGGGGCCGGCAGTTGACACCGTCCATCTGGTCTTGCCGGTTTTCTCGTCGAGGGCGAAGATGTCGCCCGACTCGCAGCCGAAGATCACCCTGCCGTTGTGGATCAGCGGCGAGGACTCGCTGCGCCCCGGCAGCGGATGGCGCCACAGGACCTTGCTGCCGTGCTCGTTCGGGCGGAGCGCCACCGCCTGGTGCGGCTCCAGGCTGACGGTAAACAGCCGACCATCGGAATATGCGGGCGCGGACGCGTTCAGCGACCCGATCTTCCGCTTCCACTCGACCCGACCCTTGTCTGTGCTGAGCGCGTAGAACGTCCCATCCTTGTCCATGAAGTAGATCCTGTCCTTGATCACGATCGGCTGGAACTCGAGCAGCTTGCCCGCCTGGAAGCTCCACAGCGAGGCGCGAAACGGGGGGTTCAGGTCCTTGCTCGGCAGGTAGCGCGTGCGCTGGAGATCGTGACCGTAGAGCGGCCAGTCCACCGTCTTGATCGCCGGCTTCTGCTTTTGGAAGGCGGCGTCCGGATTGGAGACGTCCTCGGGGCGCTTGGTGGTCAGGTGCACGGCGATCGTTAGGCCGGCCACCGCGACGGCAGCGCCGCCGACCACGGTGAGCCTGCGCCGGACGCTCCAGGAGCGCCAGATGTCGAGCACACGAGCCATCCGCGAAGGCCGTCATGGTAAGGAATGGGTCAGAAGGCCCCATAAAGAGCCGCGATGGCGCCCCCCAACGCCAAGATCGAGCCCGAGCGACTCCCGGAGCGCCTGGCGGCGCTTCCCGGGATCGAGCGCTTGCGCGAGGCTGCGACGGGGGTCGGCGCATATCTGGTAGGTGGCGCCGTGCGCGATCTCCTGCTTGGCCGAGAGCGGGCGGACATCGACGTCGCCGTCGAGGGCGAGGTGGCCGAGTTGGCTCGGCGGCTTGGTGGGGAGGTGCGGAGTCACCAGCGCTTTGACACCGCGGCCGTGCGCGTCGACGGCCTCGAGGTCGACCTGGCGGCCACCCGGAGCGAGACCTACGCTCACCCTGGCGCGCTCCCCGAGGTGCGCCCCGCATCGCTGGCTGCCGACCTCTACCGCCGCGACTTCACCGTCAACACGATGGCCGTGCCGCTGGCCGGCGATCCGGAGCTGATCGATTCCCATGGAGGACTCGAGGACCTGCAACGGGGCGAGCTGCAAGTGCTGCACCCGCGCTCCTTCGAGGACGACCCGACGCGCGCCCTGCGAGCCGCCCGGTACGCGGCGCGCTATGGGTTCGCGCTCGAGCGCGCAACCGCGGAGCTGATCCGGCGCGCCGACCTCTCCACCGTCTCGCGCGACCGGGTGGAGGCCGAGCTCCGAAAGCTCGCCGCGGAGCGGGAGGCGCGCCAGGCGTTCGAGCTGCTCGGCGAATGGGGGCTACTCGAGCTTCAGCCCGGAGCTCTGGAGCTGGCGGCTGCGGTAGGCCAGCTGACGGCCGCGGAGCCGTGGCTCCAGGTCGCCGGTCGCGCGGACGCGGTGCTCGCGGCGGCTCTGGGCCACCGAGTTGCCGAGGCGCGTCAGCTCGCCTCCGCCAAGCCGGCCCGCCCCTCTGAGATCGTCGAGCGGGCGCGGGGGCAAAGCGGGGTCGAGCTTGCGCTCGCCAGGGCGCTGGGCGCCGAGTGGCTCGACCGATACGTCGCCGAGTGGCGAGGGGTCCGGCTCGAGATCGATGGCCGCGACCTGATCGCCGAGGGAGTCGCAGAGGGTCCTGCGGTCGGACGTGGCCTGCGCGAGGCTCTGCGGGCGAAGCTCGATGGGGAGGTCCATGGCAGGGAGGAGGAGCTTCGAGCGGCGCTTGCCGCGGCGCGCGAAAATGTCTCCTAGGAGGCGGTTGACGCCACTCCCGGTTCGCCACCTTCGCCGCGATGACCGACCCCATCTACGACGAGCCCAGCTACCTCACGGAGCTTCCGGAGGACCTGAAGCTGAAACGCGCCGCGGCGGCGCGGCGCCGGCGCTGGCGGCGCCGGCTCGCGGTCGCGGCGCTGGTGGCGGTCGTGGGGGCAGTCGGGGCTCTGGTGGCCACGGGCCTGGGAGGAGAGGAAGGCCAGCCGGTGAGCTCGGAGGCGCAGCAGACGGAGCCGCAGGGCGCCAGCCCCGAGAACACCGGGCCGACCTATCCGGCGGGCTGGAAGCCGCATCCGGGGCCGGTCCCGGTCATCGAGTATCACGCGATCGAGACGCCGACCACAGGCGAGCCCTTCCCGGAGCTGTTCGTCGAGCCCCAGGACTTCGAGTCCCAGGTTCAGTGGCTCGACGACCAGGGATACGAGGCGGTGACGCTCGACCAGGTCGAGGACGCCTGGTACGAGAGGGGAAGGCTGCCGCCAAAGCCAATCGCGCTCAGCTTCGACGACGGCTACCCCAGCCAGTACGCAAGCGCTTTCGGGGTGCTGGAGAAGCGCGACTGGCCGGGCGTGTTGAACCTCCTCGCGCAGGGCTCGGAGTTGCCTGACGCCGACGTTGAGAGGATGCTCGACGCCGGCTGGGAGCTGGCCTCGAAGGGGACCACCAACGTCGACCTGACGACCGTCGACTCGACGACGCTCGAACGCGAGGTGGCGGGCTCGCGGCGGATCCTGCGGCGGCGCTTCGGTGTGCCGGTAAACAACTTCTGCTATCCGTTGGGCCGCTACGACACCACGGTGATCTCGGCCGTCCACAGAGCGGGCTACGTGGGCGCCCAGACCGAGATCGCGGGGATCGCAGACGCCGCCCACCCCTACGTCATCGATCGGATCGAGATCCTGCTCTCAGACGGCCTCCCCGGCTTCATCTCGAAGCTCCAGTCCGCCGGGGCGGTCTAAACGCGGCTCCGAATTGCGCTGGCGCGAGCGAGACAGGGTCAGATGGCTGGAAGCCGATCTCCCCGGCGCGCGGGCGGCGTTCAGCACCCGCCTCGGCGGCGTCAGCGACGGTCCCTTCAAGAGCCTCAACCTCGGGCGGTTGACCGGAGATCGGCCCGACGCGGTGCGCGAGAACCGCCACCGTCTGGCCGCCGCGATCGCGATCGATCCGGGGCACGTCCTGATCGGCAGGCAGATACACGGCGCCAAGGTGGCCCGGCACGATCAGCCGACCGAACCGGGGGCGTACGCGAATCCGGCCCCTGGCCTGCCGGCGGCGGACGGCCATGCCACGGCGCATCCCGGCCTGGTGCCGCTTGTGTTCGTCGCTGACTGCCTGCCGGTGGCGCTGGCGGGACCCGGGGGCGTGGCGATGATCCACTGCGGCTGGCGCGGCCTGGCGGCGGGGATCGTCGAGCGGGGCGTCGAGCAGGTCGAGGCGCGAGCGGCGGCGGTCGGCCCCGGGATCGGCCCCTGCTGCTACGAGGTGGGCGACGAGGTGCTCGCCGCCTTCGAGCCGCTGGGGCCGGATGTTGCCGACGGCCGGATGCTCAACCTGCGCCAAGCGGCCGGGCGCTTGCTCCAGCGGGCCGGGGTCGAGTCGGTTGAGGTCTCCGAGGAATGCACGAGCTGTCAGCCGGAGCTCTTCTTCTCGCACCGTCGCGACGGCGAGCAAACGGGCCGCCAAGCCGGCCTCGTGTGGGCCAGCGACGAAGTCGCGGTTCAAGCGAGTGACCCTGCCGCCCCGTCCGCGCCCAAACCCGCAGCCCCCGGAGGCGAAGCCGAGGAGGCTGCGGAGTGATGTTCGAGGCTTCCGGCGGAGTGATTCCCGAGGAGGCTGCGGAGTGATATTGGACGCGGAGCGGGTCCGCGCCAACCTCGAGCGGGTCCGTGAGCGAGCGGGCCCACGGGTGGAGATCCTCGCGGCGACCAAGTACGTGCCGCCCGACGAGATGGGAGTCTTGGCGGAGGCGGGGGTGACGCTGGTCGGCGAGAACCGGCTTCAGGACCTGGAGGCAAAGCGGGGGCGCTGGGGCGATGCCTTTGTCTGGGACTTCATCGGCAACCTTCAGAGCCGCAAGGTGAAGCGGATCCTTCCCCTGGCGAGGCTGATCCACTCGGTGGCCAGCGATTCCGCCCTGGTCCAGCTCGATCGCCACGCCGAGCCCGGGACGGAGGTCCTGGTGGAGGTGAACGTCGCCGGCGAGGAGGGCAAGGGCGGCATCCGGCCGGCCGAGCTCGGCGATTTCGTCGCTCGCTGCCCAGTGCGGGTCGCCGGGCTGATGACGATGCCGCCGTTCAGCACCGAGCCGGAGGCCTCGCGCCCCGCCTTCGCGCGCCTCGCCGAGCTGGGCGCCGAGCACGGGCTCGATCGGCTCTCGATGGGCTCAAGCCAGGACTGGGAGGTGGCGGTCGAGGAGGGGGCCACCATCCTGCGGCTGGGCACGGCGCTGTACAGGTAGCGAAAGACGGTAGGGGGTCCTCCCAGGGCGCCGTTTCCGCCAGGCGTCGTTTCCGCCGTGGAGTCGTCACAATCCGTAGAGGAAACGTTCCCCCAGAAGCGAACGTACGCTGAGCGATGGCCTTCCGCGACACATGGCACCGTGCACTGGTTTATTTCGGGCTCGCCGAGGATCCCGAGTACCAGGAGTCCGATCTGTACGAGCCCGACACGGGGACCCAGGGCGAGTACTACGAGACGCCCGCTGCGCGCTCCGGGACGGTCAGCCCGATCCGCCAGCGTCGTCGCGCGCGGGACGAGATCGACGACATCTTCGCCGACGACGAGCCGGTGGGCGGTGGACGGACGCGCATGCTGCAGCCGGTGGGGGGCAACGGAGGAGCCGACGTGCGCGTCCACCTGGTGACGCCGTACAGCTTCAACGACGCGCAGGAGGTCGCTGACAAGTTCAAGCAGGCCGTTCCGGTGATCCTCAACCTACAGACCACCGACGCCGAGCTGGCCAAGCGACTGATCGACTTCACCTCCGGCCTCACCTACGCCCTCGAGGGCGGCATGCAGAAGATCGCGGACAAGACCTTCCTGCTGACGCCGCGCAACGTGGAGGTCTCGGCCGAGGAGAAGGCCCGCCTGATCGAGAAGGGCTTCTTCAACCAGTCCTGAGGCTCGCGGCGGCTACGCTTCCCCGGCTATGAGGGTTGGGTTTGCAGGCGCCGGAAACATGGCCGCGGCGATGGCGCGCGGCTGGGCCGCGGGCGACGGCGGTCCGAAGGCGATGCTGTTCTGCGATCTGGAGGCGGAGCGGGCCCGCGCTCTGGCCGCAGAGGTGGGAGGCCAGACGCGCTCGGGGCTCCGGGAGCTTGCCGGCGACTCGGATGTGCTGGTGCTCGCCGTCAAGCCCGCCGCTCTCGATGAGGTCGCCACCCAGCTCGGCGGCGCGGCACCGGCCCTGATCACGGTCCTCGCGGCGACACCGACCGAGCGGATCGCGGAGGCCTTCCCTGGGGTGCCCGCGCTTCGCGTGATGCCCAACCAGCCTGTCGAGGTCCGCCGAGGAGTGCTCTGTTACGTGATGCCCGAAGCGATGCCGGACGAGCTGAAGGAGAGCCTTCTCGCCCTGTTGGGACTGCTCGGCACGCTGATCCCGGTCGAGGAGCGCCAGATCGACGCAGCGATGGCGATCATGTCCAGCTCGCCGGCGTACATCGCTCTGGTTGCCGAGGCGCTCGCTCGGGGCGGGGAGCGGGAGGGCCTGGAGCCGGGACTCGCCGGCGAGCTCGTCGCCGGGACGCTGGCTGGCACCGCGGAGCTGCTGCTGAAACGCGACCCGGCCACGATCCGCAACGCCGTCGCATCGCCGGGCGGGGCAACCGAGGCGGGCCTGGCCCACCTGGAGGGCGTCGTCGAGGATGCCTTCACGAATGCCATCAACGCCTCACTGGAGCGGGTCCGGTGATCCTGCCGCTGGCGGTCAGCCGCGACAACGTCGCCGACTACGTCGGGGCGCTCTTCGTGGTCTACCTGATCCTGATCTTCATCCGCGTGCTCCTGAGCTGGATCCCGCGCATGCCCTACAACCGCTACCTGCGGGCCGCGGTCGGCTTCGTCGAGGAGGTCACCGATCCCTACCTGAACGTCTTTCGGCGCTTCCTGCCGCGGATCGGCGGGGGTGGCTTCGCGCTCGACCTGAGCCCGATCGTGGCGATCATCCTGCTGCTGATCATGCAGGGCGTGGTGGTCGGGCTGATTCGCGGTTGAGCTCGCCGCAGGTGAGCGAGGCGATCGTGGCTTGGCGCTGGGCGCTCGCCAGCTGCGGCGCGGTCGTCCTCGTGGACCAGGTGACCAAGGCGATCGTCGTCTCCTCGCTCGCCATCGGCCAGCGGGAGAGCCTCGTCCTCGGTTTCGAGCTCACCAATACCGCCAATCGGGGGCTGGCGTTCGGGATCGGCCAGGGGCGGGGATGGGTGCTCGCCGTGACGATTGTCGCCCTGGCGTTGGTGCTCGCCTGGTTCGCAGTCGATCCTCGCCGTCCGGGCCTGTGGCTCTCCGTCGGCCTGTTGGCCGGTGGCGCGCTCGGCAATCTCGCCGACCGGGTGCGCGCCGAAGCCGTGACCGATTTCATCGACTTTCCGCTGTGGCCCGCCTTCAACCTCGCCGATGTGGCGATCACCTTGGGAGCGCTGGGGCTGGTGCTCTCGTCGGTGAGCGTGGCCGGGGAGGGTGACCGATCGGCGGGGCCCGGCTCGGCGTGAGCCCCGAGCCGCGCATCGTGCACGCCGACGAGTGGCTGGCTGTGATCGAGAAGCCCGCCGGCCTGGTCGTCCATGCGGCTCCGGGACACCACGGCCCGACGCTCGTCGACCGGCTGAGAGATCTGCTTGCCGGCGGCGAGGATCCGCGCCGGCCCGGGATCGTCCATCGCCTCGACAAGGACACCTCCGGGCTGATGGTCGTCGCGCGCGGCGACGAGGCCCACCGCAGGCTGGCGCGGCAGATCAAGGCGCGGGAGGTACGGCGTGCCTATCAGGCGCTGGTCGAGGGCCATCCGCGCTCGCGAACCGGGACGATCGACGCCCCCCTTGGACGCGACTACCGGGCCCCCGAGCGGAGGACGGTTGGCGGCCGGGCGCCGCGCGAGGCGCGCACCCACTTCAGGGTCCTCGAGCTGCTGCCGGCGGACGCCCTGGTCGCGGTTCGTCTGGAGACCGGCCGCACTCACCAGGTCCGCGCCCACTTCGCCGCGATCGGCCACCCGGTCGCGGGAGATCCGCGTTATGGGCATGCGGGGCGCCACGGCCTCGCCCGCCAGTTTCTGCACAGCGCCGAGCTCGGGTTCCGACACCCGTTCACGGGACAAGAGCTGGCGTTCGAGTCGCCGCTGCCGGCCGATCTCCATGAGGCGCTAGAGCGGGCGCGGGCGGGTTGAATCACTCGTCTAATATCCCCGCCGACCCGTAACCGACCCCTGGAGGAAGGCTCGGGGCCCCTGCCCGGCACGAGAAACGCCGGGTCCCCGCGGCGCCGCCAGGAGAAGAAAAGCGAACCGAGACAAGGGAGCCTCATGTCCGAGCCTGGAATCAAGGAGCTGCTGGAGGCCGGCCTCCACTTCGGCCACCAGACGCGGCGGTGGGACCCGCGCATGCGCCCATACATCTTCGGGGAGCGCGACGGGATCCACATCATCGACCTGCTTCAGACCGAGCACCTGCTCGCCGAGGCGCGGCGGTTCGCCGCCGAGGTGGCGAGCAAGGGCGGGACCATCCTCTTCGTCGGCACCAAGAAGCAGGCACGCGACGCGATCAAGGCGTGGGCCGAGCGCTGCGCCATGCCATATGTCAACCAGCGGTGGCTCGGCGGACTGTTGACCAACTTCCACACGATGTCGGCCCGAATCGAGCGCCTGCACGAGCTGACCGCCCTGCGGGAGGAGGGCCAGCTCGACCTGCTGCCGACCAAGGAGCGCATGACGCGCGAGGCCGAGCTCGCGAAGCTCGAGTACAACCTCGGTGGCGTGCGCGGGATGAAGCGCATACCGCAGGCCGTGCTGATCATCGACCTGAAGACCGAGACGATCGCGGTGCGCGAGGCCGAGCGGCTGCGAATCCCGATCATCGGCCTGGTGGACTCGAATGTCGACCCGGTGCCGATCGACTACTCGGTCCCCGGGAACGACGACTCGATCCGCTCCTGTGAGCTGGTGATCCGGACGATCGGCGAGGCCGTCTACGAGGCCGCGCAATCCTGGCGCCAGGCCGAGGCCGAGCGCCACGCCGAGGAGGAGAGCCGCCGCCGTCGTCAGGAGGAGGAGCGCCAGCGCGCCGAGGCCGAGGAGCGCGCCCGCCAGGAGGCCGAGGAGGCGCAGGCCGCCGCTCGAGCGACCGGGGGGGAGGCCGAGGCGACCCCGGAGGGAGCCGGAGAGGAGGCGAAGGCGTGACCGACGTGACCGACGTCTCCGCGGCCGACGTCAAGGAGCTCCGGGAGCGAACCGGGGCGGGAGTCATGGACTGCAAGGCCGCCCTCGCCGAGGCGGGCGGCGACACGGAGAGGGCGATCGAGATCCTCCGGGTAAGGGGGCAGGCGTCGGCCGCGAAGCGCAGCGGCCGGGCGACCAGCGAGGGCATCGTCGCCTCTTACATCCACGCGACCGGCAAGGTGGGCGTGCTGGTCGAGGTCCAGTGCGAGACCGACTTCGTTGCCCGCAGCGACGACTTCCAGGAGTTCGTGCGCGAGCTCGCTATCCACATCGCCGGCGCCCCCTCGCCGCCCGTCTACGTGTCGCCCGAGGAGATCCCCGACCAGCTGCGCGACGCGGAGCGCTCCGTGCTCGAGGCGAAGGCGCGCCAGGAGGGAAAGCCCGACGACGTGGTCGCCAAGATCGTCGACGGGCAGCTGGCCAAGTGGGCGAAGGAGGTGGCGCTGCTCGAGCAGGAGCACGTGCGCTCCGACCGCTACGAGGGCAGGACGATCGAGGATCTGCGCGCCGAGCTGGCGGCGAAGACGGGTGAGAACGTGCGCATCGCCCGCTTCGCCCGCTTCGAGGTTGGGCACGCTGAGTAGCCCCGGGCTAGGGACGGAGTCCCGGTCCACGACAGTTGCCCGGGTCCACACCGATTGCGTTGCAACCCCGCAGGAGCTAGCTCCTGCGGGAGTTATGTTGGCTTAGGCTTTCCTGTGCTGATGTCCGAGCCAAGGTTCAAGCGCGTCCTCCTGAAGCTGTCGGGCGAGGCCCTCTTGGGGCCCCTCGACTACGGGACCGACGCGGACCGGGTCGAGCAGATCGCGATGCAGATCCACGAGGTCTCCGCCCGGGGGGTCGAGATGGCGCTGGTGGTCGGCGCCGGGAACATCTACCGCGGCCTCCAGGGAGCGGCCCGCGGCATGGACCGGGCGACCGCCGACTACATGGGAATGCTCGCCACGGTGCTGAACGCGCTCACCCTTCAGGACGCGCTCGAGAAGCGAGGCACGCATACTCGGGTGCTGTCGGCGATTCAGGTCACCGAGGTGGCGGAGCCCTACATCCGCCGCCGCGCGATCCGCCACCTCGAGAAGGGCCGGATCGTGATCTTCGCGGCAGGCACGGGGAATCCGTTCTTCACCACCGACACGGCGGCTGCGCTGCGCGCCCTGGAGATCCACGCCGAGGCGATCCTGATGGCCAAGCACGGCGTCGAGGGGGTCTACGACGCCGATCCTTCGGAGGTCCCGGACGCCAACTTCCTGCCCGAGATCACGCATCGTCAGGCGATCGAGCGGGGCCTGCGGGTGATGGACTCGACCGCGCTGTCGCTGTGCATGGACAACGCCCTGCCGATCTACGTCTTCAACATGGCGGACGAGCGCAACATAGATAGGATCGTTAGCGGAGAGCGGGTCGGCACCCTGGTCTCGTCAGACGGTGCACTGACCAGGATCGCAAGCGAGGAAGAGGGCTGAGAGCAGAGAAGCGATGAGCGAGTTCACCGACGAGCTGCTCGCCGACGCCAAGGAGCGGATGGCCAAGTCGGTGGAGGCCTGCCGGCACGAGCTCGCCACCGTGCGCACCGGCCGCGCCTCCCCGCACCTGCTCGACCGCGTGGTGGTCGACTACTACGACACTGAGACGCCGCTGCGCCAGCTCTCCCAGATTGCCGCCACCGACGCCCGGCTGCTCACCCTGACGCCCTACGACAAGAGCGCGATCAGGACGATCGAGAAGGCGATTCTCGAGTCCGACCTCGGGCTCACCCCGTCCAACGATGGCAACGTCATCCGCCTCCAGATCCCGGAGCTCAACGAGGAGCGACGCCGCGACCTGGTCAAGGTCGTGCACAACGTGGCCGAGGAGAGCCGGGTCGCGGTGCGCAACATCCGGCGCGACGTCATGCATGACCTGCGCGAGCTGAAGAAGGAGGGCGAGGTCGGCGAGGACGACGAGCGCCGAGCCGAGGCGGAGCTCCAGAAGGGCACCGACGGCGCGATCGGCGAGATCGAAGCGCTGCTGAAAGCCAAAGAGGAAGAAATCCTCGAGGTGTGACTGGCTCGCTCGGGCTAGCGACGAAGTCGCGGTAGATGGCTGCTGATGCCCCAGTGCGTTCGCGCCCGAACCCGTCGGCCCCAGAGGGGCCGACGGCGAAGTACGTGGCCATCATCACGGACGGCAACGGGCGCTGGGCGCAGAGGCGCGGGCTGCGGCCGATCGAGGGTCACGAGGCCGGTGCCGACGTGGTCAAGGAGCGGCTGCGCGACGCGGTCGAGTTCGGCGTCGAGGAGCTGACCGTGTTCTCGTTCTCGACCGAGAACTGGTCCCGCCCGCAGGGCGAGGTCGAGGGCCTGATGCGGATGTTTCGCGAGCGAATCGACCGTGAGACGCCGGAGCTGCACGACGAGGGCGTGGGGATCCGGTTTCTCGGCCGCCGAGGTGGAATCGACCCCAAGCTGGTCGAGCGCATGGAGTGGGCCGAGGCGTTGACCGCGGGCAACGACCGGATCAGGTTCTTCGTCGCCTTCAACTACGGCGGCAGGGCCGAGATCGTGGACGCGGCCGCCGCCTTTCAGGGCTCGACGGAAGAGGAGTTCCGCGCCCAGCTGTACGCGCCCGAGATGCACGACCCGGACCTCCTGATCCGGACCAGCGGCGAGTTGCGGATCTCCAACTACCTGCTGTGGCAGTGCGCCTACTCGGAGCTGGTCTTCCGCGACGAGCTTTGGCCCGACTTCAGCCGCGAGGCGTTCAAGGAGTCCCTGGAGGAGTTCGAGGCGCGCAAGCGCCGGTTCGGAGCACGTTAGCGCCCGCAGCCGAGGCCCTGCCGTTAAGGTCGCGCCCCACGATGGACTTTCCGCCCCGGCCGCCGCGGCAGGGCCCGACCGAGCCAGACGCTCCGAGGGAGCGGCCGCCGCGACGGCGCGGCCTGCGGCGCCCGGCCCGCAGGTCGGCCCGCGGCCCCACTCCCGGGGGGCCTGAGCGAGCGAGGCGAAGACGCCCGAGGAGGGAGACCATGGCCCGGATCGGGGTCGCCGTGCCGTGGATCGTGCTGGCGATCTTGATGATCGCGGTTGGCGGCCTCCCGTTCGCGCTGGCGATGATCGGCTTCGCCGTGATCGGCCTCGGCGAGCTGTTCCGGATGACTCGCCGGTACCGCCCGCTGATCCCGGTCGCCTTCGCCGCCGTCGCGGCGATGGTGATCGCCGCCCTTTACGGCTCCCAGTTTCAGATCGTGCTGGTCGGCGTGGCGACGTTCCCGGTGATGTTCGTTTTCGCCCTGATGCGCGGCCCTCGGGATGGAGTGACCCGCTCGATGGCGATCACCGTGTTCGGGATCGCCTGGATCGGGCTGCCGTTCGCCCACGCGGTGCTGCTGCGCGAGCTGCCCGTGCACGGTGGTGCGCTGGTGATCGACGTGCTGGTCGGCACCTTCCTCACCGACACCTCCGCCTACGCCGGAGGGCGCCTCTTCGGCCGCCGAAGGCTGGCCCCCAGCCTGTCCCCGAACAAGACCGTCGAAGGCCTCGTGCTCGGCTTCGTCGGCGGCACGATGGGGTTCTGGTTCGCGGGGCTCTACCAGGACTGGCTGTCCGGGATCGACGCCCTGATCATGGGCGTGTGCATCGCCGCCCTGGCGTCGGTCGGGGACCTGTTCGAGTCGATGGTCAAGCGCGACCTCGAGACCAAAGACACGGGCCGCGCCTTCGGGCCCCACGGCGGCCTCCTGGACCGGCTGGACGCAGTCATGTTCACAATCGTCGCGGGCTACTACCTGGCGGTGGCGCTCGTCTACTGAGCCGTCCGGCGTTGGGGCACCGCCGGCCTATCCCCGGGCCCGGAACCGCGCGCCCAGCTAAGCGTCCAGCGCGGCGCGGACGAAGGCGAGATCGGCGCGCATCGCCTTCGCCCCTCCCGGGGTCTCGCAGATTACGGGCGCGTTCGCGGCACGGATCATCTCCCGCAGCACGTCGGCGCCGATCTCGCCCTTGCCGAGGTTCGCGTGCCGATCGGCGCCGGTGCCCGGAGGGTCGCGCGAGTCGTTCGCATGCAGCAGGTCGATCTTCCCCACGATCGCCAGCACCCGCTCGACCGCGTCGGACAGCTCCTCGCCGGCAGCGTGAGCGTGACAGGTGTCGAAGCAGAAGCCGATCACGGTCTCGGTCTTGGCCTCGGACACCGCCTCCCAGAGCCGGGCGAGCGCGTCGAACCGGCGGGCGACGGCATTGTCTCCGCCGGCAGTGTTCTCGATATACAGGGGCACCTGGCTCCGCAAAATGTCCAGGGTCCTCACCCAGCGATCGACTCCCGCTCGAATCCCATCCTCGGCGTGCCCGGGATGGACCACCACCGCTGCCGCCTCTACTTCGGCGGCCGCCTCGCAGGTCTGCTGGAGGATCTTGCGCGAGCCGTAGCGGACGTTGTTCTTCGGCGAGCAGACGTTGATCAGGTAGGGAGCATGGACGTACAAGGGCAGGTCGGATCGACGAAGCTCCTCGGCATCGGCGCGCGGCGAAGGCTTCTTCCAGCCCTGCGGGTCGGAGAGGAAGACCTGCACGCAGTCCGCGTCGAGAGCCGCGCCGCCGGCCAGAGGATGCTCGGGTGCGACGTGGGCTCCGACGGCGAGCTTGGGCATTGAGCGCGAGGTTAGCTGTCCCTTCGCCGATGGTCGAGTTGCGATGCCATGTGAATCGCAACTCGACCACCGATGCGGCTTTAGGCGGCCGCAAGCGTCGTCCCTACACTGCGTCGGAATGAAGCAGGTCGTGATTCTGGGCGCCACCGGCTCGGTCGGCGAGCAGGCGCTGGAGGTCGTTTCCAACTCGGATCAGCTCGCCGTCGTCGGGCTCGCGGCGGGCTCCAATTGGGAACGCCTGGTCGAGCAGGCGCGCGATCACGGGGTGCCCACCGTCGCCCTTGGCGATCCAGGGGCGGCGCAGGAGGCCCGACGGGCCTGGAACGGCCGCGTGGTGGCCGCCGACGAGGGGATCCGCGAGCTGGTCGCGGCCTCCGGAGCCGACCTGGTCCTCAACGGCATGGTCGGCTCGGCGGGCCTCGGTCCGACGATCGTCGCCCTCACCGAGGGTATCGACGTCGCCCTCGCCAACAAGGAGAGCCTGGTGGTTGGCGGGGAGCTGGTCACCGCGCTGGCCGAGGCCACCGACGCGCGGATCATCCCGGTCGACTCCGAGCACTCGGCGTTGTTCCAGCTCGTCGGCGCGGAGCGGCCCGGCCACGTGGAGCGCCTGGTCCTCACCGCCTCAGGTGGTCCGTTCCGGGGACGCACCGACCTCTCCGGCGTGACGCCGGAGGAGGCGCTCGCGCATCCGACCTGGGATATGGGCGGCAGGATCACGATCGACTGTGCGACCCTGATCAACAAGGGCTTCGAGCTGATCGAGGCCCATCATCTGTTCGGCCTCGGGTACGAGAGGATCGACGTCGCGGTCCACCCACAGTCGATCGTCCACGCGCTCGTCCACCTCAACGACGGCGCCTCACTGGCCCATCTTGGCTTTCCCGACATGCGGGTGCCGATCTCCTACGCGCTCCACCACCCGGAGCGCGCCGACGTCGACCTGCCCACCCTCGAGCTGGCCGCGGTCGGCGAGCTGACCTTCGAGGAGCCCGATCTCGAGACGTTCCCTTGCCTGCGCCTGGCGCGCGAAGCCGGCGAAGCGGGGGGGACCGCGCCATGCGTCCTCAACGCCGCCGACGAGGTGGCGGTCGAGGCCTTCCTCGGCGGCAGGATCCCGTTCACGACGATCGCCGAGGTGGTCGAGCGCACGCTCGAGGCCCTGCCGGCGGCTACGCCGAGCCACTTCGAGGACCTCTACGCGGCGGATGCCGAGGCTCGCGACCATGCCCGAGCCTTGATCGACCGAGCCGGCGTGACGCGATGAGCTACGTGCTCGCGGCGGCCGGCTTCGCGGCGCTGATCATCCTGCATGAGCTGGGGCACTTCACGGCCGCCAAGGCCGTGGGGATGCGGGTGGAGCGCTTCTACCTCTTCTTTCCGCCCGCGATCGCCAAGTTCCGGCGCGGAGAGACCGAGTACGGCGTCGGCGCCATCCCGCTCGGAGGTTTCGTGAAGATCAGCGGCATGAACCCCGACGAGGAGCTGCCGCCCGAGGTCGCGCACCGCGCCTACTACCGCCAGCCGGTCTGGAAGCGGATCGTCACGATCGCCGCCGGGCCGGCGATGAACCTGCTGATCGCCTTCGTGCTGCTGTTCGCGCTCGCCTTCGGCGCGCGCCAGCTGAACGACACCGTCGGGGAGATCGTCGCCGGCTCACCGGCGGCGGCGCACCTCCAAACGGGCGACCGCGTCCTGGCGGTCGACGGCAAGAGCTTCCCGGACGCGTCCACGAATCAACGCTTGGCGCGCTTCGCGGGGCTGGTCGCCGACCACAAATGCTCCGGCAAGCAGACCGACGGGTGCCGGGCCAAGACCCCGGTGCGGCTGAGGATCGAGCGCGACGGCCAAGTCCGCGGCTTGGCGATCAGGCCGGAGTACGACGCCGAGATCGAGCGAACGCGGATCGGCTTCTCCTATGGCTCGCGGGCGCTCAACCCCGGCGTGGCGGAGGCCGCCGGGGACTCGGCGCGGTTCATGTGGGAGATCACGAGCCAGACGGTCGGGGTGATCGCTCGCCTCTTCGATCCCGAGGAGCGCAAGCAGCTCTCAGGGGTGGTGGGGGGCTACGAGGTGACGCGCCAGGCGATCGGGTTCGGAGCGCGTGAGGCGCTGACCCTGATCGCCGTGATCAGCCTCTCGCTTGCGGTCATCAACCTGTTCCCATTCCTGCCCCTCGACGGCGGCCACATCTTCTGGAGCCTGGTGGAGAAGGTCCGTGGCCGCCCCGTCTCGTTCAGCGTCATGGAGCGCGCCGGGGCGATCGGGTTCCTGCTCGTGATGCTCCTGTTCGCGGTCGGCCTCTCGAACGACATCGGCAGGCTCACCGGGGAGGGGTTCAACGTCCGCTAGAGCGCGTAACGGAATGACGGCGTGCCCGGGGCGGTCCAGGACCAAGCTGGGCGCCGCACGTGGCCGACGCCAATAGCTGTGCCTATTGGCGAGGGCACGGGTGGCGATCCAGCGCCGGTACTGGGCCGCATCCGGGTGCGGCGTTTCATTCCGTTAGGTGCTCTGAGCGCTTGCGCCCCCAAATGCGGTGCTGCTCGCGGCGGCGACAACCAAGTTCGGGATAGGCTTCAGCGGGGATGGGGGTAGAGACAGTCGCGAGGAGCACCCAGCGGCCCGCCGGGCTGGACGCGCACACCGCGTGTGAGGCCTTCCAGGCAACCGCGGCGGCGCACCCCGACCGACCGGCGATCCGCGCCCGCGGCGACGATTTCACCTGCACCTGGGCGGAGTACGCCGCCCGGGTCGAGGCAATCGCCGCCGGACTCGCGGCCCACGGCGTGCGGCGCGGCGACTCGGTCGCCCTGATGCTCGTCAACCGGCCCGAGTTCCATTTCGCGGATGCCGCGGTCACGCATCTGGGGGCGACCCCGTTCTCGATCTACAACACGTACACGGAGGAGCAAATCGCGCACCTGGTGCGCGACTCCGCCAGCCGGGTGGTGATCACCGAGCAGGCCCACGCCGACAAGATCCTCGCCGTTCGCGACGCGGTCGAGGGCGTCGAGGAGGTGGTCCTCGTGGACGGCGAGCCGCCAGCGGGAGCGATCTCCCTCGACCAGCTCGCCGACGACGCTGCCGGCGACTTCGACTTCGAGGCCGCGTGGCGGGCGGTGCAGCCGGCCGACGTGCTGACGCTCATCTACACCTCCGGCACCACCGGTCCGCCGAAGGGGGTGCAGATCACCCACGCCAACATCTGCGAGACCGTGCGCTCCTACGACGAGCTGATCCAGTTCCCCGACGGAGGACGGATCGTCTCCTACCTGCCGATGGCCCATGTCGCGGAGCGCAACGTGAGTCACTACCTGCCGATGCTCTGCGGGTTCACGATCACCTGCTGTCCCGACGCGCGAGAGGTGATGGAGTACCTGCCCGAGGTCCGCCCGACCTGGTTCTTCGCCGTGCCGCGAATCTGGGAGAAGCTGAAGGCCGGGCTCGAGCAGACGCTCGCCGCGGCCCCGGAGGAGGAGCGTGCGGCCACGCAGGAGGCGCTCCGGGCAGCGCTCGAGAAGGTTCGGCTGGAGCAGCGGGGCGAAGGGGTGCCGGACCAGCTCACGGCGCGAGTGGCCAAGGCAGACGATCAGGTCTTCTCGAAGCTCCGGAAGCGCCTCGGCCTCGACCAGGTGGAGGCTTGCAACGTCGGCGCCGCCCCGACCGCGCCGGAGGTGATCGAGTTCTTCCACGCCCTCGGCATCCCGCTCTCGGAGCTGTGGGGGATGTCGGAGACGACCGGCGCCGGAACCTGCAATCCGCCCGAGCGGATCAAGATCGGCACCATCGGGCCGCCCGCGCCAGGGGTGGAGATCAAACTCGCCGAGGACGGCGAAATCATGATCAAGGGGCCGGTGGTCATGAAGGGCTACCGGAACCTGCCCGAGAAGACCGCCGAGGCCTTCACCGAGGATGGCTTCCTGCTCACCGGCGACATCGGCGAGTTCGACGAGGACGGCTACCTGCGGATCGTCGATCGCAAGAAGGAGCTGATCATCACCGCCCAGGGCAAGAACCTCTCGCCGGCGAACATCGAGGCGCGGCTGAAGCAGATACCGCTGGTCAGCCAGGCGGTCGCGATCGGCGATGCTCGCAAGTACATCAGCGCCCTGCTGACGCTCGACGCCGACGCCGCAGGGAGCTGGGCGAGGGAGCACGGCATCGACGCCGACCCGGCCACGCTGGCCGAGAGTGAGGAGCTGGTCGCGGAGGTGCAGCGCGGCCTGGACGTCGCCAACCAGGACCTGGCGCGGGTCGAGCAGGTGAAGCGCTTTGTGGTCCTCCCCGCCGACTGGGAGCCGGGCGGCGACGAGCTGACGCCCACGATGAAGCTGAAGCGCAAGCCGATCGCCGAGAAGTACGCGAGCCAGATCGAGACGCTCTACGACGGCTGAGCCAGGGCGATCTCCCTCAGCGTCAGGGAGCTGGAGCTGGGAAGACGACGGAGTCCGCCCGGCAGACCTTGCGGTGACCCTGCCGGCCAAACGTGTACTTGCGGGCCCTGGCCCTCACGCGGTCGGTCCCCGTGAGGTCCGCCTTCGTTGCCCAAGCCCCCCCTGCGCTCGTCAAATCGATGTCGAGCAGCTCCGTCCTGCCACTCGGGTAGTGGCCGGTCAGCGTCACGATGCGCAGAGCGCGACAGCGGAACCGGGGCGAGGTCACGTGGCCACTGTCGACGAAGGTACCCCCATCACCCAGCGGCACGGAGCCGTCGTGGGTGATCGTGGTCGGGAAGGATGTTCGCGCTATGGCGCTGCTTGCGAACAGCAGGACGGCGCCAGTCGCAGCGAGTACCGCCAAATTCCTGAGCTTCACTGTTGGCCCCCCCCTTGGTTGGCGGCTGTTTGGTTCCACCCGCGACTGTAACCGGTTCGGTCCGACACCTCCGCCCCGTGGCTCGGTTGGGTGGCGCCACGGCCCTCGGTACCCTTTGGCTGATGGCCTCCAAGCGCCAAGTCTGGGTCAAGGACGTGCCGATCGGGGGTGGAGCCCCGGTCGCCGTGCAGACGATGACCAAGACCGAGACTGCGAACGTCGCGGCGACCATGAAGCAGATCCGCGAGGTCGCCGAGGCGGGCTCCGACCTGGTTCGCGTCGCCGTGCCGCGCGACCAGGACGTCGAAGCGCTGAAGACGATCGTCGGCGAGTCGCCGATCCCGGTGATCGCCGACATCCACTTCAACTACACCCTGGCTTTGAAGGCGATCGACGCCGGGGCCCACTGCATCCGCCTCAACCCCGGAAACATCGGCGGGCCCGACAAGGTCGCGCAGGTCGCCGAGAGGGCGACCGCGGCCGGGGTGCCGATGCGGATCGGCGTCAACTCCGGCTCGCTGCCCAAGCACCTGCATGAGCTCGAGCGCTCCAATCCCGTAGAGGCGCTGGCGCAGGCCGCGGTCGAGTTCGTCGAGCTGATGGAGCGGCTCCAGTTCGAGAACTTCAAGGTCTCGATCAAGTCGACCAGCGTCCCCAACACGATTGCCGCCAACCGCCTCCTCGCCTCGAAGATCGAGTACCCGATCCACCTCGGGATCACCGAGGCGGGGACGAAGTGGTCGGGATCGCTGAAGTCGGCCGTCGGCCTGGGGACCCTGCTCGCCGACGGCGTCGGCGACACGATCCGGATCAGCCTCTCCACCTTCCACGCCGAGGAGGAGGTGAAGGTGGCCTGGGAGATCCTCAAGGCGCTTGGCCTGCGGGAGCGCGGGCCGGTGCTGATCGCCTGCCCGACCTGTGGCCGCCTCCAGTTCGACATGGACACGGTCGTCGCCGAGATCGAGCGGCGGCTCGAGCAGTACACGGAGCCGATCGAGGTCGCGGTGCTCGGCTGCGCGGTGAACGGGATCGGCGAGGCCTCGCACGCCGACTTCGGGATCACCGGCGCCAAGAACGAGGGTTTGATCTTCGCCCACGGCAAGGCGCTGCGAAAGGTCCCGCAGGCCGAGCTCGTCGACGCCCTGTTCGAGGAGATCGACAAGTCGCTCGACCGCGGCAGGATCGACGTCGACGCCTCCAAGGCGGCGGAGGGTGCCGCCTGGCTTCAGAAGATCGAGGACGAGAACGCCGGCGAGCTGACCCCCGAGCGGATCGCCCAGATGGAGGCTGCGGCCGCCAAGGAGAAGGGCAAGGACATCACCGGCGAGCCGTTCCTGAAGCCGGTCCGCAAGCGCGCCGAGCTGGACGAGGAGGCCTCGCCTGTCTCGGGCCGCCGCTTCACCCGCGCATAGCGGCCGATCCCGGTTCGAACAGCTCGCAGCCACCATGCCCACGCCGGCGGTCGTGGAATCGATCATCTAGGCTCGCCGTCCGTGAGTCGTCTTTCCAGATACTTCCTGCCCACCCTCCGGGAGAACCCCGCCGACGCCGAGGCGGCCTCCCACAGGCTGATGGTGCGGGCGGGCCTGATCCGCCAGCTTGGAGCCGGGCTTTGGACGTTCCTGCCGGCCGGCTATCGGGTGGTGAAGCGGGTCGAGCAGATCATCCGCGAGGAGATAGACGCGATCGGCGGTCAGGAGATGCTGATGCCCGTCCTCCAGCCCGCGGAGCTGTGGCGGCGGACGGGCCGCTACGAGATCGACGAGCTGTTCAAGCTCAGGGATCGCAAGGAGGCCGAGCTGGCGTTGGCGATGACCCACGAGGAGAACCTCACCTTCCACATCGCCCGCGAGGTTCGTTCCTACCGCGAGCTGCCGATGATTCTGTACCACGTGCAGACCAAGGAGCGCGACGAGCCGCGGCCGCGGGCCGGCGTGCTGCGCACGCGCGAGTTCACGATGAAGGACTCATACAGCTTCGACCGCGACGCCGAGGGGCTCGACCGCAGCTATGAGCTCCACACCCTGGCGTACGATCGGATCTTCGACCGGTGCGGCCTGCGCTGGTACCGCGTCGAGGCCGACGTCGGCATGATGGGCGGTTGGGGGGCTCATGAGTATCTGGCGCCGTGCGAGGCGGGGGAGAACGAGGTGGCGGTCGCGCCCGGGTACGCGGCGAACGTCGAGGTCGCCTCCGCGGAACCGCAGCCCATCGAGCTGCCCCCGCCCCTGGACGAGCCTCGCGAGGTGCCGACGCCCGGCCTGACCACGGTCGAGGAGGTCTCCAATGCCCTCGGTGTCCCTCGTGGGGCCGCGTTGAAGGCGATTCCCGTGGTGGTCGAGAACCGCGGCTTCATCCTGACGCTGGTCCGCGGGGATCACCGCCTCAACGAGACCAAGCTGCGGAACGCCCTCGGCTCCGACTTTCGCCCCGCTCGCGCCGAGGAGATCGAGTCGGAGCTGGGGCCACCGGGGTTCATCGGGCCCGTGGGCGCCGGGGTTCCGGTGCTCAAGGACGCGGCGATCCAGGGCGGGGGGTACTACGCGGGCGCCAACAAGCCGGACGCGCACCTGATCGGCGTCGCCCCGGGGCGCGACTTCCCCTTCGAAGAGCTGGACATCCGCTCCGTGGAGGCGGGGGACGTGGCACCTGGCGGGCACCCGATCGAGATCGAGCCGGCGATCGAGGTGGGCCAGATCTTCAAGCTCGGGACCCGCTACTCGGAGCCGCTGGGCGCCAACTATCTCGACGAGCAGGGCAGCGAGCACCCGGTCGTGATGGGCAGCTATGGGATCGGCCCGGCCCGCACAGTCGCGGCGGCGATCGAACAGGGCGCCGACGAGCGCGGGATCGTGTGGCCTCGCTCCATCGCCCCCTGGGACATTCATCTGGTCGGGCTTGGCAAGGGCGGTGACGAGGTCAGCGAGGCAGCCGACCGACTCCACCAGGAGCTGCGGGAGGCCGGCGTCGCGGTTGTCGAACGCGATCTCGACCCCCGGCCCGGGGAGAACCTCACGGACCCCGACCAGCTCGGGTGCCCCCCGCGGCACACCCAAGGTCC
>JBBPIL010000014.1:35953-48199 GCA_038040365.1 Actinomycetota bacterium
GCTCGCCCGCCAACCTACAACACCTGTCGTGGGGGTCGGGGGGCGTGGGGTGTGACACCCCCTCCGGCGACGCCGGGCCAGGGGAGAAGCTCACGGACGCGGAGCTGCTCGGGTGCCCGCTGCGGATCACCGTCGGTCGTAGGGCGCTCGCCGAGGGAGCGGTCGAGGCACAGGTCCGTCGCAGCGGTGCCGAGGAGCGCCTGCCGATCGCCGAGGCGGCCGCCGACGCGCTCGAGCTGCTCGATGGCCTCGACTGACTACGACCGTACCTGCGCCGGTGAGGACTAGGCGCCTCTTCGGTCTCGACCGCTCCGGCCCAAAGCCAAGGGAGACGCGGCGCGGCCAGCCGCTGCGGCCGCTGACGATTCCCAACCTGGTCGGCTACGCCCGGCTGGCGGGGATTCCCATCTTCCTCTACCTGGCGCTTCGCTCCGACGATGGGCGGACCGCGGCGGCGTCGATCCTCTTCCTGGCGATCTCGGCCACCGACTACCTGGACGGATTCCTCGCCCGGGCCACGGGCCAGTACAGCCGCATGGGCGCCCTGCTGGACCCGGTCGTCGACCGCCTCACGGTCCTGGCCGGGATCGTCGTCACCTGGAAGTTCGAGCTGCTGCCGCGCTGGGCGCTGGCGGTGCTCGCCGTCCGCGAGGTGATCACCCTGGTGCTCGCTCAGCTCGCCCTGCGCCGCGGTGTCGACCTGGAGATCAACTGGGTCGGGCGGTGGTCGGTGTGGCTGACCATGGGCGGGATCTTCCTGGCGCTTGCGACCGATGCCTGGATCGGGCCGGCGATGTTCCTGGTGGGCCTGGTCGGCTCGCTCCTCGCCTCGGCCCTCTACATCAAGTCCGGACTGTCGGAAGCCCGCTCGGGCTAGCGACGAAGTCGCGGGGAGTCCATCCCGCGGCCTTCATCCAAGCGGCCGCGGGGTTAGGGCGCGGACGGGGCGGCAGGTCCACACCTTTCCCCCCGGATGAAGGCCGCCGTTCATATCTCTCAACCTCAACTTGACCTTTGGCTGACGCGCCTATAATCGCCGGGCGGTCAACGAGACGAGGGAGCGCATCAGTGGACGAGACCTTTCCGGATCTCAGCTCGATGAGCGAGAAGGAGCTCAAGGAGCTGATCAACGAGCTCATGGATGAGGAGCGCGAGCTCTCCTTCCGGCGCCGGCTTCTGCACGGCAAGATCGACATCCTGCGCGCCGAGCTCGTCAACCGCCTCAGGGCGCGGCGAGAGGCCGGCGACGTGCTGATTACCGGCCAGGACGTGCAGCAGCTCACCGACATCCTGCTCGGCAAGGTGGTCCCCACGTCCGCTGAGGAGGAGGAAGCCTAGGCGTGGCCCTGCATTGCTCCGAGTGCGGATTCGTCAATCCTGAGGGCGCCAACTACTGCCAGAAGTGCGGCGCCTACCTGGCGCGCCCCGAGGGCGAGGACGCCTCGACGATGGCCTACAAGGTGGGTGAGACGGGCGAGTACGAGCCGGTCGACGTCGAGGAGGAGGTCGACAGGGCCGGGGCAGCCCTGGTCGTCCGTTCCGGCGGCGGGCGTGCCGGGGAGAGCTTCACCATCGACCGCGATCGGAAGAGCATCGGGCGCACGCCGGATGCCGCGGTCTTCCTCGATGACGTCACCGTGTCGCGCAACCACGCTCTGATCGTCCGCCGCGGCGACGGCCTCTACATCGACGACCTCGGCTCGCTCAACGGCACCTACGTGAACCGGCGCCGGATCGAGTCGCACAAGCTCGACGACGGCGACGAGATCCAGATCGGCAAGTACAAGCTCAGCTACCTGGAGCGCTGACGATGGCGGTGGCGACCACCAGGGACGAAGGGAACACCGCCCGGGCGGGCCGGGAGCGACCGGCGGACCCGGACAGCGGCTCGGCATCGCGGCCCCGCAAGGCGCTGACCATTGGCGCGGTGGCCAAGATCTTGAGCCAGGAGTTCGACGACATCTCGATCTCCAAGATCCGCTACCTGGAGGACCAGAAGCTGCTCTCCCCGCGGCGCACCCAGGGCGGCTATCGCCTGTACAGCCAGACCGACGTCGAGCGCCTGCGGGCCATCTTGCGCATGCAGCGCGACGAGTTCCTGCCCTTGCGGGTGATCCGCCAGGAGCTGGCCACCGGCGATTTCGCCGGCTCGCGGCGCGGGAGCGAGGCCGCGGCGACCAGGCGGGCGGGGTCCGTGGAGGCCCCTGTCTCGATGCTCAGCCCGGAGGAGCTGCTCGACCAGGCCGGGGTGTCGGAGGCGCTCTTGCGCGAGCTCCAGGAATTCGGCATCGTCCAGCCCGATCGCCGCGACGGAAGGTCGGTCTACGACGAGACCGACCTCGAGATCGTTCGCGCTGCCGCGGAGTTGTCACGGTTCGGCGTCGCCGGTCGCAATCTGCGCGTCTTCGTCAGCTCGGCGGATCGCGAGGCGGCGCTGCTCCAGCAGCTCGTCGGCCCGGCATTGCGATCGCGCAGCCAGGCTCGCCGCAAGGAGGCGATCGAGAACTTGGAGAGCCTGGCGGCGGTGTGCGGCCACCTGAAGCACCTGCTGCTCGTCCGGGACCTCCGCCGGCTCAAGGGCAACTGAGGGCGCTGCTCGCGTCGCCAATCCGACTGTGTCCTAGCCAGGCTCGCTTTTCGCGCCCTCCCATGCACGATGCCACGGGTCTCGAGAAAACGGGTGATCGCCGCGCCGCGTGAGCGGGTCTGGGCGCTGGTCTCCGATCCTCATCACCTGCCACGGTGGTGGCCGCGGACGGTGCGGGTGGAGGACGTGCGCCAGGTCCAGGGTGGGCGCCGCAGCCGCTGGACGACCGTGCTCGGTACGGAGCGCGGCACCGGCGTGCGGGTCGACTACCGGTGCACCGGCGCCACCGCAGGAGAACGCTACGTGTGGGAGCAGGACATCGAGGGGACGCCGTTTGCAAAGATCCTGCGCTCTGCGGTGCTCGAGATCCACCTCCAGGGGCGGACTGGGAGCACGGTGGTGACGCTGGCCGGCAGCGAGAGGCTGCGTGGCCTCTCCCGGCTTGGCTCGCCGATGATGCGACGGGCGATCGGGCAGCGACTCAACGAGGCACTGGACGGCATCGAGCAGGCCCTGACATGACTCCGCCGGAAGCCTCGCCTGCGGCTACGAGGGAGCCGAAGGCGACCGGTCATCCGGCAAAGCCGGATGCGGCGGGATCGGGCGCCGGCGTGGGGGCATGAAGGACAGAGCGACCATCCTACGCAGACCCGCCGGCAGCGGAGTCGAAGACGAGCATGCCGGCGGACCAATGAAGTGGTGGGGGTGGGGGGATCCAGCGAAGAGGGCCGAGCTCGGCCCTGAAGCCGCGGCCATGCTTCGCTCCGAACTCGGCCAGGCCGAGCCCGCGGATCGCGTGGAGCTCGAGCAGGTGGTGGCGCCGGCGCCCCGGCAGCTCCCCGCCGAGCTCGCCGCCGCGGTTGGACCGGCAGCGGTGCTGGACGGTCGTGAGCACCGGGTGCGGCGCGCCGCCGGCCGCAGCTATCCGGACCTGGTCCGGCTTCGCACGGGCAGGCTCGAGGACGCCCCCGACGCGGTCGTGCTGCCCGGAAGCGTGGCCGAGGTCGAGCGCGTACTGGAGATCTGCTCGCTCGAGGGCATCGCCGTGGTGCCGTTCGGGGGTGGGACGAGCGTCGTCGGCGGGGTCGAGCCGCTGCGGGGCGCCTTCGAGCGACTGCTCTCGCTGGATCTCCGCCGACTGCACGACGTTGCGGTCGATCGACGCTCGCTGACGGCGACGCTGGGTCCTGGACTTCGCGGTCCGGAGGCCGAGGAGGCCCTCAACGCACAGGGGCTGACGCTAGGGCATTTCCCGCAGTCGTTCGAGTACGCGACGATCGGCGGCTTCGCCGCCACCCGCTCCGCCGGACAGGCGTCGAGCGGCTATGGCCGCTTCGACGAGCTGGTCACGGCGATCGGCCTCACCGCGCCGGCAGGCGATCTGCGAACGCTCGAGACCCCGCACAGCGCCGCCGGCCCGGCGCTGCGCGAGCTCGTCGTCGGCTCCGAGGGAACGCTGGGGGTGATCACGCGGGTGACCGCGCGGGTTCGGCCCCTTCCGGAGCGCCGCCGCTACGAAGCGTGGATGGTGGCCGACTTCGCCTCCGGGGCCGAGGTGGTGCGCTCGCTCGCCCAGGTCGACGTGCTCCCGGATGTGGTGCGGGTCTCCGACCAAGGCGAGACGCGATTCTCGCTGGCGCTCTCGGGGGCGGCCGGGGCGAAGCGAGCCCTGCTCTCGAGCTACCTGCGGTTGCGCCGACGGGCCGGCGGCTGCCTGCTCGTCTGCGGCTGGGAGGGCGAGCCCGAGGCGGTCGAGCGGCGCCGCGCACTGTCGGCGAGGGTCCTGCGCTCGGGCGGCGCCGCGGCCTTGGGCGGCGCGCCGGGCCGTGCCTGGGAGCGCGGGCGCTACGAGGCCCCCTACCTGCGCGACGAGCTGCTGGACGCCGGCTACCTGGTCGAGACGCTCGAGACCGCCCACACCTGGAGCCGCCTCGGACACCTCTACGAGGAGGTCCGTGCGGCGATCGGCGCCGCGCTCGCCACCCAGGGCACTCCCGGGATCGTCATCTGCCATCTCTCGCACGCCTACCGGGACGGTGCCTCGCTCTACTTCACCTTCCTGGCTCGCCGCCGGCCGGGCGCCGAGATCGAGCAGTGGCGCCTCGTCAAGGCGGCAGCCTGCGAGGCGATCGTCGAAGCGGGGGGGACGATCACCCACCACCACGCGGTGGGCCGCGATCACGCTCCCTACATGCGCGCCGAGGTCGGGGAGCTGGGGGTCGAGGTACTTCGATCGGTCAAGGAGCGCCTCGACCCGGCCGGGATCATGAACCCCGGCAAGCTGATTCCCTCGAATTAGACCCTCGCGAGCGCTACGCAAGCACGAACCAGACGATGTAGGCCGAGCCCTGGGGTGGCTGCTCGACCCCGGTCAGCTTCAGCTGGAAGAAGGGCTCGCTGGCCCTCGCCAGCCCGAGGGCAGCGGCGCCAGAGCCCCGGACATCCGTGCTGGCCTCGAGCGGGATCGGTATGACGCGGTTACTTGCGTTTGCCGGGTTGACGATGCCAGTGAAGGCCGGCTCACCCTTCACCGGAAAGATCGGTTGCCCGCTGTTGACGGCCTGCTGGATCGCGTTGGCGACCACCTTCTTCTTTGCCAGGGTCACGTAGACAGCCTGGGTTTGAGGCAGCAGCGGCCGGAGCCCCTTCCGGATCGCGAAGGTGTCCTGGAAGCTGCCGGAGTTGTCGATCCCGATCTCCGTGAGCGGGAAACCCTGGGGGCCCGTATTCGCGGCGGTCGTCGTCGTGCCGGTGGTCGTCGACGGCGGGCCGGCGTCATCGCCCCCGCTGCTGAACGCTCCAGCGACCCCAAGCACGATCATCACCAGCAGCACCGCGCCGCTGCCGAGCCCCACTATGAGCTGGGTCTGGCGCCTGGACAGGCTCGTGCGCGGGCCCCCCGGCGTCGCGGCCACGGCGCCCGGGCCGCTTTCGGGCGCCTCGTCCCCCGGCCGCCTGGGCCGCAGACGATCGGGGATCGGGAGGCGGGACAGCACGGCGCCCGGGGCGCGGCGCGGTCGCGGACGGCGCTCCTCGCCCGGAAGCCTCGGGAGCTCCGCAGCGGGCGCGATGAGGCGGATCTTCTGCGCGATCTCCGTCGCCAGCTCGAGGTCCGCCGGGTCGTCCTTCAGGTGGCGTACGGCATCGGCTCTTCCAATCGGGTCGGCCTGGCCGAGCAGGTAGTCGGTGAGGCCGACGCGGCGGTCGGGGTCGGCGGCGGCCAGCTCGGCGAGCGTGGCGCGCGCGCGCGCCCGCACCTCCGCCTCGTCGACCCCGAGCAGCGAGGCGAGGTCGGTGTAACTCTGCCCACGTTCGAGCAGGAGCTGAAGCATCGCCTGCTGGTCGGCCGAAAGGGCCACGCAGAAAGCGTACGGAGTTGGGGTGCTCGGCGGCTCAACTGCGCCGAGCTGGGCGAAAACGCCCTTCATTCCGGCGAGTTGGGGGTTGCGAATCACATGGATCCAGAAGTCCCAACTCGTCCCAGGTAGGCTCCCGGGCGTGCCGGAGGAGGGTGAGCCGCTCGGACGCGACGGGCTCGGGGAGCTGATCGGCATCGAGTACCAAGAGACCGGGGACGAGGAGATCCGCGCCCGGATCGCGGTGACTGACGCCGTGCGCCAACCCGTTGGGCTCGTGCACGGTGGTGTCTACGCGGCGCTGGCGGAGAGCATGTGCTCGGCCGCCACCTGGCAGGCGGTCCACGGGCACGGAATGGCCGCGATGGGGCAGGCGAACAGCGCCACCTTCCTGCGCCCGATCACCGAGGGCCATGTGAACGCGGTCGCCCGCCCGCGGCACCGCGGCCGCACCACCTGGGTCTGGGACGTCGAGATCAGCGATGACCAGGGGCGCGCCTGCGCCCTCGTCCGAATGACGGTCGCCGTCCGCCCTAGCCCCTGAATCGGTTCGTGATGGGCAGCCGGCGGTCCCGCCCGAACGCCTTCGGGGTGATCCTGATCCCGGGTGCGGCCTGGCGGCGCTTGTATTCGGAGCGGTCGACCATCGCGATCACCTCGTCGACGACCTCGGCGGGGAGTCCGTCGGAGACGATCTCGTCGCGGCCGCGGTCCTCCTCGACGTAGGCGGCGAGGATGCGGTCGAGCACCTCGTAGGGCGGCAGCGAGTCCTGGTCGAGCTGGCCGGGGCGAAGCTCGGCCGACGGCGCCCGCTCGAGCACGGACTCCGGCACCAGCTCGGTGTCCGAGAGGCTGTTTCGGTATCGGACCAACTCATAAACGAGCGTCTTGGGCACGTCCTTGATCACCGCGAAGCCGCCCGCCATGTCGCCGTAGAGGGTCGCGTAGCCGACCGACATCTCGCTCTTGTTGCCGGTGGTCAGCACCAGCCAGCCAAACCTGTTCGAGAGAGCCATCATCAGGTTGCCGCGAATTCGCGCCTGGATGTTCTCCGCCGCCAGCTCCGTCCCCGCGCCGCCGGTCTCGATCTCGCGCGCGGACTCAGTGCCCGCGCCAGGGCCGCTGGGCGAGGGAGCTGCGCCGTCGCCCGATGTCGCCAGCAACCCCTCGTAGGCGTGCATGGCGGGCTCGATCGGGATCTCGATCAGGTCGGCCCCCACCGCGCGAACGATCGCCCGCGCGTCGGCCTGCGTCTCGTCGCTGGAGTGGGGGGAGGGCAGGACGACGCCGCTGACCCGCTCCGGGCCGAGCGCGTCGGCGGCGATCAGGGTGACGAGCGCCGAGTCGATTCCGCCCGAGACCGCGACCAGCACGCGCTCGAAGCCGTTCTTGCGCACGTAGTCGCGCAAGCCGAGCTTCAGCGCCTCATAGACCTCCGCCACAGGCTCCAGCGGGTCGGCGAGCAGCGGCTCGACCTCGCCGCTGGGCGCGGGCGCCTCGAACCGGGCGAGCACGGGGGCGGTAGCCCCGGCCGGCCCCGCATCGACTCGTGACTCGTCTGCGCGCGGCGCGCTGCTGGCTGGATTCGCGGCGAGCTCGAGGTCGCACAGCACGAGCTGCTCGACGAACTGGGGCGCGCGAGCCAGCGTTTGGCCCTGCGCCGAGACGACCACGCTGTGTCCGTCGAAGACCAGCTCGTCCTGGCCGCCGACCAGATTGCAGACCGCGAACGCAGACCCCGTCTCCCGGGCCCGGTCCTGCACCATCCGCTCCCGATACGTCCCCCGGCCGCGGTGGTACGGCGAGGCGGAGGGATTGACGATCAAGCTCGCGCCGGCGAGCGCCTCAACCGAGGCGGGCGGCCCCGGGTACCAGATGTCCTCGCAGATCGTCAGCCCGACCCGCGCCCCGGCGACCTCGATCAGCGCCGGGGTGTCGCCCGGCTCGAAGTAGCGGCGCTCGTCGAAGACACCGTAGTTGGGAAGCAGGACCTTGCGGTAAACGGCGCGGACCCGGCCGTCCCCGAGCACGGCGACGGAGTTGTAGGTGGCCGCATCGCGCTCCGGAAAGCCGACCACGGCCGCGACCGCCCCGACCCCGGAGGCGATCTCATCGACGGCCCTGCGGGCGGCGTCGAGGAAGTGCGGTTTCAGCCACAGGTCCTCGGCCGGGTAGCCCGTGACCGTCTGCTCGGGGAACACCACCAGTTGCGCGCCGGCCTCACGAGCCCTCGCGATCCAGGCTGAGATCAGGCTCGCATTGCCCTCGATGTCTCCCACCGTGGAGTTCACCTGGGCGAGCGCGATTCGCAGCCTGACGGCGCCGTCGGCCATAGGCAGAGTATGCCCGCGTGCCGTTCAGGCGCGCTGGCGGCTGAGGCCGCCGACGATCACCGCCACCACCGTGACCAGGTAGATCTGGCCGATCAGCGCCTCGGTGATCGCCACCGAGCGCCCCAGGTCGGTGGCCGCGGAGAGGTCGCCGTAGCCGACCGTGGTTATCGTCGCGAAGCTGAAGTACAGGTAGTCGGAGATATCCGGGTCGATTCCCGAGGCGAAGAAGGCGGCCGATTGAGCGTCCCCGACCAGACCGTAGGCATATGCGAACAGCATGCCGATCAGCAGGTAGATGCAGAGCACCCCGAACATCGTGTGCATCGTCACGGCGCCATCCGTGCGGACGCCACGAACCACTCCCCTGACGATCGCAAGCGGGGCGAGTGCGACGAGGAGCACGGCGACGATCCGCCCGGCGGTGGATCCCAGCTGGCCGAATCCGATCAGGGCCGCGACCGAGCCGAGCACGGCGAGCCCGACGACGACCGTAGCCACCCGCTCGATCAGCGGCCGAGCCTCCGACGCGTACAGGGCGAGGACCAGGGTCGCCCCCTGGAGCGCGATCGTCACCACCCGTGCCCAGTCCTGATCAGAAGCGGCTAGCTGGAAGACGAGCGAGCAGAGGATCAGCAGCAGGACCAGCCCGTACCGGTGCTCCCAGCGGGTGAACGTGGCGCCGATCCTCATCGGACGAGAGCATCGCCTCAGGGCCGGACGGGAGCGCTGGAGGTGCTCACCCGGCTTGAGCGCCGAGGTCGGCGAACGAGCGGAGCACGACGCCCTCGCGCTCGATCGCCGCTCGTGCCCGGGAATCGCAGAGCGCCGCGAGCTCACGCTCGCGCTCGCGTCCGTAGACGACGTCGGCTCCGAGTCCACAGCCGGGATGGCAAGCGAGCTCTGTGATCCCCGCCGGCAGGGTCTCGATCAACTCCACCAGGTGCTCGAGGGAGATGCCCTCAGGGAATGGATCTCCGGTCCCGGTCTGGCCGTAGAACTCGCCGCAGTAGCGCACCCGGGAGGACCGGTCCCTCAGTACCACGCCCAGCTCCGAGGCGAGGCGCGCCGTGACCGACTCGGCTGGTTCGTCCCGGTGGACGTGCTGGTGGGAATCGAGGTGCGTGGGGTCTCGCCCCATCAGGTTGCGGAAGAGATCGAGTTGCCGGCGCACCTCGCGCTCGACCGCCTCGGGATCCGACAACGACACCCGCTCGTAGTCGGACACCCACTCGCCGTCGACGTAGATCCACTCGCCAAGGTCCAGGTGCAAGCCGATGCTCAACGAGGGCCGGGCGCGAGCGTAGTCGGCCGCCTCTGTGGCGGCCGGCCAGCAGACCATCATGCTCGCACTGGTCACGAGCCCGCGCTCGTGCGCCTCGATGACGCCGGCGTTCACGCCTGGGCTCTGGCCGAAGTCGTCGGCGTTGACGATCAGGATGCGTTCGCCCGGCGTCACAGCCTCAGTTCCTCGGCAAGTCGGAGCGCTTCACCAAGCCAATCGCGACGGTGCTCCGCGGGTGGAGACCAACCGGGCGGGGCCCATCCGGCCCACTGTACCGCCAGGTGGAGCCGGCACAGGTCGAGGGCTTCGCCCGGGTCGGCCGGGAGGACTTGAGGGGCTCCCGACGCGCGGAGTTCGTCCTCGTAGGCGCGTTCGAGCGCCGCGCGCTCGGGCGCATCCCAGCCGGTTGTCAGGGCCGCTACGTCTACGAGGCCCGGGCCCGCCGCGGCCACCTCCCAATCGACCGGGGCGACGCGTCCACCATCGGCGAGGAGCACATTGGAGGCGTAGAACTCGCCGTGGATCACAGTTGTCGGAAGGGCGAGGAGGCACTCGACGACGCCGTCGTAGCGGGCGGCGAGCCAATCGAGGCCCCGGCGCTCGCGGGCGCGAGCCCCGGACCCGCCAGCGAACTCGCGTGCCCGGTCGACCCACGTTCGGTAGTAGTCGCGATCGTGGCGTACCAGGCGCGCCTGCTCGGCGAGTCGCTCCACGTCGGCGGCGAAGCGTGAGTGCATCACGGCGAGCCACCGCGCCGCCCGCTCCCAGCGCTCGAGCTCGCCGACCTGATACAGCTCGACCCCGGCCACCCGCTCCACCAAGAGCCAGTACCGGTCGCGCTCTGCGTCCACCACCGATCCGTAGTAGCGAGGGGTACCCAGTCCGGCCGGCGCCAGCAGCAGCCGGTAGACCCCGATCTCGCGCAAGGGGTCGTAGAGGAACTCGGGCTTCGCCCTGCGCCCCGCTGCGTCGAGCGTGTGCCAGGCGAGGTCCTTGAGCACGAGGTCGAGGGGCTCGCCCTCATCGAGCATGACTTCGACCTCCTCGAGCCCGAAGCTCGTCCGGTACGGCGACTGACGGCGGTGAACCTCGATGACCCGGCGCGGCTTGCCCAAGGCACCAGGCAGCAGTCGCTCGAGCGCCTCCCGGAGCTCCGACGTGGGCGTGCTCGAGCTCACCTGACGCTCCCCAGCCTCTCGATCAGCCGCGCCAGCACCTTGTCCGAGTCGAGGTGCTCCTCCGCCAGGGATCGCGCCGCGCGGGCGTGTCGCTCCCAATCGCGCTCCACCTCCTCGACCGCACCCGCGGCCTCGTCCACGGTGGAGAAGGCGAGCAGGCCCTCGCCGACGGGCAGAAAGTCGCTGAACCCCGTCTCCTGGCCGACCACCGGGCGACCGGAGGCCAAATAGCAGGCGCTTCGATCACTGAACCAGCCGCAGCGCGACGCCACGTAGCCGCTCTTCGCGACGCCCAGCTCCGCCTTCGATGAGGCGATGAAGTCGCGGTAGCGGTCCGGTGTCCCGGCGACCTCCACCGGGTCGAGAAGCTCCCAACCTTGGGCGTCGAGCGCCTCGAGGTCCCGGGTCTCATCGGCGTGGATGCCGAGCGCGAGCTGGAAGCGGGCCCCGGTCCGTCGAGGAAGCGAGATCAGCTCCCGCAGCGAGTGGGCCCGCTGCCCGTAGTGGATCCCCCCGTGCTCGATCGGGCCGTAGCTTCGCCAGTGCCCGACGGTGGTGAAGGCGTTGCGCTGCGGTGCGCCGGCTGCGGGCCACTGCTCGAGCACGACCGGGGGGAGGGTGGGGATCCACGAGACGCCACAGGTGGGAACCGGGCAGGTCGCGGTGCCGATCGCCTGCCCCACGGTGAGGAAGCGGTTGTGGGCGGCGAGTCCGATCCCCTCGCCGGTCTCGTGCCAGACCTGGTTGAACCCGGGGTCGAGATCGAGGAATGCGCGCACCGGGATCGGCTCGACCAGCGCCTGCTCGCGGCTCAGCATCCCGGAGATGTCGAGCAGCAGATCCGCGTTGCGGGCGAACTCGAGCAACGCCGCGTAGGTCATCCCGACCGTCTGCTGGGTGCCGGCGAGTAGCAGAGCGGCCTGCTGGTCGTCGAGCAGCGGCAGGCGTCGCAAGTAGGCAGCGCCCTCCGACTCCGCGAGGTTCGATCCGGGTGGGGACAGCGAGCCGGGCTCGACTGGCTCGACCAGCGCCACGTCGTGCCCGAGCCGGCGCAGGCCGAGTAGGTACTGGAGCACGGCCCAGGTGGCGCCGCCTTGCCACGGGTCGCCGGCGACCATCCCGCTGAGGAGGATCCGGAGGCTGTCGCGCCGCCCCACGATCACTTCCACTACTTCGAGATCTCGAGGGGCACGCGTACGAGGTCCCGGTTCGGTGTCTGACGGCAGCGCTGGTAGTTGAATTGCGTGTAGTAGAGATATGGGTACTGACCGGCCGTCTCGAACGTCCGCGACTGGCTGCCGGGATCCAACACTGAGGGGTAGCCGATCGGGTCTCGCCCGCCGCATCGATAAGAGTGGATCGAGGGCGCCGCCATCACCAGCCGCCGACGCGACCAGTTGACTAGGTTGTCGGAGACGGAGGAGTAGATGCCGGTCACCAGTCGGCCGGTCTCCGGGTCGGGTGCCGACGCCATGCCGACCAGCAGAAACTGACCGAGGAAGCTGTCGTA
>JBBPIL010000015.1:0-48177 GCA_038040365.1 Actinomycetota bacterium
CCCGACTTGTGACCACATTTGTGGTCACATTCCGGGGAGGTCGCGTCGGCGGGGCACGACGCCCCTGGCTTCAGACGAGGAGGTGGGGATACTCCTGGCGGACGAGCCGCCGGTACGGCCCGGCGACCAGGCGCAGCGCAGGTACGTAGAGGAGCGCGCACCGCGTGTCGCCATTGAAACGAACCCGTCCCCGCGCGATCGCAATCGCCAGGCTCTCCTTGCCCTGGAGGTAGGCGTTGGCGATCCGCGAGTCCATCCTCAGGTTCAGCTTCGGCTCCCAATCCACCGCGTCCGAGAACTCCCAGCGCAGGTGATGACCGGGCTCCTCGCTGGCGGCGACGTTGAGCACCAGCCCGAGGTCCGGGAAGTCGAACCGCATCCGCAAGCCGGCAGCGCGCAGCAGCGGGCCCGACTTCTCGTCGGCGTCCAGCTCGGAGAGCGCCTCGTCGAGCAGCTCCCGGAACTCGGTCGCGGAGCCATTCCGGCTGCGCGTTGCCTCCACCGTCCTCATGCCGGCCTGGAGTCTATTGCCACTTTCTCCGCGAGCGAGCAGCAGATGTGTGGAGGCGTTGGGCGCCCCGGCGCCGCTCCGCTACAGGAAGGTCGAGCCGCGCTTGACCAGGTTCTCGTAGAGCTTCCCCTGGATCGTCTCCCTCACCTGCTCCGAGATGTCGAACAAGAGCCGCTGATCGTGGGCGGCGTCTGGTCCATACCGCGAAAGCTCTACCGGCTCGCAGAACTCGATCCGCCAGCGCGAGGGAAGCGGGATCAGGCCCAGCGGCCCGAGCCATGGAAAGGTCGGCGTGATCGGAACGAAGGGGGCGCCGATCGCCCGCGCCAGCGGCTTGGCGTCGGCGAGCTTCGGGTAGATCTCCTCCGCCCCCACCACCGCCACCGGGATGATCGGCGCACCGGTTCGCAGGGCGACCTCGACGAACCCGCCCCGCCCGAAGCGCTGTAGCCGGTAGCGCTCCGAGAACGGCTTGCCGGTCCCCTTCGCTCCCTCCGGAAAGGCCATCACCAGCTCGTCCTGCTCCAAGAGGCGCGCGGCATTGTGGGGGCTTGCCGGGACGCCGCCCACACGGCGCATGAAGGTGGAGATGAACGGCACCACGAATGCCCAGTCGAGGACCAGGAACCGCGCCCAGCGGGGCAGCGGGTGCTCCTTCATGATCGCCCCCAGGATCATCGAGGCGTCAAAGGGGAAAAGCGAGCCTGCGTGGTTGGAGACCAGCAGCGCCCTCCCGTGCGCGGGCACGTGGCGGACCCCCTCGGCCTCCACCCTCCACCAGGTGTCGTAGAGGAACTCGAACAGGGGATAGACCGTCTCGGCGAACTGCTCGTCGAAGCCCCACTCGTCCTCGTGGTACTCCCCGCGCAGCCGTTGCGACAGACGCTCGACCGCGTCGCGCAGGTTTTGGGGGAGGTCCAGCGCGGCCCGCTGAGCCGCGTTCCGGGGATCGAGGCCATCCTCGATCCCGAGTCGCATGCGGCGAAGGAAGTCGGCAAGGGCCGCGGCGGTCGGCGGCCGCGGAGCGTCCGTTTGCGGCTCCGCGCTCACCTTCCTACCCTCGCGATCCTGCCGGCCAGCTCGCCGGGGTGGAGCGAGGGTCCGACGCGACGACCCCGGCTCTTGGCGGCAAAGTCGCGGACGGTGGCGACGGCGTCGAATCTGGGCTCGTAGCCGACCTCGGTACGCAGGCGCAGATTGTCCACGCCCCGCCCGAACCGAAGCAGGCGCACGCCGTCACCGTAGACCGGACCGGCGCCGAGCTGCCGGCCGAGCCGTTCCAGCGCCGGCCCGAACAGCGGATGCGGGATCGGCAATGACGGCCGCCGGACGAGGCGCAGGATATGGCTCAGCGAGATCGACCCCGAGGGGGCGACGTTGACCGCCCCGCGGACGGGGTTGCGGGTCGCCGCCTCGAGCGCGCCGGTGGCGTCGTCCGCGTGCAGGAGCTGGAGGCGAGGATCGAACCCGAGCTGGGTCGGGACCACGGGGAGGCTCAGGTAGCGGACCAGCGGCATGTCGAGGTGGGGGCCGATCTCCGGCTGGTAGCGCAGCATGCAGCAGACGAGCCGCGGGTGCCGGCGAGCGAAGTTCTCGAAGTACCCCTCGAGCTCGGAGATATCGCGCTGGAAGCGGGTGCGAAGCGGGAGCTTCCTGGCCATCTGCTCGGTGAAGAAGCTCGGCGATGGTCCCTCGCACCCGTAGATCGCCGCCGAGCCCCGTACCACCACCCTCTCCAAGGTCTCGGTGCGCTGGCAGGCCGCCATTAGCTGGAGCGTCCCGATCACGTTGACGTCGTGGAGGATCCCGGCGGGCTTGTCCGGCTCCGGATACCAGAGGATCCCGCAGTGGACCACGGTGTCGGCATCGGTCCCGGGAAGCAGCCGGGATAGCAGCGGGCCACGGATGTCGGCCTCGATGAAGTCGGTCCGCTCGAGCTCGACCGGCGGTGGCACGGTGTCGATCCCGGCCAGGTACTCGATCGAGGGGTCGCGCTCGAGCCTCCGCGCCAGCTCGGCGCCCCAGTGGCTGGCGATCCCCGTGATCACCACGCGGCGCCCCCGGGACACCTAATCCTCGGCTTTAGGCTTAGGCTTTGTCCGAAGGGCGTCCTCGAGACGAGCCAGCCGCCGCTCCAGCGCTTCGAGCCGCACGGTCACGTCCTCGCGGGCGTCCTGCCCCCGACGAGTGAGCTCGTCCCGCGCCCCCTTTCCCCGACGAGTGAGCTCGTCCCGCGCCTTCTGGCCACGTCGCGCGACCTCGTCGAGCAGCTGGATGGCGCGCTCGGGCCGCAGCGCGGCCGAGCCCGTCCGGGCGCGCTTGCCGGCCTCCGACAGGGTGCCCTCGATCGCCGCGCGCAGCGCCTCGGTGACGCCCTTCTCGCCCGATGTCCCGGCTCCCTCCGGCACTACGGCTGGCCGCGCTCCGGGACCGAAAGCTGCTCATCCCCCTCACCCGAGCTCGGCTCGGGCGCCGAAAGCTGTCGCCGAAGAGCCGCCACCTCGTCGCTGAGATCGTCGAGGTGATCCTCGACCGACTCGAGCCTGTTTGACAGCGAGCGAAGCCGTTGCTCCAGCCGCTCGAGCTCGGAAGCCGCCGGGATGTTGAGCGCCCCCATCGCCGTGCGTTGCGCCTGGGCGGCACGCTCGCCTGCGCCCACGGCCGTGGTCAACGCCTGGTTGAAGAGCGGATTCTCGAGCAGCGCCTGGGCGAGATCGCCGAGCGCCTCCTCGCCCCGCGCGCGAAGTCCACCGCCTGCTCCTTCATCGCTCAACGGAAACCTCCTCGATCCTCGCTCCTGATCGCGCCTGGAGCCTCGCTCTGGAAGCGCCATTCGCGCCCAGCGTAACGCTTCAAGCGAACCGGGCCGAGTGCCGATTCAGTACCTCAAGCGAGCTTAAGTGCCTACCCAGGCAGCGATCGACCGTGTGGGATACGGTTATCGGGTCGGTTACACGTTGCAAACCGCCTACCGAACAAGTAGCGTTTCTCACGGCCTGGAGCAGGCACTGTTTGCCATACCCGCATTCGCGGTACCCGGCTGGGGAGGCCCTCAGGCTGAGGGGCAAACCCGAGACCGATGAGAAGGAAGCTTCTACTCACCATTGCGCTCGCGGTCCTTGGGACTGCCGTCACAGCGGCGGTCGTCAACGGCCAGGCCATCCAGGAGCCGCCGAGCGGCGGCGGCGGCCTCCAGAACGAACCGCCTCCCCCCGACCAGCCAGCCTGCTCGAACGCCAAGGACGATGACGGCGACGGCCAGATCGACGGCGGCGATCCCGGCTGCTCCGGGCCGTCCGATGGCGACGAACTGGATCCCGCGCCTCCGCCCCCGCCCCCGCCCCCCGGCGGAGACGGCACCGGTGGCGGCGGAGGGGGCGGCTCTGCGGGCGGCGGCGGAGGGGGCGGCTACACGGCCGGCGGCGGCGGAGCCGGACCGGGCGGTTCCCGCGGATCGGGCGGCCAGGGAGCCGGCGGCCCGGGCAACGGCGACGGCGGTACGTCGAACGCTTCGGATGAGGGCCGCAAGCCTGCTGAGCCACCGACTCGCGCCCCCGACGGCGTCCCCACGAAGGCCAACCCGACACTCACGATCGCCGACTTCGGTCCCGCCCCGATCGGCGTTCCGAGCTTCATCATCGACCAGTTCGCCATCCCGCCGTTCCTGCTCGACATCTACCAGGCCTGCGGCACCCAGTACGGGATCCCCTGGGAGGTGCTGGCCGGGATCAACCGGATCGAGACCGCCTTCGGCACCAACCTCAACGTCTCCACCGCCGGGGCGATCGGCTGGATGCAGTTCCTCCCCTCGACCTGGAAGGCGTACGGGGTCGACGCCAACGGAGATCACCGCAAGGATCCCTACAACCCGGTCGACGCGATCTGCGCCGCGGCGCGCTACCTGCGGGCCGCCGGCGGCAACACCGACCTGCGGCGGGCGATCTTCGCCTACAACCACGCCGACTGGTACGTGGACGAGGTGCTGCTCTACGCCAGCCAGTACGGGAAGCTCCCCGAGGATCTGGTCGGCTCGCTCGTCGGCCTGACGCACGGCGCTCGGTTCCCGGTGGCGGCCGAGGCCCGGTACGCCGACGACATCTCCGAGCGCCAGGCCGCCAGGCGCGCCAAGCCGGGCAAGCGCTCGTCGGGCAACGTCGCCGACGTCGTCTCCAGCTCACCGACGCGGCGAGGGATCAACATCTACTCCCGCGACGGCGCACCGGTGGTCGCGGTGAACGACGGCACGATCAAGCGGGTCGGTCACAACTCGAAGCTCGGCAAGTACATATTGCTCCAGGACACCTACGGCAACCGGTTCACCTACGCGCAGCTCGGCCGCGTCTCGAAGGTCTATCCCGTGCCGAAGCAGCACAAGCTCTCGTCCTCCGACTTCAAGCTCGTGACCCCGAAGAGGGACAAGGCACCCACCCGGCCCGCGACCCGGAGCAAGCCGGCGGCCGCCAAGGGCAGCGACGGCCCCGTGAACACGGAGGACCTGCGCCAGCGGCTCTACGCCCTGCCGGAGCGCCCGCACAACATCGACCGCGCCGACATCACCGGCCAGCTCGACCAGCTCCTGTCCAAGAAGTTCCCCGGCTACTCGACCTTCAAGTCCTACTTCGGCGGTGTGCTCCACTTCAACCGCGACTCGATGGAGATGCGCCCGCTCCGCAAGGGCTCGCAGGTGGTTGCCGGCACCGTGCTCGGACGGATCGGCAAGAAGACCGGCAAGCTCGCGCCGCACCTGCACTTCGCCATCCGGCCCGCCGGGCGGGGCGCGCCGCGGATCGATCCCAAGCCGATCCTGGACGGCTGGAAGCTGCTCGAGGCGACGGCGATCTATCGCGCCGCCGGCAAGAACCCGTTCTCGTTCTCGAGCACGAACGTCACGCAAATCCTGCTGATGCCCAAGACGCAGCTGGAGCGCCGGGTGCTGGCCGACCCGCGCCTGTCGATCTACGAGTGCGGCCGCGTCGACATCCGCACCGGCCAGATCGACCAGCGGGTCCTGGCGGCGATGGAGTATCTCGCGGGCTCCGGCTTCCGGCTGACGGTCACGTCGCTCAGGTGCGGCCACAGCGTGTACACGTCCGGGGGCAGCATCAGCGAGCACTCGACCGGCGACGCGATGGACATCGCGGCGCTCAACGGGATCCCGATCCTCGGCAACCAGGGCAGGGGCTCGATCACCGAGGCGGCGGTCGAGACCCTGCTGCGCCTCCAGGGCACGATGCGGCCGCACCAGCTGATCACGCTCATGGACCTCGGCGGGCCGTCGTTCTCGATGGCCGACCACGCCGACCACATCCACGTCGGCTACTACCCGAAGGGCCAGGCGCCCGGGGCAAGCAAGCAGTTCGCCGCACTCCTGAAGCCGGACCAGTGGCAGCGGCTGATCGGGCGGATCGCCGAGATCGACAACCCGAAGGTCCCCACCTCGCCGTCGCGCTACTCGATCCCCGCGGGCAAGCGCAAGCACGACTCGAAGCGGTCCAGCGCCGCCCACCGCGGCGACTAGCAGCTCCCCCTCAGTAGGCTGCGACGCGGTGACCGCCCGCTTCGCCTGCGTCCAGCTAGACGTCCCCGGCCACCTCGGGCTCGACGACGGGCGCTACCTCATGCGCGGCGACGATCACGAGCAGACGGACGCGGTGGTCGTCGTGCAGACCCTCGGGGGCGCGGCGGCGAGCCGCCGGCCGCGCCGCCGCCGGCCGCGACCCTCCGAGCCCGGCGGAGACTCCCCCGAGGTCCCCCTGACCCGCCTCACTGTGATCCCAGCCGAGCCCTCCGAGCCAGAGGCCGCCGCGCGAGAGCTCCAGCGGACCGCGGGCGACCCCGAGGCGGCCGAGGCCCGGGTGACGGCGGGGCTGCGGGCGGTCAACGCGGTGCTGCACGCCCACCGGGTCGCCACTCGCGATCCCTACGGCCACGAGATCGGGCGCGAGGCTGTTCTCATCGCCCGGATCGGATACGGCATTGGCGACGGGCTCGCGGAGGGGCGCTGGGAGGAGGCCGTCGAGGTCCCCCAGCCCGGGCGTCGCCACCGCCGCGCCCAGGCGCTGCGCCCGCAGGAGCGCCTCGCGGCCGTGCTCGCCGGTCGAGAGCCGATCGATATCTGCGAGACGCTGCTCCTGCGAGCGCGCGCCGACCTCGACCAGGGCCGCCCTCGGGAGGCGGCGCTTCAGCTCCGGGCCGGCCTCCAAGCGCTGCTCGCCGAGCTCCCGGGGCGGGCCGGGGAGGACCAGGCGGAGGACCTCGCCGCCCTCCGGGAGCGCCTGGAGAGCACCGCCGAGGCGGCCGACGAGGCGCTTGCAGGCGAGCTGTCGGCCGAGCGCGCCGACGAGGTCGCCGAAACGCTAGGCATCTGCGAGCGGATCCTGCGCCGCCGCCAGATCCTCGCCGAACCTCGCCGAGGGGGACGCGAGTGACGGGGCGCTACCCGAGCGCCGCCAGCACGGCGGTCAGGTCCTCGGCCACGTCGCCGTCGAGGCGAATGGCGGCCGCGGAGTCGTACGGGGTTGAGCTCTGGGTCACGATCGCCAGCCTCCCGCCCCCGTCGAGGGTGATCTCGGGGAGTCTGGCGACCGGGTGGACCTCCAGCGAGGAGCCGACGCAGAGCAGCAGGTCGGCGCCGGCACATAGGCGCTCCGCCTCCGCGATCGCGCTCTGCGGCAAGAGCTCGCCGAACAGGACCACGTCGGGCTTCACCTTGCCCGCGCAGCAGGCACAGGTCGCGACTCCGTCGGGGTCGAACAGCGACTCGACCTGCTCCAGCCGGTAGCTGGCGGCGCAGCTCGTGCAGCTCGCGGTGGCGATCGAGCCGTGCACCTCGATCACCCGCTCAGACCCCGCCTTGCGATGCAGGCGATCGATGTTCTGGGTGATCACCGCCTCCAGCAGCCCGCGTCGCTCGAGCTCGGCCAGCGCCTCATGGGCCGGGTTTGGCTGCTTGTCGGTGAGCATGTGGAAGCGGGGGCGGTAGAAATCCCAGAAGCGCTTCGTGTCGCGGTGGAAGGCGTCGATCGTCGCCACCGACATCGGGTCCACCCTCTCCCACAGGCCCTTCCCCGGCGTCCGGAAGTCCGGGATCCCCGACGGCACCGAAACCCCGGCGCCGGTGAGGGCGACAGTGGACCCGCTCCCGCGAATCAGCCCCGCAAGCTCCTCCACGGCCGCGCGCGAAGGGGCCTGGCTGCGCTCCGGCGACATCAGTCGTCGAGTCTAGGCGAGACCAGCGGCGTCGACGCCCCGCTGACGCGACCTCCCCGGAATGTGACCACAAATGTGGTCACAAGGCGGGAAGCTTTCGGCGTCCGTCACCGCTCGACTTGTGGCCACCGGAACTATGTACTTCGCGAACCCACGCCTGTCGCGTTGAAACGCCGCGAAGGCGAGATACTGCGCGGGCGATGTCGCAGGAGAACGTTCATCCTCGCTACGGGTTTTCGCCCATGACTCACCGTCAGGGTAGGCTTGCGCGTCGATTGCCCTGGGCTGGCGAGCGCGCTGGGCCGGGGCGCCAACGAGCAAAGGAGATGTAGGTGCTGCTTGCTGCCGCCGACTACCCGTTCCTGAACATCGTCTGGACGATGCTCGTGTTCTTCGGGCTCGTGATCTGGCTCCGGCTTCTGTTTACCGTCTTCGCCGACCTCTTCAGCCGCCACGACATCTCGGGCGGGGGAAAGGCGGCATGGTCTGTGTTCACCATCGTGTTGCCGTTTGTAGGCGTGCTCGTCTATCTCAGCTCGCAGGGAGTGCAGATGGCGGAGCGCAGCGCGAAGCGGGCGGGTCCCGGCCCACCCACATAGCGGCTTCATGTTGTGAGTCACATCTCCGGGGAGGTCGCGTCAGCGGGGCGTCGACGCCGCTGGACGGGGTTACTTACCCGACCACTTCGGCTTGCGCTTGCCGAGGAAGGCGGAGATCCCTTCGCGCGCGTCCTCGGATGAGAAGGCGGTCGCGAAGCCGCCCTTCTCGGCCTCGATCCCCTCGTCCAGATCGCCCTTCGCCGAGACCTTCTTGATCTGCTCGACCGCCACCGGCGCCTGCCCGGCCAGCTTTCGCGCCCAGGCGAGTGCGGCGTCGAACAGCTCGTGGTCGGGGACGACCTCGTTGGCGAGCCCCAGATCTGCGGCCTGCACGGCCGAGATCGGCTCCCCGAGCAGGTTCATCTCGAGCGCCTTCGCCTCGCCCACCAGGCGCGCCAGGCGCTGCGTGCCGCCGAACCCGGGGATGATCCCGAGGTTGATCTCGGGCTGACCGAAGCTCGCCGATTCGGCGGCGATCCGGAAGTCGCAGGCCATCGCCAGCTCGCAACCGCCGCCGAGCGCCAGCGAGTTGACGGCGGCGATGGTCACCTTGCTCGACTGCTCCATTCGACGCAGCACCCCGTGGCCGCCGTCGAGCAGCTCCTTGCCCGCCGCCGGATCGGTCATCTTCGTGAACTCCTTGATGTCGGCGCCGGCGCAGAAGACGGCGAAGTTCGAGGAGGCGATCAGTACCGCGCGGATCTCTTTGCGAGACTCGATCTCGTCCCAGAACGCCGTCAGGTCGCGGATCACCTGCGGGGAGATCGGGTTGGTCGGCGGCCGGTTGAGCCACAGGATCGCCAGCTCGTCCCGAGTCTCGAGCAGCACCGTCTCCCTTTGCTCTACGCCCTCGTCGGGTTGCGGATAGAAGAAGAAGCCCTGGCCCACCTTCCTTCCGAGCCGGCCCTGATTGACGAGCCGCCTCAGAAGAAGCGGCGGCGCGAATCCGTCACCCCACTCGCGCTCGGCGAGCTCGAGGCGCTCGAGCATCGAGTCGAGCCCCGCCTCGTCGGCGCGGGCCAGCGGCCCGGGCAGGATCCCGGCGCCCATCATCATCCCCAGCTCGACGTCCTTGGTCGCCGCCACCCCCTCGTCGACCACCATCACGGCCTCCGCGAACGCCTTCAGCTGGAATCGCTCGACCACCGTCATCTCTACAGTCGCAGCCTCCACCTCAGCCTCCGTGGGTGTAGTAGCCCTGGCCGGTCTTCTGGCCCAGCTTCCCGGCCTCGACCAGCTCCCTCATCATCGGGTGGACGTAGAAGCGATCGCCATAGCTCGCCTGCAGGTGCTCGGCGACGTGTAGCACCGTGTCCAGCCCCAGCAGGTCGGAGAGGAAGAACGGGCCCATCGGAGTCACCTTCGCCTCCGCGATCTCCTTGTCGATCTCCTCGGGCGAGGCGCCGGACTCGTCCTGGTGGCGCCAGATCTCCGAGGCAGCCGAGTTCAGCACCCGGTTGACCACAAAGCCGGGCTCCTCGCCGCAGCGAATCGGGTTCTTGCGAATCTGCATCGCGAAGTTGGCCGCCGCCTGCGCCGTCTCCTCGGAGGTGTCGTCGCCCTCGACGACCTCGATCAGCCGCATCACTGAAGCGGGATAGAAGAAGTGGAAGCCGACCACCTTGTCGGGCCGCGTGGTCGCCGAGCCGATCTCCGAGATCGACAGCGCTGAGGTGTTGGAGGCGAGGATCGCGTGGCCGGGCGTCACCTCGTCGAGCTCCGCGAACACCGCCTGCTTGATCTCCATCTTCTCGGGCACCGCCTCGACCACGAAGTCGACGCCGCCGAAGCCCTCGTACTCGGTGGTGCCGGCGATCAGGCCGAGGATCTCGTCGAGGCGGGCGTCCGCTTGTTCCTGGGTGATCTTCTCCTTGGAGACCAGGCTCGCGAGCTGGCCCTGGGTCACCTCGCGCGCCTTCTCCAAGCCGGCGTCGACGAGCTCCTGCTTGACGTCCTTGAGCACCACGGAGACGTCAGCCGAGGCGATCACCTGGGCGATCTCGCCTCCCATCGTCCCCGCGCCGAGCACCGCGGCCTTGAACACGAACATGAGGCGCGAAGGCTATATCGCCCGGGCTAGGGACGCAGTCCCGATCCCGAGCTCGGTCTCGCAGTTGAGCGCCCCTGACCGTGAAATCGGCCAGCCTGAGCCCGGCCGCTCGAGCTACTCGGCTCCGGCCAGCTCCTCGACCTCGAGCTTGAGGCGGGCGAGCGTGCGCGCGAGCGAGCCGCGCACCTGGGAGCGGATGAAGAGGCGGTCGGTGAGCCACGCGAACGGGCCGCGCTTTTGCAGCCTGTACTCGAGCTCCTGGGTGATCACGGTGGCCTGGCCCGCGATCTCGAACGTCGTCCGCAGCTCGCCGGCGCTTTCCGGGTCCCGGAACGCGACCCGGTGCAGGCGGCGGGGCTCGTGCTCGAGCACGTGCTCCGTGACCTCACCCCGCCCCGCCGGGATCGAGCGCCAGCGCAGCGAGCCGCCGGCCTCCGGATAGCCCGCGGACGTCTCGGTGCGCCCGAAGCCATCGACCCAGGCCGGCCATCCCCGTGGCTCGAAGTAGTAGTCCCAAACCTCGGCCAGCGAGGCGGCGACGACGACCGACTCGGAGACCTTGCTCACCGTCGGCCCCCGCGGCGGGCCACGCTTCCGTATATCTCGCGCTTGATCAGGGTCACCGACTCGATCACCGAGTCGAGGAAGGGCTCCAGCTCGGCGACCAGCCGCCGGTACTCCTTGCGCCCTGCGGAGGTGATCGAGTAGAAGCGGCGGGTTCGCCGGTCCGGGTGCTCCCACTGCCCCTCGATCAGGCCCCGCTCCTCGAGATCGCGCAAGAGCGGGTAGATCGTGTTCGGGTTGGCCGAGATGACGCCGTCGGTGATCGCCTCGATCTCCTCGATCAGGCGGTTGCCGTAGGCGGGCTCCCTCGAGATCAGGTGCAGGACCAGCACCGGGAAGACGTCGCGGCGGCGGATCTCGCCACCGAACACGTCCATCGCGCCGGTGCGGCGCCGCGCTGGCGCGCTGGGCTCGACCGGCGTGGCGCGCGCCCTCGCGGCCCGCGCCGCCTCGGCCAGCCTGCGGGCTCGCGGCTCTCCCTGTTCGCCCCCGCGGGCCATCCGGGCGACTATAGGCGGCGGGCGTCCCGAGTCGCGCCTCCGCTTGCTATGTGACCAAGCGCACCGCCCCTGCGGTGACCTGCCGTGTAGCCTCCTTGGGAAGGCGAACGGGAGGACGAGATGGCGAACATGACCAGCAGCGACCGGGCTCAGTACGAGCGACCTGACCTGAGCGCACCGGACCGGTCCATGCGGGTCGGCAACAAGCGGCCGGTGATCGTCTTCACTGCCATCGGGCTGGTGATTCTCGCAGCGCTCGTCTATGCGACGGCGTGGGGGATCAACGGATGGCCCCACGCCCTCGTCCTGGGCGTCATCGTGTTGACCATGATCGGGCTGATCATCGCGGTCAGCCCCAACCGCCGCGTCTGACTCTTAGGCGGCGGCGGGCGCCTGCTCGGCGGCCTTCTCGCCCGCCTCCGTTTCCTCCCTTGTGGTCTCGGGCTGAGGCTCCGCGACCTGCCGCGGCGCCAGGATCTCGCGGGCGATCACGAGGCGCTGGATCTGCGACGTGCCCTCGTAAAGCTGCATGAGCTTCGCGTCGCGCATCAGCTTCTCGACCGGATACTCCTTGATGAACCCGTAGCCGCCATAGACCTGGACGGCGTCCATCGTGACCTCCATCGCCGAGTCGGCGGCGAACCGCTTCGCGTGCGAGGAGACCAGCGTGTTGCGCTTGCCCTGGTCGAGCAGGACGGCCGACTCCCAGACAAGCAGCCGGGACGCCTCGATCTTGGTCGCCATGTCGGCGATCATGAAGGCGACCGCCTGGTGCATGGCGATCGGGACGCCGAACTGGACGCGCTCCTTGGCGTACCCGGAGGCGAACTCGAACGCGGCCCGGGCGATGCCGACCGCCAGCGACGAGACGCCCGGGCGGGTGCGGTCGAGCGTCATCATCGCGAGCTTGAAGCCCTTGTTCTCCTCGCCGAGCATGTTCTCGGCGGGGACCTCGACCTCGTCGAACGAGACCGTCGCGGTGTTCGAGGCGCGCTGGCCGAGCTTGTCCTCCTTCTTGTCAACGGTGACGCCGTCTGCGTCGCGATCGACGACGAAGGCGGTGATGCCGCGGTGGCCCGCGTCGGGATCGGTCTTGGCGTAGACCGTGTACCAGGACGCGTGGCCGCCGTTGGTGATGAAGCACTTGGAGCCGGAGATCACGTACTTGTCGCCGCTCTTGACGGCCCGGGTCTTCATGCCGCTGACGTCGGAGCCGGCGTCGGGCTCGGTGAGGCAGAAGGAGGCCAGCTTCGGCCCCTCGGTGAGCATGCCGAGGTACCTCTTCTTCGTCTCCTCGGAGGCGCCGATCAGGAGCGGCGCCGAGGCGAGGCCGTTGGCCATCAGGCTGGTACCGATGCCGGAGCAGCCCCAGCCCAGCTCCTCCTCGATCAGGCAGCCCGAGAGGTAGTCGAGGCCGGGGCCGCCGTAGGGCTCCGGGATGTGCACGTTCATGAGGCCCACCTCGAAGGCCTTCTCCACGATCTCCTGGGGCCAGGTGGCGTCGCGGTCGTACTCCCAAGCGACGGGGCGGATCTCCTTCTGGGCGAAGTCGTGGGCCAGCTCTCGCAGGTCCTTCTGCTCGTCGGTCAGCGTGAAGTCAACCAAGGCTCTGGCGCTCCTTTGCGTTTGGGGACCAGCCCATATCGGCGAGCCGATTGACTGGTCAGTCAACCAGTCTGATGGACGAAAGGATACCGGAATCCCAGGCCCTCCCCCACCGGTCCCGGCGGCGCCGGTTGCGCCACCGGCCCGCTCCTCGTACCCTAGGCCGGTGCCACTTCTGGCGCTCAGCCTCAGCACCGGCGAGGTGATCCTGATCGTCGTGTTCGTGGCGCTCCCGATCTCGCTGGCCACCTTCGTGTTCGGGGCCGGGAACGCCCTGAAGCAGATCGGCAAGGGCCAGTTCGCGGTCGAGTTCGACAGCGACCTGCCCCAGCGGGCCAGCGACGGCCCCGCGGCCGGCTCGGGGGAGGCGCGCGAGGCCGAGATCCGCCAGATGCTGGAGGCGAAGGCCTACCGGCAGCGCGCCCGCGGCGAGGCGCCGCTCGACATCGAGGCCGAGCTGGCCAAGCTGCTCGCCGAGCAGCCGCCACGGAGCCCAGGGGCCGACCCCGGGCTGGCCGAGGAGGTGCGCCAGCTCGTCGCGGCGCGCAACGAGCGTCGCATGCGGCAGGGACAGGAGCCGCTCGACGTCGACCAGGAGGTCGAGCGCCAACTTCAGGAACTCGAGAACCTCGGGCAGTAATAGGATCGCGCCATGAGTCCCGACATCGACAGCCGCACGGTCGACGTCGAAGAGATGCTGCTTCGCCCCGGCACCTACTTCAACCCTCAGACCGAGATCGTGGTGATCGTCGACGACTCGACCTCGATCGACCAGGAGATCTTCAACATGGAGGCGTACGAGGGGTCGGACTGGGTGCGAATATCCGACGACCTCCCCGTCGACGAGGACAGCCTCGCCGAGACGCTCGAGGAGTTTCAGACCCACTATCACGGCGGCACCGCCGGCTCGGTGTCGGCGACCGCGCTCGAGCAGGGCGACGGCACCGATGGCGAGGACGAGGACGGCGAGTCTCAGGACCCCGGCCGGGAGGATTGATGGCGGGCTACTCGGTTGCCAAGCGGGAGCAGGCCACCGACTGGATGGCCGACTACCCGGGCTTCGGAGAGATGCGCTGGTACTCGGACGCGCTGGGCACCGAGCAGGTCTCGTTCAGCTGGCGGACGATGCCCCCGGGCACCGGGGGGCGGGGCAGCTACGGCCACTGCCACCCCGGTCAGGAGGAGGTCTTCTTCGTGATCGGCGGCCGGGTCACCTTCAAGATCGACGATGACGTCTTCGAGGCCGAGCCGCAAACCGCGGTTCGGATCGGCGGCGACGCCTACCGCTCGGTCCATAACGACACAGACGAGGACGCCGAGCTGCTCATCTTCTCGACCCGCGACCCAGGCGTCGGCACCGAGCAGGCCGAGGACTTCTGGCCCCGGGACTGAGCCCTCAGGCGAGAACCACGTAGAGCAGGAAGACTGCATAGAGCGCCCCCCAAGCGAGGATCGCGGGCAGGCTGAAGCGCCCCTGGAGGCGCAGGGCCCAGTACGCGACGATGCCGCCGGCCAGTCCAAGCGCCGCCGAAAGGACGGCGAAGCGGTCGAGCTCCCAGGTGGTGAAGGCCAGTCCGAAGGCAACCGGCATCGTCGATTGGAAGACCATCGCCCCGGTGATGTTCCCGAGCGCCAGACTGTCCTTTCCGTCACGGACCCAGAAGAAGCTGTTCGCCTTCTCGGGCAGCTCGGTCGCGAGAGGGGCGAGGACGAGCGAAAGGGCAAGCGGCTCCACCCCGATCGAGCTCGCCAGCTCGATCACCTCCACCACGAACATGTGGGCGCCGCCCACCATCGCGCCGAGGCCGACCAGGAACTGGATCCCGATCATGTTGCGCGTCGGCTCACCGACCGGGTGGCGCGCCAGGATTAGAGGATGGATCGAATCCGCCGCCTCGACCTCGCCACCCCCCTGGAGCGTCCGCCTGACGTAGAGGGCGTAGGCGCCCACGAAGCCGAAGGCGAGGAAGATCCGCACCCCCTGCGGCGCCCCCAGGCCGAGGATCGTCGCCAGGGCGAAGAAGCAGAGGAAAAAGCCGAGGTCGCGTTCCAGGGTCGGGGCGTGCGCCGCGAGCTCGCGCCCCTGCCTGCGGCGCTGCCGATAGCCGAGCGCAGAGAGGCCGACGAGCATCATCGCGATCGTCGCCAGCAGGAACGGGGCGCCCACGATCGCGCCGATCGCCACCCCGTCCGAGCCGGGCTCTCCCTCGAGCACGGCGACGATCGGGATCAGCGTCTCCGGCATCGCGGTGCCGACCGCGGCCAGCAGGCTCCCCACCGCTCCCTGTCCCAAGGCGAGCCGCCGGCCAGCCCACTCGACCGCGTTGGTGAACAGCAGGGCGCCGGCGAGGATGACCGCGAAGCTCGCCAGCAGTAGGAGGGCCGTGCCGATCCCGGGGTCCCCTACGCGAAGCCGAAAGCGAGGCCGAGGATCAGATAGACAGCGAGCAACTGCACGCCCTCGAACCAGGTCGACTCGCCCTCGTGGGTGACGTGGTTGGCGATCAACACGGCGAACAGCAGCGCCCCCATCTCGAATCCGTTGAAGACCAGCGCCATCGGCTCGGGGCCGATAACGAACGACGCGAAGACGAGGATCGGGGCGACGAACAGCGCCACTTGGGCGCTCGACCCGATCGCGATGTTGACGGCCAAGTTCATCTTGTTCTTGTATGCAACAAGCACGGCTACCCAATGCTCGGCCGCGTTTCCGACGATCGCAACCACGATCACGCCGATGAAGAACTCGCTCAGCCCGACCGTCTGAGACGCCTCGGAGATCGATCCGACGAGCACCTCCGACATCACCCCCACCGCTACCCCGGCGATCGCCAGCATCACCACGCAGCGGCGCGCGGACCAGCCGAACGTGGTCTCCTCGGTTCCCTCGTCGGGCGGATTGAAGATGTCCCTGTGGGTTCTGAGCGAGAACAGCAAGCCGGCGATGTAGGTCCCGGCGAGCACCAGAGCGACCGCCACGGAGAGTTGCTCGACCGTGGAGCCGTAGTCGACCCGCTCGGCGTTCACGGAAGGCAATCCCTGGCCCTCGACCAGCTCAAAGATCGCCGGCATGACCATCGCGGTGGCGGCCAGCAACAGCATCAGCGACTGCACGTTCGCCGCCGTCGCGCTGAAGTACTGACGGTCGCGGCCGATCCCTCCGACCAACATCGCTCCACCGAGCACCAGAAGGATGTTGCCGAGGATCGATCCGATGATCGAAGCCTTGACCACCTCCTGTAGGCCCGCGCCCAGCGCGAACAGGGCGATGATCAGCTCCGGCGCATTGCCGAAGGTGACGTTCAGCAGTCCCCCGATCCCCGGGCCTGACCGGGCCGCCAGCTCCTCGGTGGCGAGACCCATGAGCGCGGCGGTCGGGATGATCCCGAGGGCCGCCACGAAGAAGATTGCGGTCGCCGATGCGTTGGCGAGGTCCAGCGCGATCGCCAGCGGGATGAACGGCACCAGCATGTACGGCCAGCCCTGCGCGGTGAGCAGGAAGCCCGGACCGCGCGGGTCGTTTGATCCGCCACTCGCCATCGCGCCGAGGAGCCTATGGGGTCGCGTGGTCGGTCGGACCCCGCGGCGGCTGATCTAGACTGCGGGCGTGAGGACGCGCCGCTTCGGCGACACCGACCTCGAGGCATCGGAGATCGGCTTCGGCGCTTGGGCGCTCGGCTCGACCTGGTGGGGAGAGGTCAGCGAGCAGGCCGGCGAGCGCCTGCTGCTTGAGGCGCTCGACCTCGGCATCACCTTCTTCGAGACGGGCGACGCATACGGCCAGGGCACGAACGAGGAGCTCGTCGGTCGCGTGCTCGGTCCGCACCGGGACCAGATCCAGCTCTCGACCAAGTTCGGATACGTGCTCGCCGAGGGACGCCAGGAGCACTCCGAGGGAGAGCGGCCGCAGCGCTGGGACGGGCCCTTCGTCCGGCAGGCACTGGAGGCGAGCCTGAGACGGCTGGGCACCGACCATCTCGACCTCTACCAGCTCCACAACCCCCGCCTCGACGCGATCGAGACGGACGAGTGCTTCGCGACCCTCGACCAGCTGCGGACCGAGGGCAAGATCGCCCGATACGGCGTCGCTCTCGGCCCCGCGATCGGCTGGCGCGAGGAGGGTCTGCGAGCGATCTCCACGCGCCAGATCGCTTCCGTGCAGACCGTCTACAACCTGCTCGAACAGGACCCCGGCCGCGATTTCATGGCGGCCGCCGCCGACCACGGCGTCGGTGTGATCGCGCGGGTCCCGACCTCGTCGGGACTGCTCGACGGCAACCTGACGCTCGACACGACCTTCGGCCCCGGCGACCACCGTCGCCACCGACCGCGCGAGTGGCTGGTCGAGGGCCTCGAGAAGATCGAGCGGATTCGCTTCCTCTGCGGTCCGGAGACCGGCCGCACCATGGCCCAGGCGGCGCTCCGCTTCATCCTCGCCCAGCCTCAGATGACCGTCGTGATCCCGACGATCACCAACCAGGCTGAGCTGCGCGAGTACGCCGGCGCCGCGGACGTCCCGGACCTGACCGAAGACGAGCTCGCCCGCGTCGACGAGCTGTACGACTGCAACTTCGACCTGACATATACCGCCGCCTCCTCGTCTCCGACTCCGGGGGCGGCGGGTTAGGGCGCCAACCTGACCCGGCAGGCACCTCCGCATCTACCGCGACTTCGTCGCTAGCCTGAGCCGACTAGCGGTTGCCGGCTATTGGAGCTCGTCGGCGCACTTGTTGTAGTCGGCCGGGGTCTTAGCGTCCTGGATGCAGTTCAGGTAGCCGGTGCTGGGGCCGCCGCCACCGCCCACGCCGCCACCGCTGGTCCCGCCCGGGGACCCGAGCGAGCCGAGGCCGCTGAGCCCGAACTGGCTGAGCAGGCCGGAGATCGGCTTGGCGCTCGACGGCGCGCTGATCGTCTGCGTCTCGTTGACGTCGCTCAGCGTGACCGAGAGATCGACGTTAACGCTGGTCACCGAAGAACCGCCGGCGCTCGCCGGTGGCTCGATGGTCAGCGACAGCGACAGCCTGCGCAGGATGTGATCGTCCTTGCCCGAGTACACGTCCAGGCTCGCCTCTTGGATCGCGCTCTTCACCTGGTCGAGCTGGGCCGGGTCGAGCGCCTGCGCGACCCCCCCGGGCGTCCGCTGGGCGATCTTCGCGATGTCGGAGACGATCTGCTCGACATCGGCGTCGCCGTGGATGTGGATGGTCTCGGTCCCCTCTACGTCCTCGTCGCCCTCGTTCGAGAGGTTGGTCAACCAGGTCTGGGGGTCGACCCCGAGCCGCTCGAAGATCGAGGAGGCGTTCTGGTTGTCCTGCTGCGTCTGGGCCTGCCGCACCGACTGCTCGTAGGCGGTCGTGAACTGCTGGAAGAGGGACGAGCCGACCTCATACGCCTGTCCCTGGTACTCGACGAAGGCGTTGTCCTCCGTGGTGATCAGGCCGCCGTCGAAGTCGAAGCTCTGACCGGCCCCGGAGGCGCTGATCTGCGCGGTCAGATCCAGCTGCGGGAACGCAGCGGGGTCGCCCTTGCCGCTTTGGAACGGCCCCTCGATCGTCGCCGTCAGGTTCCCCGACTGATCGCCCTCGGCTGAGCCGTCGAGGCTGATGCTGAGCACGCCGCTGCTGATCTGCTCCGGGTTGTTGAAGGTCTGGTCGAGGACCTCGTTCGGGTCCTCGCCGCCACCGCCTCCGTCGCCGCCGCAGCCCGCCATTCCGGCGGGAAGGACGAGGATCAGCGCGAAAATCGCGACGCGCGCTCGGATGCGGGTCAAGTCAGCTCCACTTTCCTTCAGGATGGCGTTCGGCACTCAGTCCGACGCGCCAGGGTAGCGGACCCTCCTGATGGGCTGGACGAGTGATGGATCTCACATAGCCCCGCCGCGGCCAATGCGTATCGTTCGTCACGTGGGCGGAGGAGCTTGCCCCAGCTGTGGCGCCGAGAACCCGGAGAGGGCCCGGTTTTGCATGGCGTGCGGCGGGGCGCTGTCCCCGACCTGTCCGAACTGCGGCACCGAGAACCCGGCGGCGGCCAAGTTCTGCATCGAGTGCGGAACGGGGCTCGGGGCCGGCGGCTCGGGCGTGGTGGCGCCTCCGCCGGGAACGACGCCGCAGCCTCCCGCCGCCCCCGGCGTAACGGCCCAGGCGGCCCATCCCGCCCAAAGCGGAGGGCTGTTCGGCGGCCAGCTCCCAGGCGTCGGCGCGCCGGCTTGGGGCTCGCCCGGCGCCGGCGCTCTGCCGGAGGAGCGCCGCAAGGCGACGGTGCTGTTCGCCGACCTGTTCGGCTACACCGCGATCGCCGAGCGCATGGACCCCGAGGCCGTGAAGTCGATCGTGGACAGGGCCCTTCGCCGCCTCGGACAGGAGGTCGTCCGCTACGGCGGCAGCGTGGACAAGTACATCGGCGACAACGTGATGGCGGTCTTCGGTGCCCCGGTCTCCCACGAGGACGACCCGGAGCGTGCCGTGCGCGCCGGCCTGGCGATGCAGGCCGCGATGGAGGAGATCAACAAGGACATACCGGGGGCGGCCGACGTCAGCTTCTCGTTGCGAGTCGGGATCAACTCAGGCGAGGTGCTGGCCGGCCAGGTCGGCGACGGCTACACGGTGATGGGCGACGCGGTCAACGTCGCCGCCCGGCTACAGGCGGCGGCGAGACCCGGAAGCGTCACCGTCGGCGAGATCACCCACCGCCTGACCCGCGGCGCGATCGAGTACGAGGAGCTGGAGCCTCTGACCCTGAAGGGCAAGTCCGAGCCCGTGCCGGCATGGGAGGCCGCCCGCGTCCTGATCCCAGGCCCGGCCACCCGAGGCGCCCGCACCGAGGCGCCCCTGATCGGCCGCGAGGACGAATCGGCGCTGCTCATGTCGATGTTCGAGCGGGTGGGCCGCGAGAGCCGCCCGCACCTGGTCACGGTGATCGGCCAGGCCGGGGTCGGCAAGTCGCGCCTTTTGCGCGAGCTGGCGACGCAGATCGGCGGGCGGCCGGAGAAGCCGGCCTTCCGGGTGGGGCGTTGCCCCGCCTATGGCGCCGGGCTCGCCTATTGGGCGCTGGGCGAGATCCTCCGCGACCAGTTCGAGCTGGTGGACACCGACGATTCCGAGCTGGCCTGGGCGAAGCTCCTACGGGGGGTCGAGTCGGTCGTCTCCGACGCCGAGACCGACGAGCCGCCGGTGCGAATCGCCGCGACGATCGCTCGCCCGCTCGGCATCGAGCCGCCGGCCGAGCACGCGATGCCCACCGGTGTCCACGACGTGGACGACGCGCAGCAGACCCGCGACCGCCTGTTCTCCGCGGTGCGCTCCCTGGTCGAGGCGGTGAGCCGGCAACGGCCGGTGGTCATCGCGCTCGAGGACATCCACTGGGCCGACGAGGGCATGCTCGACCTGATCGAGTACCTGGCGCGCTGGGTGCGCGGCCCCGCGCTGATCGTCTGCCTGGCTCGCGACGAGCTGCTCGACCGCCGCCCGGGCTGGGGCGGCGGGCGGCGCAACGCGACCACGATCTCGCTCGAGGCCCTGTCCCAGGACGAGACGCGCCAGCTGGTCGCCGCTCTGCTCCCCGATGGAAACGGCACCGGAGCGAACGGCCAGGGAGAGCTGGTGCCTCAGGTCGCCGAGCGCTCCGCCGGCAACCCCCTGTTCGCGGAGGAGATGGTCAACCGGATCCGTGAGGAGGGGTCGAAGGAGGTGCAGACGCTCCCCGAGACCGTGCACGCCGTGCTCGCGGCCCGTCTCGACTCGCTGTCCGCGCCGGAGCGGCGCGTCCTCCAACATGCCTCAGTGGTCGGGCAGACCTTCTGGGAGGGCTCACTCGCCGGGATCGAAGAAGAGGAGGGCATCCACCTACAGGAAGCTCTCGCCGCGCTTCAGGAGAAGGACCTCGTGATACCGAGCGCCGGCAGCCGTCTCGCGGGGGAGCACGAGTATGCGTTCAAGCACGTGCTGATCCGCGACGTCGCCTACTCGACGCTGCCGAAGTCGGTGCGGGCGTGGAAGCACGCTCAGGTGGGTGGCTTCATCGAGGAGCGGGCCGCCGACCGCTCGGAGGGCGTGGTGGCGATGGTCGCCGACCATTACGGCAGGGCCGCCGCGCTCGGCGCGGACACCGAGATGGAGCACTCGGAGCTGGAGCGCATCAACCTAAAGGCTCTGTCGGCGCTCGAGGCGGCCGGCGACGCTGCCGCCTCGCTGTATTCCAACCAGGAGGCCCTCAGCCACTACGAGACCGCGCTGTCCCTGCCAGGGGAGCGGGGTTCCCCGCGGGCGGACCCAGCGGTGCGCGCCCGGATCGCCGAGAAGCTCGGGGACGTCGCGCTCCGGCTCGGGCGTGTCGACCAGGCAACCGGCGTCTGGGAAGAGTGCCTGGAGTTTCATCGCGGCGAGGAGGACTTGGCCAGGGTCGGCGACCTGCATCGCAAGATCGGCGCCGGGCTCTGGCACAAGGGCGACCGCGAGGGCTCGATCGAGCACTACCAGAAGGGGATCGACCTGCTCAAGGACGGCCCCCCATGCCTCGAGCTGGTGCGGCTGTACGAGGAGGCCGCGTCGCTGTACATGCACACCGGCGACAACATGCTCGCCATCTATGCCTCCGAGAAGGCGTTGCGACTCGCGGAGCGACTCGGCGAGGCGGCAGCGGCCAGCCGGGCCCACGGGATCTTCGGCCGCGTCTTCGGCCGCATCGGCGACTCCGAGCGCGCCCGCCAGAACCTGGAGCGCTCGGTCGAGCTCGCGCGCGAGTCCGATCCGGCCGAGGCGGTCCGGGCGCTGCTCACGCTCGGCTATCACCTCGAGATCTCGGAGGCCGACTACAAGGGAGCCGGCGCCGCCTACCAGGAGGCGCTCGAGCTCGCCGAGCAGACCGGCGACCTGCCCTCCAAGGTCGAGCTGCACGCCGCGCTGGCCCAGCTGGCCGCGCACGCGGGCGACTGGGACGCGGTGGAGCGAGAGGCGGAGGCCTCCGGCCAGCTCGCCGAACGCGAGGGCCTCACGGGCAAGCTCTGCTTCCCGTACATGATGCGCGGCATGCTCCGCTGGCGAGAGGGGAGATTCGACGAGGCGGCAAAGGGCTTGCGCCAGGCCGCTGACCTCGCCGAGCAGGTGGGCCGCTCCGAGGTCGCCTTCCAATCGCTGTTCTGGCTTGGCGCGGCGCTGCGCCAGCGCGGCGACCACGCGGACGCCGACACCGAGCTGGCCCGCGCGCTCGACCTCTGCGAGCGTGCGGGCCTGGTCGCCCAGTCGGTCGAGGCGATCTCCTCCCGCGCCGTGAACCTTGCTCTGGCCGGGCGGCTCGACGCCGCCCGTGAGGCCGCCGATGAGGCGGAGCGGCTCGCGGACCGGCTGCGCTACCCGGTCGGCAAGGCCGCGAGCCTCGAGGCCCGTGGGGCGGTGGCGGCTGATCCGGACGAGGCGAGCGCTGCGCTGGCGGAGGCCCGCGCCGCGTGGCAGGGGCTCGGCCGGCCGCTCGATGCCGCCCGCTGCGAGTATCTGCGGGGGCGCCTGCTTCGCGAGTCGAATCCGGACGAGGCGCGCCAGGCGCTCGAGCGAGCCGCGGCGGAGGCGAAGCGCTACGGCGTCGACCACCTCGCGGAGCTGTCCCTCAAGCTGCTGCCCGCCTAGGCGAGTCGCACCTGGGAGAATCGCGCTCATGGCCTGGCTTGAGCGCGAGGAAGGGGTCGAGATCCACTGGGAGGAGCGCGGCGAGGGGCCGCTGGTGGTCCTGGCCCCCTATTCCATGTTTCACCCCTCCGTATACGACCCGATCGCCGCCGAGCTCGCGCGCGACCACCGCGTCGTCCGATATGACGATCGCGGCGCCGGCGAGTCCAGCCGCAAGGGGCCGCACGACATGAACACCGGGTCGGGGGACCTCGCAGCCGTGATCGAGGCGAGCGGCGGGGCGACGGTGATCGTGGGCCTGGGAGACGCCACGCACCGCGCCGTTCGCGTCTGCGCCGAGCGGCCCGAGCTCGTCGAGGCGATTGTGACTCCGGGCGGCATGCCCGCCGGACGGGACAGGCTGGAGCACTCCGAGGCGATGGCCTCCTCCGACACGGTCGTCAACGCCTTCCTGAGCATGTGCGAGACCGACTATCGCAGCGCCCTCCGCTCCCTGGTCACCGCCGGCAACCCGCAGATGAGCGAGGAGGAGATCCGCGCGCGAGTCCGCCTGCAGGCCGAGTACCAACCTCAGGAGACGGCGGTGGCCCGGCTGCGCGCCTGGGTGGAGGACGACGCGCTGCAAGCCGCGCGCGCCTGCGGCGACCGGCTCTGGCTGCTGTGCGCGGAGGCCACCGGGGGCGGCTGGTTTCCGGCGGGCCGGGAGGCTGCGGAGCTCTCGCGCCAGCTCTTCCCCGACGCGCACGTCGAGGAGATCGAGGAAGGAATCGTCAGCCGGCCCGACCTGACCGCGGCGGTCGTCCGCCGGGTGACCGCGCCGCTTCGCGCGGCACCGGCCTGAGCCATGGCCAGGCTCGAGCGTCCGGGCGGAGTCGAGCTCCACTGGGAGGAAAGGGGCGAGGGTCCGCTGGTCATGCTGGCTCCCTGGTGGTCCGGACATCCCGGCGTCTACGAAGGCCTGCTCTCGGACCTCGCCCGCGATCACCGCGTGGTGACCTGGGACGCGCGCGGCACCGGGGAGTCCACCCGCACCGGTCCCTATGACATGGAGACGGACTGCTCCGACCTCGAGGCGATCCTCGAGGCGGCGGGTGGCGGTGCGGTGGTCATCAGCACCGCCGACGGCGCCAACCGGGGCGTCCGCATCGCCGCCAGCCGCGAGGACCTGGTGGTCGCCGTGGTGGCGTTGGGCACCGCCCCGTTCGCGCGCATGCACTTCGAGGGCAGCGAGGGGATGATCGCTTCGGACACCGTCGTCGGCGCCTTCATCGAGATGGTCGAGCGCGACTACAGGGGCGCGCTTCGCACCCTGCTGGCAGCGACCAACTCGCAGATGTCCGAGGCGGAGCTGCGCGAGCGTGTCGGCTTCCAGGTCTCCTACTGCCCTCCGGAGCCCGCGGCTGCACGGGTCCGCGCCTGGGCGCAGGACGACCCGACAGCCGCGGCGCGTGAGACGGGGGAGCGCCTCTGGATCCTCGTCGCCGACGACGTCGCGGGGCCCTGGCTGCCACCGGCACACGAGCGCCGCAGGGTGACCGAGGCGCTGACGCCAAAGGCGCACATCGAGGAGGGCGAGGCGGGAACGGGCCCAATCTCCCAACCGGGGCTCACCGCCGCCGTGATCCGGCGGATCAGCGCACCGCTGCGCCTGGAATCCCGCCGGTGAGCGAGCTCTTCCGCTCGCTGCCACCGCCGGCGCGGCTGGCGGCGCTCGGCGCGCTCGCGGTGCCGGGCAGCATGCTGTTTCCCTGGTACGGGATCGAGTTCTCGAGCGGCCTCTCGCACACTGGGCTCGACTCCTTCGGCCTCGGCCAGCTCGCGCTGCTGCTCACCGTCGGCGCAGCCCTCTACCTGATCGTGCGCTGTGCGAGCGAGTATGAGCTGCCGCGCCCCCTGCGCGAGGGGAGCCTGCTCGCCGTGGCAGGAGCCTGGTCGGCCGTTCTGGTCGGCTACCTGATGCTCGACCGGCCCGACAGCATCTCCGCCGACAGCATCTCCGTTCATACCGACATCCACCTGCGCTACGGGATCTTCGTCGCGCTGGGCGGCTCGCTCGCGCTTCTGCTCGGGGGGCTGCGCCTGCGCCGGGACGAGATCGTCGCCGAGCGCCAGCGGGGAAAGTGAAACGGGGCGCTCGCCCAGCGCCCCGTTTCGACATGAGGAGGTGCCCCGCGAGGGCCCTATTGGTCCCCCGCAGTTGATGGATGTGCACAGAGGGCATCGGCCAGCCGGCCGCCCAACACAAGCCCGGGACGCGTCTTATGGACGCCTGTCCGAGGCCGCCCTCAGCGCGCCCTAGCCGTGAGACCGGTCGCCCGGGCCACGAGGCGATCGCGAAGGCGATCGGGGAGCAGCCTCTTGAGGGTGGCCATCGCCCTGGCGTCGGCGCCGACCGGATAGCGAGTTCGGGGCCTCCTCGCGGTCAGGGCGTGGGCAACGACCTTGGCGACCTTCTCCGGCGGCGCCCCGCGCTCGGCGGTCTGCCCCAGCGTCTCCTCGGCGCGCGCGAGCGGCTCGCCGTACAGCTCCTGGCCCTCGGCCGACAGGTTGCCGCGGACAGCCTTTGCCGTCGCCCTGCCCTTTTCCCAGATCGGGGTCGCGACGGACCCGGGCTCGACGATCGAGACCTGGACGCCGAACTGGCGCAGCTCCTGGCGCAGCACATCGCCGACCGCCTCGATGCCGAACTTCGAGGCGTGGTAGGGGGCCATGTAAGGAGTGGCGAGCAGGCCGCCGATCGAGCTGATGAAGACGAGTCGCCCGCGAGCTCGCCGCAGCGCCGGAATGAAGGCCTGGGTGACCGCGACCTGGCCGATCAGGTTCACCTCGATCTGGTGGCGAAAGTCGCTCAGGGGGAGCAGCTCGAGCGGTCCCCCCACCCCGATCCCGGCGTTGTTGACGAGCCCCGCAAGCCGGGCCTCGGTCGCCTCGGAAACGTGCTCGGCGGCTCGAGAGATGTGCTCGGAGTCGGTGACGTCCAGGATCAGCGGCTCAAGGCGCTCCGATGCCTCAGCTCGGAGTCGCTCCCGGTCCGCCTCCCTGCGCACGCCGGCGAAGACCTTGAAGCCCAGGCGATCCAGGTGGAGCGCGCAGGCTCGCCCGATCCCGGTCGAGCTTCCCGTGACCACGACCGCGCCACGCGCCCCGTCGCTGTGCACCGGCGGAGCCTACCCGGCTGCCCTGGCCGCCTGGCGCTCCGGGCTGATCCTGACCACGTCCCAGACCAGGCCCAGCCGCTCGAGCGTCCAGATCACCGCCGCAGAGGGATCGAGCTCCCAGCGGCGGAGCCCGTGGACCGCCGAGGTGGGAAACGCGTGGTGGTTGTTGTGCCACGCCTCGCCAAATGTCGGCAGGGCAAGCCAGATGACGTTCCGCGACTGGTCATCGGTCACGAACTGCCGTCGCCCGAACACGTGGCAGACGGAGTTGATGCTGTAGGTGAAGTGATGCAGGAGGAAGACGCGGACCGCGCCGCCCCAGAGCAGAGCGGTGAGCCCGGCCACCAGTGTGCCGCCGATCGCGTAGCCGAGCGCGAACGGGACCGCGAGCCCAATCACGGCCCAGAGCAGGAACGTCCGATCGATGAAGCTGACCACCGGGTCGTCCATCAGATCGCCCGCGAAGCGCCGCTTCGCTCCGCGTTCGGTGTGGATGAACAGCCAGCCCAGGTGGGCATGGAACAGCCCGCGCAAGGTGCCGCGCCAACCCCCGCCGTGCCCGACGTGGGGGCTGTGCGGGTCGCCCTGCTCGTCGGCGAAGGTGTGGTGCTTGCGGTGGTCGGCGACCCACGAGATCACCGGCCCCTCGATCGCCGCCGATCCCAGGGCCGCGAGTATCCCCCGCAGCGCTCGGCTGGTCTTGAAGCTGCGGTGGGTGAGCAGTCGATGGAAGCCGACCGTGATCCCGAGGCCGGTGACCAGGTAGAGGACGCCAAGGATCGCCAGGTCGCGCCAGTGAAGCGCCTCGTTCCACACCTGCCAGGCGGCGACGCCGAGCAGCAGGAAGGGGACGGCGGTGACCAGACCGGTGATTATGCGGTCGGCAGTCTCGTGCTCTGTCGGCTGTATGAGTTCAGCCGGGGTGCCGACCCGCTCGGCTTCAGCTACCTGGTTGGCGACTCCCACTCGTATTCTCCCTCGGTCCAATCGAGACCCTGGCCGAACGTGGTCCGGGCTCGGTGTCCCGTCGGACACCGTACTGGTTCTGGAGGCTGCAATGCCCTCGGGGGCCGTTACCCGGGGATCGTGAACATCGACTGGATCTGGGTCGAGAACATCAGATCGCCCTCGATCTTCAGCTTGCCACTCATGAACAGCATCGGGCCGGCGGCGTTGCCGGTCACCAGCCGCATGAAGTCGACCCCGTCCAGCGTGAGGGTGACGCGCGGCTCGTGCTTGGGGTCCTTGCCCGCGGTGCAGGTGCCGTCGCGGAGCACGACCTCGTAATGGTCGAGGCCGCCGTCCGAGCGGCCGGTGATCTTCCAGTGGAGCACCGCGTCCACCCCCGCGGCACCGCTCGGCTTGAAGTGCTGCTCCATGCGGCGGAACACCTCGCCGATGATCGCCTCGCGCTGCGGGCCGCTGAGGGCCTCGCGAAGCTGGTCGTCGGTGGCGGACGAGATCGTCCCTGCCACCTGCTCCGGATCGAGCGACGAGAAATCGGCCCCCCGGGTTGCGTCTTGCGCCTCGGTCACCTGCTGCTCCTCTCTCATTGGATCCGCGCCCCCGAGATCGCTCGGGAGATCACCAGTCGCTGGATCTCCGACGTGCCCTCGAAGATCGTGTAGATCTTGGCATCGCGGTGCATCCGTTCCACCGGGTACTCGCGGGTGTAGCCGTTGCCGCCGAGGATCTGGATCGCCCGCTCGGTGACCCAGACCGCCACCTCGCCCGCCTTCAGCTTCGACATCGAGCCCTCGGCGGCCTCGAAGTCTTTGCCGATACGCCCCATCCAGGCGGCGCGCCAGACGAGCATCCTGGCGGCGTCGATCTCCATCCTCATATCGGCGAGCGTGAAGGCGATCGCCTGGTTCTCGATGATCGGCCGCCCGAACTGGACTCGCTGCTTGGCGTAGTCCAGCGCGTACTCGTATGCGGCGCGCGCGATTCCGAGGGCCTGGGCGCCGACCGTCGGCCTCGAGACCTCGAAGGTCCGCATCGCTGCCTGGCCGCGCGATCCCTTGCCCTCACGGGCACGGGCGAGGCGCTCGTCGAGCTTCTCCTTGCCGCCGAGCAGGCACGAGCCCGGCACCCGGCAATCGTCTAGGTGGACGTCGGCCGTGTGAGAGGCGCGCATGCCGTGCTTCTTGACCTTGGCTCCCTGCTCGAGTCCATCCGTCCCTGGCGGGACGATGAAGGCGGCGTGCCCACGCGAGCCCAGCTCGCGATCGACGCTGGCGATCACGACGTGGACATCGGCGATCCCGCCGTTGGTCGCCCAGGCCTTCTGGCCGTTGAGGATCCACTCGGAGGTGGCCTCGTCGTAGCGCGCCGAGGTGCGGATCGCGGAGACATCGGACCCGGCGTCGGGCTCCGAGACGCAGAAGGCGCCAACCTTCGGCTCCTCGGGCGTCCCGTAGCACTGCGGCACCCACTCGACGAGCTGGTCGGGCGTCCCGGAGGCGTAGATCCCGGCCACGGCCAGGGTCGTGCCCATGATCGAGAGGCCGATTCCGGCGTCGCCCCAGAACAGCTCCTCATTGACGATCGGAAGCTGCAGCCCGGTCGGGTCGGACCAGAACTGGGCGAGCGCCTCGAAGCCATAGAGGCCGATCTTGGCGGCCTCCTGGATGATCGGCCAGGGCGTCTCCTCGCGCTCGTCCCACTCGGCGGCAGCCGGACGGACGACCTGCTCGGCGAACCCGTGAACCCAGTCGCGGATCTCCCGCTGGTCCTCGCTCAGCTCGAGGCTGAACGTGGCGGTGTCGTGCTCCTTGTCGCCGTTGACGGCGGCGGCGACTGCCTGCTCGGCGTTGGCGGCTGCTTCCTTTGGGCTGGCGGCTTCCATGGCTCTCCTTGTTGCGCGGCACGCAGGGCCTGGGCCTGCGCTATTCGACTGTGCATACGTTACACCAATTGATGTCACATGCTTCGGTGTCCTCCAGGGCGGTCGGTGCCCGACCTCACAGCATGTGGTCACGAGCGGACGGGTGACTTCCTCCAAAGCACTCCCGACTTGTGACCACATTTGTGGTCACATTCCGGGAGGTCGCGTCAGCGGGGCACCGACCGCCCCATTGTCGGTCAATAGCCCTGCCGGACTCGGGGGCGCGGGCCCCAACCGGCGAGTTGGGGGTTGTGAATCACATCGATCCAGAACTCCCATCTCGGCGGGGCTCTCCCGAGTCGCCGTGCTGACCACGACCCTGTCGAGCGGCATCACCCTCGACGCCTCCAGGGCGCTCCGGCCGCTGCTCGAGCGCCCGATCGAGACCGTGCTCGTCTCACACGGCGATCCCCTGCTGAGCGGCGGTCGTGCGGCGCTCGCCGACGCGTTAGGTTGATGCGAGGCCCCACTAGAGTGCGGGTCTGATGCTGTTTCGCCAGGTCATCCACGAGGACCTCGCTTGCGGCTCCTATCTGGTCGGCGACCAGCGCGCGGGGGTCGCCGCGGTCGTCGACCCCCAGTGGGACATCGACCCGTACGTGCGGCTGAGCCGCCTCCACGGGGTCCGGATCGAGCACGTGCTCGAGACCCACAACCACGCGGACCACGTCTCCGGACACGGCCGCTTGGCCAGGGCCACCGGAGCGACGATCCACATCCACGAGCTCGCCGGGGCCGAGTACCCGCACGAGCCGTTCGCCGACGGCTGGAGGCTTCGCATGGGCGACTTGGAGATCGAGGCGGTGCATACGCCTGGCCACCGCCCCGAGCACACTTCGTTCGTGCTGCGCGATACCGCTCGCGCAGGCGATGTCTGGGCGGTGTTGACCGGCGACTCGCTGTTCATCGGCGACGTCGCGCGACCCGATCTCGCGATCGAGCCGCGCGACGGCGCGGCGGCGATCTTCGACTCGCTGCATGATCGCCTGCTCTCGCTGGACGACGACGTCGAGGTCTGGCCGGGGCATCTCGGCGGATCGCTGTGCGGAAGCTCCGCGATCGGCAACAAGACCACTTCGACGATCGGCTTCGAGCGCCAGCACAACCGGGCACTTCGCATCTCGACCCTCGAGTCGTTCATCGACGCCACGGTCGGTCAGCTCGGCGATCGCCCGCCCAACGTCGAGCACATCGTGGCGCTTAACCGCGGCCCGCTGATCGAGGAGCTGGGCACGCCGGCGCCGCTGACACCTCGAGCGGTGGAGGTGGCGATCGCCGAGGGCGCCATCCTGGTCGACGCGAGGACCAACGAGCAGTTCGACGAGGCCCACATCCCGGGGGCGATCAGCGCTTCGGCGTACGACACGGGCTTCGCCACCAAGGTGGCCAAGGTCGTCGCCGAGAACGTCGAGCTGATCGTCGTCGCCGCCTCCGACGGCTACGAGCTCGAGGCGGCCGAGCTCCTGGCATCGGTCGGCCTCCGCGTCCGGGGCTTTCTCGAGGGCGGCATGACCGCCTGGCGCTCGGAGGAGCGACCGGTGAAACGGGTCGAGCTGATCGATCCCGACGCCCTGGCCGAGCGGCTCGCGAGCGACAACGGGATCGTGGTGCTCGACGTCCGAGACGACGACGAGTTCGCCGAAGCCCACATTCCCGGCTCGGTTAACGTCCCCTACGGCCATTTGATCGAGCGTCTTGGCGAGCTGCCGACCGACCGGGTGATCGCCACGGTCTGTAGCGGCGGCAAGCGCAGCGGGCTAGCCGCGTCGCTCCTCCAGCGGGAGGGCTACGACTCCGTGATCCACGTCGGCCGCGGCGGCGTCAGATCCTGGCAGCGCGGCGGACACCCGGTCGAATCGGGCTCGGGCTAGTTCGGGCTAGTACTAGAGCGCGGCGATCTTCTTCCCGGGGTTCAGCAGGCCCTTGGGATCGAATACCTGCTTGACCGCCTCGTGCAGCTCGAGCGCCCGCGACGGCCACTGGCGCGCCAGCTGCCCCCGCTTCACCCAGCCGATGCCGTGCTCGCCCGAGATCGATCCCCCCAACCGCGCCGCGAGCTCGAACAGCTCCTCGGCCGCGCTGCGCGCCCGCTCCAGCTCCCCGCCGTCGTCGGGCGCGACGAGGAAGGTCGAGTGCAGGTTGCCGTCCCCGGCGTGGCCCCAGCTGCAAGCCTCCAAACGGTGACGTTCCCCGATCGCGCCCGTCTCCTCGATCGCCTCCTGGATGCGGTCGAGCGGGACCACGATGTCCTCGCTCACCTTCCCCCCGCGCCGGGCCTCGATCGCGATCGAGACGCCGTCGCGCCACCGCCACAGCGCCTCCACCTCGCGCCGCTGCATGGGCGCTCGCACCGCAAGCGCGTCGATGCCCACGGCCTCCACCAGCTCCCGCTGAACGCGCTCGGCCTCGGCCTTGGTGCCGTCGGCCTCGGCGATCACCATGAAGCCTGCGCCCTCGGGGATGCCGCCCGGAAACGAGCCGCCGGCCGCGGCCAGGGCGCCACCGTCCAGGTACTCGAGCGCGGCCACCGTCAGCCCGGCGCCCAGCACGCCCTCGATCGCCCGGCAGCCCGCCTCGGCGCCGGCATGGAAGGCGACGACGGGCAGCGTTGCCTCCGGCGCCGGCAGCAGCTTGAGCCAGGCCGCGGTGATCACGCCCAGCGTTCCCTCCGAGCCGATCAGGAGGCTCTTCAGGTCATAGCCGGCCATGTCCTTGCGGATCGCGCCGCCGATCTCGATGATCTCGCCGGGTGGGACGACCGCCTCCAGCCCGGTCACCCAGGCGCCCGTGACCCCGTACTTGAAGGCGTGCGGACCGCCGGCGTTGGTGGCGATGTTTCCGCCGATCTGCGATTGCTCGGCGGCGCCGGGATCGGGCGGAAAGAAGAGGCCGTTCTCGCGCGCCAGCCGGCGGACCTCGGCCGTGCTCAGCCCCGCCTCGACGCAGATCCGCCACAGCAGCGGCTCGAAGTCGCGGACCCGCGTCATCCGCTCGAGGCCCAGGACGACGCCCCCGTCCAGGGGCACGGCGCCGGCCGCGAAACCCGTGCCGCCCCCGCGCGGCACGATCGGCACCTCGTGCTGGTAGCACCAGGCGACGATGCCGGCGACCTCCGCGGTCGTCGCCGGCAGCGCGACCGCGTCGGCGCTGCCCTTGATGCCGCGGTGCTCGGTCGCGTCCGTCAGGTAGGCCGCCGTCGCCGGACCGACCGCGCCCGGCCCGAGCAGCTTGCCGAGCTCCGCCTGGATCTCGGCGGAGCGCCGCCTCGGCGTGGCGGTCCGGCTCAGAGCGCCTTTCACAATGGCGGTGTGCCCGTCATGGGCTCCTCCTTTGCCGGTGATGAAACCAGGGGGCGGTTTGCCCGCCCCTGAGTATCCCACCCGCCTGCGGGCTTGCCGCGCTGGCTCAGCTGTTCGACACCCGGTGCTGGAAGTTCCGCGAGACGCGCGGGGGGCCGAATCTTTTGCCGTGGCGCATTGGGCGTACACTGCGTGCAGCACGAGGGGGGTTGATTGATGACCGGAAAGGAGTCCGTGGCTGTTTACATGTGTCCGTCTTGTGGGGAGGCCTTCGCCCCGGCCGCTGGCTCGCTGATGCCCAGGCCATGCCCCCGTTGCCTCAGAAGCGCGGGGCGGGTGGTCGAGATGGTGCCCAACGAGCCCAAGCTGCCAGACCCTCCCCCGCCCGAAGAGACCTAGTCGGCAAATGACCGGAAAGGCCGACTTCAGCTCCGAGGAGTGGGAAGTCGTTCTGAAGGGACCGCCGAGCGCCGGCATGATCGTGACCACAGCGCAGCGCGGAGGGACCTTCCGCGAGAGCTTCTCGATGGCGAAGGCATACGCCGAGGCGCGCAAGCAACACGGCGACAGCGAGCTGCTCGACGAGATCGCCTCGGCGAAGCCCGAGATCGACCGGACGCGGTATCACTCCCCCGAGGAGCTCAAGGATCACGGCCTTCAGCATCTTCGCGACGCCGTCGACCTGCTGGAGCGAAAGGCAACCCCGGAGGAGGTCGACGAGTACAGCCGCTTCGTCCTCACCCTCGCAAACCGGGTCGCCGACGCTCGCAAGGAGGGCTTCCTGGGCCTCAGCGGCGAGCGGGTCAGCGGGGCGGAGGAGGCCGCCGTGGCGGAGATCGCCGAGACCCTCGGTACGGAGAGCCCGTAGCGCCGGCTACTTGGCCGGCGGCCAGGGAAGCTGCGTCGGCGTGAGCTTCGCGCTCCAGTCGGCGTACGCCTCCTCGGGCAGCGAGGTGGGCTCGGCGGCCGAGGCGCCGTAGCGCGCCGCGAGCTCGTTCACCGGGTAGTGGACCGTGGCGTCGGGGCGGCGCGCGCCAACCATGAGGATCGCGCAGGGCCCCTGGCCCGTGCCGACGAACACGTGCGCCGTGCCGGCGGGACAGTGGACGAAGTCCCACGCCTCGAGGCGCCGCTCCTCGCCGTCGAGGATCGCGACGCACTCCCCCGACAGCACCAGGAAGTCCTCCTGCACGCTCTCGGCGTGATACTTCGCGTTCGGCTCCCCCGGCTCCAGCAGGTGGACGTTGATGCCGTAATCCGGGAAGCGCTCCTCGGGACCCTCGAACGCGACGTACGATCCCGCCTGCTCGTGGCGGAGCGCCTTCGCGGCGGCGACGTTGACGACGAACCAGCCGGACACGAGTCCCTCAGACCGGCTTCGCCGTCATCGCCCAGATCGCCACCAGATAGGCGATCAAGACCAGCGAGACGAGGACGGTCGAGGCCCGGCTGAAGCCGCCCCCGCCCGACCTCTCGGCGCGGCCGGCGCGGCGCACGGCGAGCCCGGCGAGCACCGTCGAGATCAGAAGCAGCAGGAAGCCGGAGTCGGCGGTGCTGTAGCCGAGGTCCACCCAGGAGGGCACCTCGTCGCCGGTCCAGCCCTCCTTGTCGGCGATCCACTCGGCGGCGCCCCGCATCACGATCCAGGCCGGCAGCGCACCGATCAGCAAAGAGCGGTAGCCGAGGCGCACCAGCGAGGCGCTGCCGTCGCGCCAGGCCAGGATCAGCGCCGAGGCGGCGAGGACAAGCGTCCCGACCAGGAGCATCGCTCCGAGGACGTGGAGCAAAAGCGGGAAGTCCCAGCTGTCCGGACGGATGGTCGCGAGCACGATCACGCTCCCGGCTTGTAGATCATCACGACCAGCAGGGCAAGCACGACGAGCGACCGCAGCCAGTGCATGAGGGCGGCCGGCGGGGCGCCGGTGATGGCGGCGCCGGCCTCGCTGCCCCCGGCCGCCGGTGCGTATCCGAGCTGAGCGCGCCGCCCCAGCTCGGTGGCGATCGCAAAGAGCACGATCGCGGCGACGATCCAGCCATCCCAGATCTCGTAGCCGTCGACGTAGAGCGCGAGCCAGATCCCCAGCACCAGGGTGCCCAGCCCGCCTACGTTCCAGAGCGCGTTCCCGACCGCGAGCAGGCGCGAATCAGTCGCCATGCCGAGCGCGAAGGCGCTGAAGATCACCACCGTCGCGACGAGGGCAACGCCGGCCAGCACGTGCAGGAACAGGAGCCAGTCGTACACGCGGCGAGAACCCTATCCGTCGACCGGGCGACAAACGCGCCGCCAGGAAGCGGGGGTCGCTACCCGACCGTCCAGGTGTCGCCGGAGCGGAACAGCGAGTCCAGCTCGTCCGTGCCGATGCCCTCGCGGGCGGCCTCCAGCTCCCTGGTCATCCCCTCGCCGTAGAAGGGTCGCTCGAAGGCGCGGAAGACCCCGATCGGGGTCGGGCCGTTCGGCCGCTGGCTGAGGTGGGCGAGCGAGAAGGCGAGGCTCGGGTTCGGGTCGTGGGCGTCGTGGACGAGCAGCGCCTCGGCGCCCACCTCCGAGACCGCCTCGATCCCCAAGCGGCCGTCGGCAGCGCGGACCACGCCGCGCTCGCCCTCGGCGCCGAAGCGGATCGGCTTGCCGTGCTCGAGCCGGATCTGGTTCTCCTCCCTGCCCTTCCCGCGCACCGCGTCGAAGGCGCCGTCGTTGAACACGTTGCAGTTCTGGTAGATCTCGATGAAGGCCGAGCCCGGGTGCTCGGAGGCGGCGCGCAGCACCTCGGCCTGGTGCTCGCGGTCCGTGTCCACCGTGCGCGCTGCGAAGGTCGCCTCGGCGCCGAGCGCGAGCGCGATCGGGTTGAAGGGGTGGTCCAGGGAGCCGAACGGAGTTGACTTGGTGACCTTCCCCTCCTCGCTGGTGGGCGAGTACTGGCCCTTGGTGAGGCCGTAGATCTGGTTGTTGAACAGAAGGATCTTGATCGGCACGTTCCGCCGCAGCGCGTGGATCAGGTGGTTGCCGCCGATCGACAGCGCGTCGCCGTCTCCCGTGACGACCCAGATCGAGAGGTCGGGACGGGCGAGCGCCAAGCCGGTCGCGAGCGCCGGGGCGCGGCCGTGGATTCCGTGCACCCCATAGGTATTCATGTAGTAGGCGAAGCGGCCCGCGCAGCCGATGCCGGCCACCCAGACGATCCGCTCCGGCGGCAGCCCCAGCTCGGGCAGGAACTGCTGGACCGTGGCCAGGATCGCGTAGTCACCGCACCCGGGGCACCAGCGCGTCTCCTGGTCGGAGGCGAAGTCCTTCTTGGTCAGCGCCCCAGCGCTGTCTCCGCGCGCAGCGCCGTTTCCGGATGCCTCGCTCACAGTCTCTCCACGATCGCCTCGTCCAGCTCCTCGGCGAAGATCGGCAACCCCTCGACCTTGGTGTAACTGAGCGCGTCGACCAGGAACTCCGCGCGGATGATCTTCACCAGCTGCCCGGTGTTGGCCTCGGGGATCAGGACCTTGGGATAGGAGCGCACCACCTCGCCGGTGTTCGAGGGCAGCGGGTTGAGATGGTGGAGGTGGGCGGCGGCGACCTTCTTGCCGCGACGTCGCACCCGCCTCACCGCCCCGGTGATCGCGCCGTAGGTCGATCCCCAGCCGAGCACCAGCAGCTCGGCTCCTTCGGGGTCGTCGACCTCCAGCTCTCCGATGTCGGAGGCGATCCCCGCGATCTTCTCCGCCCGCAGGCGGGTCATACGCGCGTGGTTCGCCGCCTCGTAGCTGATGTGGCCGGTCCCGTCCTCCTTCTCGAGCCCGCCGACCACGTGCTGGAGGCCCTTCGTCCCCGGCAGCGCCCAGGGGCGGGCCAGCCTCTCGTCGCGCGCATAGGGCCAGAACTGCCCGTCGTGGTTGGGCTCGGTCGCGAAGCCGGGATCGATCTGCGGCAGGTCGGCCGCCTCGGGGAGGTACCACGGTTCGGACGAGTTGGCCAGGAAGGTGTCCGAGAGCAGGATCACCGGCGTGCGGTAGCGGACGGCGATCCGGACCGACTCGAATACCGCCTCGAAGCATTGGGCGGGGGTTGCGGCAGCGACGACCGGCAGCGGCGACTCGCCGTGGCGGCCGTGGATCGCCATCAGCAGGTCGGCGGCCTCGGTCTTGGTCGGCATCCCGGTCGAGGGACCGGCCCGCTGGGTGTCGATCACCAGCAGCGGCAGCTCCAGGGCCACGGCGAGGCCAATCGTCTCGGCCTTGAGGTCCATACCGGGGCCGCTGGTGACCGTGACGCCGAGATGGCCGCCGAAGGAGGCGCCCAGCGCCATGTTCGAGGCGGCGATCTCGTCCTCGGCCTGCACGGTGCGGACGCCGAAGCGCTTGTGGCGCGAGAGCTCGTGCAGGAGCTCGGACGCGGGCGTGATCGGGTAGCTGGCGAGGAACAGCGGCAGGCCGCTCCGGACGCTCGCCGCGATCAACCCCAGCGCCGCCGCCTCCGTGCCGTTGATGCCGCGGTAGGTGCCGGGCTGGGCGGGGGCGGGCTTGACCTCGTAGTGGACCTGAAGCAGCTCGGCCGTCTCGCCGAAGTTGTGGCCGGCCCGGAAGGCCGCCAGGTTAGCCTCCATCACCGGCGGCACGGAGGCGAACTTCTGCTCGATCCAGCGCATCGTGACGTCCACCGGGCGGCTGTACATCCACGAGACGAGCCCGAGCGCGAAGAGGTTCTTCGAGCGCGCCGCGTCGCGGGCCGTGATCCCGTCGATGCCGTCGGTGGCGCGGACGGTCATCGAGGTCATCGGGACGCGAAACACCTGATAGTCGTCCAGCGTTCCGTCCTCGAGCGGGCTCGACTCGTACGCGGCCTTGCGCAGGGTGGTCTTCGTGAACCCGTCCTCGTTGACGATCAGGATGCCGCCGCGCTCGAGCTCGGGCAGGTTCACCTTCAGCGCCGCCGGATTCATCGCGACCAGCGCGTTGGGGCGGCCGCCGGGGGTCAGGATGTCCCGGGAGGCGAAATGGATCTGGAACGCCGAGACGCCGGCCAGGGTGCCGGCCGGCGCCCGGATCTCGGCCGGGAAGTCGGGCAGCGTCACCAGGTCGTTGCCGACCAGGGCGGTCGCTGCGGCGAAGCGGTTGCCGGCCAGCTGTATGCCGTCGCCCGAATCACCAGCGAAGCGGACGACAACCCGCTCCTTTTCCTCGAGAACCTTGGTCAATACGCTCAGAAGCGCGGCGCGCTCCTCGATCGATTCTACGGGTCGGCCCGGATCGGCCTGGTCCCCGAGCCAGAGCCGGCAAATACCGGGAGTCGTGCTACGGTGGTTAGTCAATCGGCCGGGCGGAATGCCCGGCGAATCCGTGCCGGCGCCTGTCCTTGGTTACTCGTAGCCTCCGCGGTCGCAGCACTTACCGGTGGAGGAATACAAGATGCCAACCGGAACAGTCAAGTGGTTCAGCAGCGAGAAGGGCTTCGGCTTCATCACTCCCGATGACGGCTCGAAGGACCTGTTCGTGCATCAGAGCGCAATTCTCGGAGACGGGTACCGCGCCCTGACCGAGGGCGCCAAGGTCTCCTACGAGGCCGAAGCCGGCGACAAGGGGCCCAGGGCGGCCAACGTTCAGGCGACGTAGCCGGGCCGAACAGATCAAACACAAGAGGCGGGACCGCTGATGGACCGCATGTGGAGCTGTTCCCGGTGCCGGGTCAAGGTGACCTTCCCGCCAGGTGGCCAGCAACCACCGTCTCCCACCGGCTGGGCGCGGTGCGATGGGGAGTGGCGCTGCCTGGGCTGCCGTCGCGAGCAGGTGGCGGAGAGCGCCTCGGCCGGCAAGGGATCTGAGCGGAGTAAAAGACGCCGGCGGGCGCTCACCGAGTTCGAACTGGTGCGGGACCCCGGGGCGTCGGACCAGATGATCGCCAAGCGCGTTCGGTGTCCCACCGCTCTTGTCAGGCCCGTACGGGCCAGCCTTCGCGCCGCTGGGAAGCTGCGCCCCACTTAGCGATACGGACCCCGAACCCGCGATACGCGGCAACCTCTTCAATTACGAGGGGCTAGGGCGTCGGGGCACCGACGCCGCGACCCTCCCGGAATGTGACCACAAATGTGGTCACAAGTCGGGAGGTTCTCCGGCGGGCATCACCGTCCGCTTGTGACCACATGTTGTGGGTCACATGTAGGCTCGTCGGGATGGAGGGGAGGGGCAGCTGGAAGCCCTATGCAGCAAAGGTCGCCGTGCTCGCCGGTGTCTACTACGGCGCCGCGAAGCTCGGCCTCAACCTCGCCTTCGCGTCCGCCAGCGTAACGGCGGTCTGGGCGCCCACCGGGATCGCCTTGGCGGCGGTCGTGCTGTGGGGCTATCGCGTCTGGCCCGGGGTGGCGCTCGGCGCCTTGCTGGCCAACGCCTGGACCGGCGTGCCCTTCTTCGCGGTGCTGGGGATCACGGTCGGGAACACGCTCGAGGCGCTCGCCGGCGCCTACCTGTTACGCGAGCTGGCGGATTTCCGCGCCTCGCTGGAACGGGTCAGGGACGTGATCGCCCTGGCGATCCTCGGGGGCGCCGTGAGCACGACCATCAGCGCCTCGATCGGCGTCACCAGCCTGCTGGTGGGCAACGAGATCGCCTCGGATGACTTCGGCTCGCTGTGGCGCACCTGGTGGCTCGGCGACATGAGCGGGGACCTGCTGGTCGCCCCCGCGCTCCTGGTCGCGGCCACCCACTGGCCCTTCACGCGGGCACCCGGGCGGCTGCCCGAGGCCGCGGCGCTGGCGGCCGCGGCACTGGGCGTCAGCGCCCTCGTCTTCACTCACGACTCGCCGCTCATCTTCGTCCTGTTTCCGCTCGGCGTCTGGGCGGCGCTGCGGTTCTGGCAGCCGGGCACCGTCTTCGGGATCCTGCTGGTCGCCAGCATCGCGATCCCGTTGACCGAGGACGACAGAGGTCCCTTCGCCGGCCATCCTCCCGACGACAGGCTGCTGTTCGCACAGGGGTTCTTGGGCATCGCCAGCCTCACGATGCTGGTCATGGCGGCGGTGATCACCGAGCGCCGGCGGGCCGAGGAGGAGGTTGAGTCCATCGCGGGAACCCTCCAAGAGAGCCTGCTCCCGTCGCACCTGCCCGTGATCCCCGGGATCGAGACCGCGGTCGACTTCCGTGCTGCAGGCAGGCAACACCTCGTTGGAGGCGACTTCTACGACCTGTTCCCGCGCGATGACGGAAGCTGGATGGTGATCGTGGGCGACGTGCTCGGCAAGGGTGCGACGGCGGCCGCCGCCACCGCGCTCGCCCGTTACACGCTGCGCGCCGCTTCGGTCCAGGAAAGCGAGCCGAGTCGCATCCTGCGACTGTTGAACGACGCGATCCTGCGACAGTCTCCCGACCAGTCCTGCACCGTGGCCTGCGGGCGGATCGACCTGAAGCCAGCGAACGGAGCCCGGTTGACCTTGTCGGCGGGCGGCCACCCGCTGCCCCTGGTGCTGCGTGCGGATGGGTCGGTCGAGCAGATCGGTCAGCCGGGGACCATGCTCGGCCTGCTGCCCGATCCCGATCTCGCGGACCACACCGCCGATCTCGCCCCCGGGGATGCGCTCATCCTCTACACCGACGGGCTGACCGACGCTTACGCTCCCGGTCGAATCGTGAAGCGCGCGGGCCTCGTCGCGGCCCTCGAGTCGTGCGCCGGCCGAAGCGCCACCGAGATCGCCAGAGGGCTTCAAGAGGCGGTTCTCGGCGCCCGTAAGGCCGAGCCACGCGACGACATCGTCCTCCTCGTGCTCCGGGTTCAGGAACACCCCGCGGAGGCGAATCCGCGATAGTGCCGGTGTGGGCACCGTGATGCCTCTCGGCGATCTGACGCTCGAATCGATCGCAGGGCTGCCGGTCGCGCGCCTCTCCGGTGAGATCGATCGATCGAACGCCGGCGAGCTCGGCGATCGCGTGGCGACTGCGATCGGCGACCAAGGCGGCGGGCTGGTCGTCGACTTGAGTGAGCTCGCATTCCTCGACAGCACCGGCATCCGCATGCTGTTCAAGCTGGCGGCAGAGCTGAAGCGGCGCCAGCAGGCGCTGCGGGTGGTGGTGCCCGACGGGTCGCACCTCGGGGAGCTCCTCGACACGGTCGGGCTGAAGCACGCCGCCGCCACCGACCACACGGTCGGCGAGGCGGTCGCGGCGTTGACCCCCACCGGGTAGCCGTCAGCCGGCCTCGAAGGTCGGCCGCTGCCCGGTCTCGGGTCATGGTGTCCTCCCGGGCTGCTACGGTGAAAGGTGTTGGGCCAGGCGATGTCGCCTGGCAAATGGTGCCCGCGCTCGCCGTCGTTGCTGTATTGCATCCTCCGCGTCCGGAGCACAATTCGCAAAGGAGCAATACATGCCCACCGGAACCGTGAAGTGGTTCAGCGACGAGAAGGGCTTCGGCTTCATCACTCCCGATGATGGCTCGAAGGATCTCTTCGTACATCAGAGCGCGATCGCCGGCGACGGCTTCCGCTCGCTTCAGGAAGGTGCCAAAGTCACCTACAACGCCGAGGCCGGCGATAAGGGTCCCAGAGCCGTGGACGTGCAGGTGGGTTAGTCGACCAGGTAACGCCGTGAGTCGCAGCTGGACGTGTGGTCGCTGTGGCGTTGTAGCCAGTTACGGTGCGGGAAGCGCGGAACCCGTACAGCCCGAGGGCTGGACGCATGAGGGCGGAACGTGGCGTTGCCTCAGGTGCCGCCGGGAGGACGCGATGGACAAGGCTGCGACCGGAACGACCGCCGAGCAGAAGGCGCACCGCCGGCGAGCGCTCACGGAGTTTGAGCTACGCCGCGATCCTGGCGCCTCGGATCAGGTAATCGCGAAGCGAGCCCGTTGCACCACAGCGTCAGTCCGACCAGTTCGCAGGGCGCTTCTCGAGCAGGGCGCGCTCCCACAATCCTGATCCCTACGACGTTCGGCGGATCAGTCGGTCGCTACCGGCGCCGGCAGGTCGAAGTGGATGCCGGTCGCCTCCTCCGAGACGGCCCATAGTTGCGCGGCGACCGTCTGGTCGAGGGCGGCACGTGCCGGCACCGCTTCCGGCTGCGGATGGCCGCGTTGCTCGCCCCGTCCGTCCGGCCCCACATAGATTCCTCCCTCGAGCCCCGGCTGGGTGGCGGCGTAGAGCAGCGACAGCGCCCCAACCTCTGCATCTTGCGCAATCAGCAGGTTCGTCACCACCATCACCGCCCGATCGAGCACGGGGGCGGCCGCGGACTGGAGGTTGGTCGCGGCGTAGCCGGGATGGGCGGCGAGGCTTGAGATCGTCGAACCCGCCGTCCGGAGACGCCGATCGAGCTCCAGCGCGAAGATCAGGTTGGCAAGCTTCGACTGGCCGTAGGCCCTCCAGCGCCGGTAGCGGCGTTCGCCGTGCAGATCGTCGAAGTTGATCCGCCCCATCCGGTGGGCGGTGCTGCTCACCGTGACCACCCGGGCATCCCTCCGGCCCTCGAGGGCGCCGAGCAGCAGGCCGGTGAGAGCGAAGTGGCCGAGGTGGTTGGTGCCGAACTGGAGCTCGAAGCCATCCTTGGTCGTGCGGCGCGGTGGCGCCATCACGCCGGCGTTGTTGATCAGCAGGTCGAGGCCGTCGTGCGCCTTCGGGAACTCCTGGGCGAAGGACCGGATCGAGTCCAGGCTGGCGAGATCGAGGGCGGCGAGCTCGGCCTCGGCGTTGGGAACCTCGTCCGTGATCTCGCGCACCGCGGTGGCGCCCTTGTCCGTGTTGCGGCACGCGAGCACGACCCTTGCGCCCGCGCGGGCCAGCTCTCGGGCCGCGATCAGCCCGAGGCCGCTATTCGCGCCGGTGACCAGAGCAACGCGACCGCTCTGATCGGGTATCTGGTCGACCGTCCACTTGTCGCTCATCCGACCTCCTCCGCTGCGCGGCTCAGTCGCGGGCGCAGGTGGACGTTACCGAGGCTTCAGCCGAAGGGCCCCGAGGCTCTCGCGCTCGGGGCCCTTCTGTCGGCGGAGGCGGGAGACGGACCCCCGCGACCTCGGGTCAGGGCGTCTGCGTAGCCGCCTCGGTGGCCTTCAGTAGCCGGGGCGCCTCGTCGACTGCCGCCTTGAGATCCACGTCGACCACGGCCTCCCGTAGCACCTCCAGGTGGGTGTCGATCCTGGTCATATCGGCGGCCTCGACGGTGTGCGCGAACCGATCCCGGACCCGGTCCAGGGTGGCGACGTCCCCGTTCACACCGCCCATGTCGCCGGCGGCCCCGTCGGCCAGGATCTGGCGCGCCCACAGCTCGAAGCGGGCGAGGTCGATCTCGGTCGGCGGCCGGTAGCGCAGCTCGAGGTCGAGCGTCGACTGGGCCACGTCGATCGCCGCGGTGCCCGCTGCGTCGCGATCGTGAGTGTCGATCGCAGCGCCCAGGGCCTTCAGCGCGCGGTCCATCTCGGCGGCGAGCCGAGGTGGAACCTCGCCCTTTTGGTACTCATCCCAGGCGCCCACGACGACTTGCTCAGCGGCCGCGGCCGACTTCCAATCGCCGGACAGGGCCGGGTCGAGGAGGTCGTTGGCGCCGGTCGACAGCGCCTCCAGCTCCGGCGGCACGGGCCCGCCGAGGGCATCGGTGGGCACGGCTAGGGCCATCGCCTCGACCTCGCTCCCGTGGCCGGAGAAGAACTCGCCGTACCCGGGGGCGAAGACCTTGTCGCTGTAGGTCCCGTCGTCGTGGAGCTCACGGGCGACCATCGCGCCCTCGACCGGGCCCGTGGGACCGTCCACGGTCTTGTTGATCCTCTTGATCGTCACCTCCTCAAAGGCGATCCCGGGGATGTTCTCGGCGCGATGCACGTCGCCAACCTGGGGGTCGGCGGGCATGATCATCTCGATGGGGCCGTCCCTTCCGGCGAGCCAGGTGCCCGCGGTGCCGTCGATGAGGCCCTTCGTGCCGCTGTAGTCGAACACCTCCTCGCCCAGGTACCACACCGACCCGTCGTCGGCCTGGGCATAGAAATCGAGCGCGAGTTCCTCGACGCGCCCGTCGATGTAGGCCATGTACTGCGAGACCAGGACCTCCACCCACTGACCCTCGCTCCACTCGATCATCCTCGTCTCGGGCAGCAGCGTGGTCTCGGTGTGGAACGGCTTGCCCTCGACCTTGCCGCTGAAGATCACCGACTGCAGGTCGCTGATCGGGAACAGCGGGTTGGTGATCTCGGTGGGATTCGAGAACGTCGGCGCCGTGATGTCGACCCGCTCGCTCTCCGGCGCCACCGGGAGCTTGTCCAAGTTCGCCGCCGCCAGCTGGGCCTGGCTCGGCTGCGGGATCGTTTCGGGAGCCGAGCCGGCGCTTGCGTCGCCCCCGTCGCCCCCGCCGCAGGCGCCCAGCGCGAGCGCCGCGACAAGAGCCGTGATGGCTGCGATGGCGAACGCCTTCTGAGTGGCGGATTGCTTCAGATTGATCTGCATCGGAATCGACCTCCCGGTTTCGCTTGCAGGGCCCGTTCTACGGACCGCGGCTGAGAGTCAGCTGAGAGCAGCGACACCTATTCGGCGGCCAGCGGAAAGCGCAGCCGAACCGTGGCCCCCGCGGAGCTGATGTCGACGATCGTCGCGGTCGCGCCGTGCGCCTCCGCGATTGCCCGCACGATCGGCAGTCCGAGCCCCGCCCCGCTTCGGGTGCGTTCCTGGCCGCCGCTCGCGAAGCGCTCGAAGGCATGCAGCGCGAGCGCGGGCGGAAAGCCGGGGCCGTCGTCGCTGACGTCGATCTCGGTCGCCTCGCGCGCCTGCCGGGCGATGAGACGGATCTCGCCGCCGCCGTGCCGCAGCGCGTTGTCGACCAGGTTCCCGAGCGCCTGGCGCGCCCGAAGCGGGTCGACTGACACGCTTCCGACCCCCCGCGCGTCAACTCGAATCTGGCGACCCTGCTCGCGCGCGCGATCGGTGAAGCGCTGCCGGGTCCGCTCGAGCAGCTCCCCGACCTCGACCTGCTCGCGTTGCACCGGCAGGCGACCGTCCGCGGCGCGGGCGATCAGCAGCAGGTCGTCGGCGAGCTGGGCGAGGTGATCCGTCTCCTCGAGGGCGACGCCGAGCGATTCGCGGACCTCGGCGTCGTGTTCACCGATGCGAAGGGCTGCTTCGAGCTCGGCCTTCAACACCGCCAGCGGGGTGCGGAGCTCATGGCTGGCCTCTGCCACGAACCGGCGCTCGCGCTGAAACGACTCCTCCAACCGGGCGAGCATCTCGTTCAGCGTCTCCCCGAGGCGGCGGATCTCGTCCTGCGCGGCAGGGAGCGGCAGCCGCTCGCCGCCGCGCCCCAGGGAGACCCGCTTCGCCCGCTGGCGCATCGCCTCGACGGGCGCGAGGCCCGCCGTCGCGAGCCGGTACCCGATTCCGGATGCGAGCAGCACCGCGATCGGGACGCCGATCAGAAACGACCTGAGCAGGCTCGAGAGCGTCTCCTCGCGGTCCGCGAGCGAGACGCCGACGACCAGGACGAGCGGGCGTCCCCCGGCCGCCACCGGGCGGGCGAGCATCCGCGCCGTTCCCTCGATGCTTGGGAGCTCGCGCTCGAGCTCGGTCGCGCCCTGCGATGCCCGCCTGGCCTCCTCGGGGCTGAGCACCGGAGCGCGTATGGCCTTGGTTCCGTCCACGCGGCGCCCCTCCGGCGTCAGCACCTGGACGAAGCTGTCCTCCGGGTCGGTGACCCTGCCGCCACCGGCCGGGGCGAGGCGGGTGTTGGACCGACGGATGACGGCGGCCACGTCGTCCGAGCGCCGCGCGAGGCCGTGGTCGATCGTCTCGGTCAGGTCGGCGCGCTGGCGCAGGTAGACGAACGTCGCGGCGGCCACCAGCACGAGCAGCATCGCGAGGGCGAAGGCCGCGGTGATCCGAACCCGAATCGGCAGCCGGCTCACGATCAGGCGTCCTTTCGCAGACGGTACCCGGCCCCTCGAACCGTCTCGATCGACTTCACGCCAAAGGGGCGGTCGACCTTCTCGCGCAGATAGCGGACGTAGACCTCGACCACGTTCGACCGGTTCTCGTAGTCGTAGTCCCAAGCCCGCTCCAAGAGCTGGAACTTGCTCAAGACCTCGCCCGGGCGGCGCATGAACGTCTCCAGGAGGACGAACTCCTTCCGGGAGAGCTGTATCTCCTGCTCGCCGCGCCAGACCTGCTGGGTGGCGGGATCCATGCGCAGGTCGCCCACCTCGAGCATCGGTGGACGCTCCGCCTGGCCCCGGCGAGCAAGCGCACGCAGCCGCGCCAGCAGCTCGACCAGCGAGAACGGCTTCACGAGGTAGTCGTCGGCGCCTCGGTCGAGGCCCCGGACCCGGTCCTCGATCGCGTCCCGCGCCGTCAACATGATGATCGGCGCCCAGACCCCGTCCTCGCGCAGGCGCCGGCAGGTCTCGAACCCGTCGATGCCGGGCAGCATCAGGTCCAGGATCACCGCGTCGAACTCCGTCGCCCCCGCCATCCATAGGGCGTCCTCGCCGCGCGTGGCGACGTCGGCGACGAGGCCCTCAGCCTGGAGCCCGCGCCGGATCGCCGCCGCCATCCGCAGGTCGTCCTCCACGATCAGAACTCGCACACACCAATGATCGCGATAAAGATGAGAGGAGCCTGAGAAGCCGGCTCAGCGGCGACCCACCTATCCTCGCCCATCGTGAGCCGCAAGACGTTTCGCCCGCCCCTCTCCCCGCTCGTGCTGGTGATCGTCGGTGCCGCGTTGGCGATGCTCGCGGGATTGGGCCAACCCGCTCTCGCCTCGGGCGCTCTCAAGCGGCTGACCTTCGGGAGCTCGGTGCGGGGAACGGAGCTGCGCGCCGTGCGGCTGGGCGATCCGAACGCGACGCGCAAGGCGCTCGTGGTGGGCTCGATCCACGGCGACGAGCCCGAGGGGCACGAGATCGTTCGCGCCCTTCGGCGCTCCCATCGCGACACGCCGGCGGTCCAGCTTTGGGTCGTGACGACGGTCAATCCCGACGGTGTGGATGCGGGCACGCGCAAGAACGCTCGCGGCGTCGACCTGAATCGCAACTTCTCCTATCGCTGGCGCGGAGACGTGCCCCCGTCGAGCGGCTATTACCCGGGCCCCCATCCGTTCTCGGAGCCCGAGAGCCGCGCCGTGAGACGGCTCGCGAGACGGCTCAAGCCGCGGGTGACGATCTGGTACCACCAGCCTTGGGGGCAGGTGCTCTTGCCCTGCCGTGGGCCCGCCCGGAAGCAGAAGCGGTACGCGCGCATCGCGCACCTCCCGGTCAAACGCTGTCGAGGAGAGCGATTGCGCGGCACGGCCACGAGCTGGCAGAACCACCATCTCCCGGGCACCGCGTTCGTGGTCGAGCTGCCTGGTGGCGAGCTGCCGAACTCGGCGGCGCGGCGCCACGCTCGCGCGGCGGCGAAGGTGGCGCGAAGCGGGGCCGGGCAGCGGAAGCTGCGGTCCGGCCGCGCCGTCCGCGCCGGGGCTGCTCGCCGGACGCCGAGCGTGGCTCGCGCGAGGCTGCGGCGGCCACCCATCGACCGCGACCCGATCCCCTACGGGCAGGAGCGAAAGCGGCAGATGGCCGCGTACTCGGCGCGCCACTACGGTCGGCGCAGGTGGCGCCTCCGGCATCCCCGGGTGATCGTCTTGCACTTCACCGCCGGACCGAGCTACAGGTCCGCGTGGGAGACCTTCGCCTCCAACGCCCCCAACCTGGGAGAGCTGCCCGGGGTCTGCTCACACTTCGTGATCGAAAAGCGCGGGCGCATCCATAGGCTCGTCAGGCCAGCGATCCGTTGCCGGCACACGATCGGGCTGAACCACCGCTCGATCGGGGTCGAGATGGTCCAGGAGGCCGGACGCGGCTCGCATTGGGCCGACCGCCAGATCCTTCACCGCCACCGGCAGATCCACGCTGCCCTGCACCTCGTCGGCTGGCTCAAGCAGCGCTTCGGGATCAAGATGCGGGACATCATCGGCCACGCGATGGCCAATGACAGCCCCTACTTCAAGGACCTCGAGGGATGGCACAACGACCACACGGATTGGCTGCGGCGCGACGTGCGGGAGTTCCGCCACCGGCTCGAGAGGCTGCTCAGGCGGTAGACCGAGGCGGCGGCTCGCCACAACGCGGTCGCCAGGCGGCATACTCGGGCCCATGCCTGCGCCGCTGATCGAGTTCCCCGCTGACGACCCGGATCGCGCTCGCCGTTTCTGGGACGGGGTGCTGGGCGCCGCGCTCGCGCCCAGGCCCACCGAGGCCGGCTCGGGATGGGAGATCGAGGACGACGGCCTTCGCCTCGGCGTCCACGAGCGCGGTCCGGGCCCAGGCGATACCGCCTCCCTCCCCTACTTCACCGTCGCCGATCTGGAGGCGACGCTCGAGCGCGTCCGCGAGCTCGGCGGATCGGTCATCCATCCCGGCGAGCGGTGGGCCGTCTGCCGGGACTCCGAGGGCAGCCCGTTCGCACTGGCCGCCGCGCCCAGGGATGCGCGGTAGCGCTTACCTGGCGCGCGAGCGCGTCGCGGTTCGCGCGGTTCGTGACGTGGTTCGCCTGGCGGTTGAGCGCCCCGCCGCCTTGCCGCGCGTGCCCGTTCGCGACGTGGTCCGCTTGGCGGTTGAGCGTCCCGCCGCCTTGCGCCGTGTGCCCGTACGGCTCGACGCCTTCGTCGGGGAGGAGCCCGAGATGCGCTTTTGCAGCCGGTCGATGTCGCGCTCGATGGCCTTGCTCAGCCTGCCGCTATCACGCCGGGCATCCTTGATGAACTTCTGAAGGCTCTTGTGGAGGTCTCGGCTACCTGCGCCGACCCCCCTGCTCACGTCCTTGCCCAGCGCCGCCAGCGCATCCTGGGCGGCATCGAGCGACTTGTTGAGACGCTGGATCGCTGCCGGCTCCTTGGCGGCTGGGCGCTTTCGCGCAGTAGCGCGACGGCGGGATGCGGGCTTCTTCGCAGGGGGCATATGAACCTCTCCTCGGATCGTCGTTACTCGGCAGAGCCTATGCGGAGCCTATTCCTTATTCGCCCAAGCAGGGGGCCGTGGTCATAAGCCTTACCGCGAAGGCGGTGCGAGCTGGCGGCTGCGCCGAATTGCGGCCCATGCGCTGAGGCTCAGGCGAGTCGGCGCTCGAACGAGGTCTCGAGGGAGTGCTGCTCCGCCTCGCCCGGGGTTGTCTTTTCGATCTTGATCCGGGCCGAGCGCCCCTCCAGCGTCACGGTCCCCACCTGGTTGTCGAAGTACGGGCCATCCAGGATCCGCCAGC
>JBBPIL010000016.1:0-41924 GCA_038040365.1 Actinomycetota bacterium
GCGTCACCCAGCCAAGCTAGGAACCGGCTCAGACGGAACGAACCGGATACGCACTGTGGTCACAAATCGGGAGGGTGTTCAAGGGGCCCGCGAAGGCCGGGATTGGGGGATCGGCCACCGAGGAGCGGCGTTCACAACCTCCGTGGGCAGGGCAACTAGCTCACCCCTAGGCCGAGCGTCGGCCGGAGCGGGTTCAGCTTGAGTAGAGCGCCTCGATCTCGGCGGCGTACTTGTCGGCGACCACGTTGCGCTTCACCTTCATCGTCGGGGTCAGCTCACCGCCCTCCTGGGAGAGGTCGCGGGGGAGGATCTTGAACCTCTTCACCTGTTCGACGCGGGCGAACTTCTGGTTCGCCTTCTCGATGTGCTCCTCGATCGCCTCGCGGACCTGGGCGTTCGAGGCCATCGCTTCGGGATCCTCGGGCAGCCCGTGCTTGGTGGCGAACGCCGCCGCTTCCTCGGGATCGAGCGTCAGGAGAGCGACGAGGTAGGGCCGGCGATCGCCGATCACCACGCACTGCGAGACCAGCGGATGCTGCTTCACGTCGGCCTCGATGTTCGCCGGGGTGATGTTCTTACCACCGGCGGTGATGATGATGTCCTTCTTGCGGCCGGTGATCTTGACGAAGCCGTCGGAGTCGATCTGGCCGATATCGCCGGTGTGGAGCCATCCGTCGACGAGCGTCTCGCGGGTCGCCTCGGGGTTCTTGTAGTAGCCCTGGAAGACGTTGGGGCCGCGCACGAGGATCTCGCCGTCGTCGGCGATCTTCACCTCACAGCCGGGGAACGGCTTGCCGATGGTGCCGAACTTGAACTCGTCGGCCCTCGCGATTGTCGCCGCGGTCGAGGTCTCGGTCATCCCCCAGCCCTCGAGCACGAGCACGCCGGCAGCGTCGAAGAAGCGAAGGATCTCCGGGTTGATCGGGGCGGCACCGGAGACCGCCTCGATGATCCGCCCGCCAAACAGGTTGCGGATGTTCGACAGCACCAGGCGGTCGGCGATCTCGTATTGGATGCGAAGCGGGGGCCACGGGCTCCTGCCCTGGCGCTCGAGCTCGCGGACTCGGCGGCCGACGCCCACCGCCCAGTTGAAGATCGCCCGCTGCACGCCGCCCGCGCTCTCCGCCTTCGAGGTCGCGGCGGTGTAGATCTTCTCGAAGATCCGCGGCACGGAGGGGAAGTAGTGGGGCTTGACCTCGGCCAGGTTGGGGAGGATCTTCAGCGGGTCGCGCTCCCAGTAGGCGAGCACGCCGCCGACGTCGAAGCTGAGCAGCTGGATCAGGAGCGCGAAGGAGTGGGCGAGAGGCAGGTAGAGGTAGGTGATCCGCTCGGACTCCAGCACGCTCTGCTCCAGCGACATGTTGAGCATCGCGCGGTAGTTGCCGTGCGAGATCACGCAGCCCTTGGGCGGGCCTGTGGTGCCTGACGTGTAGATGAACGTGCAGATGTCGTCGGGGACCACCGAGCGCCACCGCTCCTCCCACACCGAAACCTCGTGAGAGGCGCCGCGCTCGGCGAGCTCATCGGCCGAGATCGCGTCGTCGCTGGAGCCGGTCATGCGAACCACGTGCTCGAGCTTCGGGCAGCGGTCACGGACTTGGCGGATCTTGTCGAGCTGCTCGGAGTCCTCGACGACCACGACCTTGGCGTCCGAGTTCTCGAGCACGTATTGGCATTCCTCGGGTGAGTTGGTCTGGTAGATCGGCACGACGATCGCGCCCGTGGTCAGTGCGGCGAAGTCGTAGTAAGTCCACTCCGGGCGGGTGTTCGCGAGGATCGAGACCTTGTCGCCCTTCTGAACTCCGAGGTCGATCAGGCCAAGAGCCAGGCTGCGCACCCGATCGCCGACCTCGGCGAAGCTCCGGGTTACCCACTCGCCAGAGTCGTCGCGGTACATCACCGCGGCTTGGGAGCCGTACTTCTGCACGGCGGCCGGGAGGAGGTCCGCGATCGTCGCCGAGCCGGCGCCGGTCGTCGAAGGGGACTCGACGGTCGCTGTCTCCATCGCTGGGAAGGCTATCTCAGCGAACGGGGATTAGGCAGCAGCCTGGGGCTGCTTCGGTTGCTGCGTGAAACGGCGCAGCGAGGAGAGGAAGAGGGTCTTGTCGATACGGCCGTTGAAGATTGGGACGCCCATCTCCATGCACTTCGAGATCACCTCACGCCGCTGCATGTTGACTTCCTCAGCGAGCTCGGTGGGCGTCAAGTGAATGGCCACGCGTTTGTCTCCTCCCTGTCGTTTTCCCTACGTGATTTTTATCGCCTGGGGCGGATGTGTCAACGCTTTTCTGCGGAAATTGCGCACATCAGGCGTGGCGGTCGGTCCCGCGCACCGCTCGGACACCGATCCGGTGGTCGATCGGCTCGCGACCGGCGCCGGAGCGCATCTACGATGTCCGCACCATGGCCGACGAGGCGCCGCCCCTTTCGCCCCAGACCCCGCCGCTGGCAAGCGATGCGGGCTCCTTCCTCGAGTCGCTGATGGATGCCGAGCTGTACTCGATCGGCGCCTTCTTCTGCGACGAGCACCCCGACCTGGTGGACGAGGTGGTGGCCCGTAGCGAGGCGATCGAGCGGAGTGGGCTCGAGGCCTACTCGCGGCAGAGCGGGGGGCCAATCGAGGAGAGCTTCGAGACGCTCCTCACTGGCCTCGCGGTCCGCTACTACAAGGCGGTCGCCGGGTAGACATGACCCGCCACCAGCCTGTCGCGTCGCCTTTCGGCTCCGCGCCCGGATGACGAGGAGCCCGTGGCTGCCGCGCCTGCTGCTGGGCGCCGGCGCTGTCGGCGTGTTCGCGGCGGTCGTCGCGCTCTCGATCGGCGAGGGGGGTCCGGAGAAGGTCACGATCAGCGGCGGCGAGCAGACCCAGCAGCTGATCGCCGGGATCCCTCAGGATGGTCCGTACCTTGGACCGAGCGATGCGTCGGTGACGATCACGGTCTTCAACGACCTCCAGTGCTCGAGCTGCGACGACTACCAGCTCCACACGGTCGACCCGCTGATCGAGCAATACGCGCGCACCGGCCAGGCGAGGGTCGAGTTCCGCCACATTTCGTTCCAAGAGGCCGAGACGACAGAGGCCGCGTACGCCGCCGCCGCGGCGGGCGAGCAGGACCGCGAGTGGCAGTACATCGACCTCTTGTTCCGCAACCAGGACCAGGCTCCCGCGCGCATGGTCTCCGACGAGTTCCTGACCGAGATCGGCAACGCGATCCCGAATTTCGACCTCGACGCCTGGACCACAGCCCGCGATGCCGCCGAGGTCTCCGACAGGGTGGAGGCGGACGCGCAGCTCGCCGCCGAGTTGGGCCTGCGGGGCAGCGGCCCCTCGGTCGTCGTCACGGGCCCCGGCGATCCCAAGGTACTCCAGGATTCGCCGTCGAAGCAGGAGATAGACGCCGCCGTGTCGGCCGTCGGCGGCTAGCCGGGCGCCTTTGGCAGAATGAATCGCCTCGGGGCGTGGCGCAGCCTGGTAGCGCGCACCGTTCGGGTCGGTGAGGTCGCCGGTTCAAATCCGGCCGCCCCGATTGTCACCTACGCGCCTCCCACAGCGGGAGGGGCTGCAAAACGCGCGCATAGGGGCGCATCGCCCCGCGCTGCTTCCCCTTGGCTAGCAGTGATAGAAGCACTGCATCCTGTAGCCGTCGATGTAGAAGGTGGTCGGGTGGTCCGTCGCCGCGCGGTAGGAGCCAATCCGCATCTTGGTCGAACTGTCCACGGCGACGGTGTCGGCAGAGGTCCTGGGCACCACCTGGACGTACCCGGCCGGACCAGGCCCGTCAGCGTCGGTCCACGCCTGGACGTAGCCGCTGTTCGAGAACTTCTCCGCGACCTTGATCGCGAACCACCTGTCGCGGGGGAGGGTGCCGAGGCCGAAATGCCTGAACTGGTCCGTGGCGCCCACGGTGATCAGCCCGATGGTGCCGCCCGTGGCACCCGCCTCCACGATCTCGATGCCGCCGTTGTACGACCCGGCCTGCTTGTTCTGGACCAACGAGTCGCCCCCCGGGAACGTCTGCCCGGAGGGGACGTAGATCAATAGCTCGTAGGTGAACTCGGGGTCCGTGCCCGTCGCGTCGCGTTCCAGCTCTGCCCGGACGGCGCTGCTCGATGCCCCGGACGTGAACTTCGCCGAGTACCGGCCCTCCCCGACCACCGTCTGGCTGATGGTTGTGGAACCCTCGCAGCAGTAGTCGTCGTTGGTGAGGTCCCGGTCCCAGGCCCCCTCCGCCGGGCCGGTGAGCTGACCGCCGGAGTCGAAGGTCCCCGTCCCAGTCGATACTGGTCAGCGACGGGTATCCGGCGTCGCGCGGGGGCGGAACCGTGGCGGTCGTCGTCGTGGTGGTCGAGGTGGAGACGGTGGCCGCCTGATCCTCGCCAAGCTGGCAGCCAGCGAGCGTGCCTGCGCCAGCGGCAAGGACGGTCGCGGCCCCGGCCAGGAGCTTGTGCTTGCGAGTCATCAGAAGAATTCCAGCATCGACGAGGCCGAGCATGCGGTTCTGAGGCAGGGCAGGCCGCGTAGCTGCTCGGGACCAAGAAGGATGAACGGAGCATGGAGGCGGCCTGATTGCTTGGCCAAGCCCGGTTCGGCACAAGTTCGCACAGTCGCCTCAATTGGCACTAAAGGGCCGAAGCGGTCCGGCCGGATTGTTCCCCCCCAGCAGGGTGCGCCGCTTTCACCCTAGGGTGGGTTGCGTCCAGCCGTCCCCTCCGTAAAGTGACCTCCATGCACCACCGAAGGACGAATGCCCGCACGGCTCTCGCCGGGCTCGCCGTCGCGGCGCTCGTCCTCGCGCTGGCGGGCGCGGCCCTTGCTCCGAGTGCCGCGAGCGCAGAGCAGGCCGGATCGAAGATCCATCGCCGGGCGTCCGGCTTCCTGGCCGCCGGCGCTCGATTCAGCTGCGCCCGTCTCGACACCGGCCGGGTGCGCTGCTGGGGGTTCGGCGGGTATGGGCAGCTCGGCTACGGCAACACACGGGACATCGGCGACAACGAGACGCCGGGGTCGGTCGGCCCGATCGATCTGGGCGCGGGACGAACGGCGCGCGCAATCTCCGCCGGCTTCTATCACGCCTGCGCGATCCTCGATCAAGGCGATCTGCGCTGCTGGGGCGCTGGGCCCCTCGGCTACCCCAACACGGGCTACATTGGCGATGACGAGACCCCCGCCTCGGCCGGGCCGGTAGACCTCGGCGCGGGACGAACTGCGGTGGCGATCACCGGTGGCGGCCGTCACACCTGCGCAATCCTCGACAACGGCAGGGTGCGTTGCTGGGGCGACGGCGGCCCCGGCCAGCTTGGCTACGGCAACAGGCGGGACATCGGCTTCGAGGAGACACCAGGATCAGTGGGACCGGTCGACCTCGGCGCGGGACGAACGGCGGTGGCGATCACCGGCGGGGGCTACCACACCTGCGCGATCCTCGACAACGGGAAGGTGCGCTGCTGGGGCGCAAACAACCATGGCCAGCTCGGCTACGGCAACACGAGGAACATCGGCGACAACGAGACGCCCGCCTCGGTCCGGCCCGTGAAACTCGGCAAGGGACGAAAGGCCGTGGCGATCTCCGGTGGCTACCTCCATACTTGCGCGATCCTCGACAACGGCAAGGTGCGTTGCTGGGGCCTCAACTCCAATGGCCAGCTCGGCTACGGCAACACAAAGACGATCGGCGACAACGAGACGCCGGGCTCGGTCCGACCCGTCAAGCTCGGCGCCAGGCGAAAGGCGATCGCGATCTCCGCATACGGCCAACACAGCTGTGCGGTCCTGAACAACCGCACGGTGCGCTGCTGGGGCACCGGCCGCTACGGGCAGTTGGGCTACGGCAACACGCGAAACGTCGGCGACAACGAAAACCCTGGCTCGGTGGGACCGGTAAGGCTTGGCCGGGGGCGAAAGGCCGTCGCGATTCAGGCCGGCGGCCGTCACACCTTCGCCCTGCTCGACAACGGCCGGCTGCGCAGCTGGGGCCTCGGGAGCGACGGGCAGCTGGGCTACGCCAACACGCGGAACATCGGCGACAACGAAAAGCCGGCGTCGGCGGGGCCCGTCAACCTCGGTGGCGAGGTGGCAACGAGATGAGACCGCGCGCGCTCGGAGGTCTGGCCGTGGCGCTTTTCCTCGCCTCGGTCGGCAGCGCGGCCGGCGAGCGCTGATCTGAGCCGAGGACATCGCGGTAGCCTCCCGAACATGGAGGCCGGCCGGTGATCAGCGAGCGAGCGATGCGGGCCGTCCTCGTCGTGCTCGGCGTCCTTCAAGTCGCCTCCGGCACCCTCGCACTGATAGCCCCCGGCACCTTCTTCGACGAGGTCGGCCGCTACGGGGTCGAGAACCAGCACTACGTCGGCGACGTGGGCGCCTTCGTGCTCGCCTTCGGCATCGCCGTTCTGATCGCGGCCCAGCGTCCGTCGTGGCGGGTCCCGGTGCTGGCGCTGGGGGCGATCTGGTACGGGCTTCACACGCTCAATCACGCCTTCGACGTCGATGAGGCGCGGAGCGACGCCCGGGGGATCGTCGACACCATCTACATCGGGATCGGCGCCCTGCTGTTCGTCTACCTGGCCTGGGCGGCGGCCAGGCTCCACGCGCTGGCGGCGGGCTCAGACCGAAAGGAGGACCCATCATGAAGGTGTTCGTGGCCGGAGCGAGCGGAGTGATCGGGGGACCGCTGGTGCGCCAGCTGGTTGCCGCGGGCCACGAGGTCGCCGGGACGACCAGCAAGCCGGAGAACGCCGCCCGACTCGAGGCGGCCGGCGCGGCGCCCATCGTCTGCGACGCGCTCGACCCTGAGGCGGTGCAGGCCGCGGTACGGGATTCGGCGCCGGAGGTCGTGATCAGCCAGCTCACCCGCCTTCCCCGCGAGTACAACCCGCGGAAGATCGACTATGGGCCGACCAACCGAGCGCGTGCCGAGGGCGGCCACAACCTGATCGAAGCGGCGCGCGCCGCCGGGGTCAGGCGCTTCATCACCCAGAGCGTCGCCTTCATCTACGCACCGGAGGGCGAGATGATCAAGGACGAGGAGGCGCGGCCCTGGACTGATGCGCCAGACCCCTTCCACAGCGGCGCCGACTCGACGCTGGAGCACGAGCGAGAGGCGACGCACACAGCCGGGCTCGAGGGCGTGGTGCTGCGCTACGGCCAGTTCTACGGGCCGGGCACCTACTACGCCTCCGACGGAAGCATCGCCGAGCAGGTGCGCCGCCGCCGCTTCCCGATCGTGGGTCGCGGCGAGGGGATGTTCTCCTTCATCCACACCGACGACGCCGCCTCGGCCACCGTCGCGTCGCTCCAGCGCGGGGCGCCCGGCATTTACAACATCGTCGACGACGAGCCTGCGCCGTTGCGCGAGTGGCTGCCCGTCTACGTGGAGGCGCTCGGCGCACGGCGGCCCCGTCGGGTGCCGACGTTCCTGGCCCGACTGGTGGCGGGGCCGTTCGCGGTGGCCTTCGCAACCCAGCTCCGCGGCGCCTCGAACGCCAAGGCGAAGCGCGAGCTGGGCTGGGAGCCGCGCTATCCGAGCTGGCGCCAGGGGTTTCGAGAGGCGCTCGGATAGGCTCCCAGGAAGCCGAACCACCACACCGAGAGGCATAGACCGAAGGCAGAAGGAGAGCTAATGGCCTACTCAGTCCCCGACCTTCCGTACGACTACGGCGCGCTCGAGCCTCACATCGACGAGCAGACGATGCGCGTCCACCACGACAAGCACCACCAGGCCTACGTCGACAAGGCGAACGCGGCGCTCGAGGGCACTGAATGGGCGGACACCGACGTGGACGAGGTGCTCCGCAACCTCTCCTCGCTGCCGGATGGCATCCGGACGCCGGTCCGAAACAACGCCGGCGGGCACTCCAACCACACCTTCTTCTGGCAGATCATGAGCCCCGACGGCGGCGGCGAGCCGGACGGCGACCTGAGGGCCGCGATCGACGATGCATTCGGTGGCTTGGACCCTTTCAAGGACGAGCTCAAGAACGCCGGGGTGAACCGCTTCGGCTCCGGCTGGGCGTGGCTGGTCCACGACGGCTCGGGGCTCGCGGTCGTCAGCACCGCCAACCAGGACTCGCCGATCTCCGACGGCCAGACGCCGTTGCTGGGCGTCGACGTCTGGGAGCACGCCTACTACCTCAAGTATCAAAACCGCCGGCCCGACTACATCGACGCCTGGTGGAACGTGGTCGACTGGCCCGAGGTGGCAACGCGGTTCGGCGCTGCCTCCTGATCCGGGGCGCGCCTGCTCGAACTCCCGGAGGATCGACGGCGACCTCATTCGCAGGCTGAAGCTGGGCGAGATGGATCTGGCTGCGCACGCGGGGTGAAGTCGCGCCTGCCCGCTGCCGATAACTGATCCAGTGGGAGACGTCACCCTACGGAGCTTGCTCGAGGCCGCCCCCGACGCGATGATCGCCGTCGCTGTCGGCGGCACGATCTCGATCGCCAACCCTCAGGCGGAGAAGCTGTTCGGCTACGGCGCCGGGGAGCTGGTCGGCATGCGCCTGGAGTCGCTGGTGCCGGAGCGCTTAGGGGATGTCCACCAGGGCCACCGGGACGACTACTTCGACGATCCGCGCGCTCGCCAGATGGGCGTCGGGCTGGACCTCCGCGCGCGGCGCAAGGACGGCAGCGAGTTCCCGGTCGAGATCAGCCTCAGCTCGCTGGAGACCGAGGAGGGCACGCTGGTCACCGCCGCGATCCGCGACATCACCGAGCGGCGCAACGCGGAGGCGAAGTTCCGCGCCCTGCTGGAGGCTGCACCCGACGCGATGATCGTGGTCGACCCGGACGGCTCGATCTCGCTCGTCAACGCCCAGACCGAGAGCACGTTCGGGTACTCGCGTGAGGAGCTGGTGGGTCGCTCGATCGAGAGCCTGGTCGATGAGCGCTTCGAGGACGGCACCTTTGGCGACCCCGACGCGCGCCCGCGGCGCACCCGCTTTGACCTCCACGCGCGGCGCAAGGACGGCAGCGAGTTCCCGGTCGAGATCAGCCTCAGCCCGCTGGAGACCGAGGGGGGCACGCTGGTCACCGTCGCGATCCGCGACATCACCGAGCGGCGCAACGCGGAGGCCAAGCTGCGGCACCTCGCCGCACTCGTCGAGTCATCGGACGAGGCGATCATCGGCGAGACGATCGACGGCAGGATCGTGAGCTGGAACAGGGGCGCCGAGAGGCTCTACGGGTACACCGCCAAGGAGGTGATTGGCCAGTCGATCTCGCTGCTGATGCCGAACGACCGCCACCACGAGCTGGAGGAGATGCTCGAGCAGATCGGCCGTGGGGAGCGGATCGAGCACAATGAGACGGTCCGCCGCCACAAGAACGGGGGCGCCATCGAGGTCTCTCTGTCGGTGTCCCCCGTGATCGGCCCGGAAGGCCGAGTCGACGGCGCCGCGGCGATCTCCCGCGACATCACCGAGCGTAAGCAGTTCGAGTCCCGGTTGCGCTTCCTCGCCGATCACGACGTGCTCACGGGGCTCTTCAACAGGCGGCGCTTCATCCAGGAGCTCGCCCACCAGGTCGAGGTCAGCAAGCGCTACGGCCAGGGCGGCGCCGTCCTGATCCTCGACCTCGACAACTTCAAGGAGATCAACGACAGCCTCGGGCACGGCGCCGGCGACGACGCGGTGCGGACGGTGGGTCTCGCGCTCGCCCGGCGGCTACGCTCGAGCGATGTCCTGGCGCGGCTGGGCGGGGACGAGTTCGCGGTGTTGCTGCCGTACGGTGACGCGGAGAACGCACGGACCGTGGCCTCCAGCATGCTCGACGCCCTCCGGGGCCACCCGGTCTTCGTGGCGGGCCGGAGGGTGCGGGTCACGACCAGCATCGGCGTGGCGCTGTTCGAGCCGGGCGAGGGGCTGGACTCCGAGGCGCTGTTGTCGAACGCCGACATCGCGATGTATCAGGCGAAGGAGGCTGGGGGCGACCGGTTCGCGGTCTACTCGCCCGCGCCTCAGCGGGAGGCGCTGACCGCGGCGCGCCCCTCCTGGTCAGACCGGGTCCGAGGCGCGCTCGAGCGAGACGCATTCAGCCTCTCGCTGCAGCCGATCCTGGACCTGCGCTCGGGACAGGTCTCCCAGTACGAGGTCCTGGTGCGGATGAACGGCGAGGACGGCCCGATTCCACCCGGCGCGTTCCTGGTAGCCGCCGAGCGCTCCGGTCAGGCGGTCGAGGTCGACCGCTGGGTGATCCGCAATGCGATCGAGCTGATGGCGCGCGGGGACGTCCTCGGCAGCGACGTCAACCTCGGGCTCAACGTCTCGGAACGCTCGATCGGCGACGCCGAGCTTCCGCAGATGATCGGGGCGACGGCCGCCGAGCATGGCGTCGATCCCCGCCGGCTGATCTTCGAGGTGAGCGAGGCAGCGGCGACCGCCAACATGACGGAGGCGCGCGAGTTCGCCTCGGCCCTGAGCGGGCTCGGATGCCGTTTCGCGCTCGATGACTTCGGCGCCGGCTTCGGTTCCTTCTACTACCTCAAGCACCTGCCGCTCGACTTCCTCAAGATCGACGGTGACTTCATCCGCAACCTGCCGGTCAGCGAGGTCGACCAGGTGCTTGTTCGCGGGATGGTCGAGGTCGCCAGGGGTCTCGGTATCACGACCGTGGCCGAGTTCGTCGAGGACCAGGCCACGCTGGAGCTGGTGCGCGAGTATGGGGTCGATCACGCGCAGGGGTTCCATGTCGGGCTGCCGCGGCCCGTCGAGGTAGCCGGCGAGGCCGCAGCCAGCCGCGACGCTGGCGGGCGGGTCAGCTCGTCGGCACCGCAGGCCGGTCGTGGGGCTGCTGGGCGCCTGGGCGTGGGGGGACGAAAGTCATAGCCCGCTCGGCGAGGGCGGTGATCGTGAGGCTCGGGTTGACGCCCGGATTGGCCGGCACCGCGGCCCCGTCGCAGACCAACAGGTTGGCGTAGCCGAAAGCCCGGTTGCGAGCGTCCACGACGCCGCTGGAGGGATCGGCGCCGATCACCGCGCCGCCGAGGATGTGCGCGGTGGTGGGGATGTTGAGGGTCGACTCGGTGAGCGCGCTTTGCGGAATGCCGCCGGTGCGCTCCGCGAACCAGCGGGCAGCCCGCTCGGCCGCGGGGAGGTGGGTGGGGTTGGGCCGCTTCGGGTCCTGCTCCGTCTGGAGGCGCACGCCCCGCCCCAGCCGCCGGGGGCTCGCTCGCAGCCGCATCGCGGTGTCGAGCGACTGCATGACCAGCAGGATCACGGTCCGCTGCGACCACTTGCCCGGCCACAGCAGGCGGGCGGTTTGAAGGGGGTGGCGAGTCATCGCGGCTATCCACTTCAGCGGCCGCGTGACCCGGGTCCCGGGTCCGGTCATGGTCGTGAACAGGCCGCTCATCGCGTCCCCGGCCCGCCCGTAGGTGACCACCTCGATGTGCGTGTCGGGATCGGGATAGATGCTCGACGTGATCGCGACCGAGCGGGCGAAGTCGCGGCTGTCGTCGGGAGCGGTCACGGCCTGGATCGACTCCGAATTGGTCCGCACCAGGTGCCCCAGCCGCGCCGAGAGGCGCGGCAGCGCCCCGCTGTGCTTGCAGTCGGCGAGCAGCTGGTTCGTGCCCAGCGCGCCCGCGGCGACCACCACGCCGCGGGCCGTCAGGGTCCGCTCCCGGCGTCGCAGCCAAGCCCCCGGACGCACGGTGGTGACCGCGTAGCCGTCGGAGCCGTCGGGCGCCTCCAGGGGGCGGATCTCGATCGCCTGTCGCTCGGGCAGGACCTCGGCGCCTTGCCGCTCCGCGAACCAGAGGTAGTTCTTGACCAGCGTGTTCTTGGCGCCGTGGCGGCAGCCGACCATGCAGCTCCCGCAGCGGATGCAGCCGGATCGCGGCGGGCCCTCGCCGCCGAAATAGGGGTCGGGCACCTGCTTGCCGGGCTCGCCGAAGAAGATCCCGACTCGGGTCGGCTTGAAGGTCTCTGCGACGCCGATCTGGGCGGCGTACTCGCGCAGCAGCTCGTCGGCTGGGGTCATGCCCTCGTACTCGGTGACCCCGAGTATGTGCTCGGCGGTGTCGTAGTGAGGCCGAAGCTCGCCCTCCCAGTCGGCGAGGCCGTCCCACTGGGGGTCTGCGAAGAACGCGGGGCGCGCGCGGTAGAGGGTGTTCGCGTAGCCAAGGCTGCCACCCCCGACCCCATTCCCGGAGACGATGAACACGTCCTTGAACAGCGTCAGGCGGAAGATGCCCCGCAGGCCGAGGCGCGGCAACCAGAAGTAGCGGCGCAGGTTCCAGGCCGAGTTCGCGAAATCGTCGTCGCCGAACCGGCTGCCGCACTCGACCACACCCACCCGGTAGCCCCTCTCGGCGAGCCGCATCGCCGAGACGCTGCCCCCGAAGCCCGAGCCGATCACGAGCCAGTCGTAGTCGTGGCTTGTGCCCGGAGCGCCCATCATGGCCGCAGGATAGGCGCCCCGGAGCCGGCGCACGGGGCCATACGGTCGCCGGTGGTCGAGTTTCGACGCTATAGGCGTCGCAACTCGACCGCGGGCGCGGGAGCATAGGATCTCGCTACGCGCCCACGGCGGCACCGCGAGCAGAGGAGAGGAGAAGAGTTGGCCTATTTCAACGACGCCCAGGAGGTTTACGACACGCTCGGCAAGCTGTTCGTCGACCTCGCGGAGGACGAGGAGCTGGCGCCGAAGTTCCGCAAGGCGAACACGATCGTGCGCTACGCGTACCGCCAGCCGGAGTCGACGATCACAGTGCGCCTCCAGGAGGGCCAGCCGGGCGACGTCGACTTCGGCGAGTCCGAGATGGAGCCCGAGGTGGTGATGTCGATGGAGGCCGACACCGCGCACCGGTTCTGGCTCGGCCAGGTGAACGTGACCGTGGCGCTGGCGCGAGGCCAGATCAAGGCCAAGGGGCCGGTGGCCAAGATCCTCAAGCTGGTGCCGCTGACGAAGCCGGTCTTTCCCCGTTACAAGGCCCAGCTCGAGGCCCAGGGTCGCTCCGATCTGATCGAGGCTTGACCTTCAAGGACTTCTACCAGTTCGCCGCACCGACGCGGGTCGTCTCCGGACGTGAGCTGATCGCGAGCGCGGGCTTCGAGTTCGCCAAGGAGGGCGCGGAGCGGGTGCTTGTGGTCACTGACGGGGTGATCCGGGGCACGGGGCTGGTGGAGAAGGTCGAGGCCGGGGTCGCCGATGGCGGACTCGAGGTCGTGGGCGTCTTTGACGACGTCCCGCAGGATTCCGACACGGCGGTGGTCATGCGGTGTGCGGAGCAGGCGAAGGATCAGGGCGCCGATAGCTTCCTGGCCGTCGGTGGCGGATCGGTGATCGACACCACCAAGGCCGCCAACGTGGTCTTCAGCCACGGCGGCACGATTCCCGAGTGGGAGGGGATCTTCGGGCTGCCGCGCGAGCGCGACGGGATGGGTAGGCCGCTGCGGCTGGCGCCGCTCGGAGCCATTCCCACGACCGCCGGCACGGGCTCGGAGGCGAGCCCCGTGGCGGTGATCAAGGACTCCGAGCGGGGCATCAAGTTCGTGATCCTCGACTTCCCGCTCGCCCCGGACCTGGCGATCCTCGATCCCGAATCGACGGCGACCCTGCCGGCACCAATCGCCGCGGCGACGGGAATGGACGCGCTCACCCACGCAGTCGAGGGCGTGACCTCGACCGAGTGGAGCCCGCATGGAGACGCCTATGCGCTTCACGCGATCCGGCTGATCCGCGACAACCTGGAGCGCGCCGCCGCCGACGCCTCGGATGAGGAGGCGCGCGGCAACATGCTGGTCGCCGCCAACCTGGCGATCGCGCCGACCGGCTTCGGCGCGACTGGGATCACCCACTCGATGTCGCATCCGTGCGGGGCCCGTTACGGCGTCCCGCACGGGGTCGCGAACGCGATCAACCTGCCGCCGGTGATCGAGTTCAACGCCGTGGCCAGCGAAGAGGTGGCGGACCAGTTCAGCGGCGCCGCCGAGCTTCTCGGGGTCGATGCCCGCGGTGGCGGCGAGCAGGTCGGACGGGCGCTCGCCGATCACGTCCGTGAGCTGCGGGCGCGCCTCGGTCTACCGGGGCGCCTGTCGGAGGTCGGCGTCCCGGAGCAGGGCATACCGCAGCTCGCCGAGGACGCGATGGGCGAGGGGTCGACGCTGGTCAACCCGCGCGAGCCGACCGCCGACGACTTCGTCGAGCTGTTCCACCGGGCGCTGTGACGGCCTGGGTCGCCGTGCTGAGATGAGCACGAGCGACGAGGCCCGGGCCTGGGCCCAGACCGTGCAGGCGGTGGCCAGGGACCGCGACCTCGTCTACGAGCCGGTCGGCGGCATCAACCCCGTGGGCGGGCCGGTGGCGCTCTGCCCCGGCGGGACCAATCGGATCACCGGGCAGCTCGCTGAGGGCTTCTGGGGCGCCTCCTGCGACGCCGATGAGCGGGAGGAGGGGGGGCTGTTCTCCAAGGCTGTGCTTCCCGGCGCCGTGCTGGCCAAGTCGCAGGTGCCCGACTTGGCGGAGGTGATGCCGCCCTTCAACGTCGAGTCGATCGAGCGCCGGCCCGACGAGCTGGTGATGCAACGCGCCTCGCGCCGGAAGGTCGAGTTCGAGAGCCTGGACTTCAACCAGCGCTTCCTGGCAACCGTACCGAGCGAGTACGACCCGGTCGCGCTCCGCGAGGTCTTCAGCCCCGCGTTCCTGGAGTGGGTGACGACGATCGACGACGAGATCGACTTCGGCGTCTCCGAGCAGCAGCTGTGGTTCCTCTGGCGGCTCGGCGACCTCAGCCGCGAACAGCTCGAGGCCGCGCTCGACAACGGCGGCGAGCTGTTCAAGCGGGTGCGCAAGGAGGTGGAGGAGTCGGGGATCCACACCTACCCGGCGGGTCCGTGGCACGCCGGCCTCGAGCCGTTCCCAAGCAGCTGAGCTAGTGGGGCCTCACTTGCCCGCGGCTTGGGCCTTGCGCTTGCGCGACTCCCGCCGTGCCGTTCGGTAGAAGCGGATCGACCTGCGCAGGGTGGGCCCGTAGCTGCCCAGGACGCCCTGGTTCGGGAGCTCGAGTCCGCCTACGAGCTTGTGCGGCGCGAGCGCCCAGCCATCGCCGGTTCGGACCAGGTCGCCACGGACCTGAAAGTTCTCCCGCCAGCCGAAGTCGGCGTCGTGGTCGTGGGCCGTGAGGCAAGCGAGGCCTTCGGCCAGAGGCAGGCCTGCGGGCTCGACCCCGAGGGAGACCTGGCGGGAGCCCGCGTCGAGGCTGACGGGGAGGCGCACTACGAGCGGGAAGCCATCCGGGGCCACCCAGGCCAGCACTGCCGTCTGGTAGCGGTCGCCGAGCTTCTCCAGGCGCTCGTCCCAGGCCAGGGCGCCGCCCGTGGGAGGCTCGTGCGCCTCGAGTGGCTCCTCGCTCTGGCCGGAGCGCACCTCCTCCAAGTGCGAGTCGTGGATCTGGGGCGCCTGGGTGACCTCGCCCGCCGGCCACACGAAGACGCGCTCGGGGCGAACCTTGATGTAGATGCGGTTGACGTACCACCCGAACACGCCGTGCAGGAGGCGCGGTATTCGCACCCCCCTCGCGCGTGGCAGCTTGACTGCCGACTCACGCGCGTGGCGTTTGCGGTTCGCCGTCAAGTCGCGGTCATCGACCTCGGCCGCCCCCTGCACGAGCACCTGCATCCCGCTCTCGATCCCCGAGCCGGTCGGGTCTGAGAACAGAAGCGCCACGTGCGGGTTGCGACGAGCGTCGTTGGCCTTCTTCGGATAGCCCAACCCGGTGCTGGCGTCGAGCGTCGGCGCCCCGGACGAGTAGTAAGGCGTAACCGGCCAGACGATCGGCTGCTGGCGGGCGTCGATGGTGGTGTACTCGCAGGTGATGAATCGCTCGAAGACCTCGCGGACCTCCGGCGGCAGGGTGGCGGTCACAGGCGAAACATAGCCCGCCCGTCGACCGCGCGAGGGTCAGTATCCGGGCTCGCCGGGCAGGACCACGCGGCGCCCCTCATCCTGGCCCACGACGCGGGGCAGAATCGGTTCGATCCGGCGGTCGCGTGCGGCGGCCAGCACCTCCTCGGCGCTCGAGTAGGGGAGCAGCGACTCGAGGTGCTTGATCGTCGGGAAGACGAGCGACAGCTCGTCGGCCGCCTGGCGGTCGAGCGCCTCGCGAGGCGAGATCCAGGCAGCCTCGGTGGTCTCGGCGCCGTCGGGGCGCGGCGGGGAGTGGGGTGGCGCGAGCGCGACGTAGAAGCGGGTGTCGAAGCGGACCGGCACGACCTCTGGGGTGACCCACCGCGACCAGGGGCGCAGCTCGGCGTCGGCGGACAGCTCGATCCCGGCCTCCTCGTGGAGCTCCCGCACCGCGCAGGCCCGATGCGCCAGCTCCTCGGCGTCGGCAGCACCGCCCTCGGCTTCGACCTCGGGGGCCACGGACTCGTCGGCCTCGACCACGCCGCCCGGGAACACCCAGACGCCAGGCATGAAACTCGCCTCCGGGCTGCGCCGCACGAGCAGGACCTCGACCCCACGTTGGCGGTGCTTTCCGCTCCGGCGCAGCAGAATCAGCGAGGCGGCGGGGCGCGGAGTTGCCGGGGCCATCACCGCGCCACCCTAGTGGGCCGTCCACTACGAGGCTTGGGTAAGCTGGCGCACGATGCCCACCGACACCCAGACCGCTCAGATCTGGATCTGCACCTCCTGCGGCTTCATCTACGACCCCGAGGAGGGCGATCCCGACGGCGGCATCCCGCCGGGCACCCCCTTCGAGCAGATCCCCGACGACTGGTTCTGTCCCGTCTGCGGCGCCCGCAAGGCGGACTTCGAGCCCTACGAGGAGTAGCGACCTAGATCTGGTCGAGCGCTCTCTCGCGCCGCAGGCGCGCCAGGGTTCGGGCGACCAGCCAGATCAGAACCGCCAGGATCGCCAGCGGGCCGAGCACCGCGGCGCTGACCAGCAGCACGCCAGCGGTCACCGAGAGGACCTTGCCGGCGTCGCCGACAGCGTCGCCGAGGCTCCAGCCACCCGCGTCGCCGTCGCCTGCGAGGGCGGGGTCAGCGTCGATCGTGACGCTGACGGGCACCAGGTGCACGCGCTGTTGGGCGGCGCCCAGGTCCGCTTGGGCCGCGGAGAGTTGCTCCTCGACGATCGCCAGGCGACGCTTGATGCTCTCCTGCTCGATCGGCGTCACTGCCTCGGCGAGCTGGCGCAGCAGATTCTGGCGTGTCTCCTCGAGCGCGGCGATCCGCTTCTTCACGGACACGAATCGGCTGGTGATGTCCCTGGTCCCGTCGGTTCGCGAGACGACGTGGCCGAGGTCGGAGAGGTCGCCCATGGCGGCGGGCAGCTCCCCGGCGGGAATCCGAAGCTCGAAGCTCGCGTGACCCAGCTGCGACCGCGTCACGTCGGGATCGCTCCCCGAGACGCTCGAGCGGACGACGAAGCCGCGGTGATCGCGGACCACGTCGAGGACGCCGTCGGCCGCGTCCCGGAAGCGGTCGGGTGACGCCGACAGTGCCAGGTCGACGCGCCGGGCGATCTTGCGCTTGGCGGGGGGAACCTCGCTGGCGCTACGTCCGCTGCTTTGGACGACCCCCGAAGTAGTCTGCCCGCCGAGCCGTCCGGTCTCTGTGGCCTCACCGGTGGCCGGCGCCCCCCCGGCCGCGTCCTCCCCCACGGTGGGCTGGTCCGCCGGCTGCGGCACCGGCTGCGTGCTGAAGCCATCGTCTCCGCCCCCGATCTCGCCGCTCTGGCTGACCGCCACGCCGACGACCACGAGCAGCGTCGCCGCGGCCCCAGCCGGGGCCAGGATGCGGCGCGGCGGCGCGGCGGTCAGCCTCTTGCGCAGTCCCGCGAGGCGGCCGGGGCGCGGGAATCCGTCCGCGACCCTCTGATCGAGGCGAGCCGCGAAGCCGGGCTCCGCGCCGACTCGCTCCTCGCGCAGCGCCCGGGCCAGCTCGGCGAGTCCCTCGAGGTCGGGGTCGACCGGCTCGCCTCCGAGCCCGCGGTCGATCGCCTCGAGCTCGCGCTCGACCTCGGGATCCAGCGGCATCTCGCGCTCACGCAGTTTCATCGCAGGCCCTCCTCAGCTTCTCGATCACTCTGTGCAGTCGGGTGCCGGCGTTCGTCTCCGAGATCCCGATCACGCCGGCGATCTCGGGGTTGGTGAGGCCGGCGAAGAACTTGAGCGCCACGAGCTCGCGCTCGCGCGGCGCCAGCGAAGCGAGCGCCGCGCGCAGCGCCGCGCGCCGGATCGCCACCTCGGCTCCCTGCTCGGGCGGGATCGCCGCCTCGTCGACCGGCTCGGCGACCAGCGTCGCCTGGCGCCGGCGGCGTCGCAGCTCGTCGAGCGCCGCGTTGCGGGCGATCCCGAACAGCCAGGTGCGCCGCGTCCCGCGCTTCGGGTTGAAGCTCCGGCGGCGCCGGTAGGCGCGCTCGAAGGCCAGGGCGGTGACGTCCTCGGCCGCCGAGCGGTCGCGCAGCAGCCCGGCGACGTAGGAGTGGACGTCGTCGCGATCTCGCCTGTAGAGCTCATCGAAGGCGACGTCCGCGTCAGTCGGGATCTCGCTCGCGGCGGCGGCCATGGTTTCGTTCACGTCCCTACTACGCGCTGGCACGGCTTTCATCACACTCAATATCGGCCCCGCGGGGCCGGGACCCAACCCGCAGGCGCATCCAGAGCGACGTTCTTAGAGCGACTTACACAATGAAACGCTGCACCCGGATGCGGCCCAGCACCGTCGCTGGATCGCCACCCGGCTCCTCGCCAATAGGCACAGCTATTGGCTTCGTCCCCGTGCGGCGCCCAGCTCGGTTCTGGACCGCCCCGGGCACACCGTCATTGTGAAAGGCGCTCTTAGGCGGCCTCGGCGAGGTTGGCGGTGGGCTTCTGCCCGTAGACGGAGACGAAGGCGGCCTGGATCGACGCGGCGACGACCTCGACCAGGCGCTGGAGGTCGTGCTTGCGAATCGTCAGCGGCGGCATCAGGACGACGACGTCGCCGAGGGGGCGAACGATCGCTCCGCGCTGGCGTGCCTCGAGCGCCACCCGATGGCCGAGGCGAAGCGCCGGGTCGTGCTCTCCCAGGTCGATGCCGGCCATGAAGCCCCGCCCGCGCACCTCGGCGACCTCGGGCAGCATCGCCACCTCGCCGAGCAGCTCGCCGAGCAGGCGGATCTTCGGCTGTAGGCGGACCAGCGTTCCCTCGCACTCGAAGGCATCGAGGTTGGCGAGGGCGGCGGCGCAGGCGAGCGGGTTGCCGGTGAACGTGTGCCCGTGGAAGAAGGTGCGGCCTTCCTCCGGGGCGCCGAGGAATCCCTCGTAGACGCGTTCGGTGGTCAGCGTCGCCGCGAGCGGCAGGTAGCCGCCGGTGAGCCCCTTGCCCAGGCAGAGGAGGTCCGGCGCGACGCGCTCCTGCTCGCACGCGAACATCGTCCCGGTGCGCCCGAAGCCGGTGGCGACCTCGTCGCAGATCAGCAGCACGTCGTGGCGCTGGGTGAGCTCGCGCACCTGACGCAGATACCCGGGGGGATGCACCCGCATCCCCGCAGCGCCCTGCACCAGCGGCTCGATGATCACCGCCGCGGTCTCCTCCGAGTGGAAATCGAGCACGCGCTCGAGCTGCCCCGTGTCTCCGGGCTCCACCCGATGCGCCTGAAAGAGGAGGGGGGAGTAGGCGGCATGGAAGAGGTCGATGCCGCCGACGGACACCGCCCCCAGGGTGTCGCCATGGTAGGCGTCGCGCAGGCAGACGAAGGAGGTGCGCCGCCGGTGCTGTCCTCCGCGCTGCTGCCAATACTGAAACGCCATCTTCAGGGCGATCTCGGTTGCGCTCGACCCCGAGTCCGAATAGAAGACGCGATCCAGCCCGGGCGGGGCGAGGTCGACCAGGCGCGCCGCCAGCTCCGCCGCGCCGCGATGGGTGAGGCCGAGCATGGTCGAGTGGGCAACGCGGTCGAGCTGCTCGCGCACCGCCTGGTCGATCAGGGGATGACGATGGCCGTGGACGTTGCACCAAAGCGACGAGACGCCGTCGATGTAGCGGTTTCCCTCCGAGTCCACGAGCTCGGCGCCATCGGCGCGCTCGATCACGAGCGGCTCTTCCCGGCACCAGTCCCGCTGCTGGGTGAACGGGTGCCAGAGGTGGCGCTGGTCGAGCGCGCCGACGGCCGTTGAGGGAGAGCCGAGTGACGCCTGCCGATCCCTCATCTCAACCGACATTAGATGGAGCCGCGGCGGAATCGGCTCGGATGGAGGAGCTCAATCGCCGGGCCTCAGAGTCGGCCATGATTCGGGAGCACCGAGATCGAGCTCGGGTAGGGGCTCGACCTGAACCGAGCCCAGCCGCGCGATCGCCTCGCGATTGGAGCGTTCCACGACAGACGGGTCGCCGGGCCAGGGCGTGAGCACGACGAGCGCCGGCTCGAGGCCGACCGCTCGCGCCGCCTCGATGGTCAGCAGTGTGTGGTTGATCGTCCCCAGCCCGGGGTCGGCCGCGATCACGACCGGCAGGCCAAGCTCGCGAGCGAAGTCACGCACCAGGTAACCGAGCGTCAGCGGCACCAGCAGCCCACCCACCCCCTCGACCACGAGAAAGTCCGCACGTCCTGAGGCGCGCCGCGCGGCTGCTTGCAGCCGCGCGGGATCGATTTGCTCGCCGGCCAGCTCCGCGCCGAGGTGCGGGGACAGGGGCTCCTCGTAACGGTAGGGCGCGATGTCGTCGTCCGGCTGAGTCGAGCCGGCGGCGCGGCGGAGCAGGACGTGGTCCGGTTCCCGACCGTCCTCCAAGCCGCTCGAGGCTGGCTTGAACACCGCGACCCGGGCCCCGGCGGCGACCAGTGAGCGCGCGACCACCGCGGCGACCACCGTCTTCCCGACCTCGGTGCCCGTGCCGGTGACGAAGAAGCCCCGCACCTACACCCCAGTCCGTACGAAACCGCCTTTGACCGGGAGATAGATGGTGAAAGGCGCTTTCGTCGAGTCAGGCGGCACGCCTCAGGGGGGCAGAGTGCCGGGTTGGGGGCTGTTCGGCCGCGATCCCGAGCTCCTGGGCCGCGTGCGCGATCACGTGTGCGGCCGCGCACAGCTCGTCGGCTCTGTGGTTGGCCATCACCGAGAGGCGCAGGCGCGAGGTTCCCTCGGGCACGGTCGGCGGCCGGATCGCCTGAGCGAACACCCGTCCCTCGAGTGCCCGCTCGCAGAGCGCCATCGCCCGCCTCGCCTCCCCCACGACCACCGGAACGATTTGGGTGCGCGAGGCGCCCACCTCGAGCCCGTGGCCGGCCAGGGCGTCCCGCAGGATGGCGCCGTTGCGGCGCAACTGCTCGACCATTCCCGGCTGCCCGTCGAGCAGGGTGAGCGCCGCGAGCGCGGCACCGATCACGGGAGGGGGGAGAGCGGTGGAGAAGATGAACGGTCGCGCGGTGTTGATCAGCAGATCGACGACCTTCGCGCTCGCGCAGACGTACGCGCCGTAGCTTCCCAACGTCTTCCCGAGCGTGCCGACGATCAAGTCCACCTCCCCGGAGAGCCCGGCCTCGGCGACCGCCCCGCCTCCGCCGGGACCGAGCGCGCCGGTGGCGTGCGCCTCGTCGACCACGAGGAGGCATCGGTGGCGGCGCGCCAGGTCGAGCAGCTCGGCGATCGGGGCGACGTCCCCATCCATCGAGAAGACAGCGTCGGTGACTATCAGCGCGCCGTCGCGGCCCTGCTTGTGCAACCCCCAGGACAGATGCTCGAGGTCGGCGTGACGGTAGACGAAGCACTCGGCGCGAGAGATCCGGCAGCCGTCGATGATGCTGGCGTGGTTGAGCTCGTCGGAGAAGACGACCTGGCCACGGCCGGCCAGCGCGGCGATCGTTCCGAGATTGGCCAGGTAGCCCGATCCGAACAAGAGCGCCGCCTCGTATCCCGCAAAGGTGGCGAGCCGCTCCTCCAAGCGACGGTGCAGGGACATGTTCCCCGAGACCAGGCGGGAAGCGCCGGCGCCGGCGCCGAACCGCTCCGCGGCGTCCGCTGCCGCCTGTCGGACACGAGGATGGTCGGCGAGGCCCAGGTAGTTGTTGGAGCAAAGCAGCAGCACCTCGGCGCCGTCGAGCGTCACCCGCGGCCCCTGCGGGCTCTCGATCAGCCGCAGACGGCGATACAGCCCCGCCCGGCGAAGGTCCTCCAGCCGGTCGGCGACGTCACTCACGGACCTAGTCGCCCCATCCGGCCGGCTCCGGGTAAGGGGGTGGCTTGTGCTTCTTCTTGATCACCCGGAGCTGGGTCGATGGATCCCAGAAGTCGGCCTCGGCCTGGCTGTCGACGAGCTCGTCGATCGGGGTCGCCGGCGTTTCCCCGTCGAGCCAACCGGAACGGTTGTCGGGCCGGGGGTTGGCGCCGTTGTCGGGCTGCCGGGCTACGTTCAATCCCAGCTCCTCGAACATCGCCCGGTCGTCGGCGGGCTCGGCGCCCAGCGTGGTCAGGAAGTTCCCCATCATCACCCCGTTGAGGCCCGCCTTGACGGCCAGCGGTTGCAGCTCGTCGAGATTCTCGACCCGCCCACCACAGAGGCGGAAGAGAGCGTCCGGGAGGATCAGCCGGAAGATCGCCACCCACTTGACGACCTCCCACGGATCCATCAGCGGCCGGTCGCCGAACTTGGTCCCGGACCTCGGGTTGAGCAGGTTGATGGGCACCGAGGTGGGATCGATCTCGGCCAGCTCGAAGGCCATCTCCACCCGCTGGCGGGGCGACTCGCCGAGATTGAGGATGCCGCCGACGCAGGTCTCGAGCCCCGCATCCTTGACGGCGTCGATCGTGCGCGTGCGCCCCTCGTAGCGGACCGTGGTCGTCACCTCCGGGTAGTAGGAGCGCGCGGTTTCGACGTTGTGGTGGACGCGCTGCACGCCCGCGTCGGCGAGCCGCCGGGCGCGATCGGCCGAGATGTGGCCGATCGAGACGCAGCGCTTCAAGTTGGTCTGCTCGGCGACCATCCGGGCGCCATCGACGATCTTCTCGAAGTCGCGCTTCGAAAGCCCCTGGCCCTGGGTGACCATGCAGAAGCGGTGCGCCCCCGCCGCCTCGGCTGCCTTGGCGTGCTCGAGGATCTGCTCGGCGTCCATCATCGCGTGCATCGGCGTGTCCGCCTCGGCATAGCGCGACTGGGCGCAGAAGCCGCAGTCCTCCGCGCACCCTCCGGCCTTCGCGTTGACGAGCGAGCACATGTCGGTCGACTCGCCGAACCGCTCCCTGCGCACCTTCCAAGCGCGCTCGACGAGCTCGGCGATCTCGTCGCGCTCGGAGATCCCGCCCAGCTCCATGGCCTCGTCGAAGGTGATCAGTGGCGGCATCGGGCCTCCATGGCCGATAGCAGGCAAGGCTAGGCGGCGCCTCGGACGGCCAACTCGGTTCGCTACTTTCGGCCCGAGCCCGTGTTCTCTGCCACGAGGGAGGAAGCGGCAGGGCCAGGAGGCGCAACCCAGGCGAGTCACTCCGCCTGGGAGGCGCCTCCTCGCTCTCGCCGCCTCATAAGATTCGTCGCCTGCCGGGAAAGCTGACCTTCTGGAGGCGACGTGCCGTCGCCGGCCTCACCGCCGTCGCAGTCGGAGTAGGCGTTTGGGTGGCGCTCGCCGACGGGACCACCGGGGGAACCGACGCCGGCGACCTGACCGCGCGGCGGCTCGCGGGCGGGCGGCTCGTCGCCGGGTTCGAGGGCCGGCACCCGCCGCGCGCGGTCAAGCGGATGATCGGCGAGGGGCGGGCTGCCGGCGTGATCCTGTTCTCCGACAACCTCGGCAGCCGCGATCACGCCCGCAGGCTGATCAGCCGCCTTCAGGCGATCCACCGGCCCAAGGGCCTCCGCGATCCCCTGCTCGTGATGATCGACCAGGAGGGCGGCCTCGTGAAGCGGCTCTCGGGAGCGCCGGAGGCCTCCGCGCAGGCGATGGGCCGCCGAGGCGCCGATTACAGCCGCCACCAGGGTGCACGCACGGCGCGCAACCTGAAGCGGGTCGGCGTCAACGTCGACCTGGCGCCGGTGCTCGACGTCGGTCGGCGCGGCAGCGCGATCCGCGCCCAGCACCGGAGCTTCGGAGGCAAGCCACGCCGCGTGATCCGCACGGCGATCCCGTTCGCGAGCGCGATCGAGCGCCGGGGCGTGGCGGCGACCGGCAAGCACTTCCCGGGTCTGGGGGCGGCGGCCGAGAACACCGACCTCGCGGTCCAGCGGATCCGCCCGAAGCGGGGCGAGCTACGGCGGATCGACGAGCGGCCCTACCGCGCATTCGTCGCCAGCGGCGGGGACATGGTGATGATCTCAACCGCGATCTACACGCACTTCTCGCGCAAGCCGGCGGCGTTCTCGAAGCGGATCGCGACTCGGGAGCTTCGTGACAGGCTGGGGTTCGGGGGCGTCTCGATCAGCGACGCGCTCGAAACGGTCTCGGCCCGCCACTTCGGCGGGCCGGCCAAGGTCGGTGTCGCCGCCGCGAAGGCCGGCACGGATCTGCTCTTGTTCACGGATCACCGTAGCGCCGCTCGCGCCGGGCGGGCGCTCCGCCGCAGGCTGCGTTCGGGGAAGCTGGCGCGCGGGCCGTTCGAGGACTCCGTCCAGCGCGTGCTGGACCTGCGGGCCAGCCTTTTTTCGCACTAGCCCAACATGTTGGTTCCCCCATTTGGCTGGTACGTTCGCAGGGAATGAGGAGGCAACGGCGGCGCGAACCGAGGCGTATCACATGGCTTCGGAGTCGCCTCCTCCTATCGGTCTTCACCGCCGTGGCGGTGACCGGAGCGCTGGCGGTCGCCGGCTCCAGAACGCCGCCGACGAGCATCGGTGAGGCGGCCGCGGCCCAGACGCGACCGAACATCGTGGTGATCGAGACCGACGACCAGGCGCTCAAGTCGATGCGAGTGATGGACAACGTCAACTCGCTGATCGGGGACCGCGGGGTGACGTTCCGGAACAGCTTCGTCAACCACTCCCTCTGCTGCCCCTCGCGCGCCACCTTCCTCACGGGCCAGTACATGCACAACCACCGCGTGTTCGGCAACCAGGCGCCAAACGGCGGTTTCGGCCGCTTTCAGGCCTTGCACGGAAATAACAACCTCGCCGTCTGGCTTCGTCGTGCCGGCTACTACACCGCGTTGTTCGGCAGGTACCTGAACGGCTACGTGTTCCGCCCGCTCGTGCCGCGCGGCTGGTCGGAGTGGCGCACCGGCGCGAACCAGAAGGTGTACGGCTACACGCTCGACGAGAACGGCACCCTGGTCAGGTACGGCCAGGACCCTGCCGACTTCAAGCAGAACGTGCTGACCAGAAAGGCGGTCAATCTCGTCAACCGCCGGGCGCCATTGGCGCGGCCGTTCTTCCTCTGGCTCACCTACACGGCGCCGCATGTTGGCGAGCCTCCGAACCCGAATCCGCCGGGCAACTGCCAGGCCTCAGCGAAGCCGGCGCCACGCCACGCCCACGCGTTCGACTTCCAGCCGCTGCCAAGGTCCCCGAACTTCAATGAGCCGTCCGTGTTCGACAAGCCTGCCAAGGTCCGGAACCGCCCGCGCTTGAACGCGGATCAGATCGCGGAAATCCAGCGCAAGTACCGCTGCGAGCTGGAATCGCTGCTGTCGGTGGACGAGGGCGTCAAGAAGATGGTCGATGCGCTGAGGGCGAAGGGCGAGCTCTGGAACACGGTGCTGATCTACACCTCTGACAACGGCTACTTCCACGGCGAGCACCGGATCCCCAAAAACAAGCAGCACATCTACGAGGAGTCGATCCGGGTGCCCCTGGTGATGCGCGGGCCGGGCATCCCCCGCGGGGTGAAGGTGCGGAGCCTCGCGATCAACGCCGACCTGGCGCCGACGATCGTCGATCTGGCGAACGCGGACCCCGGCCTGGTGATGGACGGGCGCTCGCTGATCCCGGTGGCGCAGCAGCCGGGCATCGAGCAGGGACGCGAGCTCCTGATCGAGGAGCCGAGCTTCGAGGCGATCCGGACAGAGCGCTACATGTACGCCGAGCACCGCACTGGCGAGAGGGAGCTCTACGACCTGAAGAACGACCCGTTCGAGCTTCGCAGTCGCCACAACGCCCCCACCTACGCGTCCGTCAGGCTACGGCTCGCGGCCCGCCTGGACCAGCTGCGAAGCTGCGCCGGTTCGGGCTGCCGCCTCCATTCCGCGCCCTGAGGCGGGCGCCGGCTAACGCCCCCGCCACTCGGGCTTTCGCTTCTCGGCGAAGGCTCGGATGCCCTCTCGGAAGTCCTCGGAGCCAAAGCACGAGCGCCGCAGCTCGATCAGCTCGCGCTCCTGCTCCGGGGTGAGGCGGGAGTAGGAGTTGAGGATCTCGATCGCGTGCTTGTTCCCCCTCAGGGAGAGGGGGGCGTTGGCGGCCACCTCGGAGGCCAGCTCGAGGGCAGTGACCTCGAGCTTGGAGTCGAGGACGGTGTCGTGCACGAGGCCGATCGCCACCGCCCGCGGGGCGCTCAGGTTGCGGCCGGTCAGGAACAGCTCCTTCGTGCGAGCGAGACCCACCACATCGATGAACGTCTGGAGGCCGGTGTGTCCGTAGATCAGCCCGAGCTTCGCCGGGGGCATGCCGAGCTTGGCGCCCATGGCGCACAGGCGCAGGTCGCATCGGATCGCGAGCTCGAGGCCTCCCCCGAGGCAGTGCCCGTTGATCGCCGCGAGCACCGGATAGGGGTGGGCGCTCACCGCCTCCATCGCGGCCTGGAACGGATGGGCGACGAGCGCCTCCGCGTCGGTGGCGAAGGTCTCCTCGGGGATGTCAGCGATGTCGTAGCCGGCCGAGAAGACCTCGCCGGCCCCGGTGATGACAACGCAGCGGATCTCGATTCCCCGGTCGAGTCCCGGCAGGACCTCCGCGAGCGCCTCGAGGATCTCGTGGTCGAGGGCGTTCCGCCGCTCGGGATTCGAGATTGTCAGCCGGGCGACGGCCTCGGCCGGGTGATCGAGGACGAGCTTCCCGCCGGCGAGAGACACGCGCTCTCCGCCTCCCTCGCCGTTGCCCCCTTGGGCGGCGGGGTCGCCCCTCATCCCAGGACGACGAGGACGTCGCCCTCCTGAACCGACTGGCCCTCCTCGCAGCGGATCTCGGTGACGGTGCCGGGGTCCTCGGCCTCGACCGGCATCTCCATCTTCATCGACTCGAGGATGACCAACGTGTCGCCCTCGTCGACCTGATCGCCGACCGAGACCTCGACCTTCCACACGGTTCCGGTGATGTGGGCCTCGACGTTGGTGCTCATGAGCGCGGGCGGGGCTGGGGACATGAGCACGACACGGCGGGGGACAATATCCGGCCTTGTCCGCGGAACCGACAGGCAACCCGGTGGTGATAGTCGCGGCACACAACGAGGCGGACCGGATCGGGGCCACGCTGGAAGCGCTCGCGGGGGCGTTTCCGGGCGCTGAGATCGTGGTGGCGGACGACGCCTCGAGCGATGGCACCGGCGAGCTGGCGCGCTCACGCGGCGTGCGGGTCGTCAGCCGCCGAAAGCCCCGCGGCAAGGGCGCCAACGTGACCGCCGCAGCCGAGACCGTGCTCGATCGCGTCGATGACGCAGATCCGCCCACGTTCTTGCTCTGCGACGCCGATCTGGGTCCCTCGGCGCGGGAGTTGGCGAGCCTGGTGGAGGCGGTTGCGAGGGGCGACTGCGATCTTGCCGTGGGGGCCTTCAGGGATCGCGTCGGCGGTGGCTTCGGCATTGCCCTGGGCTTCGCCCGCTGGGCGATCGAGCGCCGCTGCGGCTATCGCGCCGAGGCCCCGATCTCCGGCCAGCGGGCGATTGCGGCCGAGGTGCTGCGTGCCGTCTTGCCGTTCGCACAGGGCTACGGGATGGAGACCGGGATGACGATCGACGCCGTGCGCGCCGGCTTCCGGTTGCGCGAGGTCGAGCTCGACCTCGAGCACAGGGCAACGGGCCGCAGCGTCGGCGGCTTCCTTCACCGCGCCCGCCAGCTCCGGGACTTCGGGCGCGCCTATGCCTCGAGGCGCTAGCTTGAGCTGGCAAGCCCACAGCCTCACTGTGAGAGGCCCCACTAGGCTTCGCGCCCGTTGATCCTCGCCATCGACCAGGGCACGACCGGAACCACCTGCCTCGTCTTCGACCGCGAGGGCCGGATCGCCGGGCGCGCCTATTCGGAGTTCGAGCAGCACTTTCCGGAGCCCGGCTGGGTCGAGCACGACGCGGCCGAGATCTGGGAGGTAACGCGACGGATCGCCGTGCAGGCGATCGTCGACGCGGGGATCCAGGGCGCCGAGCTGGACGCGATCGGGATCGCCAACCAACGCGAGACGGTGGTCGCCTGGGACCCGGAGACGGGCGAGCCCGTCCATCACGCGATCGTCTGGCAGGACCGCCGCACCGCGGCGCGCTGCGACGAGCTCAGGGCCGCCGGGCACGAAGGGCTGGTGCGGGAGCGCACCGGGCTTGTCATCGACCCCTACTTCTCGGGCACCAAGCTCGAATGGCTTCAGCGGAACGTCGAGGCGGCGCGTGGCGCTGTCTTCGGGACGATCGACTCCTGGCTCGTCTTCAAGCTCACCGGTCGCCACGTCACCGACTACTCGAACGCCTCGCGGACGATGCTCTTCGACATCCGCAAGCTGTGCTGGGACGCCGACCTGTGCGATCTCCTCGGGGTCGATCCATCCAACCTGCCCGAGCCGGTTCCCTCGGCCCAGATCTACGGCCGCACGGGCGTCTTCGGCGGCGACGTCCCGGTGGCCGGGATCGCGGGAGACCAGCAGGCGGCGCTGTTCGGCCAGGCTTGCCAGCGGGCGGGCATGGCCAAGAACACATACGGGACGGGGAGCTTCGTGCTCCTCAACACCGGTCGCGACGCTCCGGAGCCCGGCGAGGGCCTGCTCACCACGGTCGCCTGGGGCTTGGATTCCCAGACCGACTACGCGCTCGAGGCGGCGGTGTTCATCACCGGCGCCGCCGTCCAGTGGCTTCGTGACGGGCTCGGGATCATCGGCTCGGCGCCCGAGAGCGAGGGGCTCGCGGCCTCGCTCGACTCGAACGACGGCGTCTACTTCGTTCCCGCGCTGACCGGCCTCGGATCGCCGCATTGGGATCCCTACGCGCGCGGGACAATCGTCGGCCTGACGCGCGGCTCCGGCCGGGCCCAGCTGGCGCGAGCCGCCCTGGAGGCGATCGCCTACCAGACCGTCGACGCGGTGCGGGCGCAGGAGGCGGCCGCCGGGGAGGCGCTGGAGGTGCTGAAGGCCGATGGGGGGGCGGTCTCCAATCGCTGGCTGATGCAGTTCCAGGCGGACGTGCTCGGTGCGCCGGTGGTCGTCCCCGAGATCTCCGAGACGACGGCGCTGGGCGCCGCCTACCTGGCGGGGATCGCCAGCGGCGTCTGGGACGCCGAGCAGGTCGAGGCGATGTGGCGCGAGGCTGCCCGATACGAGCCACGCATGGGCGAGGACGAGCGCCAGACGCTGCTCGGCGAGTGGCGCCGCGCCGTTGAGCGAGCCAAGGGCTGGGCGGAGGGGACGTAGCTGGCCCCGGCGAGCTGGTCGCGTAACCGCAACGCCCCCCAGGGGTAGGACACGCACGAGCCCGCTCTTGCCGGCTCCATCGCCCATGGCCGAGATCAAGCCCCAGGTCTACAAGGACCCCCGTCCCGCCGAGTACTTCACGCGGTTCCACGAGCGCGCTCGCACCCGCGAACCCGACGGCGTCTATGGCCTGGTGCGGATCGTGCTCACACCCCCCGCCATGCTCGTCTACCGCGCCTGGGCGATCGGGGCCGAGAACGTTCCCAGGTCCGGCCCCGTGATCCTCGCCCCGAATCACCTCTCGAACTGGGACCACTTCTTCGCGGCCGTCTACCTGCGACGCAGGGTCCGGTTCATGGGCAAGTCGCAGCTGTTCGGCGCCAACCCCGCCATCACCTTCATCATCTCCCACGGCGGGGTGTTCCCGGTGCGCCGGGGCCACAAGGACCAGGAGGCGTTCATCACCGCCCATGCGATCCTCGACAACGGCGGCTGCGTGCTGATCTACTGCGAGGGAGGGCGCTCGCGCACGGGCGGGCTCGGTCAGCCGCGACCGGGGGTCGGCTACCTGGCGCTCGAGTCGGGAGTCCCCGTGGTGCCGGTGGCGATCCACGGCTCGAAGGGCGTCCGGGGGTGGAGGAAGCTTCAGTTCCCCAAGGTCACGATCCAGTACGGCGAGCCGCTGACCTTCGAGGCCGTCGAGCGCCCCTCGCGCGAGCAGGCACAGGAGGCCGCGGAGCGGGTCTTCGAGCCGGTGCGGGAGATGTACGCGGCGCTTGAAGAGAAGGGTCGCCGGGGCGTGGTCAAGGCCCTGCGCGAGGGGATCGGCGCCCGCACCGAGCACCAGGTCCCGGCCGGCCAGCCTCGCTAGCCCGAGCCGGCCGCCCCTCCGCTCACTCGTACTTTGTATCCAGAGTCCGCCAGTGCTCCGGGTCGTGGCCGGGCACGATCACGGCCTGGGGGTAGGAGCGATGGAAGAGCGCCAGCTCTTGGCGTGAGCGGCGCCAGGTGTGGCGGTCGAGCGGGCGGGGCGGCTCCGGTGCGTCGTCGAGCTGGCCGTGGGTGTAGATGGCGTCGCCCGCGATCACGAAGTCGCGGTCGCGCAGGTGAGCGATCACGCACTGGTGGCCCGCAGAGTCCCCGGGCGTGAATGCGAGGCGCACGGCGCCGTCGCCGAACAGGTCGAAGGTGCGGCCGAAGGTCGAGTACGAGGCGATGTCCGGGCCCTCATAGCTGAGCGTCCGGTAGTCGAACACGTAGTCGTAGTGCGCCGGCCGGTAGCCGCGCAGCAGCGGGCGCGGGTCCGTGGTCGCTGCGTGCCACTCCGCGGCGGCGATCACGAAGGTGGAGTTGGGGAACTCGCACATACCCGAGGCGTGGTCCTGGTGCAGGTGGGTCATGACGACCAAGGGAACGTCCCTGGCCTCGATCCCCCGTTCGCGAAGCTGGGCGGGCACATCTCGGCCGGGCTCGATCCGCGGCCGAGCGTACCGGGCCCACACGCGTCCCATGTTCTCGCGCGGCTTCGCGGCCACCGACGGGTGCAGTCCGGTGTCCACGAGCACCGGCCCGGCGTCGGGATGCCGGATCAGGAAGGCGGGACACGGCACGGTCCACCACCTGGAGCGGGGGGTGCCGACGCCGAGCACCTTCAGCGTCTCCAGGCGGCCCCCGGGGCGCTCGAAGAGGGCACGCGGGGAGTCAAGCTCGCCGCCGAGCAGGGGCTCGACGGTGACCGTGGTTCCCCGCGCGCCGCCGGAGAGCGGCTCGGTCAGCGGCTTCGGTTCGGCGTGAAGCTTCATCGGCCGGTCAGCGTAGCGGGGCGAACCCGGCTAACGGCGGACCGCGGCGGCGGGCCGGGTCCGGCCTTGCCGCGGATAAGCTCACCTCGGTGTCACCCTCGACTTCGCAGATCTTCCGACCGGGACTGTTGGAGGGCCAGGTGTGTGCCGTCTCGGGGGCGGGCACGGGCCTCGGGCGGGCGACCTCGCTCGAGTTGGCGGCGCTCGGCGCCACCGTGGTCGGCTGCGGGCGGCGCCCCGAGCCGCTAGAGGACACCGTGACTGCGATCCGCGAGGCCGGCGGAGCCGCGGAGGCCGAGTCGATGGACATCCGCGACTCCGACGCGGTGGAGGGCCTGTTCGACGGGATCGTCGAACGCCACGGTCGCCTCGACGTGCTGGTCAACAACGCCGGCGGCCAGTTCCTCAGCCCCGCCGAGGCGATCAGCCCAAAGGGCTTCCGGACCGTGATCGAGCTCAACGTGCAGGGAACCTGGCAGATGACCCATGCGGCGGCGACCAAGGCGTTCATCCCGCAGCGCTCCGGCAAGGTGATCAGCGTCACCCTCTCGCCGCATCACGGGATGCCGGGCATGGCGCACTCCGGGGCCGCCCGGGCCGCGGTCGAGAACATGATGCGCACGCTCTCGATCGAGTGGGCGCGCTTCAACGTCAAGCTCTGCGCGGTGGCGGCCGGGCAGTTCGACACCGAGGTCCTGCGTACGAAATACCCCAAGGAGGTCGCCGAGAACGTCGTCCGCACGGTGCCCCTGCAACGGCTCGGCACGCCCGAGGAGATGGCCTGGCTGATCGCCTATCTCGCCTCCCCCGGGGGAGACTTCCTCTCCGGGTGCGTGATCACGATCGATGGCGCCCGCGACAACTGGTTCGGCTCCTGGCCGCCGCCCGGGGCCACCGGCGAGTCCGGGGAGCCGCTCGCCGAGGTGCGCAAGCCCCGCGAATGAGACCCGCTCTCGCCACGGCCGTGGGGCTGTCCCTCATGGCCATCGCATCGTGCGGGAACGGCGATTCGCCGGGGACTGCGGGCACGACACCCACCGGCAGCGCGGCGAAGCGGCTGACGGCCGATGAGCAGGCCCTCGTCACCCGGTCGGATCGCACCGTCGGGCGCTACTGCGGGCACCTCGTGCTCTCACTGACCGGTCAGAGTAAGCCGCCCTCGGCCGAGGAACAGGGCCGGGCCTTCGCCGCCACTGACCGCCTCATCGAGCTGGCCCGCGAGAAGCCCGCCGCGCCTCTTAAGACCGGCCTGGACATGGGGCTGTTCCTCGGCGACCTGGCCGAGGACCTCGAGGGCTCCAACTGCGATCAGCGGCTGGTCGAGAGGATCGACCAGGCGCTGGCGACGCTGCCCCAGCCTTAGCGCTATCGAATGACCCGAGTGCTCTCGGTGTCCGTGTTGTTCGCAGCCACAGGGTCGTCGGTGATCGAAGCCGCGGTGGCCGTGTTCGTGAGCGTCCGGGGACCCCCCTGCACCCTCGCCGCGATCACGACCTGCTGATTCCCGACGACAGCGGGCATGTCGCCCAGCCTGCAGGTCACGGTGGCGCCGGATACCGAGCAGGATCCGCGGCTCGTGTTCACCGAGACGAGCTGCAACTGGCTCGGGAGGCGGTCCCTGACAGTCACGGCGGTTGCGGGCGCGGGGCCCAGGTTCTCCACCTTCAGCTTGTATCTCAGAATGCTGCCGATCCTCACCGGGTCTGGGTCGTCGGTCTTCGTGATCCTGAGGTTGGCCCGGCGCGGATCGTCGATCAGCATCTCGACGTTCTTGTCCAACAGCGGATCTCCCTCACCGGAGGGCGGGCCGCTCTGGGGATCGTTGAAGCCGAACGTGCGGCCGATTGCGGCGAGTTGGCGGGCGAGGAAGCTCGAGGCGCTTCCGGGATCCGGGGCCGTCGCGGGGGAGGCGTGGTCGAGGACGGTGCCGAAGATCGAGAGCGTGTCATCGCGGTTGTCCATCACGTCGATCAGGCGGTGCTGGTGCGGCCAGTCGGCCACCGCCGCGGTGTTGATCTCCCACCAGACCCGATCCCCGCAGAACCGTCTGTTGCCCCCGCTGAGCGAGCGCGGGGTTCCGCAGGGTAGGAGCTGGTGCTCGTGAGTATGCCCCGCGACGTAGGCGATCACGTTCGGGTGCCCGGCCATCAGCTCGGTGAAGGTCTGGGCGTTGCTCCCTAGGCCATCGGCCTGCTCCGGATTCCCGAAGTGCAGGGGCTCCGATATGCGCGGATCGGGATCGCAGCCGGGGTTCGTGTCGTGCTCGGGGGTGTCGCCGTGGTTGTGCTGCACGCCCGTGCACTCTCCTGTGGCCTCGTCGGGAACGGCCGAGTTCATGGTGCGCACGGGATGGTGGCCGAAGATCACGATCAGCTTCCCCTGGTTCTCCGCCTTGCTCAGCTCGTTCCTGAGCCACAGAAACTGCGGGTGGTCGAGGTTCCCGTCCGAGGAACCGCTCTGCGGGCCTTCGCCGACAATGCCGCCCTCCGAGTTGGTGTCGATGGCGATGAAGCGGACGCCCGGCGTCTGCGGCGGATTCCACGCGTAGTGGGAGGCCGAGTGGTTTGAGGCCTGGTTCTGTTGCGGGTTGACGAAGTTGAAGCCGTGTCTGTTGTCCACGTTGTTGGCGCCGATGACCGCCTTGATCTGCTGCTTCGAGACGAAGCGCCGCAACGGGTCGGGCGGGACCAGCATCCCCGCGGCGGTCGGGGAGAGCAGCACCCTCGGATCGAGAGCGTCGGGGCCAGGCATGCTTCCCGGCACGATGGTTGTCCCCAGCGCCTTGAAGCAGCCGGTGGCGATGTTCTCGAACGCCTGGTTCGCGTCCTCGTTCCCCTGCACGAGAACGTCGTGGTTGCCGTTCACCCAGTAGGAGGGGACGTTCAGCCCGGCCGGGGTGAGGGAGAGCATTTGGGCGCGGTCCAGGAGCCCCGTGTACTCCGGCCACGCGGCCCAGTCGCCGGTGGGCTGATTCGGGTCGTAGAAGTTTGGGGGCGGGGGCGAGGGGTAGTCGGCGTAGTCCTGGACGCCCGTGTATCCGGCGGCCTCGGCGGCGGCCTGGTTCTGCCCGCCTTCCTGCGTAACGAACGCCTGGCAATCGGGGTCGGGGAGGTTCGTCACCGAGTAGGCGTCGGGGTCGGTGAGGCCTGAGTTGAAGTTGATGGTCACGCCGCCCTCCAGGAGCGCCCGCGTCCAGATCATCTCGTTGCGCTGCTGGTTATCGGCCTGGTCGCCCGTGATCAGCGCCAGGTCCATCGGGTTGCCGACGCCATTGCCCTGCGGCACCGGGCTGTGGGGGACGAACCGATTGATCTGCCGGATCGAGTCGTCGATCATGAACGGGGTCAGGGCCTCCCAGGGACGCCACGCCGAGGTCGCCCCGCCCTGGCCGGCGACCTCGTCGAGGAACTCCACCCGCGCCGGAGACTCCTCGTCGGCCAGTTGGAAGTCCGTCAGCTGAGAGAAGTAGGCGAGCGAGCGCCGCCGCTGCGCGCGGGTCGGTTGGCCAACGCCGTCGGGATCACGGACGACGTACTCCTCGTCGACCTGCTCCGCCGCCAGGGTCGTGTAGGCGGCGCTCGGATTGGTGGCCGAGAGGATTTGCTCGAGGGTCGTGTGGTCCTCGGTGTCGACAGCCAAATGGGTTGCCGTGGCGACCCCGGCGACGGCTAGCAGGGTCACCAGGACGCCCGCTGGCACCAGCCAGCGCCGGCGGCGCGATGGTCCTGCTGCTCCTCCTCCGTGTGGCGCTATCGCCGTGCTCCCTAAGCCTCTCGAGTGAAGCGAACCGTATCAGCGCGGGCGACACCCGGCGTCGATTGGCCCCGGCTCCCTCGGTTGCATCGGCCCGGACCCGGCTACGCTGGGCCGCTCCCCTGGCGTAGCCTCCCCTCCCGGATCCGCGCCGCCAGGTCCTTCGACTCCTCGCGGATCACCGTGCCGTCCTCGAGCTCGATCGCGGGCAGGAGCTTCTGCCCGGTCAGCTCGATGTACTCGGTCCGCTTTCCGCGACGCAACCCGGAGTGCTTGACCACCTCGTACTCGACCCCGGCCTCGTCGAGGGCCTTCTGCACCCTCCAGCAGGGGTGCCCTTCGACCTTCACCCACATGTTGCTGCAGCGGTGGAGCTTGACTGGCATCTGACCACTCCTCTCGAGCGCTTGCCGCTAGGCGTACATGCCGCCGAATTGTCCTCCGGTGACGTTCAGCACCTGCCCGTGGACGTAGTTGGAGAGCTGCGAGGACAGGAACAGGACCGGGCCGGCGGCCTCGTCCGGCTGGGCAGGGCGCCCGAGCGGGATGATCATCGAGGCCATCGCCCGCTGCTGCTCGGGCACGCCGATCTCGATCCTCTCGCCCTCGCGCTCGATCGCCTCACCCTGCTCCTTCGCCTGGGTGAGGCGCGTCTCCACGAAGCCGAAGGCGACCGCGTTCACGTTGATCTTGAACTGCCCCCACTCCTTGGCGATCGTCTTCGTGAGCCCGGTCACGCCCGCCTTCGCAGCCGAGTAGTTGGCCTGTCCGGCGTTGCCCATCGTCCCCGAGATCGAGGTCACGTTGACGACCTTGCGGAACACCTCCTTGCCCTCTCCGGCCTCCTTCTTGGCCGCCTCTCGCCAGTGGGGCGCCAGCGCCCTGATCATGCGGAAGGGGACGATCGTGTGGATGTCGAGCATCGCCTGGAACTGCTCGTCGCTCATCTTGTGGACGACGCCGTCCCAGGTGTAGCCGGCGTTGTTGACCACGATGTCAACCTGGCCGAAGGCCTGGTTGGCGTTTGCGACCAGCTCCTCGGGAACGCCGGGCTTGGTCAGATCGCCGGCGAAGACCGCGGTATCGCCCTCGATCTCGCCCGCCGCCTGCTCGGCGACCTCGCCGTCGATGTCGTTGATCAGCACCCTGGCGCCCTCGCCGAGGAACAGCTCCGCCGTCGCCCGGCCGATCCCGCGCGCTGAGCCGGTGATGATCGCGGCCTTGCCGTCAAGTAGTCCCATCTACGCTCGTTCTCCTCTCGAAGCACTCGTTTGTGAGTGGGAACCGTATCTGGGCTGCCTCGGCACGGACGCCCGGTCGGCGACGGCCTGTTAGCGTCGCCTCGTGCCTCCAAACAATGCCGAGCTGATCCGCCGCTTCTACGCCGCTTTCGCTGCCCGCGACGGCGGCGCGATGGCGGGGCTCTATGCGCCCGATGCCCGCTTCTCGGACCCCGTGTTCGTTGACCTGCGCGGCGAAGAGCCCGGCGCGATGTGGCGGATGCTCACCGGCCGCGCCGACGACCTGAAGGTGGAGCTGCTCGAGCACGAGGCGGACGGCGACCGAGGCTCCGCCCGCTGGGTCGCCCACTACACGTTCACCCAAACCGGCAGACGGGTGGAGAACGACGTTCGTGCCTCATTCCGCTTCGCGGACGGGCTGATCGCCGAGCATCGCGACGAGTTCGACTTCCATCGCTGGTCGCGGCAGGCGCTGGGCATCCCTGGCCTGCTGCTTGGCTGGACGCCGCTGCTGCGCGCCGCGGTCCGCCGCCGCGCCCGCGCCGGCCTGGACGAGTTCCTGGCGGGTGGAGGGCGGGCTTCTTCCTAGGTGAGCGCCCGAGCGATCACCAGCCGCTGGATCTCGTTCGTGCCCTCGTAGATCTGGGTGATCTTGGCGTCGCGCATCATCCGCTCCACGGGGTACTCGCTGACGTAGCCGTAGCCGCCGAGGACCTGAACGGCCTCGGTGGTGACCCACATCGCGGTGTCGGACGCGAACAGCTTCGCCATCGCCGAGTATTTGCCCATGTCGCCCTCGCCCGCGTCGACCTTGGCGCAGGCGCGGTAGCTGAGCTCCCTTGCGGCCGCGGTGCGGGTCTCCATCTCGGCCAGCTTGAACTGGATCCCCTGAAAGGAAGCGATCGGCTTTCCGAACTGGCGGCGCTCCTGAGCGTAGGCGGCGGCGTAGTCGGTCGCTCCCTGCGAGATGCCGACGGCCTGCGCGGCGACGCCCAGTCGAGAACGGTCCAGCGTCGCCATCGCGACCTTGAAGCCGGCGTTCACCTCGCCGATCAGGTTCTCGGCCGGAACGCGGACGCCGTCGAAGATCGGTTGGCCGGTCGGGGAGCCACGGATCCCCATCTTGTGCTCGAGCTTGCCGACTGAGAAGCCGGGACGGTCGGCCTCGACGATGAAGGCGGAGATGCCATGCGAGTGGCCGGCGTCGGGATCAGTGACGCAGAAGACCACGTAGAAGTCGGCGATCCCGAGGTTGGTGATCCAGTTCTTGGTCCCGTCGATCACCCAGTCCGAGCCTTCGCGGACCGCGCGGGTGCGCATTCCGCCGGGGTCGGAGCCGGCGTCCGGCTCCGAGAGCGCGAAGGCGGGAGTCCACTCCCCGGCCGCGCACTTCGGCAGCAAACGCCGCTTCTGCTCCTCGGTCCCGAACAGCCTGATCGGCAGCGTGCCGAGCTCCTGGATCATCAGCATCAGCGCACTCGACGCGCACGCCGTGGCCACCTCCTCGATCGCGATGTTGAGCATCAGCGTCCCGGTGCCCGTGCCGCCGTACTCGGCCTCGAATGGGAGCCCGAACAGGTCGTGCTCGGCGAACAGCTCGCGCAGGTCGCGGGGGTACTCCTCCTTGGCGTCGATCTCGGCCGCCCGCGGCGCTACGCGCTCCGCGACCATCTTGCGGATCGTTTCGCGGAAGTCGAGGAACTCCTGCGGGAGGGCGTAGCTGGCCGCGGGTGCCGTGGTGGTGGCCATCGACTCGGAGCCTAGCTCGCTCGGCCCGGATCAGAGCCCAAGTTGGCGGCCGAGGATCTCCTTCATGATCTCGTCGGTGCCGCCGCCGATCGGGCCGAGGCGGGCGTCGCGGACGGCGCGCTCGATCCCGTACTCGCGCATGTAGCCGTAGCCGCCGTGGATCTGCAGGCACTCGTCGGCGACCTCGAGCATCGCGCGCTGGGTGAGCAGCTTGGCCATCGTCACTTCGCGAATGGCGTCCTGGCCGTCGGCGAACAGGCGCAGCGCGTTGTAGGTGAGCGCCCGCGAGGCCTCGATCCTGGTGGCCATCTCGGCAAACTTGTGGCGGATCGCCTGGAACTTGCCCACCGGTCGACCGAATGCCTCCCGCTCCTTCGCGTAGGCCAGCGTGACCTCGAAGACCCTCTGCATCCCGCCAACGGCAGCGAGCGCCATCGACAATCGCTCCCACTGGAAGTTGGCCATGATCAGGTGGAAGCCCCCGTTTTCGGCCCCGAGCAGGTTCTCGTTCGGCACCTCGACGTCCGTGAAGCTGAGCTCGCCGGTGTCGGAGGCATGCCAGCCCATCTTCTCGAGCTTGCGGGTGACCTCGTAGCCGGGCATCTCTCGCTCCAGGATGAGGAAGGAGAGGCCGCGGTGGCCGCCCTCGGGGCTGGTCTTCAGCGCGCAGACCAGGAAGTCCGCCCGGACGCCGTTGGTGATGAATGTCTTCGAGCCGTTGACGACGTAGCCGCCGGAGACCTTGCGGGCGGCGGTCCGGATCCCGGCGACGTTGGAGCCCGCGTCAGGCTCGGTGATCCCGAGCGCGCCGATCCTCTCGCCGCGGATCCCGGGCACGATCCAGCGCTGGCGCTGCTCCTCGGTGCCGAAGTTGAAAACCGGCGGCATTGCGATCGAGGCGTGGGCGTTGAGGCCGGCGGCGACGCCGCCCGAGCCGCCCGAGCGCGACAGCTCCTCGATCCAGACCGCGTCGTGGACGGGGGTCCCGCCCTGGCCGCCGTAATCCTCGGGGAACTTGAGGCCGAGGAACCCGAGCTCGCCGCAGCGAGCGAACAGCTCCCGCGGGAACTCGCGCGCCTCCTCCCACTGGTGGACGTGGGGGGCGATCTCCTTGCCGACGAACCGGCGCACCGTCTCGCGCAGCTCCTCGTGCTCATCCGTGAACGGCGGCGGGGGAGCGCGAACGCCGGTGTCCTTGACCACGTGCATCGCCGTGGTCCTTATACAGGCCGCTAGTTCTCGAGCGTCGTGTAGCCGCGGTCGGCGAAGTCGAAGCCGAGCAGGTCGCCGCGGGGGTTCTTGCGGTCGCCATGATGGTAGGCGCGCACCTCGGCGATCCTGCCGTCGCGGAGCCGGAACCACTCGGTGCCGCGGTTGAGGCGTCTCTCGCCCGACTCCTGGTCGCGCCAGGTCATCGTCCACTCGATCACGGCCTCGTTGCCCTGCTCGATGCCGTGCTCCAACCACCACTGGCCGTCGAGGTTGTCGATGGCCCAGCGCGCGTTCTCGCCGATGCCCCGAGCGCCCTGGTGAGGACCGAGGCGCGTGTAGTAGTGGACGGCGTCGTCGGTGAAGTGCGAGGCGACCAGCTCGACGTCGCCGCTGTTCAGCGCCTCGTAGTAGGAGTGGATGTGATCGAGATTGCCGACGGGACCGATTGTCTCATCGAGACCGCCCGCCCGTCCCCCCCCTCCCCCCCTCCCGATGACGCCCCCGGCACCCCGCGGACAAGCCCTCCCGATGGAAGCAGGAAGCAGGGCGCCGAGGGCGCCGATGGCGACGCTACCTATCGAATGGAGGATTGTGTACCGCATGGGCACCAAACACTCCAGTCGTCGGTTCTCAGCCGAGTTTCGAGCGGCTCCGTGCGTGGCCACTTGACCTGAAATCGGCTCCGTGCTCGAGGACAGCCGCGGATGTGGTGCCAAAATGGCGAAACTCGAGTGACCACAAATGTCGTCAATGACCACATTTGTGTCCACATTCGTGTCCACATTCCGGAAAGGGGGCGCGAGGGAGTTTGGTCCACGGTCAGGTCCGTCCGCTGATGGACCACACCAAGTTCGGCTGGCGCCGTCTGCGGGAGCTGCGCCCGGCGCCTACAGCCCGTACGAGCGCCCGATGATGTCGAGCATGATCTCGTCGGTGCCGGCGCCGATTCGGTTGAGGCGGACGTCGCGGTAGGCGCGCTCGATCTCGTATTCCTTCATGTAGCCGTAGCCGCCGAGGATCTGGACGCATTCGTCGGCCACCTCGCAGCACATCCGCGAGGTGAACAGCTTCACCTCGGTGATCTCGCGCACCGGGTACTCGCCGTTGGCGTAGCGCCAGGCGACGACGTAGTTGAACTGCTTCGCTGCTTCGATCTTGGTCGCCATCTCGGCGAACTTGTGGCGGATCGCCTGGAACTTGCCGATCGGCCGCCCGAACGCCTCGCGCTCCTTGGCGTACGCCAGCGTCCGTTCGAACATCCGCTCGGCGCCGGCGACGGAGCCGGCCGCGGCCACCATCCGCTCGCCCTGGAGCTCCCAGGAGATGTGGTAGAAGCCCTTGCCGATCTCGCCGAGCACGTTCTCAGCCGGCACCCGAACCTCCTCGAAGGAGAGCTCCGCGGTGTCGGATGAGTGCATGCCCATCTTCTCCAGCTTCCGCGCGACCTCGAACCCGGGCACGAGATTCCCGTCCTCGTCGCGCAGGTCGACCAGGAACAGGGTGATGCCCTCGTGACGCGCATCGGGGTCGGTCTTCGCCACCAGGAGGATGAAGTCCGCCCGAACCCCGTTGGTGATGAAGGTCTTCGACCCCGAGATCAGGTACTCGTCGGCGTCCTTGACCGCCTTCGTGCGGATGCCCGCGACGTCCGAGCCGGCGCCCGGCTCGGTGATCCCCAGGCAGCCGATCTTCTCGCCCTTGATGCCCGGCACCAGGTAGCGCTGCCTCTGCTCCTCGGTGCCGAGCAGGTGGATCGGGGGCAGCACCATGTCGGTCTGGACGGCGAAGCCCATGTTCGTTCCCCCGGAGCCCGAGTAGCTCATGCACTCCGCGCGCACCAGCGAGTAGAAGTAGTCGCCGCCCTGCCCGCCGTACTCCTCACCGAAGCAGAGGCCGAGGAACCCGAGCTCGCCGGCGCGGCGCATGACCTCGCTGGGCCAGGTCGTCTCCTCCCACTCGAAGCGGTGGGGGTGGAGCTCCTTTTGCACCCAGGCCTGCATCGACTCGCGCAGGTCCTCGTGCTCGTGGGTGAACAGCAGGTGCTTGCGGGTCGCCGCGTGGTCGGGCTTGAGGACGGTCGCTGCTTCCACTGCTCGCCTCTCCTTCGGTTGCCGGGGTGGAACGAATGGGTCGCTTGACGGTCGGAACCCGTGCTAAGCTCGCGCGGAGTATAGAGTAATACTTTCTACTTATGGCTGACTACGAGAAGATCCGCTACGCGGCCGCCGACCTGGGCGTGGCGACGATCACCCTCGACGACCCCGAGACCCGCAACTCGCTCTCGCCCCAGCTTCTCGACGAGCTCGCCGACGGGCTGCGGACGGCGCGCGACGACGATGCGGTCCGCTGTGTCGTGCTCGCCTCCTCGCACGAGAAGGTCTTCTCTTCAGGCGCCAACCTGGGGGGGTTCGGAGCCGACGCCCCCACCGTCGACAAGCACTTCGGCACCGACCGGTTCCTGACCCTCTTTCGCCTCATCGGCGAACTCGGCAAGCCCTCGATCGTCGCCGCCAATGGTCACGTGCTCGCTGGATCGCTGGGCATCGCTTTGGCCTGCGACCTGATTGTCGCCAGCGAGGATGCCGGCTTCGGCACGCCGGAGATCAACGTCGGCCTGTTCCCGTTCATGATCATGGCGCTGATCTACCGCAACGTGCCGCGCAAGAAGACGAACGAGATGCTCCTGCTCGGCGAGCGCATGTCGGCGGAGGAGGCGCGCGAGGC
>JBBPIL010000017.1:0-1819 GCA_038040365.1 Actinomycetota bacterium
CCCCAGGCGGCTCCGCGGAGCCGCGGCGGCGGGAATTAGGAATCAATCATCTAGTGGTCGTCGACCGCGAGCACTCGCGCGAGGACTGGTTCAGCTTTGCCTCGGAGGTCGAACGGCGTGGGCGCCGCCTGTGGATAGCGACGTCTGATGCGCTCGTAGACGACCTCGGAGACCACGATCTCGCCGGCGTGGGCGGCGTCTTGCAGTCTCGCGGCTGTGTTCACGACATCACCGACTGCGGTGAAGTCCTTGACCTCGCCAGCGCCGACGTTGCCGACGCGGGCGGTCCCGAAGTTGAGGCCGATGCCGACAGGAAGGGCCGCCGCCCCGCTGGTGGCGTCGTTCAGGCGGCAGATGATGCGCTCCGCCACGGTGAGCATGACCTCGCATGTGTGGTCGCCGAGCGTGGGAAAGACCGGGAGAAAGAGGCCCATCACCTCGTCCCCGATAAGCTTGTCGACGAGGCCGTCAGCGTCGGTGACAGCGGAGGTCGTCACTGTGTAGAAGCGATTGAGAGCGCGTTCAACGGCTTCTGGCGTCTGATCCTCACACCACGACGTGAAGCCTCGGAGGTCGGCGAAGAGCACGCCGACATCCATGTCGCTTGCACCGAGGGGCGCCATCTCGAAGCAACTCATGCAGTAGTTCGGGTTCTTCCGGGACGGCCGCACCCGCAACACACGTCCCACCCCCGCGAACGGCACCAGACATATGCGGCACCGCGGGTCGGCCGGCAGACGTCGGTTCACCCGTCGGTACCGCGGTACGAGCCCAGACGCGCACGCGTTGATGAGATACCTGTCGTCCTTGGCTCGCCGGCGTGCGTTGCCCCACGGAAAGACGCTGCGGTAGCAGAGCGACCACCCGACGAGCAGCAGCGCCACAACGACGACGAGCACTACGGCGATCGTGAAAACCGCCAACACGAACGCATGATTCCATCCTGTCGACCGGGAAGTCGACCAGCGGTCCTGCGCCATCCGGTCGGCGCAGCAGAAGGGTGGAGGCAAAGTAAGAGGGCGAGAAGGCGAGACCGCGCAGGCTGACCCCTCCTAGTGGTCGGTGGTCGAATTGCGACGTCTATAGGGTCGCAAACTCGACCACCGACGAAGGCCTCTAAGACCAAGCCCGCCGGCCCGGACCGCCCCTTCGCTAAGCTCAGTCGAGGGTGGAACCAGCGCTTTCGCAAGCCGAGCGCGCTCCGGCCCGGCCCAGCGGCCGCCCGGTGCGCGTTTGTCCCGAATTCCACCACGCGGTGGAGCTGGTCGGCAAGCGTTGGGCGGGCGCGATCATCTGGGCGCTCTCGGAGCGTCCCCACTTCTTCGCCGAGCTGTCCCAGGCCGTGCCCGGGCTCTCGGACCGGCTCCTGTCGCGCCGCCTCCGCGAGCTCGAGGCCGAGGGCGTGGTGAAGCGCTCCGTCCACGCCGGGACGCCTCTGCGGGTCTCCTACGCGTTGACCAACAAAGGCAAGGCGCTGCGCCCCGCGATCCGCGAGCTTCGCGCCTGGGCCCGGCGCTGGAACGGCGACTACTAGAGGGCTGCATGGGCGCGCTCGACGAGGCCGCCCGGCGTGAGGTTCGAGCAGGGCGGGACTCCCGGGGGTGAGATCGGAGGAGGTCTGGCGGTACGACGTCGCCGGTGTCGGACATCCGGAAGCTCGCGACTTTTTAACGTGTATGGGGCGCTCAAGGTCATAAGCGTCGGCCACGTCGGCCAAGATGGCTGCTCTTACTGCCCGTGACACGCGGAGCGTCACGACTCCGCAACGAACAGCGTGCGATCAGGCGTAGTCGCCGAGAACTACCACTCCCGCGCAGCA